>NZ_CP131130.1:1575000-2175000 GCF_033705735.1 Shinella zoogloeoides
GATAATTCTGCGGTGCGGTGCCTCCCCGCGAGAGCGGCTCTCACGGCGGACGCCGCGCCCCTCATCCGGCCTGCCGGCCACCTTCTCCTTGGCTGCGGGGCGAAGGGGATATGCCGTGCCGTTTTCCCCAACTCTCCAACGATACGTGAGGCAAGTCCCCTCTCCCCGTCTGCGGGGAGAGGGTTAGGGTGAGGGGCAAGCTCCGTGCGCTGTCGCCTGCTCTATACTACGCAGCCTCCACGCCAACCTGCTCCCGCACCTCGATGGCGGGCATCTGGCGTGAGACCGGCAGGGCCTCGACGGGCGCGGCGGCCATCTGCTGCCAAGTGATCAGTTCCATCCGGCCGTCGTGATGCTCGGCGATGGCCGTGCAGCTTTCCACCCAGTCGCCGCTGTTGATGTAGCGGATGCCGTCGATCTCGGTGATCACGGCATGGTGGATATGGCCGCAGATGACGCCGTCCGCATCGTTGCGGCGCGCCTCCTCGACGACGACCCTCTGGAATTCGCCGATGAAGTTCACGGCCGTCTTCACCTGCTGCTTGGCCCAGGAGGAGAAGGACCAGTAGGGCAGCCCCAGCCGGCGGCGGATGGCGGCGAAGACGACGTTGATCGCGATGGCCGCGTCATAGGCCCAGTCGCCGAGATAGGCGACGACACGGGCGTGGCGCACCACCACGTCGAACTCGTCGCCGTGCAGCACGAGGTAGCGCCGGCCGTCGGCGGCCTCATGGATGATACGCTCGGCCACCTCGACGCCGCCGAAATGCGTGCCGGGGAAGTCACGCAGGAATTCGTCGTGGTTACCGGGAATGTAGACGATGCGCGTACCCTTGCGGGCCTTGCGCAGGAGCTTCTGCGTCACGTCGTTGAAGGCCTGCGGCCAGTACCAGTTGCGCTTGAGGCGCCAGCCGTCGACGATGTCGCCGACGAGCACGATGGTCTCCGCTTCGTGATGCCGCAGGAAGTCGATCAGGAAGTCCGCCTTGGCGGCCTTAGATCCGAGATGCACGTCCGAGATGAACAGCGTGCGGAAGTGGCGGACATTGGGGTCGACGGGGGTCGCTGTCATGCGTCTGTCTCCGGGTGGCCGGCCGCCGCGATCCTCTTCGGACGGGCGGCTTTCCTCCCGTTGAAAACCAGACTCCTGTTTCAGATTGATGACACACCTATGCCTTTTCCGGCAGCAAATAGGCATTGCACAGGCCGGCGATTGCGGCTTTATGGAAGACTCCGGAAACTTACCGTTGCGGCGGCTTCGCCCCCGAGAAACCGCGACGAAAACAGCATATGGCAGGACGCATCATGAGCACGGCTGATAAATCGAGGACGCAGGACGGCCCCGCAAGCGGCGACATCGACCAGCAGGCCCTCTTCTTCCACCGTCATCCGCGCCCCGGCAAGCTGGAGATCAACCCGACCAAGCCGCTCGGCAACCAGCGCGACCTCGCGCTCGCCTATTCGCCGGGCGTCGCCGCGCCCTGTCTTGCCATCCGTGACGATCCAAACACCGCCGCCGACTACACCGCCCGCGCCAACCTCGTCGCGGTCGTCTCCAACGGCACGGCCGTGCTCGGCCTCGGCAATATCGGTCCCCTCGCCTCCAAGCCGGTGATGGAGGGCAAGGCCGTCCTCTTCAAGAAATTCGCCGGCATCGACGTCTTCGACATCGAGATCGACGCGCCGACCGTCGGGGAGATGGTCGATGTCGTCTCCGCGCTGGAGCCGACCTTCGGCGGCATCAACCTGGAAGACATCAAGGCGCCGGAATGCTTCGAGGTGGAGCGCCAGCTCCGCGAGAAGATGGACATCCCCGTCTTCCACGACGACCAGCACGGCACGGCGATCATCGTCGCGGCCGCCGTCCTGAACGGACTGGAGCTTGCCGGCAAGTCGCTGCCCGACGCCAAGATCGTCGCTTCCGGCGCTGGCGCTGCCGCTCTTGCCTGCCTCAACCAGCTTGTCGCCCTCGGCGCAAAAGTCGAGAACATCTGGGTCCACGACATCGAGGGCGTCGTCTACAAGGGCCGCGAAGAGCTGATGGACCAGTGGAAGGCCGTCTATGCGCAGGAGACGGACAAGCGCCAGCTTTCCGAGACCATCGACGGCGCCGACGTCTTCCTCGGCCTTTCGGCCGCCGGCGTGCTGAAGCCGGAGCTTCTCGTGCGCATGGCGGAAAAGCCGCTGATCATGGCGCTCGCCAACCCGAAGCCGGAGATCATGCCTGAGGAGGCGCGCGCCGCCCGTCCCGACGCGATGATCTGCACCGGCCGCTCCGACTTCCCCAACCAGGTCAACAACGTCCTCTGCTTCCCCTACATCTTCCGCGGCGCGCTCGATTGCGGCGCGCGCACGATCAACGAGGAGATGAAGATGGCGGCCGTGCGTGCCATCGCCGCCCTCGCCCGCGAGGAAGTATCCGATGTCGCCGCCCGCGCCTATTCCGGCGATACGCCGAGCTTCGGCCCGAACTACCTGATCCCCTCGCCCTTCGACCAGCGCCTCATCCTGCGCATCGCGCCGGCCGTCGCGCGCGCCGCGGCCGAAACCGGCGTCGCCTCGCGGCCGATCACCGATTTCGACGCCTATCTCGACCAGCTCAACCGCTTCGTCTGGCGCTCGGGCTTCATCATGAAGCCTATCTTCGCCGCCGCGAGGAAGGCCGAGAAGAAGCGCGTGATCTTCGCCGAGGGCGAGGACGAGCGCGTGCTGCGCGCCGCGCAGGTGCTGCTGGAAGAGGAGATCGCCAAGCCGATCCTCATCGGCCGTCCGCAGATCATCGAGGCGCGCCTCAACCGCTACGGCCTGCGCATCCGCCCGAACACCGATTTCGCCGTGGTGAACCCGGAAGACGATCCGCGCTATCGTGACTATGTCGACGACTATTTCCGCATCGTCGGCCGCCGCGGCGTGATCCCGGAGGCCGCCCGCACCATCGTTCGCACCAACCAGACGGTCATCGGCGCGCTCGCCGTCAAGCGCGGCGAGGCCGATGCGCTGATCTGCGGCGTCGAAGGCCGCTACGCCAAGCACCTGCGCGACGTCAGCCAGATCATCGGCAAGAAGGAAGGCGTGCTCGACTTCTCCGCGCTCAGCCTGCTCATCTCGCAGCGCGGCGCCACCTTCTTCACCGACACCTATGTGACGATGGACCCGACGGCCGAGGAGGTCGCGCAGATGACCGTCATGGCCGCGCAGGAAATCCGCCGCTTCGGCATCACGCCGCGCGCCGCCCTCGTCTCGCATTCCAATTTCGGTTCGCGGGATTCGAATAGCAGTTTCAAGATGCGCAAGGCGATGGAGATCGTCCGCGAGGTGGACCCGACGCTGGAAGCCGACGGCGAAATGCACGGCGATTCGGCGATCTCCGAGGTGCTGCGCCAGCGCGTCATGCCGGATTCGACGCTCACCGGCGAGGCCAACCTCCTGGTCTTCCCGAACCTCGACGCCGCCAACATCACGCTCGGCGTGGTGAAGACGATGACGGACAGCCTGCATGTCGGCCCGATCCTGCTTGGCGCGGCCATGCCCGCCCACATCCTCTCGCCGTCCGTCACCTCGCGCGGCGTCGTCAACATGGCCGCGCTCGCCGTGGTGGAAGCCTCCAACCCGGCCTGAGCCGCACCATCCGCCTTATGAAACGGCCGCCTTCCGGCGGCCGTTTTCGTTCAGAGCTCCAGCCGGCGCGTGATATCGATAGCTTGCAGGAACGGCTCGTCGTGGCTGACCACCAGCAGCGCGCCGTCATAGGATCGCAAACCCGCCTCCACCGCCTCGATGGAATCGATGTCCAGATGGTTCGTCGGCTCATCCAGGATGAGGAGCGCCGGCGGCCTGGCCCCGCCGAGTACGGCGGCAAGGCCGGCGCGGAGCATCTGCCCACCGCTGAGGCTTCCGGCAATCTGCAAGGCCGCATCCGCCCGGAACATGAAGCGCGCCAGCGCCGCGCGGCAGGCATTCTCGTCGGCCTCGGGATTGATGCGCCGGAAATTGTCGCGGATCGACAGCGCCGGGTCGAGCAGGCTGACGCGCTGGTCCAGCATCGCGGCATCGGTGAAGAGGCGCACGCTCCCCTGCCAAGGCTGCAGCTGTCCGGTGACGAGTGCGAGGAACGTCGTCTTGCCGGAGCCGTTCGGCCCCGTCACCGCGACCCGCTCCGGCCCGGTCATCGCGAAGGAAAGGTCGCGGATCACCGGGCGTTCCGGCAGGTAGCCAGCCGTCACACCCTCCATGCGCAGCACCGTCCGGCTTGCGGGAAGATGCGTCGGCGGCACGGAGACGGTGAGCGGCTGGAGAACCTCGATGCGCTCGCGCGCCATCGTCACTGCCTCGGCCGCCTGGGCCTGCCGGCTTTCGGCAAGCCGCGCATTCGCGCCGCTCGTCAATTCGCTCCGCTCCTTCATCGCGCCCAGCATGATGCGCGGAATGTCGCCTCGCGCCTTCTTGCGGCGCCCGGCGCTGTCCTTGCGTGCCTTGCGCTCGGCGACGGCCTGCGCTGTGCGCGCGATATCGGCCGCATGCTTTTCCGCGTCAGCAAGATCGCGATGCGCGGCCGCGAGCTCCAGCGCCTTTCGCGCGCGATAGGCGCTCCAGTTGCCGCCGTAGCGCGTCGCGCCGAGGCTCGTCAGCTCGACGATGGCGTCCATCGTGTCGAGAAGTTCGCGGTCGTGGCTGACGACGATGGCGCCCGCCCGCCAGCCGGCGAGCATGTCGATGACCGCCCGCCGCCCGTCGCGGTCGAGATTGTTGGTCGGCTCGTCGAGCAGCAGGAAATCCGGCTCGCGGAAGATGAGGGCGGCAAGCGCCGCCCGCGTCCCCTGCCCGCCGGAAAGCGCGGCCAGCGGCGTTCCCGCCTCCGCATCCAGTCCGACGCGGGCGAGCGCGGCGGCAAGGCGGGCCTCCAGCGTCCAGTCGGCCCCGGCAAGCGCCTCGGCGCTCGCCTCGCCGTGCTCGGCGCGCGCGAGAAGGTCGAGCGCTTCGGCAATGCCGAAGAGATCGGCAACCGTCTCATCCGGAGCGATCTGCACGCTCTGGCGCAGGAGGCCGAGCGTGCCGACGACCGTGACGGAGCCGGATTGCGGCGCAAGATCGCCGGTGACGAGCTTCAGCAGCGTCGTCTTGCCGACGCCGTTGCGGCCGACAAGGCCGGCGCGCTCGGAGCCGAAGGTCAGATCGAGATCGGAAAGAAGCGTGTGCCCGTCAGGCGTCGACCAGGTAATTTTCGAAAGTGTGATGGAATGCGGCATGGATACGGAGTTCCCCGAGGACAAAACGAAGTCGGTTTGCGGTCGGGTCGAATTCCATGGCGCACCATCCGGTCGGCATTGACGATGCCCGATATCTAGGGCCCGGCGGCGGCGGTTGCAAGGCAGGCCCGTTAATCACAAATGCGGGAGAACGTTGCGATCCCCTCCGCGCGGCCTATGATGAAGCCTCGAAAACGGCCTTCAGGCCCAAGGAATTCAAGCATTCAGGGATCGATCGACGTGAAGGCACGCGCCCGTCTTCTTTTCGCCGCTGTCGCCGGCCTGCCGCTCATCCTTTCCGGCGGCACGGCGGCGGCGGGCGTGTGCGAGGGCATCCGGGCCGAGCTTGCGAACCTGCCGAAGGTCGTCGTCGACACGGCGAGCGCCCGTAAATATGCCAGCGCCATTGCCCGCCAGAACATCCAGCTGCGCAAGGCGAAGAGCGACCAACGGCGCCTGCGCTGCTCCAGCGGCAGCATCATCGTGATCGGCGGACCGAATGCCGATGCCTGCGCGACGCTCGCCTCCGTCATCGGCCGCATGGAGCAGAATATCCAGGTGCTCGACGGCAAGCGGCGGGAGTTTGCCGGCGGCGTGTCATCTTCAGGCAAGCGGAACCGCCTGCTTGCGGCCCTGGAGGCCAATGGCTGCAACGACGAGCCGGAAATCATGCCGGTCGCCGCGACCGAGCCCCTGCGCACGCTCGACGACACCCGCACCCTGCCGCTCGGCACGGCACCGGAGGGCAGCGAGCGGCTGGAGCTGCGCTCGCTCGGCGGCAGCTCAGGCCATGGCAACCTGCGCACCGTCTGCGTGCGCACCTGCGATGGCGGCTTCTTCCCGATCTCCTCGGGCGCGACGCCCCTCGACTTCCGCCGCGACCAGAAGGTCTGCGAGATGATGTGCCCGCAGACGCCGACGGAACTCTTCTACCAGTCGATGTCGAGCGGCCAGGAAACCGAGCAGATGACCTCGACGGTCACCGGGCGCCCCTATTACGAATTGCAGAATGCCTTCGCCTACCGCACGCGCGATCTCTCCAGACCCGGCGATTGCGGCTGCAATCTCTCGGCCTATTATCAGGAGATGATCAGGCGCGAGAAGGCGGTCGAAGGCAACGGCACGACCGCCGGCACCGGCGAAGCGGGCGGCGGCGAGAACGGCTCCGTCACCACCATCCGCACCCTGTCGAAAAAGGAAACGGTCGCCGAAAAGCCACCGGTCGCCGTCGAGGAACGCGACTACGATCCCGCCAAAAGCAAGGTGCGCACCGTCGGCCCGGTCTTCCTGCCGGAGAACTCCACCGCCATCGACCTCGGCCGCCCGGCCGACGCCGACGTCAACTGACGCCGGCGCGGCCGGCCGCTCAGAGCGGCGCTTCGGGATGGGGCGAGCCGTCATAGGCGCCCCAGATCGACTGGTCGAAGCAGATGACCGAACCCGTCATCAGGCCGGATTCCGCCGAGGAGAGATAGGCACAGGCCCGCGCCACCTCCGCCGGATCGACGAGCCGGCCGAACGGCTGGGCCGCCGCCGCCTTCGCCAGCCAGTCCTCCGCCGCACCGTGATATTCACGCTGGATGCGGTCCTCGCCCTCCGAGGCCATCCAGCCGATATTGAGGCCGTTGACGCGGATGCGGTTGCGCAGCACGGCATAGGCCGTGTTCTTCGTCAGCGTCTCCAGCGCGCCCTTGGAGGCGCAATAGGCCGAGATGAAGGGCTGGCCCGCCTTGGCGGACATGGAACCGATATTGACGATCGTGCCCTCGATCTTCTCGCGCCGCATCACCTTGATCGCCTCCTGCATCAGGAAGAACGGCGCGCGCACATTGACGGCGAACATCCTGTCGAAGAGTTCCGGGCTTGTATCAAGGATCGTGCCGCGATCCGTGAGGGCGGCGGCATTGACCAGCGCGTCGATGCGCCCGAAAGCCTTGTCCGCGGCGGCGATCACCGCCCTTGCATCGTCGACCTTTTCGAGATCCGCCTGCACATAGACGGTCTTCACGCCCGTCGCGTCCGAAATCTCCCGCGCCTTCGCCTCGCCCTTGGCCGCGTTGCGGCCGCAGATGACGAGGCCGGCCGCGCCGCGCTCGGCGAAAAGCCGGGCGATCGTCGCGCCGAGCCCCTGCGTCCCCCCGGTAACGACGGCGATCCTGCCGTCGAGTCGTGCACCATCGCTCATTGCATTCCTCCATCCGGGCCTCGTCACGAGGCCGTTTCCCATTGACTCTTTTTCTCAGCCGTGACGGTCATCCATCTGTTTCGGAAGGCTTTCCTTCGAAAATCGGATATCCGGCGGCATGCGATATCGAACGGGAACTATACGGCCTGCCCCGATCCGCGATAGATCGGGAAACCATCAAAAATCCATCAGGAACACCATGACCCATCCCTTCCTCGTCAAGGACATCGCCTTCCAGGCCGGCCTCAGCACGGCGACCGTCGACCGCGTGCTGAACGGCCGCCCGGGCGTGCGCCGGCAGACGGCGGCGCGCGTACATGCGGCCATCATCGAGCTGGAACGCCAGGCGGCGGCGCAGGACAGTCCCGCCCGCCTGCATGGCATCGACGTGGTCATGGAGGCGCCGGATCGCTTCACCAGCGCTGTGCGCCGCGCCTTCGAAAGCGAGGCGGCGACATTCGCCGCCGCCGTTTTCCGCGCGCGCTTCCATTTCGCCGAGCTCATCCGCCCGGCGGACATGGCGCAGATGCTCGACCGCATCCGCCTGCGCGGCACCGACGGCGTCGCACTCAAGGCGGCGGACGTGCCGGAAGTGGCCGGCGCGGTCGCCCGGCTGGAAGCGGCGGGAATCCCCGTCGTCACGCTGGTGACGGACCTGCCCAACACGCCGCGCACCGCCTATGCCGGCGCGGACAACCGCGCCGCCGGCGAAACGGCGGCCTATCTCATCGGCGAGCGGCTGAAGGGCGAAAGGCTCCATATCCTCGTCACGCTCAGCTCCAACCGCTTCCGCGGCGAGGAGGAGCGCGAGATCGGCTTTCGCCGGCTGATGCGCGAGCGCTATCCCGAACTCGGCATCGTCGAAGTCAGCGAGGGCTTCGGCCGCGATACGGCGACCGGCGCCCTCGTCGCTGCGGCCCTCGCAAGTCATCCGGACATTGCCGGCGTCTATTCCATCGGCGGCGGAAACCGCGCCGTGCTCTCGGCCTTCGAGGCGGCGGCAAGACTCTGCCGGATCTATGTCGCGCATGATCTCGATGCCGAAAATCTCGATCTCCTGCGCGCGGGAAAGCTTTCCTTCGTGCTGCACCACGACCTGCGCACGGATGCGCGGCGGGTCTTCGAGGCGGTGCTTGCCCGAAAACGCCCGCGGCAGGCCGGCGGCCCGGCGCGGCTCTCGGCCGTCGAAGTGGTGACGCCCTTCAATATTCCGGCCGACCTTATCCGCTAGGCGGCATGCGTGCTCGCGACGTTCTCGATGTCGCCGGCATGGACGGCACGGTTACGGCCGGCGTTCTTGGCCGCATAGAGCGCGGCGTCGGCCTTCACCATGACATCGTGAACGGTTCCGCCATGGACCGGGAACTGCGCGATGCCGGCACTGCCGCCGATCAGCAGTAGATGGGCGCCATAGGCGATGGGCAGCTGCGTATCGAGCACGAGGTTGCCGGCCAGCGCCAGAAGGCTTTCGCGGTCATGCTCGCCGGCCAGCAGCACGCAGAATTCGTCGCCGCCGAGACGCGCCACGCAGCCCTGCCCGCCGACCCGGTCGGAAAAGCGACGGGCGACGGCCTGCAGCACGATATCGCCCGCCACATGGCCATGCCGGTCGTTGACCGCCTTGAACCGGTCGAGGTCGATGGAGAGGATGGAAAAGCCCTTGCCCGCGCCCTCGGCGTGAAGCAGGTCCTCGTCGAAGCCGCTGCGGTTCCTCAGCCCTGTCAGCGGATCGTGCCGGGCGAGAAAGGCATTCTTCTCCTCGCTGCGCTGCAGCGCCCGGACGAGAGCGGCAAAGCGGGCCGCACCGAAGAGCATCACGCCGGCAAAGACCAGCACGAACAGCGCGATCTGCGGCAACGCCGAGTGCCAGACGAAGGAGCCCGGCATGTTCGGGCGCCACGAGGCGACCATGGGATTATAGGCATCGGCACCGACAGACGTCATCGCCAACCCGGGCTCCACGCTGACGATGGGAACGAAGGCAAGGCCATGCACGCCGAGCCGCCGTTCTGCATCGGCCAGCATCTTCTGCGAGATCGGCTTGACCGTGACGAGCAGGGTGGGCTGCAGACGCCCTGCCGGGATATAGAGCGTCTTCGGAACGACCGCCTGCACGACGACGATGCTCATCGTGCCCTCGATGAGCCGCATGCCGGTGACATGGATCTGCGGCAGCGCCGGCGTCAGAAGGTCGGGATCCTCCTTTGCGGGGGCAACCTGCCAGCCGCCCCGATCGGGCGAAAGCGCATTGCGGTAGGCCCGCTCGGCCTTGCGGGTGAGATCGCTCACCCATTGCAGCTTCTCGCGTGCCTTGCGGTCCGAGACCTTCTCGCCGCGATGCACGCCGAGAACCTTTTCCCCATCCGGCGTGGCGAAGATCATCCATGAGAAGCCGAAATCCGACCACATCCAGTCGCGGATCTGGTCATGCACGAAAGCCTCGCCGGGCATGCCGTTCGCCAGTTCCCTGAAGGTCTTGTCCCAGAAGGAAAGCTGGCTCTGATACTGCACCACCTGATCGATCTGGTGGCTGAACTCGTTGCGGACCAGCGTGCGCTCGGTCTCGATGACGAAGCTGTCGGACCGGTCGATGGCATGGTCGAGGACGAGATAGTTGGCGGCGCCGAACAGAACGACAATCAAGACGGCCGTCATCCGGATTGCCGTCCCGACACCGCGCCGTCGCCTCGCCCGCCCCTTTTCCGCCCTGCCTGCCATCGTTTCCCCTGTCCGGCCATCCGGTTTTCCGGATTGTTGGAGGAAGGCTAGCGGACAGACGGCAAAATTCGCTTAAACAGGCTGGTGAGCGAAAGCTTAACCCACGACTGCAACGGAAGGCTGCCCGTTATCGACAACCTTCTTCAGCGCGCACTTGCCGACGCGCGCCTTCCTGTTGTTGTCGGCCAGTTCGGCGCCGGAAAAGGCGAGCAGCTTGCAAAGCTGGCTATGCCCGTAGGTCTTGACCTCAAAGCCCGGCGCGCATTCCTTCAAGGCCTTCATCATGTCCGGCAGGCCAACCCAATCGCCGCCATCCAGCCGCGGCGCCGCGACAAAGGCCCGCTGGAGGAGATCGGCCTCCAGCCTGCACGGCGCAGATGCATTGCTTGCCGGCGGCGCGGCCCTGGTGCAGACAGTTGCCGGCTTGCTGGCCTTCGCCACCTCCACGAAAGCATCGCACGCCTGCCTGAAATGGGCCGACGCCGCTGCGCTGCCGAGACCGATAACGGTTTTTCCCTCCTGCCGGATACGCATCGCCAGTTGCGTGAAGTCTCCGTCGCAGGTGGCGATGCAGAAGACGTCCACCTCGTTCCGGCAAAGCATTTCGACGGCATCGATGACGAGCGCGATGTCTGCACCGTTCTTGCCTGTCGTACCCCCGGCCGTTTGGCGCGGCGTCAGTGCATGGCGCGGCGCGGCGTCAAGCCAGGAAGCAAGATGTTGCCGCGCGAAGTCGCCATAGAGCCGCCGCTCCCGCACAAGGCCGTGCCGGGCCGCCTCGTCGATAATTCTTGCCGCTGCCGAGACCGACACGTTCTCCGCATCGATAAGAACCGCTACATGCTGCACCGTCATGGCCATCGCCTCCGCCATTTTGCGGAAACGATAACAAAAGGCGGCGCCGTCGCAATCGACACCACCGCCTTTTGCTTGCAACGGTTAATGCGAAACTACCCCCGGTCACGGTACCGGTTGGTGATCGGGTAGCGGCGGTCGCGGCCGAAATTCTTGCGGGTGATCTTCACGCCCGGCGCGGACTGGCGGCGCTTGTATTCGGCGATGTAGAGCAGATGCTCGATGCGGTGGACGGTCGCCGCGTCGTGGCCGCGCGCGACGATCTCCTCCGTGCTCATCTCCATCTCGACGAGGCATTCGAGGATGTCGTCGAGCACCGGATAAGGCGGCAGCGAATCCTGGTCGGTCTGGTTGGGCCGCAGTTCCGCGGACGGAGCCTTGTCGATGATGTTGTGCGGAATGACCTCGCCCGAGGGGCCGAGCGCGCCCGGCGGCACATGCCCGTTACGCCAGCGCGACAGGCCGTAGACCTGCATCTTGTAGAGGTCCTTGATGGGATTGAAGCCGCCGTTCATGTCGCCGTAGAGCGTGGCGTAGCCGACCGACATCTCCGACTTGTTGCCGGTCGTCACGACCATCGAGCCGAACTTGTTGGAGATCGCCATGAGGATCGTGCCGCGGGCGCGGCTCTGGAGGTTCTCCTCGGTGATCCCCTCGTCCGTCCCCTCGAAAAGCTCGGAGAGCGAAGAGAGGAAGCCGCTTACCGGCGCCTCGATCGGCACGATGTCGTAACGGCAGCCGAGCGCCTTCGCGCAATCGGCCGCGTCCTTCAGCGAGTCCTTCGATGTGTAGCGGTAGGGCAGCATGACGCAGCGCACCCGCTCCTCGCCGAGCGCGTCCACGGCGATGGCCGCGCAGATCGCCGAGTCGATGCCGCCGGAAAGGCCGAGCACGACATTCTTGAAGCCGTTCTTGTTGACGTAATCGCGGAAGCCAAGGAGGCACGCGCGATAATCCGCCTCCTCCCGCTCGGGAATGCGCGACATCGGCCCGCCGTCGCAGACCCAGCTCCCGCCGTGCTTCTTCCAGGTGGTGAGCGCGATCGTCTCCTCGAACTGGCTCATCTGGAAGGCGAGCGTCTTGTCCGCGTTGAAGGCGAAGCTCGCGCCGTCGAAGACGAGTTCGTCCTGCCCGCCGAGCTGGTTGGCGTAGAGAAGCGGCAGGCCGGTCTCGATCACCTGTTTCAGGGCGACCTGATGGCGCATGTCCACCTTGCCGCGATAATAGGGCGAGCCGTTCGGCGACAGCAGGATTTCCGCGCCGCTCTCGGCCAGCGTCTCGCAGACGCCGAGATCGCCCCAGATATCCTCGCAGATCGGAATGCCAAGCCGCACGCCGCGGAAATTGACCGGGCCGGGCATGGCGCCCTGGTCGAAGACGCGCTTCTCATCGAACTCGCCGTAGTTCGGCAGGTCCACCTTGTCGCGTACCGCGATCACCTTGCCGGCGTCGAGCACGGCGACGGCATTGTATCGCCCGGTCTCGTCCTGGCGCGGAAAACCGATGACGACGCCGGGACCGCCCTTCGCCGTATCGGCGGCAAGGTCGTCGATCGCCCGGCGGCAGGCCTTCAGGAAGGCTGGCTTCAGCACGAGGTCCTCCGGCGGATAGCCGGAGATGAAGAGTTCCGTCAGGAGCAGGAGATCGGCGCCCTGCCGGGCCGCATCCTCGCGGGCGGCACGCGCCTTGGCGAGATTACCGGCAACGTCGCCGACCGTCGGGTTCAATTGCGCGACAGCGATGCGCAGCGTGGTCTTTTCAGTCTCGGAAGTCATGTCTGCGGACCCGTCTCCTGCTCGTGTCCGCCTTTCCCGCGCGATGCCGGAGGAAACGACGGACGGTCGATACGCTCTTTAGAGCATGGCTGGCGTTTTGGGAATGAACGGCGGCCGGTTTGCATTCGATTTCGGCAAAATCCGTCGTTTTTCAGGGGGTTCGCGACCATTGCCGCAATGCAACAGAAGGAACCAAAGCACGCCGGAAACGTTCGGCAAGCCATTCATGTTCTGTTCAAGATGACATCCGTATGACAGATACACGAAAGTTTTATGACACTCGGAGAAGGCCTTGGCCCTGTTCACTTCCGCAGCCGTGGCAATCGAAGCCACCGAGATTTCCGCCGCAGAGGCAGGCTTTTTCGCGCGCCATGCCAAGGCGCTGGCGGTTCTGCGCTCGCTGGCCGTCTCGTTTCTCCTGGCGCTTGCCACTGTCGTCGTCGTCGAACTCATCACGCGTGGCTCGCTCGGGCAGACCTATGCCTATCTGACCAATCTCCAGCAGCCCGGCTGGACGACCGCCGGCATGTTCTTCCTGCTCTATCTCGCCATCGACGCGCTGATCGGCCGCCAGCACAAGGCCGTGCTGCTGGTCTCCCCGCTCGTCGTGCTGATGGGCGTCATCTCGCAGCAGAAGCAAGTGTTCCTTACCGACCCGCTCTATCCGACCGACCTGCTTTTCGGCCGCCAGATCCTCGAGCTGATGCCCGTGCTGGTGCAGGACCGCCCGTGGACCGCCGCGGGCCTTGCGCTGGCCGTCCTCGCCGCGGTCTCCGGCCTCATCGCACTCTGGATCTTCGCCTGGCGCCGCTTCCGCCCGCTGACCAGGAAGGAGCGCCTGACGCGCCTTGCCGTCACGCTGCCGCTGCTTGCCGGCTTCGTGTCCATCATGGACTACAACGACTTCTCCTGGGTGCGCGACCGGCTGAAGGTCTTCCCGATCATGTGGGATCAGGCGGAGAACTACCGCCATAACGGCTTCGTCATGGCCTTCGCGATCAACCTGCCGATGGCGAACGTGCAGGCGCCTGCCGGCTACATGACCGATGCCATCGACAAGATTCCGTCCAAGCCCCTGCCGGCCGGCACGACGCACCGCTCCAAGCCGGACGTCATCGTGGTGATGAGCGAGTCCCTCTGGGATCCGACGCGCCTTGAGAACGTCAAGCTTTCGCCCGATCCGATGCCGGTCATCCGCGAAAACGCCAGCGGCAACGTCTTCTCGCCGGAATTCGGCGGCCTGACGGCCAATGTGGAATTCGAGGCGCTGACGGGCTTCTCCAACGCCTTCCTGCCGACCGGCAGCATTCCCTACCAGCAATATGTGCGCAAGCCGATCCCCTCGCTCGCCACGTTCTTCCGCGCGGAAGGCTACACGGCACGCGCCATCCATCCGTTCTCCGGCTGGTTCTGGAACCGCACCAGCGTCTACAAGGCCTTCGGCTTCGAGGCCTTCAAGGATGTCGACCAGATGCCGCCGCTGGCAAAGCGCGGCAACTTCACCTCGGACGAGGCGCTGACGAAGGAAATCATCCGCCAGGCGGACGCGCAGGAAAACCCGTTCTTCTTCTTCGCCGTCACGCTGCAGGGCCACGGCCCCTATGACGACGGCCGCTACAAGAAGACCGACATCGCCATCGACGGCAAGCTCGACGCCCGCGAGAACCGCATGCTGGCAAGCTATGCCCAGGGCGTGAAGGAAGCCGACCAGAGCCTCAAGATGCTGATGGACTGGGCGAAGGAACGCGACCGCGAGACGATCATCGTCGTCTTCGGCGACCACCTGCCGCCGCTCAACACGGTCTACAAGACATCCGGCTACATGCAGGGCATCACCGCCTCGCGCAAGGGCTCGGCCGAGCAGATGAAGAAGGAGCACGAGACCCCGCTCGTCATCTGGTCGAACAAGACCGGCGTGGAGAAGGAAGTGGGCACGATCAGCCCGGCATTCCTCTCCTACTACATCCTCAAGGAAGCGGGCTACGAGCACCCCTACTACACCGGCTTCCTCGGCGCGGTGCACGACAAGCTGCGCGTCATCGACCGCTACATGCTGATCGACGCCAAGGGCAACGCCACGCCCGACTGGGCGCGCAAGAAGACGCTCGACCCGCTGGTGCGCGACTTCCGCTTCCTGCAGCACGACATCATGTTCGGCAAGCAGTACGGCCTCGAACGCTTCTTCGACTCCCATGCGGAACTGATGGCGGCAGGCTACTGATTTTCGCCGGAATAAGGCTAGGCTAGGGCTCCGATTCCCGCTTCCGGAGCCCGGCCATGAGACCCTTCGACGACGCAGCCCAGATCCTCTTCGGCAAGCCCGCCGACCAGCTCGACGAGACCGAGCGCGACGTACTGCTGCACTCCCGCGAGGGCCGCATTCTTTCGGAAGACCGCAACATCGCCTACGAGGCGAAGCAATCGGTCGGCGAGCGCATCGCCGACGCCATCGCCCGCATCGGCGGCTCCTGGGCCTTCATCATCGGCTTCCTCGCCTTCCTCGTCGTCTGGACGATCGCCAATACGCTGCTGCTGACGAAGGATGCCTTCGATCCCTACCCCTTCATCTTCCTCAACCTCGTGCTTTCCATGCTCGCCGCCCTCCAGGCTCCGATTATCATGATGTCGCAGAACCGGCAGGCCGCCCGCGACCGCTTCGAGGCCACCAAGGACTACGAGGTGAACCTCAAGGCGGAGATCGAGCTCATGGCGCTGCATCACAAGATCGACACCCATTTCATCGAGGAGATCGCCGCACTCAAAATGGAAATCCTGCGGCTGCACGACGTGCTGCACCAACGGGGATGACAATCCGCCACAACCAAAAATAGGCGTATTTCACAAAAATCAATCTATAGGAGAAATTAAGATTCTCGGCGCACGATAAACGTGCATCCACATCAGGGATGCGGGGAATGCCATGCCGTCACACAATCCGAAGGAGGAGATGTCGTGCACGCCTTGTCCCGCCTGTCGAAGGATCGCGCCGGCACATCGGCGCTGGAATTCGCGATCATCGCCCCGCTCTTCTTCCTCGCACTGTTCACGCTGATCGCCTACGGCATCTACCTTTCCGTCACGCATTCCGTGCAGCAGATCGCCGCCGATGCCGCCCGCACGGCGGTTGCCGGGCTCAACCCGACCGAGCGCGTCACGCTCGTCAACCGCTACCTCGATGCATCCCGCCTCGACTACTCCTTCATCAACCGCACGAAGATGAAGGTGCTCGTCACGGACGATCCGGGCAATCCGGACCAGTTCACCGTCACCATCACCTACGATTCCAGCGACCTGCCGATCTGGAAGCTCTTCACCTTCGCGCTGCCGAAGGAAGAGATCCAGCGCTACGCCACCGTGCGCATCGGGGGGATGTGAGATGAAGCCTCCCCGCTTGCTCCAGGACCGTTCCGGCAATATCGGCATACTCGCGGCGGCGAGCCTGCCCCTGATGATCTTCTCGCTGGCGCTGGGCGTGGACTACGGCTACCTCACCGTGCAGCGCCGCCAGTTGCAGTCCTCCGCGGACCTCGCCGCGATCGCCGCCGCCTCCAACGTTGCGGAGGCGGAAAAGGCCGCCGCGACCTATTTCGCGCTCAACCACCTGCCGGCTTCCGTCTCCGGCACGAACGGCGTGACGATCCCCGCCGCGACGCCGGTCGGCCTCAAGGCCGCCGTCACCACCGCGACGGTCGAGCGCGGCCGCTACGTCGCCGATCCCGACATTCCGCCCGAGGACCGCTTCAAGCCGGCGACGGCCGATGCCGACGCCGCACGGGTGACGCTGTCCCGCCCCGCCGACCTCTTCGTCGCCTCGGTCTTCATGCCGAAGTCGCCGCTGCTTTCGGCAACGGGGTCGGCCTCGCGCACCAAGGTCGCCGCCTTTTCCATCGGCACGCGCCTTGCCAGCCTCAACGACGGCATCCTCAATACGCTGCTCGGCAAACTCCTCGGCACGAAGCTCTCGCTCAAGGTGATGGATTACCGCGCGCTGGTCGACACGGATCTTTCGGTACAGCCCTTCCTGAAGGCCGTCGCCACGCAATTGAACCTGACGGCCGGCACCTATGAGGACGTGCTGAATGCCGGCATCACCATGCCGCAGCTTCTCGCCTCCATGCGCGCCGTCGAGGGGCTTTCCGGCCCTGTCCGCTCCGCCCTCCACGCCATAGAGACGGCGACGTCTGGCAGCAAGGTGAAGCTCTCCCTCTCCCGCATCCTCAACATCGACCCGAAGAAGGGCATAGCCGTAGCGACGGGCGGCGACTGGGCGATGTCCGTCAACGCCCTGCAGATCGTCACCGCCGCCGCGGCCCTTGCCAACGGCAAGAACCAGGTGGCGCTCGACACCGGCCTTGCCATTCCGGGCCTCGCCTCGGTGACCGTCGCGCTCGCCATCGGCGAACCGCCGGTCGAAACGCCCTCCCACCGGCTGGGCGCATCGGGCAGCGCCGTGCGCAGCGCCCAGACGCGGCTTGCGGTCGAGGTCGGCATCGACGGGCTTGCCGCGCTGGCGGGCCTTCGGATCAAGCTGCCGCTCTATGTCGAGGTCGCAGCGTCCGAGGCAAAGCTCGCCGATATCCGCTGCCTCGGCGGCTCGCCGTCCAATGCCAATGTCGCGGTCGATGCCGCGGCGGGCGTTGCGGAGATCGCCATCGGCAAGGTGGATCCGTCCGTGCTCGCCGATTTCTCCGACGAGCCCCGGGTGCAGAAAGCCCGGATCGTCGATGCCCTGCTCCTCAGCATCGACGCGCTGGCGCATGCCGAGGCCAAGAATCTTACGAAGGATCGCCTCACTTTCACCCCGACGGAGATCACCGCCAAGGCGACGAAATCCACCTCGACACGCGATACGCTCACCTCCACCATCCAGAGCCTGCTCGGAAAGCTCGAGGTCGAGATCAACATCAAGCTGCTCAATCTCGGGCTCAGCACCTCGCTCGTCACGCAGGCGCTCGCCTCGACGCTCGGCGCGGTGACGCCGGCGCTGGACGAACTGCTCTACAATCTGCTGCTCGCCGTCGGCGTGAAGATCGGGGAAGCGGATATCCGCGTGACGGGCGTAGCCTGCCAGCGCCCCGCCCTCGTGCAATAGGGCCTACCCGCCCTGCGGGAATTGCGGCGCGCCGTCGGCAATCTCGTAATAGTCGCCCTTGTCCGCGCAATAGATGTGCACGCCGATGGAAAACCCTGTCGGCCTGTCGAAGGAGCCGGCCATGACCGAGGTATAGTTGGAACCATCGCCCTTCCAGAACAGGGCGGAGCCGCATGTCCGGCAGAAGCCCCGGCCCGCACGGTTGCTTGCACGATACCAGGCGACGTTCTCCGATCCTTCCACCGTCAGCTTCTCGTCGCGCACATTGACCGCGGCGTAGAAATTCCCGGTCTGCCGCCGGCACTGGCTGCAATGGCAGGCGACGATCTTGCTGAGGTCTCCCTGCGTGCGGAAACGCACCGCGCCGCAGAGGCAATGTCCCCGATGTTCCTCGCTCATATTCCCCCCAAACGAAAACCGGGCCAGCTTTGCCAGCCGGCCCGGTCCTGTCAAATTCACATTCCTGAATGCATGCATCAGCCCCGCTCATCGACGGAACCGAAGCATGAACGGAAGGCGATCAGCCGTTCACGACCATCCGCTTCTCGTCGCGGCCGCCCTTCATGCGCTCGGCAAGGAGGAAGGCGAGCTCCAGCGCCTGGTCGGCGTTGAGGCGCGGGTCGCAATGCGTGTGGTAGCGGTCGCCAAGGTCCGCGCCCGAAAGCGCCCGTGCGCCGCCCGTGCATTCCGTCACGTCGTTGCCGGTCATCTCGATATGGATGCCGCCCGGATGCGTGCCTTCGGCGCGATGAATCTGGAAGAAGCTTTCGACTTCCGACAGGATCCGCTCGAAGGGACGGGTCTTGTAGTTGTTGAGCGTGATCGTGTTGCCGTGCATAGGGTCGCAGGACCAGACGACCTTCTTGCCTTCCCGCTCGACGGCGCGGATGAGGCGCGGCAGGTTTTCCGCCACCTTGTCGTGGCCGAAGCGGCAGATCAGCGTCAGGCGGCCGGCCTCGTTCTGCGGGTTGAGGAGGTCGATGAGCTCCAGGAGGCCATCGCTCGTCAGCGACGGACCGCACTTGAGGCCGATCGGGTTCTTGATGCCACGGCAATATTCGATATGCGCATGGTCGGCCTGGCGGGTGCGGTCACCGATCCAGATCATGTGACCGGACGTCGCGTACCAGTCGCCCGAGGTCGAATCGACGCGGGTCAGCGCCTGCTCGTAACCGAGCAGCAACGCCTCATGGCTGGTGAAGAAATCCGTCTCGCGCAGGTTCGCGTGGTTCTCCGAGGTGATGCCGATGGCCTTCATGAAGTCCATGGTCTCGGAAATCCGGTCGGCGAGCTTGCGGTAGCGCTCGGCCTGCGGGCTGTCCTTGACGAAGCCGAGCATCCACTGGTTGACGTTCTCCAGGTTGGCATAGCCGCCCATGGCGAAAGCGCGCAGGAGGTTCAGCGTCGCGGCGGACTGGCGGTAGGCCATGATCTGGCGTTCCGGGTTCGGCACGCGGGCCTCTTCCGTGAACTCGATGCCGTTGATGATGTCGCCGCGGTAGGACGGCAGCGATACATCGCCCTGCTTCTCGATGCCCGAGGAACGCGGCTTGGCGAACTGGCCGGCGATGCGGCCGACCTTGACCACCGGGAGCTGGGCGCCGAAGGTCAGCACCACGGCCATCTGGAGGAAGGCGCGGAAGAAGTCGCGGATCGTATCGGCACCGTGCTCGGCGAAGCTTTCGGCGCAATCGCCGCCCTGAAGCAGGAAGCCCTTGCCTTCGGCCACGTTCGCAAGCGCGGTCTTGAGGCGGCGTGCCTCACCGGCGAAGACGAGCGGCGGAAACTTCGCGAGGCGCTCTTCGGTCGCCGCCAATGCGGCGAGATCGGGATAATCCGGAACCTGCTGGATGGGCTTCTGCCGCCAGCTGCTCGGCGTCCAATTCTGTGCCATGATACTCACCTGTCCTGAAGCGCTCCCAACAAGCCTGGAACGCCCCTCCGTTTTAACGATGCGGGCTTATAAACCGATAGATGGTTCTTGCATAGCGGGAGTTCTAGCGATCGACTGTCCCAAATGCGCCAGATGTGGCAACCGCCGTCAGACCCGCTGGCCGTTCCTGACGCGATAGCTTGGCTGGTACATCGTCACCAGTTCCTCCGACGCCGTCGGATGCACCGCCATGGTGCGGTCGAAGTCGTCCTTGGTGACACCAGCCTTCAGCGAGATGCCGAGGAGCTGCGCCATCTCGCCCGCCTCGTGGCCGAGGATATGCGCGCCCACCACCTTTCGGTCGGAGGCATTGACGACGAGCTTCATGATCGTCTTTTCCTGCCGGCCGGAAAGCGTCGCCTTCATCGGGCGGAATTCGGCGCGGTAGATTTCGAGATCGTCGAACCGCTTCGCTGCTTCCTCCTCACTGAGCCCGACCGTGCCGATCTCGGGCTGCGAGAACACGGCGGTCGCGATGAGGTCATGATCCGGCGAGACCGGATTGCCGCGAAACTCCGTCTCGATGAAGCACATCGCTTCGTGGATCGCGACCGGCGTCAGCTGCACGCGGTCGGTCACGTCGCCAAGCGCAAAGATGCCGGGAACGTTGGTCCGCGAATGCTCATCGACGATGATCGCGCCACGCTCGTTCATGGCGACGCCCGCCGTCTCCAGCCCGAGGCTGCCGGTGTTCGGCACGCGGCCGAGCGCCAGCATCACCTGGTCGACGGTCAGTGTCTCGCCGGTCTTGGTCTTCACGACACGGCGCCCGCCCTCGCCTTCGGCGACGCTGGTGATGATATCCTCGCAGATGACGCGGATGCCCTTGCCGATCATCGCCGACTGCAGGCCGTGGCGCATGTCCTGGTCGAAGCGCGAGAGGATCTGCTTGCCGCGGTAGATCAGCGTCGTCTCGACGCCGAGGCCGTGGAAGATGTTGGCGAATTCGACGGCGATATAGCCGCCGCCCGCGATCAGGATGGACTTCGGCAACGCCGGCAGGTCGAAGGCCTCGTTCGAGGTGATGCAGAGATCATGGCCGGGCAGGTCGAAATGCGGCGTCGGATGACCGCCGACGGCGATCAGGATGCGCTCGGCCGTCACCAGTTCGTCGGTGGCGGTGAGGCGGATCGTGTTCGGTCCGACGAGCACTGCGCGCGTCGCGAGGATGATCGCGCCGGCATTCTCCAACCCCTTGCGATAGAGACCTTCGAGGCGTGCGATCTCCTTCTCCTTGGCCGAAACGAGCGCCGGCCAGTCGAACTTCGTTTCGCCGACCTGCCAGCCGAAGCCGGCCGCATCCTCGAAATGCTCGTGGAACTGCGAGGCATAGACATAGAGCTTCTTCGGCACGCAGCCGCGGATGACGCAGGTGCCGCCGAAGCGGAACTCCTCGGCGATCGCCACCTTCTTGCCCATGGCGGCGGCAAGGCGCGCGCTGCGCACGCCGCCGGAGCCTCCACCGATGACGAAGAGGTCGTAGTCGAATGTCGTCATGTCGCGATCTCCTGCGGGCAAGCCTGGCCGAACGGCCGTCTAAGGACGCGGAAGGCGAATCCGCCCGCTGCGTCCGACACATATAGGAACAGCGCGCCCAAAAGGAAAAGGCCGGATCGCCGGTTGAGCGCCACTCCCGCTGCGGTCGCTTTACATTACCGGAAAATCCGCCCCAAATGCTGGGCCGGGCGGCGTGGATGCCCGATTTACGCCGGGGCGAAGGGCCGTTAGGAAATACCCGACCGATTGTGGTCCAAGTGGATGATCATCATGACAAAGCCCCTGCGTACCGCGGCCTGCGCGGCCGTACTCGCCCTCCTGGCAGGCCCTGCGGCCGCCGAAGACCTCGTCTTCGAGCTAAGGAACGGCACCAATTCCACGCTCACCGCCTTCTACACCTCCCCGGTCGGCGAGGACCGGTGGGAAGAGGATGTGTTCGGCGACCAGGTGCTCGAGCCCGGCGAGACGATCGAAGTCACCATCGCGGATGGCCGCGACGTCTGCGAGTACGACATGCGCTTCGAGTTTTCGGAGGATTCCGCCTTGGATACGACGACCGACACGCAGAACCTGTGCGAACTCGGCTCCTACACGATCCATGAATAGACGGTGGCGGGCCGTCGCCATCGAGGCATATGAAAAAGGCGGCCCGTGGCCGCCTTTTTCCGTCGATACTTACTGCTTCGGCTTCGCGTCGCCGCCTTCGGCAGGCTTGGCGCCGATCATCTGGTCGAGCTTGGTGCCGCTTTCGGTGCGCAGGTCGCGGTCGATGCCCGAAGCCCAGATTTCGGCAGCCTTCACGACTTCGCGCGTGGCGATCGGACCGTCCGACAGCAGCTTCTTGCCGACGGCCGAGCCGTAGAAGTCGGCGATGGCCTTCAGCTCGTCCTGCGTGAAGGTCTTGGCGTAGATCGTCGCGGCTTCCTTCTCGAGGTCGGCGCGGCGCGGCGCCAGCGCCAGCGCCTGTTCGTCGACGACGGCACTGATTTCCGGTTCGTGGTTCGGCGAGGCCTGCACGAGAGACGCCTTCACCCGCGCGGCAAGGCTCGGAAGGATGTCGTCGAAGCGGCTCGTCGCGCCGATGGCGTCGATGGCGGCGCGGGCTGCCTTGATCTGCGCGTCCGTGACGTCCTGCGCCTTGACGGCGCCGGCAAAGCCAGCCGAAACGATGAGGGTCACCGCGAGGGTCCGGCCGAAACCAGCAAATTTGATCATGTCGGTCTGTGCTCCTGTCTATTCTTTCGCCGTCAGCGTGCGCGCACCAGCGGGTCCCGCGATGATGGCAAGCGACGCCATATTGATGAAGAGGCCGTGTTCGACGACGCCCGGTATGTCATTGAGATTGCTTGCGAGCGCATCTGCATCAGGAATGCGGCCAAAAGATGCGTCGAGAATGTAGTGTCCACCGTCCGTCATGAACGGGCCATCGCCGGAGGTGCGCAGTGCGATCGGGCCGCAAAGGCCGAGGCGCGCGGCCGTCTTCTCGATGGCGATGCGCGTTGCGGCAAGACCGAACGGATTGACCTCGATCGGCAGCTTGAAGGCGCCGAGCGTCTCGACGACCTTGCTCTCGTCGGCGATCACGATCATGCGCTGCGAGGCGCTGGCGACGATCTTCTCGCGCAGCAGCGCGCCGCCGCCGCCCTTGATGAGGCGCAGCCTGCCGTCCACCTCGTCGGCGCCGTCGATGGTGAGGTCGAGTTCCGGCAGTTCATCGAGCGACTTCAGCGGCACGCCGAGTTCGACGCAGAGCCGCGCCGTGCGCTCGGAGGTGGGCACGCCCTCGACCCTGAGGCCGCCGGCCACCTTCTCGGCCAGGAGTCGCACGAATTCCTCGGCGGTCGAGCCGGTGCCGATGCCGAGGCGCATGCCGTCTTCTACATGGGCCAGCGCTGCCTCGGCGGCCTTGATCTTCATTTCACGGGCGTCCATGCCCAAAACTCCCTGAGCCGTTGCAAACCGGCGCGCGAAGCGGCCGAAATTCCGGTGAGACACTTACACGCCCCTGCCGGCAAACGAAAGCCAAAATCGCCGCCTCCCTGCGGCAGGAAAGCGGATTGCAAATGCCGCCCCGCCGTCGCATACCGAAAGCATCCTCCCTCTTTCCACCCGCAGGTTTTCATGTCCGCTCCTCTCGTAGTCTTCGATCTCGACGGCACCCTCATCGATACGGCACACGATCTCGTGGCGAGCCTCAACCACACGATCGGCCTCGAAGGGCTGGAGCCGGTCGGCTACGGCGACCTCACCTATCTCGTAGGCCACGGCGGCCAGGTGATGATCAAACGCGCCTTCGCGCTGCGCGGCCGCGAGATTTCCGACGAGGAGCTGCAGCGCATGCTCGCCGTCTTCGTCGAGCACTATGCGGACGCCATGCCCGGCGTCTCGACGCCCTATCCCGGCCTCACCGACGCCATGGACCGTCTTGCCGGAACCGGCTACCGCCTCGCCGTCTGCACGAACAAGATGGAAGGGCTTGCCCGCCGCCTCGTCGACGGCCTCGGCCTCACGGCGCGCTTCGCCGCCATCACCGGCGGCGATACCTTCGCCGTGCGCAAGCCGGATGCCGAGCACCTGCTCGGCACCGTCCGCCTCGCCGGGGCCGACCCCAAGCGCACGGTGATGATCGGCGACAGCCTCAACGACATGCTCGTCGCCCGCAATGCCGGCGTCCCGTCGATCGGCGTGCCCTTCGGCTATTCGGACGTGCCGGTCGCCGAGCTCGAGCCGAACCACGTCATCGCCCATTTCGACGAACTGACGCCCGGCCTCGTGGAGCGCCTCATCGCCCGCTAGAGCATCTCCGGCAAATGCGAAAATGCTGCAATGAAAAAGGGCACGCCTCCCGGGAGGCGTGCCCTTTGATTTACCAGCCGGCTTGCAGGATCAGCCCTGGACCTGCCGTGCCGAGCGCGTGGCGGCGAAGGCCTTGCGCATGTAGTCGTCACGGCCATAGACGTCGTCGAAATACTCGACCGCGCCGTTCTTGTTCGGCCAGGCGGTGAAATAGGTGATGTAGATCGGGATATCCGCCTTCACGCTCAGCGCCTTGTTGCGGCCGGCCGCGATCTCCTTGCCGACATCCGCCTCGCTGACGCCGAGCACGGCCGCCGCCATCTTGCGCGGTTCGGCAAGGCGCACGCAACCGTGGCTGAGCGCCCGCATGTCCTTCTTGAAGAAGCTCTTCGACGGCGTGTCGTGCATGTAGATGGCGTGGCTGTTCGGGAAGAGAATCTTCAATTCGCCCAGCGCATTGTCGCCGCTCGGCGGCTGACGCACGGAAACGCCGGCGGTCGAGCCGCTCCAGTTGACGGAGGACGACGGCACCGCCCGGCCGCCCACGGCGACCTCGTAGCCCATGCGGTCGAGATAGGACGGGTCGTTGCGCAGCTTCGGCAGCATCTCGTTGATGATGATCGACTGCGGCACGCCCCAATATGGGTTGACCTCGACGGTCTGGATGCGGTCCTCGAAGAAATAGGTCTGGTGCGACTTGGAGCCGACGACCGTGCGCATCGAGAACTTTTCCGCGCCGTCCTCGTAGTAATAGACCATGAAGGCCGGCTGGTTGATGAAGACATGGCGCGCGCCGAGATCGGCCGGCAGCCAGCGGGCCTGTTCCAGCGCGACTTCGAGCTTGGCGACCTTGTCGGCCACCGAATCGCCGCCGACGAGCTTGCGGATCGATGCCTTGCCGACGACGCCGTCCGGCTTCAGGCCGTTCTCCTTCTGGAAGGCCTCGACGAGCGCGACCAGTTCCGGCGTATAGTCCGGCGTGCCCGCATAGCTTGCGATGGTCACCGAATGGTCGGTCTTCAACGCATCCGAACCGTGCTTGACGATGCCCTTGACGATATTGGCGAGTTCCGGGCTGCTCTGGCCCGGCTTCAGCAGCGTATTTTCGGCGATCACCACGCGGTCGTCGCCCTCGGTCTCGGCGCGCAGCCTGGCAAGCTCGGCCTTGAGCGCCTGGAAATCGGCATTGGCCGGCGAGCGGCTTTCGAGGTAGCCCTTCACGTTGCCGCTCAGCGCCACGTTCTTCAGCGCGGCGACGAGGTTGACGTCCTTGCGCTTGAAGTCGTGATAGCCCGAAATCCGGTTCGGATCGATCCGGCCCCGCACCGCGTCCTGCACATAGGTCGCGACGGCCGACGAGAGGGCGATCTCGAAGGTCGCAAGCTCGTTGTAGCGCGCGTTCATGTCGGCGCTGTCGAAGCTGTCCGCCGGGATCTGCACCGCGTAGTCCCAGGGGTCGAGACCGACGGCCGCGGCATCGGCGAGCACCGCGATGGCGGCCTTGGCCTTCTCGTTGATGCCGGTGCCCTCGACCCAGACGAGCTTCTTGTGGTCGGCGTAGAACGTCTCGACCGCCTTGGCGGCATCCGGCGTGGTGCGCACATTGACCGAGGCGAAAGCGGCGCGGATGCCGGAATCGCCGGCCGGCACGATATCCGCGGAGATCGAGCTGGTTACGACGGGATCGGCCAGTTTATCGACGGCGACACGCTTCAGGGCATCGGCCTTGTAGGTATAGTAACGGGGGCCGGTGACGCGCGGCAGGGGCTTTGCTTCCTGCTTCACCGCGGCATTCGGCATCACCGCGCCGGTTTGCACGCCCGGAAGCTCCTCGCGCTTCGGCTCCTTCTTCTTGCCGCCGCGAATGAAATCCATCAGCGTAATGGCATTTGCGGGCGCGGCGGGCAGCGTGATGGTGGCGCAGGACAGAGCCAGCGCAGCGGCCAGCACGGCAGTCTTTGACAGCTTCATAAGTATTCCATTCCCCGAATGAACCGCACCTTGCGGTCTCTGGCGGCGCCCGAACCAGCAGGCCGGTAAGTTATAGGAAAGGATGGTGAATGAAAAGGAAACGCCCCTCCCCGCCGACCGTTCCACGCCTCACGAAACCGTTATGCCCGAACCTGAAAAACAGGACGGGCGACACCCGGTAAAAATTTGAATTGACGCGGATTTTTTTGCCTGGAGCCGGTTTTCCAAATCCCTCGGCAGAAAATCAGAAAAAATTTGTGCCGACAGTTGTGATGGAAAAGGCACAGCGCCCGCGAGGCCTTCGATACCCCTTGCGCGACCATATCCGCCGCCTAATCGATTTTAACCGAAAGTCTCGTCCCGCACCGCCAATCCGCCCTTGCAACCCGGTCTGAGATGGGCCAGAGATTTGCGCGATTTTTTCGCGCCAGCGCGGCCCTTCCCGAACGGCCCGCGCTCGCCCGGCCTGCCGCGCCCCATGCGGCGGCATCGCCGGCGGCAGGATGGAGCGCATGGGCTTTAAAGCGGGAAGCACAATGACATCGACGCGCACGGAAACGGATACATTCGGCCCCATCGAAGTGGATAACAGCCGCTATTGGGGCGCGCAGGCCCAGCGTTCGCTCGGCAACTTCAAGATCGGCTGGGAAAAGCAGCCGCTTTCGGTCGTGCGCGCCCTCGGCATCGTCAAGCAGGCCGCCGCCCGCGCCAACGTGGAGCTCGGCCGTCTCGACCCGAAGCTCGGCGAAGCGATCGTCGCCGCCGCGCAGGAAGTCATCGACGGCAAGCTCAACGACCATTTCCCGCTCGTCGTCTGGCAGACGGGCTCGGGCACCCAGTCCAACATGAACGCCAACGAGGTGATCTCCAACCGGGCCATCGAAATGCTCGGCGGCGTCATGGGCTCCAAGAAGCCGGTGCATCCGAACGACCACGTCAACATGAGCCAGTCGTCGAACGACACCTATCCGACGGCCATGCACATCGCCTGCGCCGAGCGCATCGTCCATGACCTGCTGCCGGCGCTCAAGCACCTGCACGCCGCGCTCGAAGCCAAGGTCAAGGCCTTCGACCACATCATCAAGATCGGCCGCACGCACACGCAGGACGCCACCCCGCTGACCCTCGGCCAGGAATTCTCCGGCTATGCCGCGCAGGTCGCCTCCTCGATCAAGCGCATCGAACTGACCTTGCCGGGTCTTTGCGAACTCGCCCAGGGCGGCACCGCCGTCGGCACCGGCCTCAACGCCCCGGTCGGCTTTGCGGAAAAGGTCGCCGATCAGATCGCGAAGATCACCGGCATCGCCTTCAAGACCGCACCGAACAAGTTCGAGGCGCTCGCCGCACACGATTCCATGGTCTTCTCGCACGGCGCGATCAACGCGGCCGCCGCCGCCCTCTTCAAGATCGCCAACGATATCCGCTTCCTCGGCTCCGGTCCGCGCTCCGGCCTCGGCGAACTCTCCCTGCCGGAAAACGAGCCCGGCTCGTCCATCATGCCCGGCAAGGTCAACCCGACCCAGTGCGAAGCCCTCACCCAGGTCTGCGCCCAAGTCTTCGGCAACCATGCCTCGCTGACCTTCGCCGGCAGCCAGGGCCATTTCGAGCTCAATGTCTTCAACCCGCTGATGGCCTACAATTTCCTGCAGTCGGTCCAGCTCCTGTCGGATGCCGCGATCTCCTTCACCGACAATTGCGTCGTCGGCATCGAGGCGCGCGAGGACAACATCAAGGCGGCGCTCGACCGCTCGCTGATGCTCGTCACGGCGCTCGCCCCGAAGATCGGCTACGACAATGCCGCCAAGATCGCCAAGACCGCGCACAAGAACGGCACGACGCTCCGCGAGGAGGCCGTCGGCGGCGGCTACGTCACGAACGAGGAGTTCGACGAGGTTGTGCGCCCGGAAAAAATGATCATGCCGGGTTGAAGAAGTTTTTTTTAATATAACAAGCGAAAAGGCCGCAGATCATTGGATTTGCGGCCTTTTTTCTTTCCGCATTCCGTTACGGAATACACAAACGTTAATCTTTCCCAAAGCTTTTTCGCAGTATTTTACGGGATGGGAGCCAACCAGGGAAATCAGGAGCAGCCGCAATGAACACGGCAGTCGCGCAGAAGGTCCAGGTGCCCGATATCGCGGCACAGGTGACCTATGCCATGCGCATAATGGGCGTTTCTCCCATTCCGCGGAATTACGAGCTGTTCTACGAAGCCTATATCGGCTCGAACCCCAAGCTGACGCGGGAACTGGCCGCCCTCGGCACCAAGGCCTCGCAGGAGGAACTGGACGAGATCGGCGCCCGCTATTTCGGCCATCACCACGGCGAAACCGTCATCGACGGCGCGCATACGAGGATCGTCGGCGAGCTGGAAGGCATCCTCCGCCTCCTCAAGCAGGAACAGACCTCACTCGAAAGCTATAACAGGCTGCTCGACGAAACCTTCGTGCGCATCAGCGGCAAGAGCGTCACCAGCGCCGAGATCATCCGCAGCGCCATCGGCGTCCTGACGGAAGCGACCGGCGACACCATCACCCAGGGCAAGGAGATGGTCGAGAACGTCGCGCAGAAATCCATAGAGATGGAGAACGTCCGCAAGGAGCTGGACGAATACAAGCGTATCGCCAACACCGATTCGCTGACGCAGCTCTCCAACCGCCGCGCCTTCGACGACAAGCTCTCGGCGATCTACAATTCCTCCATGTCGCGCAACGTCACCGCGCTGGTCCTTGCCGATATCGACCATTTCAAGAAGATCAACGACACCTACGGCCACCCGGTCGGCGACAAGATCCTCGCCTCCGTCGCCAGCCTGATCCGCGCGAACGTGCGCAAGGACATCCTCGTCGCACGCACCGGCGGCGAGGAATTCGCGATGATCGTCGAGGGCAATACCGAGGAAGAGGCGATGGCGATCGCCGAGCGCATCCGCACCGCGCTGGAGCACACGCCGTTCAAGAATTCCAAGACCGGCGTCAACTACGGCCCGATCACCATCTCGCTCGGCTTCTGCATGGCCTCCTGGGCGGAAGGTCCCGGCGAACTCTACTCCAAGGCCGATATCGCGCTTTACTGCGCCAAGAACGGCGGGCGCAACCGCACCATGGCCTTCGAGGACGGCATGAAAAAGGACTTCACCAAGAGCTGGCTGATCTACCGCAAGTAGGACATCCGTTCCTGTCCCGAAACGGCGCCCTTCGCGGCGCCGTTTGCATTTCGGCAACGAAATTTTCTCCCCGGCCAAATCCGGCGGAACCGTGGCGGGACCTGAGCGTTTCCACGGCGAACGGAGGATCGTGCCATGCAGAACGAATTTCTCGAAATGACGATCATCGCAGTCCTGATGGTCAGCAGCCTCGTCTGGATCCAGCCCTTCTGAGGGTATATGGCCGGCGGGCGCCTGTTCCCGCCGGAACATCGCGGCATCCGCCGCCGTCCTACAACGTCCCCATCGGAACACGCCGGGCGGAACGCCCCGGCTTCAAGACAGGGGACAGGACATGAAAAAGCTCGCCATCGCGCTCATCGCCGGCCTTCTTTCCACCACGAGCATCGCTGCCGCCGACAATAGGGTCGATCCGATCGAGGTCGCGTCGCTCTCCTCCGCCTCGCAGAAGACCGGCTGGCTGCAGGTGCTCTCTGGCGGCAAGCCGGTGAAGTCGAATACGAAGATCGCCGCCGTCTCCCGCGCGCCCATCGCCCGCGAACTCGTCGCCTTCGACGAGGACGTCCCGTCCGGCACGATCATCGTCGACAATTCCGAGCGGCGCCTCTACCACGTGCTCGGTTCCGGCCTTGCCATGAAATATGCCGTCAGCGTCGGCCGCGAGGGCTTCATCTGGACCGGCACGGAAAAGGTGACGCGCAAGACCGAATGGCCGACCTGGACGCCGCCGGAAGACATGCGCGCCCGCGAGGCGAAGAAGGGCAAGGTCCTGCCGGTCACCATGAAGGGCGGCCTCGACAATCCGCTCGGCTCGCGCGCCATCTATCTCGGCTCCACCATCTATCGCATCCACGGCACCAACCAGCCGTCCTCGCTCGGCAAGGCGCAGTCGTCCGGCTGCATCCGCATGGCGAACGAGGATGTCGAGCACCTCTATGCGCAGGTGACGCCCGGCACGACGGTCATCGTGCGCAATTGAGGAAGACCGGAACGATCAGCGGCAGGCCGATGCGCCTGCCGCTTTTGCTATCGCGATGAGTTCCGGGCGGTATTCGAAATGCATGGTGTCGTAGTGATACCAGCGCCCGCCCCAGATGAAGCCGTGCCGCTCGAAAATCTCGACGATCTCCAGTGGATACCGGTTGGCATGGCGCGGCACCTTGCCCGGCTTGCCGCCGGACCAGACCCAGTAATCGGCGAATGTCGTGTTGAGGTCGATGGCCGCGCCGAAGCTGTGCACCGACATGTTCGGCGCGCCGGAGACCCTGCGCCAGTTGAAGGTGCCGGCGGAGGGCGCCAGGTAGCGCTTCAGCGCCGGCCTTTCCGCAAGCGCGTCCCGCACCTTTTCCAGCGCCGCCGCGGCGCCCTGCCGCTTCGTGACGCGCAATGTCGTGCCGAACCAAGCGACGGGAACGAGGTCGCCTTCCACCGCCTTCGCGGTCCGGCCGTAAAGCCGCATCATCAGCGCATCGCTGCGGATGCGGCCCGGGTCGAAATCGACCACGGGCTTCGCCTCGCAGGCGCCGAGCGGATAGATCTGCCGCAGGCTGTCCTCGATGTCCCCGCCGGCGAGCGCCGACTGGTGGTCCTTCGCCTTGCCGTCGTCGATCGGAAGCGGCTCGCCGCCGTCGCGCAGGAGAAGCATGTTGCCCTCGACGCCGGAAAGGCTCTCGGGATAGGCCTCCACGAGGAGTTTGAGGCGCGTGGCAAGGTCGGGCTCGGCCGCGCGCGCGGCCGGCATGGCCGCCGCCAGCGCGAGCGCGGCGGCGAACCGGCGCTTAGTCGACGGAGATATTGATATAGTCGCCTCCCGCGCCGCGCCAGATTTCGACGGAGATGCGCACGTCGCCATCGAGGATGCGCCGTGCGGCGCTGCCCTCGATCCGGCCGCCGCGGATCATGCGCTCGGCAAGATCGCGGTTGCGGGCGGATGCGAAGAAGCTGTCGATATCGTCGCCGGGCTGGCGGATGCCGAAGCGGTGCACATTGGCGCGATCCTGGCGGATGACCTGCCAAGGCTGGGTCAGACGCTCGTTGCTGGAATTGTAGAGATCGTCCTGCCCGATATAGGCGTCATAGCTTTCCAGCAATTCGTCGGCATGGGCCGCACCCGTCGAAACCATCAATGTTGCAGCGCAAGCCGCCGCGAAAATTCCTGTCCGCATTTCTCACTCCAAATCCGGCCGAAGCCCTTAGCAATGACAAGACGGGCGGGCAGGTGCGGATATTCGCGGCCTTCTTAGGCGGCAAGACGCCGCCGGTCCTCCGCCAGGAAATCGACGATGCGGTCGATCACCGGTTCGGCCGAGACGATGCGGCGATGGCCGAAGCCGTTCGCCCATTCGAGCGTCACGTTCGGCCCGGCGGCCGCATAGCGGCGGGCATGCAGCGCCGGCACCTCCTTGTCGTCCTCGGCGTGGAGAACAAGCATGGGCGCTCCGAGCCGCCCTGCGCCGTTCGCCGCATCGAAGGCCGAAAGCGGCGCGCCGGCGATCCGTTCCACATGGCTCTCCAGCGCCGCCTGCGCCCGGGGCCCGAGCTTCAGCAGCCGGCCGAGATCCTTGAAAAGCCACATCATTTCGCTCGGAGAACCGATGGTGACGAGCCGGCGCGGCCGGTGGGCGGGAACCGAGGGCACGAGGCCGCTTGCCGCGCAGGCAAGCGATGCGCCGCCGAAGGAATGGCCGCAGAAATAGTCGAAGCCGCCAAAGCGCTGCCAGGCCGCGTCAATCGCCCGGACGGCCATCGGCAGCGTCAGCGTGCGGCCCCGCGAAGCGCCGTGGCCCGGCAGGTCGAGCGCGACGACCTCATGGCCCGCGGCGACCAGCCCCTCGGTAAGGGCGGCAAGATAGGCCGTGCGCGAGCCCCAGCCATGCACCACGAGGACGCGCCCCGCAAAGGCCTCGCAGGGGCGCGCGGCAAAGCGGTGCGCGACGGCGCTGCCGCCCTCGAAGGAAAGCGTGACGCGCTGCGCCTGCCGCATCCAGCCGCGCGAGCGGGCGAACAGCTCCTTCTCCTTCGCCGTGCCGGGGCGCCGGCGGGGCGTCGTCGCGAAGAGACGGAAGGCGGCGCGGCCGGCCGCATTAGGGGACACCGCGGCCACGCCCGAAAGCGCCAGCCGGATGACCTTCAAGCCAAAGGATGCCATAGTGGGAATCCATAAAAATGTTCAATGCTGAACAATAAAGTACAACCATGAACGAAAATCAAGCCTTCCCCTGGGATCATCCGCGCTTTCGCAGCTGGATCGGCGTGGCGCGCGCCTGCCAGCTCATGCAGCAGGCGATGACAAGGGCAATCGCGGACCTCGGCATCAAGACGCCGCATCTCGATATCCTGATCAATCTCTACCGCTTCGACGGCATTTCCCAGCAGGAGCTGGCCCGCAAGCTTCTGGTCGGCCGCTCGAACATGAGCATGCTGCTGCCGCAGCTCGAAAAGCGCGGCCTGATCGTCCGCCGGCCCGACACGAAGGACAAGCGCATCCTGCGCCTTTCGCTGACGGAAGCCGGCCGCAAGCTCACCATGGAAGCCATGGCCATCCAGACGGGAATGATCGAGAAGATCATGTCGCAGACGCCCGCCGACCGCTGCCTCCAGGTCGCCGAGGCGATGGAGGACATCATCCGCATTCTCCAGACGATGGAGACGGAAACGGACGCCGGAGACTAGACGGCGGCGACGTCGTCCGCGCGGGTCGACCGCAGCGACAGGAACTCCCAGACGGCGACGCCGAACAGCACCGCGCCGGCCGCCATGAAGAGCTGGTAGGGTTCTACGACCGGCACGACCAGCGACAACGCCAGCAGCGCGCCGATGCCGACGAGATGCGACAGCGGCGAGCGCCCGCGGATCGCCGCCTTGAACCAGATATTGCCGAGCAGGAAGACGACCGGCCCGCCGATGATGGCGCTCGCCGTCCTGAAATCGAGATGGCCGTGCGGATGGGCGAGAGCGAACTCCTCCGCCACCGCCGAAAGGATGATGCCGGCGACGATCGGGATATGGGCATAGGTGAAGGCCATGCGCGCGATGCGGCCGGGCGTTGCCGAATGCTCGATGAGATGCGCCGCCTCGCCATGGCCGAAGCGGAAGTAGATCCACCACATGGTCGCCGTCGAGACGAAGGCCGCGGCCAGCATGAAGATGGTGAAGCCGTCGAGCAGTTCCATGCCGGCAACCGTGCGGCCGGTCACGAGGATGGTCTCGCCGAGGCAGATGATGACGAAGAGCGCGCAACGCTCGGCCATGTGCTCGCCCGACACCTGCCAGTCGCTCACCGACGAACGCCCGAGGCCGGGCACGGCAAAGCCGAGCGCCGGCGAGACATATTCGACGCCGAGCGCGACCAGCCAGAGCGCCAGCCGCGCCTCGTGCTCGACGAAGGCGCCGGCCAGCCAGAACACGGCGGAAAACACCGTCCAGGCGGTGATGCGGGTGAAGTTGCGGCTGTTCTCCGGCCAGTCCCCCCGCATCGCGAAGGCGGTGAAGGCCGAGCGACCGACCTGCATGGTGACATAGGTCAGCGCGAACAGCAGCCCGCCCTCGCCGAAGGCGGTCGGAATGGCGATAGAGAGCATCAGGCCGAGGAACATCAGCACGAAGAGCAGCACGCGCACCGGCGTCTTGTCCGGGTCGAGCCAGTTCGTCGCCCAGGTCGTGTAGATCCACACCCACCAGACCGCCAGCAACAGCATGCCCGCCTCGACGAGGCCAAGCGGCGAATAATGTGCGGCGAGCGTATGGGAAAGCTGGATGATCGTCAGCACGAAGACGAGATCGAAGAAGAGCTCGGCAAAGGCGACCTTGCCTTCCTGCGCGGTGCCGCGCGCCCGCAGGCTCGCGGAATGGGCGAAGCGTTCGTCATTCTGCGCCGTCATGGCGGGTTTCCTCGGTTAGAGCTTTTCGAGACGACGGTCCGGCACCACCCAGAGCAGCGCGACGGCGGCGTAGATGAGGTGCGAGATCGTCGGAGAAACGAAGGCGAGCAGGATCGCGGCGAGATAGAAGAGAGGCGAAAAGCGTCCCTTGAAGTCGGTCCCGAGGGCGCGCTTTACACGCTCGGGATCGGGATGAACCGCAACGATTCGTATCTGCAGGATGGCATAGGCGATGGCCGACAGCAGGAGGATCGCGCCGTAGAGCGCGGTCGGCAGCGCCGCGGAGGGATTGTTGCCCATCCAGGCGGTGACGAAGGGAATGAGCGACATCCAGAAAAGCAGATGCATGTTCGCCCAGAGCACGCTGCCGCTGGCATTGTCACATACCGTCAGCAGGTGATGGTGGTTGTTCCAGTAGATCCCCACATAGACGAAGCTCAGGATATAGCCGAGAAAGACCGGCATCAGCGGCAGCAGCGCCGCGAAGGTCGGTTCCTTAGGAACCGTGAGCTGCAGCACCATGATCGTGATGATGATGGCGATCACGCCATCACTGAAGGCTTCCAGACGTCCCTTGTTCATGCGCGCTCCCTATCCGTTCTCATTAGAGATGCCGCATGTTGCGCTGAGTCGCTACAGAAGATTGCGTAACGTCAATTCGCCTCTTCCTCGGCGTGGCGCTGGCGCTCCTCTTCCGCCGCCGCCCGCACCCTGCCGGTGCGCGCAGCCACGATATCGGCGGGCTGGGCATTGCCACGGATGAGCTGGCGGCCCGCATAGATGCCGCCGACCGTCTCGAGGGAGAAGCGCTCGCGGTCCGTGTCGCGGAATTCCTCGACCACCTCGCCCGCCAGTTCCTCGTCCTCGCCGAGCGCCTTCAGCGTCTCGCGGCTGAAGATCATGGCGGATTCGAAGGTCTCGCGGATCTGGAAGTCGACCCCCGCATGGACGAGGTCGATCGCGTGGCCGCGGTCATAGGCGCGGGCAAGCAGGGGCACGAGCGGGAACTCCTCCTTCACCACCTCGGCGATCTTCACCGCCGCCTCCTTGTCGTCGACGCAGATGAGGATCGCTTTCGCCGTCGCCGCGCCCGCCGCATGCAGGATGTCGATGCGCGAGCCGTCGCCGTAATAGACCTTGAAGCCGAATTCCGAGGCATCGCGCACGAATTCCGCGTCCTTGTCGATCAGCGAGAGCGTATAGCCACGGGCAAGCAGCGGCTGGCTGACGATCTGGCCGAACCGGCCGAAGCCGATCATCAGCACCGTGCCCTCGACATTTTCCGGCAGCGTCAGACCCTCGATGGAGGGCTGGCTTTTCGGCACCAGCCGGTCGTGCAGCATGACGAAGAGCGGCGTCAGCACCATGGAGATGATGATGGTCGCCGTCAGGATGGCGTTCTGCTCGCCGTTGAGGATGCCGGCGGAGACGGCGGCGGCATAGAGCACGAAGGCGAACTCGCCGCCCTGCGCCATCAGTACCGCCCGCTCCAGGCTTTCGCTGTGGCAGGTGCCGACGAGGCGCGCCACGACGTAGATCAGCACCGTCTTGGCCACCATGTAGCCGGCGACGCTCGCCACCACGAGCGTCCAGTTGGCGGCGATGACCGAAAGGTCGATCGCCATGCCGACGCCGAGGAAGAACAGGCCGAGCAGGATGCCGCGGAACGGCTCGATATCCGCTTCGAGCTGGTGGCGGAAGGACGATTCGGAGAGCAGCACGCCGGCAAGGAAGGCCCCCATGGCCATGGAAAGGCCCGAGAGCTGCATGGCGAGCGCCGAGCCGAGCACCACGAGCAATGCCGCCGCCGTCATCACCTCGCGCGCACCAGATGCCGCCAGCACCCGGAAGAGCGGGTTCAAGAGGTACCGTCCGGCCAGCACCAGCGCGACGACCGCGCCGATGGCGATGGCGAACGACAGCCAGCGGTCGGATGCATCCGCCGCCGCTGCACCCGTGCCGAGCAGCGCGACGATGGCGAGCAGCGGCACGATAGCAAGGTCCTCGAAGAGCAGGATCGCGATGATGCGCTGCCCCTTGAGCGTGGAGAGCGTGCCCCTCTCCTGCAGCATCTGCATGACGATGGCGGTGGAGGTGAGCACGAAGCCGGTGCCGGCGACGAAGGAGGGAATGAGCGGGAAGCCGAAGGCAAGCCCGATCCCGGTGAGCGCCGCCATGGCGCCGAGCACCTGGAACGTGCCGAGGCCGAAAATGTCCTTGCGCATGCCCCAGAGCCGCGAGGGCTGCATTTCAAGGCCGATGATGAAGAGGAACATCACCACGCCGAGTTCGGCGACATGGATGATCGCCTGCGGATCGGAGAAGAAGCCGAGGCCGAACGGACCGATGGCAAGGCCCGCCGCCAGATAGCCGAGCACCGAGCCGAGGCCGATCTTCTTGAAGACCGGCACGGCGGCGACGCCCGCCGCCAGGAGCACGACAACCTGGGTGAGATCGTTTGCGTTCGTTTCTGCTGCCAAAGGCGTCTCCCGACGGGATTGGAATGGACGCTACCTTCGGCAGGCAGTCCAAGTTTATCGCGGCTTCTCGGAAATATCGCGGCTCATGCCCTTCTCCGCAAGCTCGCGCTCGTAATCGGCAAAGAGCCCGGCGCCCTTTTCCCCGAGTTCCCGGAGATAGGACCACGTATAGATGCCGGTATCGTGAAAGTCGTCGAAGCCGATGCGGACGGCGTAATTGCCGGTCGGCGTCATGGAGATGATCGCGACATTGCGCTTGCCGGGCACCGTCACCTTCTGCCCCGGCCCGTGGCCCTGCACTTCCGCCGACGGCGAGAGCACACGCAGGAGCTCAGCGGAGAGATCGAAGCTCGCGCCGTCGTTGAAGGTGACGACGAGGCGCTGGCGGTCCTTGGAGACGCGCAGCTCGGTCGGCCAGAGGTCGCTCATGCCTGATCCCTTTCCATTCGATTTCGCGAAGGACTATGCCGCAAGCCGGGGATGCGCAAGGCTGAAAATGCTGTCATAATCGCCACATTGGCTTGACGGCACGCGCCCCGCGCACGACATGTCGATAAAGGAGATGTGGTTTGAATTCGCATGCAGGACCCTGGAACGGCGCGAACGCGGTCGCGCAATCCGAAGCGCCGATGATCGACCCCTTCGGGCGGGCGATCACCTATCTGCGCGTCTCGGTCACCGACCGCTGCGATTTCCGCTGTACCTACTGCATGGCGGAGAACATGACCTTCCTGCCGAAGAAGGATCTCCTTACGCTGGAAGAGCTGGAGCGGCTCTGTTCCGCCTTCATCGCCAAGGGCGTGCGCAAGCTGCGCCTGACCGGCGGCGAGCCGCTGGTGCGCAAGAACATCATGCATCTGGTGCGCGGGCTCGGCGCCCATGTCCATGCCGGCCGCCTCGACGAGCTGACGCTGACGACGAACGGCTCGCAGCTTGCAAGGCATGCCGCCGAGCTTGCCGATTGCGGCGTGCGCCGCATCAACGTCTCGCTCGACACGCTCGACGCGGAAAAGTTCAGGACCATCACCCGCTGGGGCGAGCTTTCCAAGGTCATGGAGGGCATCGACGCGGCGCAGGCCGCGGGCCTCAGGATCAAGATCAACGCCGTGGCGCTGAAGGACTTCAACGACCGCGAAATCCCCGACCTGATGCGCTGGGCGCACGGCCGCGGCATGGACCTCACCCTCATCGAGACCATGCCGATGGGCGAGATCGAGGAGGATCGCACGGACCGCTACCTGCCGCTCTCGCAAATGCGCGCCCGGCTCGCCGAAGAATTCACCCTCACCGAAAACGCCTACCGCACCGGCGGCCCGGCGCGCTACGTGACGGTGGAGGAGACCGGCGGCCGCCTCGGCTTCATCACGCCGATGACGCACAATTTCTGCGAAAGCTGCAACCGCGTCCGGCTCACCTGCACCGGCACGCTCTATATGTGCCTCGGCCAGAACGATGCGGCCGATCTTCGCCTGCCGCTGCGCGCCTCCGAGGACGACGCCCTGCTCTCGCAGGCGATCGACGAGGCGATCGGCCGCAAGCCGAAGGGCCACGATTTCATCATCGATCGCCGCAACCGCCCGGCCGTCGCCCGTCACATGAGCGTTACCGGCGGCTGATCGCCGGAACGGAGGCTTGGTGAAACGTCTTCTAGCAGCCCTCCTCTGCACCGCCCTTCCCGCGCCCGGCGCCACCGCCGACCGCCCGGCCGGCATCGCCGCCGCCGAGGCCATCGCCAAAGCGGCTCTCGGCGAGAATTGCGACATGAACGGCATGGAGGAGGTTCCGATGGCCGGGCCCGAGGCGGAAGGCTTCGCCCATTCCGTCTACCGCTTCTCCTACAAGCCCGCCTACGACCCCGACGGTGAGGATGTTCAGGCCGAACTCTACCTGCTCTTCTGCGGCTCCGGCGCCTACAATATCCGCAATGCCGTCGTGCTGAAGACGAGTAACGACGACACGCCGAAGCTCATCGCCTTCGCCATGCCCGACGTCGACTACAGCTATACGGACGACAACCGGAACAGGCTGAAGGCCGAGCCGACCGTGCGCGGTTTCCGCGCAACGCCGCTTCTGGTGAACGCCGGTTTCGACGAGAAGAGCCGGACCATCAACAGCCATACCGCATGGCGCGGCATCGGCGATGCCTGGGACAGCGGTGAATGGACATTCCGCAGCGGCGATTTCGTGCTGATCCGCTTCGAATTCGACCCCACCTATGGCGACCCTCTGCCGGACGTTCCGGAAAGCTATGTCGTCTACGAGGCGGGCAGGTAGGGCCGACGTGAAAACGGCCGGGCTTCCGCCCGGCCCGCCTCCAACCGAAAGTTTTTGCCCTCAGGCCGCGTGATACCGGCCGTAGCCGTCGTCCTGCCGCAGGTCGAGGTCGCGGGTCTTGAAGTGGTCGATCTTCTCGTTGAGGGTCTGCACGCGCCGGCGCAGGCCGTGGATCTCGGCGGTATTCTCCTCCACCATCGCGGCGTTCTGCTGCGTGATGAGCTCGACCTGGTGCACCGCCTGGTTCACCTCGTTGATGCCTTCATACTGTGCCGCGGCGGCAGCCTCGATCTTGCCGACGAGCGTATGGATCGAGGAGATGTGCTCGTTGATGACGGTCAGCGCCTCGCCCGTCTCGGTGACCAGCGCGACGCCGTTTCGGACCTGCGCCGAGCTGTCGGAGATGAGGCCCTTGATCTCGCGGGCAGCACCCGCGCAGCGCTGGGCAAGCTCGCGCACCTCCTGCGCGACGACGGCGAAGCCGCGCCCCGCCTCGCCCGCCCGCGCGGCCTCGACGCCCGCATTAAGGGCGAGCAGGTTCGTCTGGAAGGCGATCTCGTCGATGACGCCGATGATCGTGCCGATCTTCTCCGAGGAGCGGTTGATCTCGCCCATGGCGTCGACCGCCTTGGCTACGACCTCGCCGGAGCGCCGGGCATAGCTGTGCGTCTCGTCGACGGAAACGGCGGTCTGCTGCGCGCTTTCGGCCGTCGAGCGGACGATGTCGGTGAGCTGGCGGAGCGCCCGGGAGCTCTCCTCCAGCGCCGCCGCCTGCTGCTCGGTGCGGCGGGCGAGGTCGTCGGCGGAAGCGGCAAGGTTGCCGGCGCCGCCGTTGATCTCCATCGTCGTCGCGCGAACGTCCGAAAGCGTGGCGCGCAGCGCCTCGACCGCATTGTTGTAGGTGCGGGCCATGGCGACATATTCGGCGGCCAGCGCCTCCGTCATGCTCTCCTCGAGATTGCCGGCGGCAAGCTGGCCGAGCACGTCGGACAGCGCCGTCAGCGCCTCGGTCTGCTCCGCCTCGATGCGGGCGCGCTCGCTGGCGCGGCGGGCCTCTTCCTCCGCGGTGAGTTGGCGCTGGGCTTCGGCCTCCTGCTCCAGCCGGATGTTCTCAAGCGCCGCATCGCGGAAGACGGCGACCGAGCGCACCATGTCGCCGATCTCGTCGCCGCGGTTGCGCCCGTCGATGCTGATATCGAGGTCGCCGCTGGCGAGCCGCGACATGGCCTCGGTGACGCGCTTCAGCGGACCGCGCAGGGTTTCCACCAGCATCAGGCCGCCGATGATGGCGAGCAGCGTGCCCGCGACCATGGCGATGATGGAGACATTGGCCGAGCGCTGGCTGTCCTTCTTGCCGGCTTCCTGCGCGCTGGAGACGAACTGCTCGAGCGTCTGGCTGGCATCGGCGACCGAGGCATAGGCGGCAACACGCGCCGCCTGCCACTTCTCGCCGACGGAGATGAGATCCTGCGTGCCCTTCTTGATCTTGGCGAGCGAGGGGGCGAGCTTTTCGGCAAGGTCGCGCAATGCGGCATTCTTCGCGCCGAGTTCGGCAAGCTTGCCAGCGCTTTCGGAAACCGCCTTCACGTCCACCAGCACGGCGTCGCGGCTCGCCTGGTCGAGCTTGCGGTGCAGCTCGCTGATATGCAGGCGGGTCTCGTCGATGCCCTTGAACGTATCGCCCATCAGCGCGATCAGCGTCTTCAGGAGGGCGATCTCGGCATCCATGCCGACGAAACGCTTGGCGGCGGTGTCGGAGTTCTTGCCGGCCTCCTTCACGAAATCCGCATCGAATTTCGAAAGCCGCGTCAGAACCGGCACGAATTTCGTCTTCTTCGTCTCGGCATCGTCGCCGGCGGCGAGAATTTCCTTGATGGCGACGATCTCGGCCTCGAGCGGCTTGATCTGCTCCAGCGCCTTGGCCGAGGCGATCGCCTTGGATTCGTCGAGCTGCTTGAGGAGCGGTGGCAGATAGGTCTCGGCCGCCTTCACCTTGTCCTCGGCCTTCATCGCCAGCGCGACGGGCTTGCGGAACTTGCCGATGCGCTCGGCAAGGCCCTGATAGGCGGCGGCGTCGAAAAGCAGCGCCTTGGCGAAGGCTTCCTTCTCGCCCGATTCGCCACGGATGACGCCGATCTGCTTTTCGGCGAATTCGCCGTCGCGCGTCATGGCGGCAAGCGCGCCTTCGAGGTCAGCCGTCACGGCGTTGCGTTCCTGGTCGATGGCCCAGAGCGTCTCGCTCTGGCTGCGCATGGTCGCGGCAAGCGCGACGACGGAAGCGATCTTCGCCTTTTCCGCCGCGTCGGGCAGAAGCGCGTCGAGATCGTGGATCCCGGCCTCCTGCTCGTCGATCCGCGCGCCCAGCGCATCGCGCGTTTCCTGGCCCGGCCGGTCGACGAAATCCTGAAGCCCGGTGCGCAGGTTCTGGAAATGCGACAGGCTGTTGATCGTCTCACGCGTCACGGTCATGTGGCCGTTGAGCGTGCTTGCGGTGAAATAGCCGACGAGACCGATGCCCGCGATCAGGGCGACGAGAGGAATGACGAAGAGCAGCACCTTCGTGACGATGCGACGCTGCTGCAGCAGGCGGTCGATGAATGACATGGATTCCCCAATATGTTCTTCTTATGAGAGCCAAGATTTCCCAGGGTGCCTCAAAGCCGAAGCGGCCGCTCGACTCGTTGCCGAGCCCGGCCGTTCTCCTCGCTGTCAGGGCTTCGGCCGATCTTCCACCAGGCGGCGCGCCCTCACCCGTCGCATCATGCGATCGCTCATCGGGATCACGCAACGATAGGTGGGGAAGCTTAATGAAACCCTTCGGCGGGAGGGCAGCAATTCAGGCGCAAGCCGCACGGAAACCGGACTTTGCATCCTCTTTTGCCGTTACCCCTGATTGTTCCGGTCGATAAGCTGCGCCATTCGGCCTATGACAAGACGACAGAGGCTCGGAATCATCCGCATGAACACTTCCGGAAACGCACGGGGCGCGCTCTACATGGTCATCGCCATGGCCGCCTTCACCTGCAACGACGCCCTCGTCAAATCCGTCACCCATGTCATGAATACCGGCCAAATCCTCTTCGTGCGCGGGCTGATGACCAGCGCGCTGGTCCTCCTGATCGCATGGAGCATGAGCGCGCTCGGCTCCTGGCGGATCGTGTTGCAGCCGGCCGTGGCGCTGCGCCTTGCGGCGGAGATATTCGCCTCGCTCACCTATATCTCGGCTCTCGGCGCCATGCCGCTCGCCAATACGTCCGCCATCCTCCAGTCCCTGCCGCTCGCCGTCACGCTGGGCGCGGCGCTGTTCCTCGGCGAGACGGTCGGCTGGCGGCGCTGGCTTGCCATCGCCGCGGGCTTTGCCGGCGTGCTGGTCGTCATCCGGCCGGGCCCGGAGGGCTTTTCCATGGCGGCGATCTACGCCATCGGCTCGGTGGTCGGCGCCGCCGCGCGCGATCTTTCCACCCGCAGGATCCGCAGCGACGTGCCCTCCATCTTCATCAGCGCCGTGACGGCCGTCGCCATCACGCTGTTTGGCGGGGCGCTCGTCGTGCCGATGGGCGGTTGGCAGCCGATGCCGCCCGATGTCCTGGCGCGGCTGGCGGCGGCGAGCGTGCTGCTTCTCGTCGGCTACCAGACAATCGTCAGCGCCATGCGCGTCGGCGAGATCTCCTTCATCGCGCCCTTCCGCTATACCAGCCTCGTCTGGGCCATCGCCATCGGCTTCCTGTTCTTCGCCGAACTGCCCGACGCCTGGATGACGGTCGGCATTACGATCATCGTCGCCTCCGGCCTCTACACCTTCTACCGCGAGAACCGGCGGCGGTCCGACGCGGCCGAAGCGCAAATCCCCGTGGCATCCTGAACACTTGCGGGCAAAGCCCGCAGGGCCTAGATCGGATAAAGGAAAGGCGGGGAGGAAATGGCACTGAGCGAGACGATACCGGGCGTGATCCTGGCCGGCGGCCTGTCGTCCCGCATGGGGCAGGACAAGGCGCGCATCCGGCTCGGCGGACTCTCGCTGATCGATCGCGCCGCCCGGCGGCTGCGCCCGCAAGTCTCCGCCCTCGCCGTCAATGCCAACGGCCCCGTGCTTTTCGAGGAAGGCGGGGAACTGCCGGTCTTCGCCGATCTCGACGCCTCCCGCTCCGGCCCGCTCGGCGGCGTGCTCGCCGCCCTCGACCATGCAAGGCGCTTCCATCCCGAAGCGAGCCACGTCGCGACCGTGCCGACGGACAGCCCTTTCTTCCCCGCCGATCTCGTCGCGCGCCTCGCTGAAGCCGTCGACAGGCCGGAGCGCATCGTCGCCGCCAGCTCGGCAAGCGGCCCTCATCCGGTTTTCGCCCTCTGGCCCGTCGCGCTGATGGACGATCTTGCCGCCTGGCTGGCCGGCGGTGGCGCGCTTCGGGTGCGCAGCTACCTGGAGCGCCACCAGGCGCGGGAGGTCGCCTTCCCGGCGGTCGAGACCCCGCGCGGCGCCTTCGACCCCTTCTTCAACATCAATACGCCGGACGATCTCGATGCGGCGGAAAACTGGCTCTGGATACTGGAACGATGACGCGACCGAAAATCTTCGGCATTGCCGGCTGGAAGAATTCCGGCAAGACCGGCCTTGCCGTCCGCCTTGTGAGCGAACTCGTCGCCCGCGGCTACCGCGTCTCGACCATCAAGCACGCTCACCATGACTTCGACATCGACAAGGTCGGCGCCGACAGCTACCGCCACCGACAGGCCGGCGCCCATGAGGTCACCATCGTCTCCGGCACGCGCTATGCCATCATGCACGAGCTGCGCGGCGCGCCGGAACCCTCCTTCGAGGAGATCCTCGCCCGCCTCGCCCCCTGCGACCTCGTGCTGATCGAGGGCTACAAGCGCGAGCCGATCCCGAAGATCGAGGCACGCCGGCTGGACGCGGCCAACCGCACGCCGCTCGCCCCGGAAGATCCCCATATCGCCGCCATCGCCGCCGACCATCCGGTCCCGGATGCGGCGCTGCCCGTCTTCAACCTCGACGACACGAAGGCCATCGCCGATTTTGTCATCCGCCTCACCGGCCTTGCCTGACCGCCGGACATGAAAAAGGCCGCGGGATTTCTCCCGCGGCCTTCTCCGTTCATGCCTGCGATCAGTTCTGCGCGACCGGACGGACCAGCGTCGTGACGCGACGGATGGTGACGCGGCGGTTCTGCTGTTCTGCGGACTGGGTGCGAACCTTCAGGAAGCGTTCGCCATAGCCCTGCGTCTGCAGGTTTTCCGGCGGGATGCCATAGACGTCGGTGAGCAGGCTCGCGACGGATTCGGCGCGTTCGTCGGAGAGGATGAGGTTCGACTTGTCCGAACCCACCGCATCCGTATGGCCTTCGATGAGGAAGGTCTCGCCCGCATCCTTGTCCAGCACCTTCTGCATGGCGTCGGCGACCTTGCGCAAGGTACGGGCCTGCGACATCGGCACTTCGGCGCTGCCGGTGGCGAAGGTGATCGTATCGAGGTCGATACGGCGCACCTTGTCGCGCAGGCGGGCCGAGTGCTTCACCTCGTCGATCGTGTAGACGCGCTCGACGCGCTCGACCGGCGGCTCGGCGAGGAAGTCGTAATAGTCGCGGTCCGGATCGCTGGACGTGTCGATGATGTAGTCGCGAACCGGAATGCGCAAGCGCATCGGCGGCAGCTCGTAGCCGACATCGACGAAATCGGGCCGCGGCGCATCGTCGCCGAGGTCGGGCGCATAGACGAGGATGTGCTCGTCGCCGTCGCGGCCGATGCGCGAACGCTGGATGATGTCGCCGTAGCGGTTGTAGATCGTCACCAGCCGCACGCCGCCCGGACGCACGATGGTTTCACGGACACGGCCGCGCGCGAGGTTGTCGTAATAGACCTCTTCCGAATCGTGCCGCAGGCGTTCCCGGTCATCGCCACGCACGACGAGCTGGTTGCCGATCGACAGAACCATGCGGTTGTCGACCTTCTCCACCACGTTCACATGCGTGACATTGTTGTTCACCGTGTTGTTGTTGACGGTGTTGTTCACGACCGTGTTGTTGATCACGGTATTGTTGATGACATTGGTCGTCTGCGGGACTTCGAAGACAGGCGCGGCGTCGAGGCGCTCGCCCTTTTCCTTGATCGCGGCGTCGATTCGCTGCGGCAGGGCCTCACGCACCTCGTCCGAGATGGGAGCCTGAGCCGAGACGTCAGATTCCGGCATGGGAGCCGCCTCTTCCTCGGCACGCAGTTCCTCGCGCTTCTTGCGGCGCTGGTCGCGGCTCTTCTGGCCGCCGGCATTGTCGGCGTCCTTGTCGCTGTCCAGCACGGCGGCACCGTTTTCGACCGGCAGGACGACGGTTTCGTCGGTCTTGCTCGGGTCAGCGGCGATTTCCTGCTTCTGCTCCTCGGAAAGGGTCTCGACGACGGCCGGAGCCTTCTTCTCGCCGGATGCCTCGCCGCCCTCGGCGGTGGCCGGCTGCTGTTCCGCGTCCATCGGCTGTTCGGCGGTCGAAGGCTGCCCTTCCGTTTCGGCAGGCGTGCCCTCGCCGGTCATTGCCGGCTGTTCCTCGGTCGGCTGCTGCCCTTCGGTCTGCTGCTGCTCCTGCTGGTGCCGCTTCTTGCCCTTGCGTTCCTTCTGCGAGGGCTGCTGCTCCTCGGCCGGCTGGGCGCTTTCCTCACCGGCCTTCTGCTCCTCGGCCTGACGCGGGGTGTCCGCATTCTGCTCTTCGGCGGGCTGCTGCTCCTCGGTCTGCTGCTGCTCCTGCTGCTGCTGGTGCTTCTTGCCCTTGCGCTCCTTCTTCGGGCGCTGCTGCTCTTCTTCGGCAGGCTGGGCGCTTTCCTCGGCAGCGCGCTGCTGATCCTCAGCCTGACGCTGGGTGTCCTCACCGACCGCGTTCTGCTCCTCGGCAGGCTGCTGCTCTTCGCTCTGCTGTTCCTGCTGGTGCCGCTTCTTGCCCTTGCGCTCCTTCTGGGTGCGGGGCTGCTCTTCCTCGGCGGCCGGCTGGGCACTTTCCTCGGCGGCCTTCTGCTCCTCGGCCTGACGCTGGGCTTCCTGTTCGGCCGCGCGCTGCTGATCCTCGGCAGCCTTCTGCTGTTCCTCGGCCTGACGCTGCTGCTCTTCAGCCTGACGCTGTTGTTCCTCTGCCTGGCGCTGTTCCTCCTGCTGCTGCTTCAGCAGCAGTTCGTCCTCGCTCGGCTGGCCTTCATCGGAGCTTTCCTGAGCAACCTCGAAGGGCTTCGACAGGGCATCGGCCAGCGAGGGCGTGGCGATCAGCGATGCCGAAAGCAGCGGAAGCGCCACGGTTGCAAAAAGTCTTGAGCGAAAAGTCATCGTTCTGTCCTCACGGTGTCCCGTCTGTTGTTTCGAGAGCGACCGGCCGGCTTCTGCGGCCGGTCGGCAAATCGCCGTTGTCCTGAAAAGGCGTAATCAGAGGCGCCTGAATGCCCGCTGAACAACCTCCTGTTGACCGGCGAGATAGGTCGCGCCTTCCGCCGAACCAGAGGCGGGCGCAGAAATTGTCGGGGAAACGGGGCGGAATGACGGCGGAAAACCAGTTGATTTTTTGGCGAAAACGGGTCGATTATCCGGCCCAAGCGGGCAGTCCTGCCCGCTGGACTTAAGGCCCGGACAAAAAGAAGAACCCGAGCGCCTTCAACTGAGAGGATTAAAATGCGTATTTCCAAACGTTTCACGCTGGCAGCCTCCGCCGCCGTCATCGCGCTGTTCGCCTCGTCTGCCGCGATGGCGGAGGGCGAGAAGATCGTGATCGCCACGGAAGGCGCCTACCCGCCCTTCAACAATCTCGAATCCGACGGCACGCTGACCGGCTTCGACGTCGACATCGCCAAGGCCCTCTGCGAGGAGATGAAGGCGGACTGCACCTTCGTCACGCAGGACTGGGACGGCATGATCCCCGCGCTGATCGCAAAGAAGTTCGACGCGATCTTCGCCTCCATGTCGATCACCGACGAGCGCAAGGAAAAGGTCGACTTCTCCAAGAAGTACTACAACACGCCGCCGGCCATCGTCGTGCCGAAGGATTCCGACATCAAGGACGCCTCGGCCGAATCGCTTGCCGGCAAGACGCTCGGCGCACAGGGTTCCACGACCCACGCCAACTATGCCGAAGCGCATATGAAGGATGCCGAGCTCAAGCTCTACCCCACGGCTGACGAATACAAGCTCGACATCGCCAACGGCCGTATCGATGCGGCCATCGACGACGTCGTGATTCTCTCCGAATGGCTGAAGACCGAAGACGGCGCCTGCTGCAAGCTGCTCGGCACCCTGCCGGTCGATCCCGTCATCAACGGCAACGGCGTGGGCGCGGCCGTGCGCAAGGGCGATCCGCTCGCCGACAAGTTCACGGCGGCGATCGCCGCGATCCGCGCCAACGGCAAGTACCAGGAAATCAACGCCAAGTACTTCCCGTTCGACGTCTACGGTGAGTGATAGGCAACATCTTTCTCTTCATGCGGGTTTTTTCTGACCCCATCACGAGAATGCAGCGGCGGGAGGGCTTGCTCTCCTGCCGTATTTGTTTGAGAAGTCGAGGATAGACGGGGTTTCGCGACCGAAACGGCGTCGCTACGAACAAAAGACGGGGCGTGGAAAACGCCTTAAAGACAAGCGCAAAGCGCATCGGGGGATTTTGGCATGAGCGGGTTCTTCACCGCCATTGTCGAGGCGGTATACGCGTTTTTCGGGATCATAGATCCTCTCTGCGGGCCGGTCGGCATCTTCAAACTGTTCGCGGGTAACACGCTGCTGGCATGCGGCGATGCCGGCTGGGGCGACGAAATCGCCTTCGGCTTCCTGGTCACCGGAGCGCTTGCCGTCGCCACCCTGCCCGTCGGTCTCGCCATGGGCTTCTTCATCGCGCTTGCCAAGCAGTCGGAAGAAAAGTCGCTGCGCCTCGCGGCAGACATCTACACCACGCTCTTCCGCGGCCTGCCGGAACTGCTGACGCTGTTCATCGTCTATTACGGCCTGCAGATCCTCGTGCAGAACCTCATGACCGCCATCGGTTATCAGGGCACGGTCGAGATCAACGCCTTCGCCGCCGGCATGGTGGCGCTCGGCGTCGTCTTCTCCGCCTATTGCTCGGAAGTGCTGCTCTCGGCCTTCAAGGCCATTCCGCGCGGCCAGTACGAGGCAGGCTATGCGCTCGGCCTGCATCACGGACGCACCATGCAGCTCATCGTCCTGCCGCAGCTCATCCGCGTCGCCCTGCCCGGCCTCGGCAATCTCTGGATGGCACTGCTCAAGGATACCGCCCTCGTCTCGGTCGTCGGCCTTCCCGATATCCTGCGCCAGACCAGCGTCGCCGCACGCGTGACCAAGCAGGCCTTCGAGTTCTACGCCATCGCCTGCCTGCTCTTCCTCATCCTCGCCTTCCTCTCCTCGCTGATCTTCTCGTGGATCGAGAGCTGGGCCAAGCGTTCGGAGGCCGCGCGATGAGCCACGTCACCACCCTCCTGCCGCCGCAGGCCCCGCCCCCGGCGCCGCCCAAGCCCTTCACCGCCGGCCGCTTCTTCGGCAACGTCTTCCTCGGCGTCTGGCTGGCGCTCACCGTCGGCATCTTCATGATGATGGTCGAGGGCTGGGATCCGGAGAAATTCACCAAATACGGCCCGAACTACATTTCCGGCCTCGGCGTGACGCTGCTGCTCGTCAGCCTTTCCATCGTGCTCGGCGGCCTGCTCTCGCTGCCCATCGCCTTCGCGCGCATGTCGAAGAACAAGGCCCTGTCCTGGCTCGCCTATGGCTATGTCTACTTCTTCCGCGGCACGCCGCTGCTGACGCAGCTCTTCCTCGTCTATTACGGCCTCGGCAGCTTCTCGGCCGAGCTGAAGGCCTGGGGGCTCTGGTGGTTCTTCCGCGATGCGTGGAACTGCGCGCTGCTGACCTTCACCCTCAACACCGCCGCCTACCAGGCCGAGATCCTGCGCGGGGCGATCGAGAGCGTCGCGCGCGGCCAGCACGAGGGCGCCGCCGCCCTCGGCCTGCCGAAGAAGGTCGCCTTCTTCAAGGTCATCCTGCCGCAGGCGCTCATCGTGGCGCTGCGCCCCTACGGCAACGAGATCATTCTGATGATCAAGGGCTCGGCCATCGTCGCCATCGTCACGGTTTTCGACCTGATGGGCGAGACCCGCCGCGCTTTCTCGCGCACCTTCGACTACCAGGCCTATCTCTGGGCGGCGCTGCTCTACCTCATCATCGTGGAGCTGCTGCGCAATGTCTGGGCCTGGCTGGAAGCCCGCCTGACGCGCCACCTCAAGCGCTGAACATCTTGGCAGCACTCGATGATGAGCGCTGCCAAGATTTTGTTTTCACGGAATTATTCCCGTTACGACGCAGATTTTAAGGTCCGGTTAATCATGCCGGCGCACACTCATAAGGACCATCATTCGCAAGCAATGAGGTCCGTTATGACCGACGACATGGCACTGCAACTCAGGGGCTACGGCATGACCACGGCCCAGATCCTCTACCGCATGCCGGACCACCGGCAGTTCCTGCAAACTTACATCTGGCAGCACTACGATCTCGCCCCGGATTTCCCGGAGATGAAGAGCTTCCTGAAATTCTGGCAGGAGAAGCTGGACGGCCCCATCCACTCTGTCAGCTACGTCCACCGCCGCCTGATCTCGGCGACGGAATGGCGCGCGCTGAAGGGAGAATTCGTCATCAACTGAAGCGGTCTGCGCTCAGACATGCACCGAACCGTGCGCCAGCTCGCTGTCGGACATATCCACCTTGAGCGAGAAATAGGCGATGGCGACGTAGAAGATCATCACCAGCGCGATCACCACGCCGCCGGGCACCGGCCCGAGCGCCGCATTGCCCACCACATGCTCGACGGCGAGCGACATGTCCCGGCCCGCCGTCGCCGGCCGCTGCAGGGCCGAGGACGAGATCTTCAGCCCCCAGGCAAGCAGCAGGATGAGATACATCCAGCAATAGTTGCGCCGCAGCCGCCGGCACGCGGCATCCCGGTAGCTGATCAAGAATTCCGGCTTGCGCAGGCTCTTTGCGATGGGCGCCGCCCAGTCGAGGGCGAGCTGGTCGCGCGGATTGAGGATTTCGGCGAAATAGAACCGCTCGAGCTGGCGCACCCGCGCCCGGTAGACGTCGAAGAAGCGGTAGCGCCGCGCCTCGATAAGGAGCAGCAGCGTCACCAGCAGCATGGCGAAGAGCAGCACGCCGTGATGCGCGTTGGGCGTCGACAGCGACACCGAAAGCAGCGCCGCGACCACCGTGATCGCCCAGTTCGAGGTCCGGTCGATGCGGTCGCGCCAGCCGGCCATGCGGCCGAGCTCGCCACGGTAGTAGTGCACCATGGTGTTGATCGTCTCCATCGGCGTCGACGGCAGGCCCGGACTGGCGGAACGCTTGGCATCGGTGGAGAGCGACGTGAGGGGCATATCGGCGGGCATGTCATTCCTCCCAATGGTCTTTTTGGTCTTGGGAGCGATCATGCGCCTCTTTCGTTGATTGATAAATGCTTATTTGCCCGCGCATCCTTCATTGCCAAAGCCCGCACCGGACCGTAAGAGACGCCGCATGAAGAAGATCGACGAAGACGCGCTCGCGGAAGCCTACAACCGCGCCCTTTCGCTGGAGAAGTCCGGCGATTTCGACGCCGCCGCGAAGGCCTATGCCGAGGTGCTGGCGCTCGACCCGGAAGACCATGGCGGAGCGGCCGTGCGCCTTGCCTCGATGGGCCGCGGCGATACGCCCGAAAAGGCGCCCGACGCCTATGTCACCACGCTCTTCGACCAGCATGCCGAGGTCTTCGACAACGTCCTCGTCGACCAGCTCGGCTATTGCGTGCCGCTCCTCGTGCGCCAGCGCTTCCAGGCGCTAGAGCTCGGACCGTTCAAGCGCGTCCTGGACCTCGGCTGCGGTACGGGCCTCACCGGCGGGGCACTGCGCGATATGGCCGAGGACATCACCGGCGTCGACCTCTCGGAGAACATGGTCGAGGTCGCCCACGACAAGGACCTCTACGAGACGCTCTATGTCGCCGAGGCCGTCGATTTCCTCGACGACAACGAGGACGAGCCCTTCGATCTCATCACCGCGACCGACGTGCTGCCCTATCTCGGCGCGCTGGAGCCGCTGTTCTTCGGTGCCGCCGAGAATCTCGTGCCGGGCGGCCATTTCATCTTCTCCTCCGAGACGCTGCCCGAAGACACCTTCGCCGGCCGCCCCTTCATGGTCGGCCCGCACCAGCGCTTCGCCCATTCCGCCGGCTATGTCCGCCAGCGCCTCGACGAAACCGGCTTCGACCTCGTCGAGATCACGGACATCACCGTGCGCCTGGAGGAAGGCGAACCCATTGCCGGCCATCTGGTGCTGGCGAAATATCGCGGCTGACCGGAAGGTTTTCGCGGATGATGGATCCTCGGGTCGAGCCCGAGGATCCATCCACGCCCGCACCATCACCTTTTGCGAGAAACACTTTCGCCGAAATCGATCATCCGCTACACCACCTGCCAGCAATTGCAGGAGGTTACGACATGGCAAAGGTTGCATTCATCGGTCTCGGCGTCATGGGCTATCCCATGGCAGGCCATCTGAAGGTCAAGGGAGGCCATGAGGTGGCGGTCTACAACCGCACCTTCGCCAAGGCGGAGAAATGGGCGGCCGAATTCGGCGGCAAGGCGTTCCGCACGCCGGCGGAAGCGGCGAAGGACGCCGATTTCGTCTTCACCTGCGTCGGCAACGACGACGACCTGCGCTCGGTGACGATCGGCAAGGACGGCGTCCTCGAAGGCATGAAGCCGGGCGCGATCCTCATCGACAACACCACTGCCTCCGCCGAAGTCGCCCGCGAGCTCGACGCCGCCGCGAAGGAAAAGGGCTGCGGCTTCATCGACGCCCCCGTCTCCGGCGGCCAGGCCGGCGCCGAGAATGGCGTGCTCACCGTCATGTGCGGCGGCGACGAGGCGACCTTCGAAAAGGCCCGGCCCGTCATCGACGCCTATGCCCGCATGGTCGGCCTGATGGGCCCGGCCGGCGCCGGCCAGCTCACCAAGATGATCAACCAGATCTGCATCGCCGGCCTCGTGCAGGGCCTCGCCGAGGGCATCCACTTCGGCAAGAAGGCCGGCCTCGACATCGAGAAAGTCGTGGAGGTGATCTCCAAGGGCGCCGCCGGCTCCTGGCAGATGGAGAACCGCCACAAGACGATGAACGCCGGCAAGTACGATTTCGGGTTCGCCATCGACTGGATGCGCAAGGACCTCGACATCGTGCTGTCCGAAGCCCGCCGCAACGGCGCCAAGCTGCCCGTCACCGCCCTCGTCGACCAGTTCTACGGCGACGTGCAGGACATGGGCGGCAACCGCTGGGACACGTCTTCCCTGCTGGCGCGGCTCGAAAGGAAATAGGGTGCTGCGCCGCACAGCCCTCGTCGCTTTGGCCGCCCTCGCCCTCTCCGCACCGGCGAGGGCCGAGGACGCGACGGCGGCGCTGGCCACGACGCTGCACCGGCAGATCGCCCGGTGCTGGTCGCTCCCGGCCGATACGCCGGTCGATGCTACGGTGCGCGTGAAGGTCTCGCTGACCGAATCCGGTGAACTCGACGGGTCGCCGACGATCGATGGCCCCGTCGCCGGTGGTCCGGCGACGAAGGCTTTTGCCGCGAGCGCGGTGCGCGCCGTCGTCCGCTGCGCCCCCTTCAAGGGATTGGCCGAGCTTGCGCCCTATGCGACGTGGAAGACGCTTCTCGTCACCTTCAGGCCGCCGCCGGACGACCTGTGAGCGATGCCTATTCCTCGCCGCTCTTCTGGTTGTCCACGGCCATGTAGTCGAGCGGAAGCTCGGTCGTGTACTTGATCTGCTCCATGGCGAAGGCGGAGGAGACGTCGCGGATCTCGATGCGGGCGATCATGCGCTTGTAGAAGGCGTCATAGGCCGCGATGTCGGGCACGACGACGCGCAGCAGGTAATCCACCTCGCCGCTCATGCGGTAGAACTCGACGACTTCCGGGAACTCGACGATCACCTCGGAGAAGCGCTTCAGCCATTCCGTCGAATGCGAATTGGTGCGGATCGAGACGAAGACGGTGACCTTGGTGTTGATCTTGACGGGATCGAGCAGCGCGACGCGCTTGCGGATCACGCCGTCCTCTTCCATCTTCTGGATGCGCCGCCAGCAGGGCGTGGTGGAAAGCCCCACCTTCTTGGCGAGGTCCGCCACCGCGAGCGTTGAATCTTCCTGTAGCAGGCGCAGGATCTTGCGGTCCAGACGGTCCATTGTGTCCCCCTATGAAAATTAATTCCCTCATACACCCAAATAAGGCCGGATGGGAAGAATTACATTTCAACCCGCCAGCGTTTTCACCCGCTTTCGCAGCTCGGGCAGCACCTCTTCCTCGAACCAGGGATTGCGCTTGAGCCAGGCCGTGTTGCGCCAGCTCGGATGCGGCAGCGGCAGCACGGCCGGCCCCGCGTTGCGGTGGAGATGCCGACGCCAGTCGCGCACCGTCTCCGTCATGCTGGCGGCCTTCGCCGCGCCGAGATGCCAGGACTGCGCATACTGGCCGATTGCCAGCACCAGCTCGACCTGCGGCATGGCCGCCATCGCGCGCGAGCGCCACAGCGGCGCGCATTCCCGCCGCGGCGGCAGGTCGCTGCCATGAGCGTCGTAGCCGGGAAAGCAGAAGCCCATCGGCACGATGGCGAATTTCCGCGGATCGTAGAAATCCTCGCGGGTGACGCCCATCCAGCTGCGCAGCCGGTCGCCCGATGCGTCGTTGAACGGCAGGCCGCTTTCGTGCACCCGCAGCCCCGGCGCCTGCCCGGCGATCAGGATGCGGGCGCTTTCGGAAAGCACCGCGACCGGCCGCGGCTCGTGCGGCAGCGGATTGCCGGCCTTCGCGGGCGTGTCGCGACAGAGCCGACAGGCCGCAATGGCGGCGGCAAGCGCCGCCAGATCGCGTTCCCGTCCGTCTGCGTCCATCAGTTCAGTCCCAATGCTTCCAGAATATCGCCGAACAGGCCGGGCTCTGCCATATGCCGTCCCTCCTGCGGCCGACCGTTCATCCGCCGCCACTCCTGTGGAACGTCGAACTGCGAGCCCCAGAGCCCCTTGCGCTCGGCCTTGGCGAGCCGCTCCTCGCCCTCATAACCACCATAGGCGACGGCAAGCCCCTCCCGCACCATGCGCTCGCCGAGATCGGCGCCGTCGGCGCCGGTGCAGCGCGCCAGCCATCGCTCGTACTTGTCAGTGGCCTGCGTGCGGCAGGTGATCGGCCCGGCGCGCAGCATCTCCGCCATGCGCGAGCGCGCGGCAACGCCGCAGCGCCATTCCGCGCCGTCCCTTTTGCACATCTGCATGAGCTCCGGCGCATCGAAACCGAGGAGGCGGATGCGATGGCCCTCCAGCGTCAGCGTGTCGCCGTCCGCCGCCCGCGCCGTGCCGGTGATCGTCCCGCCGCTCTCGCCGCCGACCCGCAAGACGACCAGCGCCGTCAGCGCCAGAAACGCAACCGCCACGCCGACATCGCGTCCCCGCCTGGAAAGTCCCATGGACCGTATTCCTATCCTGATTCCCGACATCGGTCCTATGCCGGAACATGGCCGAACGCATGTCACGGAAAATGCCGAAATGGTTCGCAAATGGTTTATGCGCGGCAGCATCTTCTTAAGGATTCCACCCTAGAATTCAATGCTGTCCGCAACAGTTGCAACCGTGATGAGTACCGGCGTCAGTACCTCGACCGACAAGATCATCGTCGACAAGTCGCGCAGCCATCGTAACAAGGCTGTCTCGCGGGCTGTCCGCGCGACTCGCGAGCGGTTGCAGACGGCAACGGGCAATTCGCCGGGCTTCGACCGCGAGATGATGCAGCTCCACATCAGCGCGACCGTGCAGGGCGCGCTCGCCATCCCGGTCGTCGTGGTGCTGATCGCGGCCGGCGGCATCTACCTCACGCAGGAGATCGGCCTTCTCGCCTGGGCCGTCTTGGCGCTCAGCGTCCACGCCATCGGCATGCTCGTCGCGCGCCGCGCACGCCGGCACGACATCACCGGCGAGAACGTGCGCCGCTGGCAGCGCCGCTTCCTTCTCGCGCAGGTCCTCATGGGCCTTGCCTGGGCGACCTTCGCGCTGCAGACCTGCGGACGCTGCTCCGGCGTCGCCTTCGATTTCTACAAGGGCTCCTCGCTGCTGGTGGCGCTCGCCGTCACCGCCATGAGCACGCTCATGCTGCGCCATGCGATTCTGTGTGCCTTCATGCCCACGGTCATCGCGCTGTCGGCCTCCTCGCTGCTGCGCCCCGATCCCTCGACCGTCGGCATGACGGCCATCGTCGCCGCCGCCCTCGCCTTCCTCGTCTTCATGACGCACCGCCTGCGCCACACCAGCGCGCAGCTCCTCTCCTCGCAATCGGAGAAGGACGACCTCATCGCCGAGCTGGAGGTCGCCAAGTCCATGTCCGACGAGGCGCGCCGCCGCGCCGAGGAGGCGAACCTTGCGAAATCCCGCTTCCTCGCCTCCATGTCACATGAGCTGCGCACCCCGCTCAACGCCATCCTCGGCTTCTCCGAGGTCATGTCGACGGAAGTGCTCGGGCCGCTCAACAACCCGGTCTACAAGGAATACACCTCCGACATCCACCGCTCCGGCCAGCACCTGCTCAACCTCATCAACGAGATCCTCGACCTCTCGCGCATCGAGGCGGGCAAGTACGACCTCGCGGAGGATTCGGTGGCGCTCGTCGATATCGCCGAGGATTGCATCGGCATGGTGCAGCTGCGCGCCCGCGCCAAGAACATCACCATCTCCGAGCAGGTCGAGAGCGGCATGCCGGCGGTCTGGGCGGACGAGAAGGCGCTGCGCCAGGTCATCCTGAACCTCCTGTCGAACGCCGTGAAGTTCACGCCGCAGGGCGGCGAAGTCGTCGTCAAGGCCGGCTGGACGGCCGGCGGCGGCCAGTATGTCTCCATCAGGGACAACGGCCCCGGCATCCCGGAAGACGAGATTCCCGTGGTCCTCTCCGCCTTCGGCCAGGGCTCCATCGCCATCAAGAGCGCCGAACAGGGCACCGGCCTCGGCCTGCCCATCGTCCAGGCGATCCTCGCCAAGCACAACGGCGAATTCATCCTGAAATCCCGGCTGCGAGAGGGCACCGAGGCCATCGCCATCCTGCCTGCCAAGCGCGTCCTCCAGAGCCTGCCCGCCGTCAGCGAGACCCAGCCCGTCACCCCGCGCAGGAAGAGCTTCGCCTGAGGCGTCGGCCAGGTTCAGATGAACTGGGACACCACCACATACCCGGCATAGCCGGCATTGGCGATGATGAGGCAGAAGACGGCGAAGGAGCCGAGGTCCTTCGAATGCTTGCCCATCTCGGAAATCTCCGGCGACACCCGGTCGACGATTTCCTCGATGGCGGTGTTGAGCGCCTCGAAGGCGACCATCAGCAGGAAGAGGATCGCCATCGCCACATACTGGAAGAACGACGCGCCGACGACGGCGAAGATCGCCATGGCGACGACGAAGGCGATCAGCTCGTGCCGGAAGGCCGATTCGCCGAGCAGGCGGCGCGCGCCGGCCGCCGAATAGCTCGCCGCCGCGAACAGGTGGCTGATGCCCGTCTTCTTCTCGATTGGTGCCTGACCCATTCCGATATCCCGCTCTCACCGTGCCTGCAGCATACCCTTGGGACGGGCATGCGGGGCTCTCAATTCACGCCATTGGGGCTTTTTGCCGGCGATGCGCTACGAACGGTTGCTGACGCCCGCCTGAACGAAGGTCGCCATGCCGGAATGGCAGGCCGCGGCCGCCTTGACGATGCCGGCGGCAAGCGCCGCGCCGGTGCCCTCGCCAAGCCGCATGCCGAGCGCCAGCAGCGGCGTCTTGCCGAGCTTCTCGATGGCCTTCATGTGCCCCGGCTCGCCCGAGACGTGGCCGATCAGGCAATGGTCGAGCGCCGAGGGATTGGCCGCGCGCAGGATCGCGCCCGCCGCCGTCGCGACATAGCCGTCGATGATGACGGGAATCTTCTGCATGCGGGCGGCGAGGATCGCGCCGGCCATCGCCGCGATCTCGCGCCCGCCGAGGCGGCGCAACACTTCGAGCGGATCGGAAAGATGCGCGCGGTGCAGCTCCACCGCCCTCTTCACCACCGCGATCTTGCGCTGGAGCAGTTCGCCCTCCGAACCCGCACCGGGGCCGACCCATTCCTCCGCCGTGCCGCCGTAGAGCGCGAGGTTGATGGCCGCCGCGATCGTCGTGTTGCCAATGCCCATCTCGCCGATGCACAGGAGGTCCGTGCCGCCGGCGACGGCCTCCATGCCGAAGGCCATGGTGGCGGCGCAGTCGCGCTCGGAGAGCGCGGCTTCCTCGGTGATGTCGGCAGTCGGATAGTCGAGCGCGAGGTCGAAGACCTTGAGGCCGAGATCGTGCGTCACGCAGATCTGGTTGATCGCCGCGCCGCCGGCCGCGAAATTCTCCACCATCTGCGCCGTGACGGTGGACGGATAGGGCGTGATGCCCTGTTTGGTGACGCCGTGATTGCCGGCGAAGATGGCGACGAGCGGACGCGTGACGGCCGGCGGACGGCCGGTCCAGGCGGCGAGCCAGAAGGCGATCTCCTCCAGCCGGCCGAGCGCGCCCGGCGGCTTCGTGAGCTGCGAATCGCGTTCGCGCGCCGCGACCAGCGCCGCCGAATCCGGACCGGGCAGGTTACGCAGCAATTCACGAAAATCATCGAACGGCAGGCCACTGGCACTCATCTTGGGGAATTCCTCGCTTCAGGCTTTCAAAGGCGGGTGTTTGGTGTCTCCTAATAGAGCGAGGGCGCGAATCCGACAACCGCAATTGCGGCGGTCTGAGCCGCCCTTTCGTCACAGGGCAACCGGATGCGAAGGTGCAGCCGCGCGAAAAGCCCCTCACCTGCCTGTCGGCACCCCCCCCCGCAAGCGGGCCGAGGAACGATAGGCGCGCCGTTCCGCCTCCTTCTCCCCGCCTGCGGGGAAAAGGTCCCGGCAGGGGGATGAGGGGCAATCGCCGGCTTCGCCGTCGCTCCCAGGAAGGAGCGCTCGCCTTGGCCATCCACGACTTCATCGACGACACGGCACGCTCGGTCGCCTTCCTCTCGCGCGTGCCGGTGCCGCAGCGCCATTTCACCGGCCATGACGGCCGCCTGTCGCGGGCCGTTCGCGCCTTTCCGCTGGCCGGCGTGCTGATCGCCCTGCCGGCGGCGGCCCTTGCCGCCGTGCTTTCCGCCATCCATGCTCCGCCCGCGCTGCTGGCCTTCGCCGCCCTCGCCCTACAGGTGCTCGTCACCGGCGCGCTGCATGAAGACGGGCTTTCCGACAGCGCCGACGGCATCGGCGGCGGGCGGGACCGCGACAGCGCGCTGGCGATCATGAAGGACAGCCGCGTCGGCTCCTACGGCGCCGTGGCGCTCATCCTCTCCTTCGGCCTGCGCTCTTCCGCCATCGCCGCGCTTGCGACGGTGCTCACGCCCTCCGGCCTCGGCATGGCGCTGCTTGCGGTCGCCGCCGCCAGCCGAACCGCCATGGTCTGGCACTGGTCGCTGCTGCCGCCCGCCCGCCGCGACGGCGTCGCCGCCTCCGTCGGCGAACCGGACGGCAGCGCCACCATCTTCGCGCTGGCAAGCGGCATCGCGATCGCCACGCTCCTCCTCCTGCCGCACGGCACGGTCCTCGCGCTGCTCCTCGCGCTCGCCGCCGCCGTCGCCGCCGTGCTGGTCTTCAACCGTATCACCGGCCGCAAGATCGGCGGACATACGGGCGACACGATCGGCGCGACCCAGCAGCTCGCGGAAATGTCAGTGCTCTTCGCCCTTGCCCTGGCGCTCTGAGCCGCCGATATAGAACCGAAACGCAACGAAGCCCGGAGCCGCGATGGAATCGCCCTGCATCCTCGTCTGTTCGATCGATACGGAGACCGGCTATTGCCTCGGCTGCGGACGCACGCGCGAGGAGATCGGCGCCTGGTCGCGCTACACCTCCGACGAGCGCCGAAGCCTGATGGCGACATTGCCGGCCCGACTCGCCGCGATGCCCCGGCAGGCCCCGATGACGGAGCGCAGCGCATGAGGCTCTATATCCTTCTTGCCATCCTCGCCGGGGGCCTTGCGCTCCTCATCCTCAACCATGACGGCGGGCGCACGCTCGGCCTTGCCAACGACGATTTCGGCCGGCTCGTCTCGCTCTCCGCCATCGGCGCGATGCTCGCCGCCGGCATTCTGGCCGGCCGCCGGCAATGGGGCGAAAGCCTGCGGCAGGCGGCGATCTGGCTGGTGATCATCATGGCGCTGGCGACGGGCTATCTCTATCGCTTCGACCTGCAGGAGGTCGGCAACCGGCTGACCGCCGGCCTCATCCCCGGCCGCGCCGTGGTGACGACGAATGCCGAGGGCGAGCAGATCCTGGTCATCCACAAGGGCGTCTCCGGCCATTTCGAGGCGGATGTGAGCATCGACGGCATCCCCATGCGCATGCTGGTCGATACCGGCGCAAGCTCGGTGGTGCTCTCCTACGAGGACGCCATGCGCCTCGGCATCAACCCGGACAACCTCGTCTTCTCCATCGACGTCTCCACCGCCAACGGCCGGGCGCTCGCCGCGCCCGTGACGCTGCGCCAGATCGCCATCGGCCCCATCCTGCGCGGCACGATCCGCGGCATGGTCACCGAACAGGGCCGGCTCGACCAGAGCCTCCTCGGCATGAGCTTCCTGGAAACCCTCGGCTCCATCGAGATCACCCGCGACGAGCTGCGGCTGAAGGACTGACGTTTCGCGACAGACGAAAACGGGGCGGACCATGCCGCCCCATTCATTCGCCTCAGATCGGCTGCCCCACATCGATGCGGTTGCCGTCCGGGTCCTCGAACACGAAGGCCCTGAGGCCGTAGCCCTTGTCCTGGAGGCGCTTGATGATCCTCAGGCCGTGGCGCTGGCACAGGGCATGCAGCGCATCGGCATCGTCCACCATCAGATGGGCGACGTTGAAATTCGCCGCCTCGTGCGAGGGCTGCAGGGTGAGGTGCAGCTCCCCCGCATCGCGCTTCAGGATCATGAAGCCGACGGGATTTCCGTTCTCGAAGACTTTCGTGAAACCGAGAACGCGCGTGTAGAAGTCGTGGGCCTTGCCCATGTCCCTGACCGGCAGCATGGCCGCAATCCGTCCGAACCGGACACCGTGATCGGCGATGTCGTTCATCGCAGAACCTCCGTTTGCAACGACGCGACACCGTGCCGGACGGTGCCGGCGGAAGGTGTGCCCGTTGATGTTTGGGTCAGCAGGACGGTGCCCACGATGCCGAGACTAGCGCGGCCGGGACCGCAAGGAAATGGGGCGGTCTCAGTTCTTCAGCTTGTATCCGGTCTTGAAGATCCAGGCCGTGATCGACAGGCACGCGACGAGGAAGCCGAGCACGATCACGAGGCTGACGACGGGATTGACGTCGGCGATCTCGTAGAAGCTCCAGCGGAAGCCGGAGACGAGATAGAGCACCGGATTGAAGTGGCTGACGGTCTGCCAGAAGGGCGGCAGCATCTCGATGGAATAGAAGCTGCCGCCGAGGAAGACGAGCGGCGGGACGATCAGCATCGGGAAGAGGTTGAGCTGCTCGAAGTCCTTCGCCCAGATGCCGATCATGAAGCCGAACAGCGAGAAGCTCACCGCCGTCAGCACGAAGAACAGCACCATCATGAAGGGATGCTTGATCGATATGTCGACGAAGAGCGAGGCTGTTATGAGGATGATCGTGCCGACGATCAGCCCCTTGGTCGCCGCCGCCCCGACATAGCCGATGACGATCTCGATCATCGAGATCGGCGAAGAAAGGATCTCGTAGATCGTGCCGGTGAATTTCGGGAAATAGATGCCGAAGGAGCCGTTGCCGATACACTGGTTGAGCAGCGTCAGCATGATGAGGCCGGGCGCGATGAAGGCGCCGTAGGAAACGCCCCCCACCTCCTGCATGCGCGAGCCGATGGCCGCTCCGAAGACGATGAAATAGAGCGAGGTGGTGATGACCGGCGACACGACGCTCTGCAGCAGCGTGCGGCGCGTGCGCGCCATCTCGAATGCGTAGATGGACCTGATGGCTTCGAAGTTCATGCGCCGGCTCCCACCAGTTCCACGAAAATGTCCTCCAGCGAGCTCTGCTCGGTGGAAATGTCCTTCACCCGCAGGCCGCATTGCGAGAGGGCGGTGATCAGCGAGGAGATGCCGGTGCGCTCGCCGGTGGAATCGAATTCGTAGACGAGGCGCGCGCCCTCGCCCGAAAGCGTCAGCCCGTAGGCCGACAGCGCATCGGGAATTGCGGCGATCGGCTCGGCGAGCTCGACGGTCATCTGCTTGCGCCCAAGCTTGGCCATCAGCGCCTTCTTGTCCTCCACCAACAGAATCTGGCCGTGGTTGATGACGCCGATGCGGTCCGCGATCTCCTCGGCCTCCTCGATATAGTGCGTCGTCAGGATGATCGTGACGCCGGCGGCGCGCAGGCGCTCGACGAGCTGCCACATGTCCTTGCGCAGCGACACGTCCACGCCCGCCGTCGGCTCGTCAAGGAACAGCACCTTCGGCTCGTAGGAGAGCGCCTTGGCGATCAGCACGCGCCGCCGCATGCCGCCGGAAAGGTGACGCAGCATCGTGTCCTTCTTGTCGAAAAGCGAAAGGTCCTTGAGGATACGCTCGATCAGCGCCGGATCCGGCTTGCGCCCGTGCAGGCCGCGCGAGAAGGCCACCGTGTTCCACACCGTCTCGAAGGCGTCGAGCGTCAGCTCCTGCGGCACCAGGCCGATGATGGAGCGCGTCTCCCGATAGTCGCGCAGAATGTCGTGGCCCGCAACGGTCACGCTGCCGCCACTCGGCGTGACGATACCGCAGATGATCGAGATCATCGTGGTCTTGCCGGCGCCGTTCGGCCCGAGCAGCGCGAGAATCTCGCCCTCCTCGATGTCGAGATCGACGCCCTTCAGCGCCTGGAACCCCGAAGCATAGCTCTTGGTAAGGTTGCGAATGGAAACGATGGGCGCCATGGGAGGGTCCGGAAAGAGGAAATTCATGCGGAAGGACACCCTATATGGCGTGTTCCTCCTCAATTTTCACCCGTGCCGCGGAAAAAATTCGCCCCGCCCGGCTCTCGCAAAATCTTCATGCGACGGGACAGCGCCTGTCATCAAACCGTGACCGATTTCAGGGAAGCTCTCATCGAGGCCGAAGGGAACGGTTTGCACCCCCGCTCACCCCATCGCTCCCCTGCCTGCGCAGCGGCCTTGCTCCCATACCCTGCGGGAGCCTCCGGCGGCCCCATCCGCCCGCTTCCTTACGGAAGCCCGCATGCATCCTCGCCGGACGCCCCGGCGCGGGTGGTGGAATGTGACAGTTCCGGGCAGCCGCCCCTCCGCGTGCCTGCCACCCCTTTCGACCGGCGTCCCGCCGGTCTTTTTTTGCCTTCAATCCGGCTCCAGCAGCGCGGATATCTCCATGGACATGGCATCCGCCGCGCGACGGGCAGCCTCTCGCCGGTCCAGCCAGACGTCCTTCGCCTTGCCGATATAGCCGTCCCGCGCAAGGAGCAGCGTCCCAGCTTCGCCTGCGGCCATCAGCGGCGCGGCCCAGGCGGCAGCCACGTCCTTGGCGACGAAATCGCCGAGGGCCGCGGTCCGCCACATCCGGGCAAAGGTCAGCAGCACATTGCGTTCATCGCCTTCAAGGCTCGCCAGAAGCGCGGGGAGCGCCTCACGCATCGCCCGGCGCACATGTTTCGCCGGGATTTCCGGCAGATGCGTCCGCGCATCCGGCCCGAGGAGCGTCATCGCCTCCCGGCGCGCCTGCGCCAGCACCAGCGTATTCTCCGCATCGCATGACGGTCCGGGAAGAACCCCGGTCTCGAATGCATCGCGCAGCCATTCGCCGTAAAGGAATTCGACCCGCGCCGGAAAGGCCGGACTTGCGAGATCCGCCTTCACGAAAATCATCACCTCAAGGCATCGGGGTCCGCCCGGCGGGGCCGGATGCGGACCCGACAGGGCAAGCAGCGCCGCAAGAAGCGCCCGCCGCTCCCCCTCTGTCATGCGCCGCTCGATGACGGCGATCAGATCGACATCGCTTTGCGGCCGCAATCCGCCGGAAACCGCCGAACCATGGAGGTAGACGGCCAGGAGGGCGTCGCCGAGCACGTCGCGCAACGCATCGCACGCCGCCCTCGCCTGTTTCAGCCCGTCGGCCATCACGCTCACAGGCTGCAATGCCGGTAGCCCGATTTGCGCGCGCGCAGGTCGAAGTGGAAATGGTCCTTGTGGAAGCGGTCGCTGCCGGGACCGAGCACGGTCGAGAAATACTTGCAGCTGTCGCCACGCACCGATTTCAGAAGCCCCTTCTCGCGGAAGGCGAAGAAGCCCTTCTTCTCGATGGCGATGGCCTTGCCGGAGGTCAGCACGATCTTGCCGACGTCGATGGCATTGCCCTTGGCATGTTCCGACATCGCCGCGCCGCGCTGCGAATTCATGGTGCGGCAGGAATAGGACGACATCTGGTGGATGGCCGAGACGCCGGAGAGGTAACGCATGCGCGTGGAGGGCACGAGCTCCTGCTTCACCCAACGCGCGAAGGCCTCGGTGATCTGGCAGTTGACCTGCGCCGCGGGCTTGATCTGGATGCCGCCGGAAAGGCCGGAAAGCTCCACCGGCCACTCGATGCCGCAGGAGCGGCCGCGGGAGATGCGCGGCACGTCGCGGAATTTCACGCCGAGCTTCTGCAGCCGCTGCCGACAGGCCCGTTCGGAGGCCGGCATGCCGCCCATCGCTTCGGGCATCTGCATCGGGTTGCTCATCCGCGGCAGGAAGGCGACCTGCTCGCCGTCGCTCGCCTGCCGCCGGCGCGTCGCCGCCTTGTCCGGCACCCGGAGATAACCGTCTCCTTCGCCGCCGAGTTCCGCACTCCCGTCCGACATCGGGATCGACGCCGGCTCACCGACCTGCCGCGGCATATCCGTGCCGACACCGTCGACCACGACCTGGCTGGCATTGCCCTCGGCAATCTCGTTCGCCTGCGCCTCGGCCAGCCCCTCGACGCGCCCGACGCCGAGCCCTTCGTCCATGTTGACGCCGCCTTCGGGAACGGTGAGCACGCCGGAAGAGGCCTGCACCGGCTGCGTGACGCCCATCGCCTCGTCGCTGTCGATCATCGGCAGGCGCTTCTTCTGCCGCGCCGGCACGGCCATCGCGGTCTCGACCGGCTCGCCGCCCGTATCGCCCATGTCCATGACAGGCGTGACCGCGCTGACGCCCGCACCGTCGATATCGTCAGGCGGCGTCATGCCGCCGGAACAGGCGGCCAGCATCGCCGGGATCAACAGGAGCCCGAGCGGCCTTCGAAGACGAGAAACAAACGCAATACTCATGGTCACATCCGCCCGGCGCCCGCCTCCGCCCGTTGCGGATTCCCGGTTGCACACAGTTCTGTCCGGCGATGGTGCAGGCCGCTTTTGTCCGCATTCGGACGAGACGGGCCTGAAAGCCGGACGGCAGGCCGACTTGCCTGCTTTCCCTTGGGATTTTGTCGCAACAGGGTAAACGAAGCGTTCCCGGCGGAAACGAAAAACCCCGGCGCGGGGGCGCCGGGGCAAGGCATTCCGGAGATGGTCTTCTGATTATGCCGCGCGGCGCCGGTGGTCCGCCGCTCCGGCTGCATCCAGCCGGAAATTCCCGAGCAGCGCTTTCAGCTGCTCGCTTTCGCGGGTCAGCGTCTGGCCGGCGGCATTGGTCTCCTCGACCATGGCGGCGTTCTGCTGCGTCATCTGGTCCATCTGGTTGACCGCCGTGTTCACCTCGGCAAGGCCCGTCGCCTGCTCGCGGGCGGAGGTGGCGATAGAGGTCACCTGATCGTTCACCCGGTTGACGAGGGTCTCGATCTCGGTGAGAGCATCGCCCGTCGAGCGCACCAGCGCCACGCCGTTGCCGACTTCGGCGGCCGAATTGCCGATCAGCCCCTTGATCTCCTTGGCGGCATTGGCCGAGCGCTGGGCAAGCTCGCGCACCTCCTGTGCCACGACCGCAAAGCCCCGCCCCGCCTCGCCCGCCCGCGCCGCCTCGACGCCGGCATTGAGGGCAAGCAGGTTGGTCTGGAAGGCGATCTCGTCGATCACGCCGATGATCTGGCCGATGCGGTTGGAGGCATCCTCGATGCGGCTCATGGCGGTGACGGCGTCGCGCACGATGGCGCCCGACCGGCCGGCCGACTGCTTGGTCTCGACCACCATGCGGCTCGCCTCCGCCGCGCGGTCGGAGGCGTTGCGCACCGTCGCCGTGATCTCGTCGAGCGCCGCGGCAGTCTCCTCGAGCGAGGCCGCCTGCTGCTCGGTGCGATGCGATAGGTTGTTGGCCGCCTCGGCAATGCCCGATGCGCTGCCATGCACGATGTCGGTGGACCGGGCGATGGCATGGACGACGCCGGAAAGCGCGTCCACCGCGCTGTTGAAATCGTCGCGCAGCTTGGCATATTCCGGCGCGATCGCAGAGATGGAGACCGTCAGGTCGCCGCCCGCCAGCCGTTCCAGCGCCTCTCCGACGGTCTGCATGGCATCCGACTGGCTCTGGCTGACGGCGCGCTGGCGGCGCTCGCCGTCCGAGCGCTCGGCATCGAGGCGGGCCTGCTGCTCGCCCTCACGGACACGCAGCTCCGCCCGCTCGGCGACCGACTGGCGCAGGATCGAGACCACCTTCGCCATCTCGCCGATCTCGTCCTTGCGGTCGGTCTCCGGTACTGCGCCGGAAACGTCCTCCTCGGCGATGGCCTGCATGGTCGCCTTGAGGCGCACGATGGGGCCGGTCACGCTCTTCACGATAGCATAGGCGGCAAGGATGATGACGAGGCCGCCGGCGGCGAGGATCACCGCCATGCCGATGGCGTTGCGGCGGAACAGGGCGGCGAGGTCGTCCGCATAGACGCCCGTGCCGACGACCCAGCCCCAGGGCGCGAAGCCCGCGACATGCGAATATTTCAGCACCGGCTCCTCGAAGCCGGGCTTCGGCCAGTAGTAATCGACGAAATCCTGCCCGGTCGGGCTCGCCTTCACGGCCTTCACGAATTCGGTGAAGATGTGCTTGCCCGTCGGGTCGGCCATGCCCGACTGGTCGGTGCCGTCGAGCGCCGGCTTGATCGGGTGCATGACGATCACGGCATTCATGTCGTTGATCCAGAAATAGCCGCTGTCCTCGTAGCGCAGCGCCCGCACGGCGTCCTTTGCCCGCGTCTGCGCCTCCTCGCGGGTCAGCGTGCCGGCAATCTCCAGCTCGTGGTAATGCTTGAAGAGCGTCAGCATGCTCTCGTCCATCGCCGCGAGCTTCGACTTGCGCTCGGCGACCATCGCCTCCTGGTAATGGTAGAGGCTGTAGACGAGCGCGACGGCGAAGATGGTCAGGGCAAGGCCCACAAGCAACGACAGGCGCGTGGATATTCTGTAATTCTTCACCGGGCTCTCCTCGACTTCGGCAGGCGCAATACGCCTTGTCGACGAAGCTGCGGGAAACCCTTTAAAATGATCTAAAATTGCAATCGTCAATTTTTAGAGGTTGAAAATACTCGAAAATGCGCCTGCCCTTCCCCCTTTCTCCATGGCCCGCATTCGGCTAGACCTGAAGGAAAGTTGGAGAGGCCCCGCATGACCGATACGAAAATGCCGAACGGACAGCTCACCCTTCGCACGCTCGCCATGCCGGGCGATGCCAATGCCGCAGGCGACATCTTCGGCGGCTGGGTCATGGCGCAGATGGACCTTGCCTCGGGCATCCGCGCCGCCGAGCGGGCGCGCGGCCGCGTCGTCACCGCCGCCGTCAAGGAAATGGCCTTCGAACTGCCGGTGAAGATCGGCGACACGCTCAGCATCTATACCGACATCGCCCGCGTCGGCAGAACCTCGATCACGCTGGCAGTGGAGGCCTGGGCGCAGCGCTATCTCACCACGACGCTGGAAAAAGTGACGGGCGCCACCTTCGTCATGGTGGCGCTCGACCAGCAGGGCCACCCGACGCCCGTACCCGTCGAATAGAAGGTGGAGGGCGCCATGGAGCATGTCCAGCACGATCCCGCGCTCTTCGGCCATGTTCGCGTCGTCATCGGCATGGTGGTCAGCCTCAGCGTCGCGCGCATCCTCACCGGCGTCGCGCTCTTCGTCCAGCACCCCGGCAAGGTGAAGGCCTATCCGGTCCATCTGGCCTGGGCGGGCTTCCTGCTGCTGTTCCTCCTGCATTTCTGGTGGTGGGAGTTCCGCCTGCAGGCGCTGGCGACCATCGGCTTCGGCGTCTATCTCTTCCTGATCAGCTATTGCTGCCTGTTCTTCCTGCTCGCCGTCTTCCTGTTCCCGACCACGCTCGACGACTATGCCGGCTATGAGGACTATTTCTATTCGCGACGCAAATGGTTCTTCGGCGCCTTCGCGCTCGTCTTCGCGGTGGATCTCCTGGACACGGCGTTGAAGGGAAAGGCCTATTTCGGCTCCTTCGGCTACGAATATCCGGCACGCAACGCCGTCTTCATCGTGCTGTGCCTTCTGGCGGCGTGGACGGCGAGCCGCCGCTACCACACCACCTTCGTCAGCCTCGGCATCCTCTACCAGCTCAGCTGGATCTTCCGCGCCTTCGACATGCTTGAGTAAGCCGCTCAGCCCTTGAAGACGAAGGCAGCGCCGGCGGCGATCAGCATGAAGCCGACCGCATGGTTCCAGGTCAGGCTTTCCTTCAGCCAGAACACCGAGAAGCCGGCGAAGACCAGGAGCGTGATCACTTCCTGGATCGTCTTGAGCTGCGCGGCCGAATAGACCTCGTGGCCGATGCGGTTGGCCGGCACGGCAAGGCAATATTCGAAGAAAGCGATGCCCCAGCTCGCCAGCACCGCGACGAAGAGTGGCGCCGACTTGAACTTGAGGTGCCCGTACCAGGCGAAGGTCATGAAGACGTTGGAGAGGCAGAGCAGCACGACCGGCCACACGGCCGCGGGGTTGAGGCTGAAGGGCATCGGCGAATCCTGAAAGGAAGGGAATATGCCGATGGCATAGCTCAGCCGACGGCCACGTCAAGCCGGACGTCATGGATTCTCGCGATCCCCCGTTAAGACTATCTTATGCCCCCCGCCCCACCCTCTGCGCAGACCGCGAAAAAGGCGGCACGCGCTTCTGGGCGGGGACAGAGAATGACCGATGCAGCCCGGCTGATGCCGGCGGACGAAACGACAAGACGACAGATTCTTTCCGCGCAGGCCCTGTCCGTGCTGGACGGCATCGTGCTGTCGCTTAACGCCAACAGCTTCATCGCCGCCACCACCGCTGCCGTGCTGTGGCTCGACGGGCCGGCCTTCGGCATCCTCCTCTGGCTCGCCGCCGTGCTGGCGATCAACCTTGCGCGCTATGTCGCCGTGCGCATCGTCCGGCGGATGAACTGCGCCGTCGAGCGGCCGGAGCGCGCGCTCGGCGTACTCTCCTTCGGCGCGCTCGGGAGCGGCCTTGCCTGGAGCCTGCCGCCCTTCATCGGCGCCGCCCACGGCGCGAACGGGCTCAATCCCTATCTGATCTTCATCATCTGCGGCATCTGCGCGGGTTCTCTCATGCAGAGCACCGCCTATGCCCGCACCGCGCTCCTCTTCGCCGGTCCACCGCTTGCCGCGGCCTTCGCCTCGCTGCTCTTCGCCGGCACGACGGAAGCCTACGTCATCGCCGCCGACGCGCTGCTGCTCGCCGTGATGATGCTGCGCGCCAGCCAGTTCAGCGAGGCGAGCTTCATCCGCAGCCAGATGGACCGGCTGAAGGCGGTGGCGCTCGCCGCCTCGCTGTCCGACGCCAATGCGGAGATCCGCCAGTCCTACCACCAGCTCGCGTCGCTGGCGAACCGCGACCCGCTGACCGGCCTCGGCAACCGCGCCCTCTTCAACGAGCGCCTGCGCAACCTTCTGGCGAGCGGCCTGCCCGCCGATACGCTCGCGCTGCTCGCCATCGACCTCGACCGCTTCAAGGCGATCAACGACACGATGGGCCACGGCGCGGGCGACGCGGTGCTGGTCGAGATCGCCAGCCGCCTCGTCAGCCTCACCGGGCCGACCGACCTCGTCGTGCGCCTCGGCGGCGACGAGTTCGCCGTCATCGTCGAGGGCGAGAAGGCGGAAGCGCGCGGACGCGCCATCGGCGACGGAATCGTGCGCCTCGCCGGCGATCCCGTCCTCATCGGCGAGCGCCCCGTCACCGTCGGCGCCAGCGCGGGCCTCGCCCTCTATCCGCAGCACGGCGACACGGCCGACGACCTCTTCGCCAGCGCCGACATCGCCCTCTATGCCGCCAAGGAAGGCGGGCGCCGCCGCCTCGGCCTGTTCAACCCGGTGCTGAAGGCCCGGATCGAGCACCAGCGCCTCATCGAGGCGACATTGACCGAGGCCATCGAGCAGCGCCAGTTGCAGGTCGTCTTCCAGCCGCAGGTGGAGCTTGCCACCGGCGCCGTCACAGGATTCGAGGCGCTGCTGCGCTGGACGCATCCCGAGCTCGGCGCCGTCGCCCCGCCCGATATCGTCCGTGCCGCCCAGGCCCTGCACATCTCGACGGCGCTCACTGGCTATGTCGCCACCCGCGCCGCGGAGTTCCTGCGCACCCTGCCCCGCCTCGGCCTGCCGGAGGCGGCCGTCGCGGTGAACGTCTCGCCGCGCGAATTCTCCGGCGACACGCTCTCGCGCCTCCTGACCGGCATCGCAAAGGAACACGAGGTTTCCCCCGGCCTGATGGAGATCGAGATCACCGAGGAGGCGACGCTCGACACGCAGGCGGCCGGCGCCGAACTCACCCGGCTGGAAGCCGCCGGCTTCCGCCTCGCCGTCGACGATTTCGGCATGGGCCATTCCTCCCTCGCCTATCTCGTCAGCCTGCATATCGACCGGCTGAAGATCGACCGCAGCTTCGTTTCGGGGATCGCCACCAGCCGCGAGAACCAGGCGCTCATTTCCGCCCTCATCGGCATCGGCCACGCCCTCTCCATCGACATCGTGGTGGAAGGCGTCGAGAAGGAGGAGGAGGCCGAGATCCTGCGCATGCTCGGCTGCCGCCATGCCCAGGGCTACCTCTTCGCCCGCCCCATGCCCGCCGCCGAAATCCCGCGCTGGCTGAACGAGCATGCCGCGCGCACCCGACCGTCCGCACGATAGCACCCGCCGCCCAAGCGGCATGAGACGACAGATTCGTTTCCCTTTTGTACTCGTCACCCCTTCCCTTTCGCGGTGACTCTCTCCATATTCCCCGCATGGCCAGATCACCGAAAAAATCCACCGCCCCGAACCCCGGTTTCGAGGAAGCCCCGCAATCGCCTTTCGAGGGAGAACCGCTTAGCGGCAGCGTCTCCGACTGGGTGAAGCAGCTCGAGGCCGAGGCGGAGGCCGCGAGCGTCGAAAGCCGCCGCGAGGTCGCCTCCAAGGCCGGCAAGCACCGCAAGACGGTGGAGAACGCCGCGCGCCGCCACACCGAGCAGGTGACGGTCTCGAAAACCTCGCGCGGCGTCTCCATCGGCGGTTCGTCCGATCCGAAGACCCGCGCCGCTGCCGGCCTCAATCCCGTTTCCGGCCTCGATGTTTCGCTGGAGGACGCCGCCACCCTCAGCGCCGGCACGGCCGTCACCGCCACGGTGGAGGCGCTTTCGGCGCTCATCGAGAGCGGCAATCCGCTGTTCAAGGACGGCAAGCTCTGGACGCCGCACCGCCCCGCCCGCCCGGAAAAGTCGGAGGGCGGCATCCCCATCCGCATGGTCAGCGAATACAAGCCCGCGGGCGACCAGCCCACCGCCATCGGCGATCTCGTCGGCGGCCTCTCCTCCGGCGAGCGTAGCCAGGTGCTGCTCGGCGTCACCGGCTCGGGCAAGACCTTCACCATGGCCAAGGTGATCGAGGAAACCCAGCGCCCCGCCGTCATCCTCGCGCCGAACAAGACGCTGGCCGCGCAGCTCTACAGCGAGTTCAAGAACTTCTTCCCCGACAACGCGGTCGAATATTTCGTCTCCTACTACGATTATTACCAGCCGGAAGCCTATGTGCCGCGCTCCGATACGTTCATCGAGAAGGAAAGCTCGATCAACGAACAGATCGACCGCATGCGCCACTCCGCGACGCGCTCGCTCTTGGAGCGCGACGACTGCATCATCGTCGCCTCGGTCTCCTGCATCTACGGTATCGGCTCGGTCGAGACCTACACTGCCATGACCTTCCAGATGGAAGTCGGCGAAAGGCTCGACCAGCGCCAGCTCCTCGCCGACCTCGTCGCCCAGCAGTACAAGCGCCGCGAGATGGATTTCCAGCGCGGCAGTTTTCGCGTGCGCGGCGATACCATCGAAATCTTCCCCGCCCACCTTGAGGATGCCGCCTGGCGCATCTCGATGTTCGGCGACGAGATCGACGCCATCACCGAGTTCGACCCGCTGACCGGTCAGAAGACCGGCGACCTGAAATCGGTGAAAATCTACGCCAACAGCCACTACGTCACCCCGCGCCCCACCCTCAACGGCGCCATCAAGGCCATCCGCGAGGAGCTGAAGCACCGCCTCGTGGAGCTGGAAAAGGCCGGCCGCCTGCTGGAGGCCCAGCGCCTGGAGCAGCGCACGCGCTACGACCTAGAAATGCTGGAGGCCACCGGCTCCTGCGCCGGCATCGAGAACTATTCGCGTTACCTCACCGGCCGCCGCCCCGGCGAACCGCCGCCGACCCTCTTCGAGTACATCCCCGACAACGCCCTGATCTTCATCGACGAAAGCCACGTCACGATCCCGCAGATCGGCGCCATGTACCGGGGCGACTTCCGCAGAAAGGCGACGCTGGCCGAATACGGCTTCCGCCTGCCCTCCTGCATGGACAACCGCCCTCTGCGCTTCGAGGAATGGGACGCCATGCGCCCGGACACCATCGCCGTCTCGGCGACACCGGGCGGCTGGGAGCTGGAGCAGTCCGGCGGCGTCTTCGCCGAGCAGGTCATCCGCCCGACCGGCCTCATCGACCCGCCGGTCGAGGTGCGCCCGGCGAAAAGCCAGGTGGACGACGTGCTGGGCGAGATCCGCGAGACCGCCGCCGCCGGCTACCGCACCCTCGTCACCGTGCTCACCAAGCGCATGGCCGAAGACCTCACCGAATACCTGCACGAGCAGGGCGTTCGCGTGCGCTACATGCACAGCGACATCGACACGCTGGAGCGCATCGAGATCATCCGCGATCTTCGTCTGGGCGCCTTCGACGTGCTCGTCGGCATCAACCTGCTGCGCGAAGGCCTCGACATTCCCGAATGCGGCTTCGTCGCCATCCTCGACGCCGACAAGGAGGGCTTCCTGCGCTCCGAGACCTCGCTGGTCCAGACCATCGGCCGCGCGGCGCGAAACGTCGACGGCAAGGTCATCCTCTATGCCGACCAGATCACCGGCTCCATGCAGCGCGCCATGGACGAGACGACCCGCCGCCGCGAGAAGCAGGTCGCCTACAACCAGGCGAACGGCATCACCCCGGAATCCGTGAAGGCAAAAATCTCCGACATCCTCGACAGCGTCTACGAGCGCGACCACGTCCGCGCCGACATTTCCGGCGTCTCCGGCAAGGGGTTTGCGGATGCCGGCCACCTCGTCGGCAACAACCTCAAGGCCCATCTCGAAGCGCTCGAAAAACAGATGCGCGACGCCGCCGCCGACCTCGACTTCGAAGCCGCCGCCCGCATCCGCGACGAGATCAAGCGCCTCAAGGCCGCCGAACTCGCCGTCATGGACGACCCGATGGCGCGGGACGAAGCACGGTCGCAGGAAGGTGGAGGAAAGGGCAAAAGCTCGGCGAAGCCGCAAGGCCAGGCGACCGTCGCCGGTCGTCCGGCGCCCCGTGCGGCGGCCGGCCCGAAGGGCGCTGCGGCCGTGGGCGCAGAAGAGAATGGCAAAAGCTATTTTGCCAAACCCTCGCTCGACGACATGGGTCCGGGCACCGACACCGAACGCCCGCTCTTCCGCAAGCCCGCCCTCGATGAGATGGGCCGCGACGTCGCCACTCCGGCCGGCAAATCCCTCTTCCGCAGGAACACCCTCGACGAAATGACCGTCGGCCGCACCGAAAAACCCGTCACCGGCGACCTCCCCCAACGCCCGGACGAAACCCTCTCCACCAAGAAACGCACCGCCCCGGCAGCCGAAGGCCAGCCGGAGCGGACGAGCGGCGCGGACGATGCGAAGCCGGTTCGACGGGGGAAGATTGGCGCCGGGAGCTATGAGGACCCGGCGGAGGCGAAGCGCAAGGGGCGGACGAAGGGGAAGACGGGGCGGCCGGGGCGATAAACAAAAATAGAAAACTTCCCGCCAAGCAGCGACGTGAAGTTTTTCTCGCAAAACTATGTCAATAAGAACTCACGAACGGCCTTATATCTAAGATCACGCTCCTTTTTATTGTTAACACCTTCTCTAGCCGCATTACTGTATTCTGGAGATATTTTTTCGGGAAAATCCTTCAGTTTTTCGACCAGCGCCCCAGAGAAAACACCATCACGAATACTTTCATTATCCATCAAAACGCAAAACAACGTGTATGCATTTGACTTAGTATTCCAAAATTGAACTTCATTTATCTTAGATTTATTTATTGCACCCGCAACTTTATTGAAGGAGCTGACAAGCTGATCCTTATATTCGAAGATACTATTATACTCTTCCAAGCAATCTTTAACTTTTTCATTTCTATTGTACCCTCCCTTCATGCGGTAAGCCATTAAATTCAGCGTATACATGAGGTGATTCATTCGCTGAATTTCATACTGACTAAATAGTTTACTCTCTAATATCCACTTTCTAAAATCATCTACGTCTTGCTTTGAGGCCCAAATCAAAAAATCTCTAGGAATATTTGGATCATAGACGAATGATTTCTCCTCAAATTCAGCTCCGTCAGGATCGTCTATTTCAAGCTGCCCATTGAGGAGCTTTGCAGCGAGCATGAACTCCCCAGAGGAATATTCCGACGAAAGCTTCTCAATTGCCGTCATCGAATAGTACGTCCTATTCAACCTTTTGAATATTTCAAAAAGCGCTGGATCGTTTTCTCCTAAATCGAGGTCAATTATACTCACCTCGTACTTAAGGAAATCCTCCTGCTGTTGTTGCGGAAGATTATCGAAAACTCTCCCATCATACTCAAATTTTCCATCAATATAGTCAATTATCGTAGTTAGTCTCTGCTGACCATCCACAACACAAGAGGTGCTCTGCTTTGTCTCCACATTGATCGTTCCTTTCGCAACAAAAATCTGCGGAAAAGGAAACCCTCTAATTATAGTATCAATAAAGTCCGTCTTGTGTATATCTCTCCACACATAATTCCTTTGAAAATAAGGAGACAATATAAGTCTATCAGAGTTAACCTCATTATAAAGATCGACAATTTGCTTTGTTCTTGCATTATACCTAATCATTTTCGCATCTCCCTTACGGTCGGAACCTGTTTTTCCACAAAACAATCCTCTGTAATATATATTGCAGCAGAAATATTTTTACAGAAACCTTCATATTCAGAACTTATTTCCCGAAAAAAATCGATCCACTCAGTCTTAAATTTTCCAGCCGGGAGCAAGTCTGGCCGTATCATCCCTTTTTCACTTACGTACTGCTTAAAGCTTTCGACTCCGCTTTTCCCGTCCCGTAGACGCGGGAAGTTACTAAGCCGCCGAAACGATTGCGTACTCACAATTACCCAGCCGAGATATTTAGCAAACAGGTTCGGCGATATTATTGCCAAATCCAAATCTGAATCTCTCGATTTAAAAGAGGTTTTCTTAAACGCGCTCACACCTAAGTGCCCCGAGCCAGCAAGCCTAATAGATGAAACATCTACCTGAAAATTTTTTGCAACTCGTGTTCGCAGACCATGCCAATGGGCTTCTTTTCCTATAAAGCAGGCGGGATAATTTGAGAGATATATGGCTCCACTTTTAAAAGCGTCATCAAAATCTCCATTCAATACTACCTGATGACATGCAGTAAGCATTAAAACCTTCCAGGTATCTAATATACGGAATCATTCTCCATTGCTGGAGAGACTTTTGCGGAAATTTCGCAATCATGCCAACCTAAAATAGCAGAGCGCAGTTTAATGGTCACATCACACGACATAGCGCCCTGTGAGCGTAGGGCTCGTACAAATCAAATATCACTTAATTTTTCCCCGCCCCCAAAACCCATGCGATACTCCCCTCATCCCGCCGCGGATACACCGCAAGGCGTTGTGGCGAGGCGGGGTCGGTGCTTTGGGTGGAGGAAGGACGTAGGCCTTCGCCCAGGGGGCCTGCGGAAAATGGTCTCCCTCCGGCGACACGGGGGAAACGGCGGGGCGTCGGACCGGTCCCGTGGTTTCATCCCCGAACGGCGCGCCGGGCGTGCCTGTGCGGCACACAAGGGGGCAGGAGATGGCGGATGCGTCGGCATCGTCCGCCGGGGTGACGTTTTTCCGGGAAAGGTGAAAGCCTTTCCGCCCGGAGCGGGAGCGAACGAGCGCCCGGTCCGGCGCGCCAAAACCGGAAGGAGCCCGCCCCGGAAACCGACGGCCAACCGCCGCCGGACCCGGCCTTTGCAGAGAGACCCAAGTCGCGGGCAAAAACCACCGAACGGGGCGCTGAAAGGTGCCATTTCTACTTCTGACCCGGCAGCTTTCAGCGCCCCGTCCGAAGTTTCATGCGCAAGCCCCGGCGACGTTTTTCGCGCGGGAACGCTGGCGCATGTCCGCCACCGGCGCGGCCGGCGCGATGCGCCTCCCTCACCTCTCTCCAGCACAAGGAGTTTCCATGTTCGATCGATCCAGACTGCCCCCGCTCGACGCCGCGCTGCTCGCCCGCACCGCCGAGATGCTCGCCATGCCGGAGCGCATCTGCCGCCACCGCTCCTGCCGGCGGCAGAAACGCTGCGCCTGGTTTTTCCGCAAGACGCAGCAGCCCTGCTGCCTCGCCAATCTCGACGCCGGCCAGCGCGCGCTTTTCGACCAGCTTGCCGAGCAGGTCCGCGATGTGCGCGATTACGGCCGCCGCGACAGCAAGCTGTTCTTCGCCTCCTCCTGGCGCGACGAGCGGGCGCTTCAGGACGCTGCCGTGGAGATCACCCGCCCGCTCCTGCGGGGCGAAAGGCTGCGCGAGTTCCGCCGCTTCGCCGGGATACGCGAAAAGCGGCCGCCGGCGGAACGGGACGGGTTTTCGCCACCGCTGAAATGGTGATGTCCGGAATGGTGGGGCGGCCTATTCCGCCGCCTCGCCCTTCAAGGGCTCCAGTGCCGCGGCCAGTTCGTAGGAATAGCCTTCCAGCATGGTATAGGCCTGCTCGATGGCCTGGATCTGCCCTTCCGCATTGCGGATCGCCTCGGTGATCGACTGCGAGCGGGCTCGCAGCATGGAGCCCAGAAAATCCGTGCCGGCCTTGCGGCCGAGGCGGTCGATATGCTGGCGCACGCGGTTGCGGTGGCGCTCCAGTTCGAGGATGTGGAAGCGGCTCTTGACGATGTCGTCGGAGAGTTTGCGGCGCATCGCCGCCAGCGGATCGAAGCTGCCCGGCTCGCGCTCGTCGAGGATGACGTCGTTGACCAGCGGTTCGAGCAGCATCAGGCCCTTGAGGTCGCGCGGATCGGCAAGCTGCGGGTCGAAGCCGGTGTCGTCGAAGACCTTGCGGCGCACGGGGTCGCGCAGGAGGTCGTAACAGGCCTGCAGGCGGGCAAACTGGTCGGCATCGCCGCCCGAATCGGGATGCATGCCCTTGGCGGCCTTGCGGTAGGCGGTCTTGACCGCGCCGTCGTCGGCATCGCGCTCAAGTCCGAGCATGGCGTAGGGATCGATCACGCGGCCACCTGTCTGTTTCTGCCTGTCTTTCGCAAGTCCGGACGCAAAACCGCTACGCACTTTTGCTGGACCTGCTTCTGCATTGCGTCGTTCGTTGTTTACGCCGTTTTCCGACCCGGAGGGGACGAAATTGTGGTGACGCCGCGACGATGCACAGAAAGCGCTATTCCGCCGCCTCGACCTCGCCCCGCGCCGCCAGCACCGCCGCAAAAGCCGCCGCGATCACCTCCGGCCCCGCGCCCGGCTTCGTGGCGTCGGCCGAAAGGATCTGCCGATAGCGCCGCGCGCCCGGAAACCCCTGGAACAGCCCGACCATATGCCGCGTCACATGCGCCACCCGGCCGCCGCGCGCGATCACCTCGCCCGCATAGGCCATCATGCCGTCCCGCACCGCCTCCCAATAGGCGACCGGAAGCGCCTGCGGACCGGAAGACATGCCGGAGGGCTGGCCGCCCAGAAGCGGATGCGGAAAAAGTTCGTCCACGCCCGTCAGAACGCAGCTATCCTGATAGACAGCCCTTCCGAGCATCACACCATCAAGGCCATCCATCTCTTCAACAGCCTGATTCAAACTATGAAGCCCACCATTGAGACCGATGAAAAGATTCGGGTTTTCCGCCTTCAGCCGCCGCACCAAAGCATAGTCGAGCGGTGGGATATCGCGGTTCTCCTTCGGCGAAAGCCCCTGCAGCCAGGCCTTGCGCGCATGAACCCACACGGCGTCCGTCCCGGCGGCTTTCACCCGCGAAACGAGATCGCGCAGCGCCACTTCCGGATCCTGGTCATCGACGCCGATGCGGCACTTCACGGTCACGGGAACGGCAACCGCCGCCTTCATCGCCGCCACGCAATCGGCCACCAGGTTCGGCTCGCGCATCAGGCAGGCGCCGAAGGTACCGGATTGCACCCTGTCCGAGGGGCAGCCGACATTGAGGTTGATCTCGGCATAGCCGAACCCCTCGCCGATCCGCGCCGCTTCCGCCAGTTTTTCCGGGCTGTTGCCGCCGAGCTGCAGCGCCACCGGCTGCTCCACCGCGTCGAAGCCGAGCAGCCGGTCGCGGTTGCCCCGCAGGATCGCGTCCGCGACGATCATCTCGGTGAAGAGCAGCGCGTTCCTGGTGAGCTGCCGCGCGAAGACGCGGTACGCGCGGTCGGACCAGTCGATCATCGGCGCGGTGGCGAAGATCTTCGTCCCCGTCTCCACAGCCTGCCGGTAGAATGTGCCTGTCTTCGTCATGGCGCGGCTCATACTCCATATGGCCGGGAAAAACCACCCTCGGCCTTTCCCCGCCCGGCGGGATGGGTGCTAGACTGCCCCGAGGATTCGAAGGAGGAACCCATGCCGCTCTACGCCCTTGACGACCGGACGCCCACGCTTCCCGCCGACGACCGCTACTGGGTGGCGCCGGATGCCAATGTCATCGGCAAGGTCATTCTCGGCGAAGATGTCGGCATCTGGTTCGGCGCGACGCTGCGCGGCGACAACGAGCCGATCATCGTCGGCGCGCGCTCGAACATCCAGGAAGGCGTCGTCGTGCATACCGATCCCGGCAAGCCCGTCATCATCGGCGAAGGCTGCACCATCGGCCACAGCGCCATCATCCACGGCTGCACCATCGGCAACAATTCGCTCATCGGCATGGGCGCGACCGTACTGAACGGCGCGGTCATCGGCAACAACTGCCTCGTCGGCGCCAATGCGCTGGTGACGGAAGGCAAGGTCTTTCCGGACAATTCCCTGATCGTCGGCTCGCCGGCCAAGGCCATCCGCACGCTGGATGCGGAAGCCGTCGAAGGCCTGAAGAAATCGGCCGAAAGCTATGTGCGCAACTGGCAGCGCTTCAAGAGGGGTCTCAAAGCGATCGTCTAGGCGCAACCGGCGCAGGTGCCGCGGATCTCGATCGTCGTCTTGCCGGTCTTGAAGTTGCGGTCTTTCGCAAAGCCCTTCAGCCGGTCCTCGATCATGTGATCGTGGAATTCGACGACGTCGCCGCAGGTCTCGCAGATTATGAACGCCGTCAGGCCATGGGCATGGCAGCCCTCGTCCGGATGGGCGCAGGCGACGAAGGCGTTCATGCTTTCGAGGCGATGCACGAGGCCGAACTCCAGCAGCTTGTCGAGTGCCCGATAGACCTGCAGCGGCGCGCGAAAACCGCTGTCGCGCAGCTTGTCGAGGATGGAATAGGCGCTGAGTGGGCCTTCGGAATGCGTCAGCACGTCGAAGACGAGGCCCTGGTTGCGCGTCAATTGCTGCATGGTCATGCACGACCTCCTTCGCTTGCCGCCACTGCGCTCATCCTCGGCTTCGTCAACAGGCTTAGAATGAAAAGGCCAAGCGCTGCGACCACGATGGAGGGACCGGAAGGCGTGTCGAATTTCAGGGAACCGAACAGCCCGCCGACAACCGCCAGCGCCCCGATGACGGAGGCGAGCACGGCCATGATCTCCGGGCTGGTGGAGAACCGCCGCGCCGTCGCGGCGGGAATGATCAGCAGCGAGGTAATCAGCAGGATGCCGACGATCTTAATGGCGATGGCGATGACGAGCGCCATCAGCAGCATGAAGACGAGCCGCGTCTTCTCCGGCTCCATGCCCTCGGCCTCCGCCAGTTCCGGATTGACCGTCGAGGCGATCAGCGGACGCCACATCCAGATGATCGCGAAGGTGACGAGGATGCCGCCGCCCCAGACGAGGTCCACATCGGCGCGCGAGACCGCGAGGATATCGCCGAAGAGGAATCCGACGAGGTCGATACGCACCCAAGTCATGAAGGAGACCATGACGAGGCCAATGGCGAGCGTCGCATGGGAGAGGATGCCGAGCAGCGCATCGGTGGACAGCGTGCCGCGCTTCTGGAGCAGCAGCAGCAGCACGGAAACCGTCGCCGCGACGATGAAGACGCTGAGCAGGAGATTGAAATCCATCAGCAGCGACAACGCGACGCCGAGCAGCGCCGAATGGGCCATCGTATCGCCGAAATACGCCATGCGCCGCCAGACGACGAAGCAGCCGAGCGGCCCGGCGGTCAGCGCAAGGCCGATGCCGGCGACGAGGGCGCGGATGAAGAAATCGTCAAGCATCGCACGGCTCCTTGCTGCTTGCCGCCTCTTGGTCGCAGCCACAGTTCGGTCCATGCACATGCCCAAGGCGCATCCGCCCCGCCCGCCCGCCGGAAGGCAGGATATCGACGGCATGGTGGCCGTCATCCGGCCGGCAATTGTCGGTGATCGAGCCGTCGGCATGCAGCACGCGGCCGTCGGGCAGGTGCGTATGGTCGTGATTGTGGTTGTAGAGGGCGAGCGTCTGGCCGGCGCGAGCACCGAAGAGGCGCAGATATTCCGGGCTTTGGCTGACGATATCGGGCGTGCCGCGGCAGCAGACATGACCGTTGAGGCAGATGACGGTGTCCGTCTCGGCCATCACGACATGCAGGTCGTGCGAAATGAGCAGGATGCCGCAGCCGGTCGCATTGCGGATGGTCTTGATGAGATCGTAGAGCGCGATCTCGCCGGAAAAATCGACGCCCTGTACCGGCTCGTCGAGCACGAGAAGATCAGGCTTGCGGGCGATGGCGCGGGCAAGCAGCGCGCGCTGGAACTCGCCGCCCGAAAGATGCTGCACCTCGGCACGCGCAAGATGGCGGATACCCGTCGCCTCAAGCGCGGCATCGATCTCTGCGCCCTTCAGCGGGGAGGTCAATGTCATCAGCCGGTCGACGGTGAGCGGCATGGTCCAGTCGACGGCGAGTTTCTGCGGCACATAGCCGACCTTCAGCCCGGCCTTGCGCTCCACCCTGCCCTCGTCCGCCTTCATGACGCCGATCGCCGTCTTGGCGGTGGTCGATTTGCCGGAGCCGTTCGGGCCGATCAGCGTGACGATCTCGCCGGGCGCAATCGAGAATTCCACGCCGCGCACGAGCCAGCGGCCCTGGCGGCGCACGCCGACGCCGGAAAGGGAGACGAGCGGCGGAGCGGTCCTGTTCGGGGTCTGCAGCATGATTTTTCCAAAAGCCTGTTGCCACTCGATATGGCACACGTTATAGCATAACGCAATTGATGTAATAACATTACATTCCCATTCAAGACGGAGATCCCATGCAAAAGGCCGTTCGCACCCTCCTTCTTTCCACCGCCCTTTTCGCCGCCGGCGCAGCCGCGGCGCGGGCCGAAGCGCCCAGCGTGGTCGTCTCGATCAAGCCGATCCATTCGCTTGTTTCCGCGATCATGCAGGGCGTCGGGGAGCCAAGCCTCATCGTGGAGGGAGCGGCCTCGCCGCATACCTATTCGCTCAAGCCCTCCAATGCGGCCGCCCTGCAGGATGCCGACGTGATCTTCTGGGTCGGCCACGGACTGGAGGCCTTCCTGGAAAAGCCGCTGGAATCGCTCGGCGGCAAGGCAACCGTCGTCGAACTGGAGGACGCGCCAGGCCTCGAAAAGCTGCCGTTCCGCGAGGGCGGCCCCTTCGAGGCGCATACGCATGAGGGCGAGGAAGGCCACGATCACGCCCATGAAGGCCATTCCCACGACACGGATGGCCACGACCACGCCAAGGAGGCCGAAGGCCACGGGCACGGCGAGGAAGCCGGACATGAGGGCCATGAGCACGGCGAATTCGACATGCACCTCTGGCTGAGCCCGGAAAATGCCCGCGCCATCGCCGCCGAGGCCGCCAAGGTTCTGGCCGAAAAGGACCCCACCAATGCGGAGACCTACAACAAGAACCTCGCCAGCCTGAATGAGAAGCTCGTCGCGCTCGACAAGGAGCTTGCGGAGACGGTCGCCCCGATCAAGGACAAGCCCTTCATCGTCTTCCACGATGCCTATCAATATTTCGAACACCACTACGGCGTGCTCGCGGCCGGCTCGATCACCGTCAGCCCGGAAACCCTGCCCGGCGCGGAGCGCCTGACCCAGATCCGCGACAAGGTAAAGACCCTCGGCGCCACCTGCGTCTTCGCCGAACCGCAATTCGAGCCGAAGCTGGTGAACGTGGTGATCGAGGACACGCCGGCAAAGTCCGGCACGCTCGACCCCGAAGCGGCCACGCTCGATCCCGGCCCGGACCTCTACTTCACCCTGATGAAGAGCATCGCGACATCCCTGCGCGATTGCCTCGGCAAGGACGGCTGAGCACTCGGCCTCCCAACAAGCGCACAGGAAGGCGGGAATTTTCCCGCCTTTTTCAGCCAATCAAATGTAATAGTATAACATTAAAGGCAAATCCCGATGGACAACCGCCTCCCCGTCACCGTCCTCTCCGGCTTCCTGGGCGCCGGCAAGACGACGCTGCTGAACCACGTCCTCAACAACCGCAGCGGCCTGCGCGTCGCCGTCATCGTCAACGACATGAGCGAGGTGAACATCGACACCGCCCTCATCCGCGACGGCGGTGCGGACCTGTCGCGCACGGATGAACAGCTCGTCGAGATGACGAATGGCTGCATCTGCTGCACGCTGCGCGACGACCTCCTGAACGAGGTGCGACGCCTGGCGGAAATGGACCGCTTCGACTATCTGCTGATCGAATCCAGCGGCATTTCCGAGCCGCTGCCCGTCGCCACCACGTTCGACTTCCGCGACGAAGATGGCCGCAGCCTGTCGGATGTCGCCCGTCTCGATACGATGGTGACGGTCGTCGACACCGCCAACCTCCTCAAGGACTATGGCTCGCAGGATTTCCTCGCCGATCGCGGCGAAACCGCCGGCGAAGGCGATACGCGCACGCTGGTGGAACTGCTGGTCGAGCAGATCGAATTCGCCGACGTGGTGGTGCTCAACAAGGCGGGGGCTGCAAGCCCCGCCGATCTCCTTGCTGCCCGCCAGATCGTCGGCGGCCTCAATGCGAGCGCCCGCGTCATCGAGACGGATTTCGGCCGTGTCGAACTCGCCGATATCCTCGGCACCGGCCGCTTCGATTTCGAGCAGGCGAGCGAACATCCACTCTGGTTCAAGGAACTGCACGGCTTCCGGGATCATGTGCCGGAGACCGATGAATACGGCATCCGCTCCTTCGTCTACCGGGCAAAACGCCCCTTCCACCCTGCCCGCTTCAAAACCTTCCTTGATGAGAGCTGGCCGGGCGTCATCCGCGCCAAGGGCTTCTTCTGGCTCGCCACCCGCCCGCACCATGTCGGGGAGATGAGCCAGGCGGGTGCGCTGGTCAGGAGCGGCCGGCTCGGCCTCTGGTGGGCTTCCGTGCCGCGCCAGCACTGGCCGGAGGATCGGGCGGCGCAAGACGCCATCACCCGCCATTCAGATCCAATATGGGGCGACCGGCGGCAGGAGCTCGTCTTCATCGGCGCGGACCCGATGGACGAAGCCGATATCCGTCGCCGGCTCGATGCCTGTCTCGTGGAAGCTGATGGTTTCGAGCCTGCCCGGTGGGCGAACCTGCCGGACCCGTTTCCTGTCTGGGTCCGGCAGGTGAGCTGAAAATGTCAGTCGCGTTCCGCGGAGCTGGCCCAGAGGTTGATGTCGGCTTCCTTGGCGTAGACATCGATCTCGGCCAGTTCCGCGGCCGTGAAATCGGGCTTTTCCAGCGCCTTGACGCAATCGACGATCTGCGCGGAACGGCTCGCGCCGATCAGTGCCGAGGTGATGCGCCCGCCGCGCAGCACCCAGGCGAGCGCCATCTGCGCCAGCGTCTGACCGCGCTTTTCGGCGATGGCGTTCAGCTTGCGGATATTGTCGATGATCTCGGGGCGGATGAAATCCTTCTTGAGGAAGTGGTTCAGCGCCGCGCGGCTGTCGCCCGGAATGCCGCCGAGATATTTCGTGGTCAGCATACCCTGCGCCAGCGGCGAGAAGACGATGGAGCCGATGCCGAGGTCTTCCAGCGTATCGACGAGACCGTCCTCCTCGACCCAGCGGTTGAGCATGGAATAGCTCGGCTGGTGGATGAGGCAGGGCGTGCCGAGATCCTTCAGGATCGCGGCGGCCTCGCGGGTGCGCTGCGAATTGTAGGAGGAGATGCCGACATAGAGCGCGCGGCCCGAGCGCACGATATGGTCGAGCGCGCCGCAGGTCTCTTCCAGCGGCGTATCCGGGTCGAAGCGGTGGGAGTAGAAGATATCGACATAGTCGAGGCCCATGCGCTTCAGGCTCTGGTCGCAGGAGGCGATGAGATACTTGCGGCTGCCCCACTCGCCATAGGGACCCGGCCACATGTCGTAGCCGGCCTTGGAGGAGATGATCAGCTCGTCGCGCAGCGCCTTGAAATCGGTGCGCAGGATTTCGCCGAAGGCGATCTCGGCGGTGCCGGCCGGCGGGCCGTAATTGTTGGCGAGGTCGAAATGGGTGATGCCGAGGTCGAAGGCCGTGCGGCACATGTCGACCTTGCGGTCATGCGGCGTGTCGTCGCCAAAATTGTGCCAGAGGCCGAGCGAGATCGCCGGCAGCTTCAGGCCGGAGCGTCCCACGCGGTTATAGGTCATCGTGTCGTAACGGTTTTCCGCCGGCTGCCAGGCCATGGTCGCGTTCCTTTGCTGCATTCTGGTTGCGCCTGCATAACGCTCCCGTGCCGGTATTCACAAGGGGGAATTGCCCCTCACCCTAACCCTCTCCCCGCAAGCGGGGAGAGGGAACGTGCCCCACGAGGGTCACTGGTTGGGGAAACCAGCGCGGCATATCCCCTTCTCCCCGCTTGCGGGGAGAAGGTGGCCGGCAGGCCGGATGAGGGGCACTTACCGCAGCAACGCCCGCGCCTCTTCGATGCCCAGCGCCTCCGGCTGGGTGCAGGTCGTCACGATGTCGATCGCCCGCCCCTCTTCCGCCGAACGCAGGACGCCGTCAGCACGTCGATCGTGTGCAGCGAGCGGTCGAGCGAGCAGCGATAGTCGCGGCCGGTCGTAAGCGCTTCCATCATGTCGGCAAGGCCGATACCGCGGTAGTTCGCCTGCTTGCCCCAGTCGAACTGGAAGTTCTGCGCGGTCAGCGGATGATCCCAGACCTTCACGTCCTTCGGCTCCTTGTCGTCACCGGCGACCTCGACCTTCCCGCCGAAGAAGTTCGGGTCCGGCACGAAGACGGCGCCGTCCGTGCCGTAAAGCTCCATGTTCTGGTGGCGATGCGCCCAGACATCCCAGCTCGCCATCAGCGCCACCTGCGCACCGCTGGCGAATTCGAGGATGGCGTGGATATTCGTCGCGACCACGACCGGCACCTTGTAACTTCCCTTTATCCGCGAAAGCCGGTGTATTTGGCATTGCGGTGGCGGATGGCATCCCGCAGCACTTTTGGGACACCAAGCCCGCGGGAGAGCCCGGGTCTCCATCCGCCGTTCCATCGAACCCGAACAGTCGCCAGGGCCGCTCGACATTGCGAAGCCCGCTTAGGCAAGGATGGGATCGGATGGACAAGGTTGTCGTCGGTATCGACGTATCGAAGGACTGGCTCGACGTGCATGTCGCACCGTCGGGTGAACATTTCCGGGTCGGCAACGATCATGCCGGCGTGGAGGCGCTGATAGCCCGGCTGTCGTCGCACGGCCCCGCTCTGGTGGCGCTGGAGGCGACGGGCGGCTACGAGCATGTGGCGGTGGCGGCGCTTTCGGCGGCGGGGCTTGCCGTGGTGGTCGTCAATCCGGCACAGGTTCGCGCCTATGCGAATGCTCTGGGCAAACATGCCAAGACCGATCCGATCGACGCGGCAGTGATCGCGGCCTTCGTCGAAGCGGCCAAGCCCGACATACGTCCCTTGAAGGACGAGGCGGCGCGGGCCTTCGGCGAACTGGTGACACGGCGGCGCCAGATCGTGCAGATGATGGTGGCGGAAGAGAACCGCGAGCGGATGGCCGCATCCCCGCCCGCCCGCAAGAGCATCCGGCGCGTCCTGACGGCGCTGCGGCGCGAGCTGGAGAGCCTTGATGCCGATATGGACGACCGGATCCGCAAATCACCGTTGTGGCGGGTGCGCGAGAGGCTGTTGACCTCGGTGCCGGGCGTGGGACCGGCGGTGGCGCGCACGCTTTTGGCACATATGCCGGAACTGGGCAGCCTCGACCGGCGACAGATCGCGGCGCTGGCCGGGCTTGCACCGTGGACGCGGCAATCGGGCAAGTGGAAGGGCAGGAGCTTCATCGGCGGAGGCCGGAGCAACGTGCGGTCCGTGCTGTTCATGGCAGCCCTCGTGGCCAGTCGCCACAATGCGGTGCTCAAGGCCTTCCGCGATCATCTCGTGGCGGCCGGCAAGCCGAAGATCGTCGCCATCGTCGCAACCATGCGGAAGCTGCTGACCATGCTCAACGCCATCATCAGGGACCAAAGGCCATGGCAAAACACTTGACAACAAAGACAGTCGCTCTCCCCGCAAGCGGGGGCCGTTGCCGATCACGCGCTCCTCGCGCGCCCGGTTGGCAAGCGCCACGACGCGCTTCACCGGGCCGACGAGGTTGACGAGGTTGTTGACGTAATACGGCCCCATGTCGAGGATCGGCCCGCCGCCCGGCGCGAAGAAGAAGTCCGGGTTCGGATGCCAGCTCTCCATGCCCGGCCCCAGCACATGCGCCGTGCCCGACATGTTCTTGCCAAGCTTGCCGCTGTCGAAGCCGCCGCCCCAGACGCGGAGCATGCTCATATTGGCGTCGACGGCCGATTGCAGGAGATCGCGCACGCCGGATGGCGTAATGCGGGACGGCAGGGCGTCGGCCGGAATCCAGTTCGCGCCACGGCAGAAGATTTCGCGGCCGTTGACCATCAGCGCGAAACGGCTGCCCGCTTCGTCCTTATCGGTGATCAGCTCGACCTGCCGCAGGCCGATACAACGCACCACCATCTCGGCCGGCGTCTCGAGCAAATCTCAATGAGTCTCCTCCCCAACTAAAACGTTTCAGTGGAAAGTTAAGCCAATCGATTTGACCACGCAATCAGCCTGGGCGCCGCTCATGTGTTTTCCGTCGAGCAGTGGTCGCTTATGACTCGAGGCGAACCCGAAAGCACAAAGAAAAAGAGAAGCAATACACTGTATTTATTATATTTATATTGGAAAACGACGTTTTCCGTACCTCGCATTCGCAACCGCATGAATTATCGCTTTTTAGCGCAATGTCAGGCAAGCAGGACGAAAACTTGGAGTTTCCTGAAACTTCACCTCGACAAAACACCTGTATCGTTGCAGATTTATAGATACTTCCGGCAGGGAGTGGCGGGCGGAAGCAAAATCTGTATAACCGGCCGCTAATGCGAAGAGGTGGACAGGCGGGGATGGACAGAATGAAGAGCGGGGGCCGGGCGGCATCGACGCCCCCCTCCAGCGAGCGGCCGACGCTGAAGACCATCGCCTTCATGACGGGCCTCGGCATCACCACCGTTTCGCGGGCGCTGAAGGATGCGCCCGACATCAGCAGCGAGACGAAGGAGCGCGTGCGCCTCGTCGCCCGGCAGATCGGCTACCAGCCGAACCGGGCGGGTGTGCGCCTTCGCACCGGCAAGACCAATGTCATCAGCCTGATCCTCAGCCTGGAAGAGGAGATCATGGGCCTGACGAGCCCCATGGTCGTCGGCATCTCGGAAGTGCTCGCCGCAACGCAGTACCATCTCGTGGTGACGCCCTACCGCACACAGGGCAATGCGCTCGATCCGGTGCGCTACGTGCTGGAAACGGGCGCAGCCGACGGTGTGATCATCTCGCGCACCGAGCCGAAGGACCCGCGCGTCGCGCTGATGATGGAGCGCAACTTCCCCTTCGTCACGCATGGCCGCACCGAGATGGGCCTTGCCCATCCCTATCACGATTTCGATAACGAGCGCTTCGCCTATGAGGCCGTGCGCAAGCTGGCCGAGCTCGGCCGCAAGCGCCTGGTGCTGCTCCAGCCGCCGCCCTACCTCACCTTCTACCTGCACATGCGGGCGGGCTTCGAAAAGGGCATCCGCGATTTCGGCGCGACGGCCCTGCCCTTCAACACCGTCAACCTCGACAACAGCCTCCTCGATATCCGCAACGCCGCCGAGGCGCTGTTCGACGCCGCCGACGGGCCTGACGGCATCGTCTCCGGCAGCGGCTCGGGCGCGGTGGCGCTTATCGCGGCGCTCGAGGCCAGGGGCCGCAGGCTCGGCCAGGACATCGACATGGTCTCCAAGGAACCACACATGTTCCTGCAATGGCTGCGGCCGGAGGTCGTGACCATGCGCGAGGATATCCGCCTCGCCGGCCGGGAACTTGCAAAGGCCGTCATCGCCCGCATAGAGGGCATTCCGCCCGAAGAATTGCAGACGCTGAGCTATCCGATCCCGACGGACGAGGCCTGACGCATCACCCCATGCCGCTTCGGCATGCCGGCAACTGGGCGTAGCCATATATAGCCGTTGCAGGCCGCCCGTTTTTTAGGCATCGCAAAGCCGTCGCTGAATTGAAGCAGTCGCGACGGCAAGCAGGAGCGGCGATGGCCCACGAGAAACAAAGATTGAACTATGTGCTGTTCCTCATCGCAGGCGCCGGCCTCGTGAATGTCGCGAGGGCGATGACGCTCTCGTTCCTCGCCATCAAGCTGCAGCAGACCTTCGGCCTCGGGCCGGCGATGATCGGCATGCTGCTGGGTATCGGCCCGCTGGTGGGCGCGGTCGTAGCGCCCTTCGCGGGCTCCCTGTCGGACAAGGTGGGGCGCAAGACCGTGCTGACGCTCACGCTGCTTTCCATGGCCCTCGCTATGGTCGGCATGGGCGTCGCCGAAACCGTCATCGCATTCTGCATTGCCCAGGTGGTCGCGGCTGTTGCCGTCGCGATCAACGAGCCGGTATCCCGCGCCCTGATGAGCGACGTGTGCCCCGAACCGCTGCGCCTCAAATATTTCTCCTGGCGCTACATGGCGATCAATTTCGGCTTCGCCGTCGGCCCGCTGATCGGGATCGCGGCAGGCGCCGCATCCACGACGCTGTTCGTCATCGCCGGCATCGTCTACGCCCTCTTCGCGCTCGCCCTCTACATGCTGAAAGTGCCCGTGCAGCTTAGCGAGGCCGAGCACGCATCCGCGCCGAAAATATCGGTGCTCCAGAGCATCAAGATGGCCATCCGCGATCCCCGCCTCGCCTTCTTCGTCGGCGGCGGCACCATGCTGGTGGCGGTCTACGGCCAATGGTCGGCGACGCTTGCTCCCTACCTCGCCGGTAACATCGCCGGCGGCGTCGAGATCTTCGCCTATATCGTCTCCATCAACGGCGCCGTGGTCCTGATCGGAAACCCGTTCGCCCGCCGCTTCATCGAACGCGCCGGAGCGCTGAATGCACTTGTGACCGGCTGCCTGCTGTTCCTCGTCGGCGAGCTCGGCTTCCTTGCCTCCAGCGGCCTCTGGGGCCTTGCCATCTCCATGGTCATCTTCACCATCGGGGAAATTCTGGTCGTCCCGTCCGAATACATGCTGGTCGACGGCATTTCGAACGACCGCAACAGGGGCAGCTATTTCGGTGCCCACTCCTTCTCGACGGTCGGCAATTTCGTCGGCCCCACTTTCGGCGGCCTCATGCTCGGCGCCTTCGGCGGGCCGGGCATGTTCCTTCTCTTCGCCGGCTTCTCGATCATCAGCGCCATCCTGTTCGCCATCGGCACCAGAATGCCGCCGCCGAAGGCTTCGGTCGAGCTTGCCCCGGCAGCCGCATCGAGCGGTGCCGTCGGCCCGCATCTCAGGGGCGCCTACGCCTGACGCCTCCAAATACCGTTCAAGCAAAAGGCCCGGTCTTGCGACCGGGCCTTTTCGTGTCAGGCTTCCGCCGGAGCTCAGCCGTTGAGGCCGGAGCCCCAGGGGCCGTGGTGGCTGTCCGCACCGTCGGTGCGGTCGAAGCCGTGTGCGCCGAAAAAGTCGCGCTGCGCCTGGATGACGTTCGCCGTGCCGCGGCCGCGGCGGTAGCTGTCGAAATAGCCGAGCGCCGAGGCGAGCGCCGGGACCGGCAGGCCGTGCAGGGCGGCGGCGGAGACGACGCGGCGCAGCGCCCCGTCCGTTTCCTTCACCATCTCGGCGAAGGCCGGGGTGACGATGAGGTTGGCCGCATCCGGCGTCTTGGTGAAGGCGCTGGTGATCGCGTCGAGGAACTGCGAGCGGATGATGCAGCCGGCGCGCCAGATTTTCGCGATCGTCGGCATCGGCAGGTTCCAGCCGTATTCCTTCGAGGCGGCGGACATCACGGCGAAGCCCTGCGCATAGGCGCCGATCTTGCCGGCGAGCAGCGCGCTTTCGAGGTCCTTGAGGAAGGCGGCCCTGTCGGCGACCTTGAGCTCCGGCACGGCCGGCAGGCCAAGGATCTTCTCGGCGGCCTCGCGCTCGCCCTTGAAGGAGGAGATCGAGCGGGCGGCGACGGCGGCCTCGATACCGGTCGCCGGCACGCCCATGTTCTGCGCCTCGATGGCGGACCACTTGCCGGTGCCCTTCTGGCCGGCCTTGTCGAGGATCATGTCGACCATCGCATTGCCGCTGATCGGATCCTTGGCGGCGAGCACCGTCGCGGTGATCTCGATGAGATAGGATTCGAGGCGCCCCTTGTTCCATTCGCCGAAGACGGCGCTGATCTCGGAGGCGCTCATCTTCAGGCCGTCGCGCAGGATACCGTAGATCTCGGCGATCATCTGCATGTCGGCATATTCGATGCCGTTGTGGATGGTCTTGACGAAGTGGCCGGCGCCGTTCTCGCCGAGCCAGGCGACGCACGGGTCGTCGTTGTACTTAGCGGCGATCGATGTCAGCACCTTCTCGACGCGCTTCCACGAATCTTCCGTGCCGCCGACCATGATGGAGGGGCCATGGCGCGCGCCCTCCTCACCGCCGGAAACGCCCATGCCGATGAAGGTGAGGCCGCTGTCCTTGAGGGCATCGAAGCGGCGCATCGTATCGCGGAAATTCGCGTTGCCGGCATCGATCATGATGTCGTTCTTTTCCAGATGCGGACGCAGCAGTTCCATCTGCTGGTCGACCGCGGCACCGGCCTGGATCATGATGATGATCGGGCGCGGCGGGCGGATGGCGGCGACAAACTCTTCAATCGTCTCGCAGGGCACGATGCGGCCCTTGAGGTCGCCCGCCTCCTCGTAGAATTCCTTCGTGCGCGCCGCCGTGCGGTTGAACACCGCGATCGTGTTGCCCTTTTCGGCAATGTTGAGCGCAAGGTTCGACCCCATGACGCCGAGACCGATAAGACCGATTTCCGCCTGTGCCACGATAATACCTCCGTAGAATGGCGCGGCGGGGATTGTTTCGGGCTCATGCCGGAAACGCCGCGCAAGAAGAGACTGAGGAGCTTAGCTCCAGCGGAGGTGTTTTGGCATTCAAATCGATTTACGACAAGCAATTGTTTGTTCGAACAGCGTTTTTAGAACCGCTCGAAATCACGTCCCCGGCTTGTCGTCGCCGTCGTCGAGCACGCGCCAGGCGGCGCCCTCGACATCGTCGTACTGGCCGCTCTTGAGCGACCAGAGAAAGGCCCCGAGGCCGAGCGCGCCGAGGAAGAGCGCGATGGGGATGAGGAAGATCAGCGTGTTCATGCGGCTCGCACCATAGTCTTGACCGGGCGCGCTTCGTCCGCGGCGCGGGCCGCGAAGGCCGGCATCCTGCCGCGCAGGCGAAGCGAGTTCACCACCACGATGATCGAGGAAGTGGACATGGCTATGGCGGCGATGAGCGGCGTGGCATGGCCGAGGATCGCGATGGGCACGGCGATGACGTTGTAACCGATGGCAAGCGCGAAGTTCTGCCGGATGAGCCGGCCGGCGCACCGCGCGGTTTCATAGGCGAAGGGCACGGCTTCCAGGCTCTCGTGCAGGAAGACGAAATCCGCCGCCTGCCGGCCGACATCGGCCGCCGTCGCGGGCGCGATGGAGACATGGGCGGCGGCGAGCGCGGGCGCGTCGTTGATGCCGTCGCCGACCATCAGCACGCGATGCCCGGCTGCCGCCCGCTCGGCCACCGACTCCGTCTTCTCGCGCGGCGAGAGCGCGGCGCGCCAGCGGCCGATGCCGAGAAGGCCGGCGATGCGCGAGACGGCGGGGGCGCGGTCGCCCGAAAGGATCGCCATTTCGATGCCGTCCTGCCGGAGGGCGGCGATGGCCTCGCCCGCACCGGCCCGCAGCGCATCCTCGAAGCGGAAGGTTTCGAGCACCTTGCCGTCGCAGGTGAGCACGACTTCGGAAAGACCATGCGCCTCCTCAGTGGTGGCCGCCCGGCCGCAGGCGAAGGCGCGGTTGCCGAGACGCAGCACGCCCTGCCCCGTCACGGCTTCGAGCCCGCCGCCGGCAACCTCCGTCACCGCGTCGATCACCGGCGCAGAGCCGGCATTGGCGCCGGCCAGCGCCATCGACAGCGGATGGCGCGAATGGGCGGCGAGCGCAGCGGCAAGGGCAAGATGCGCCCGGTTCAGCTTGTCCCGCTCGACGAGGCGCGGCTTGCCAAGCGTCAGCGTGCCGGTCTTGTCGAAGACGGCGGTGTCGATCTCGGCGAGGCGCTCCATCGCCGAGCCGTCCTTCACCATCACCCCGCCGGCAAAGAGCCGTCCGGCCGCGACCACCTGCACCACCGGCACGGCAAGGCCGAGCGCGCAGGGGCAGGTAATGATCAGCACCGCGATGGCGACGAGCATGGCATGCTTCCAGTCGCCGTCGAGAAAGCCCCAGCCGAGGAAGGAGGCGAGCGCCAGCAGATGCACGGCGGGCGAATAGATCTGCGCGGCCCGGTCGGCGATGCGGCGATAGCGGGCCCTGCCGCCTTCGGCGGCCTCCATGAGGCCGATAACCTCGGAGAGGAACGAATTGCGCGCGGTGGCGACGGCCTCGACGGTGAGCGAGCCGGTGAGGTTCATCGCCCCGGCCTCGAGCTCAGTGCCGGGCGCGGCGGCCAGCGGATCGCTCTCGCCGTTGACGATGGAGCGGTCGATATCGCTCACGCCCGAAAGCACGCGGCAATCGACCGGGATGCGCTCGCCGGCCGCGATGGAGAGATGTTCGCCGACCGCGATCTCCTCGACCGGGCGATAGTCGCGCGAGCCGTCCGGCCTCACGACCATGGCCCCGCGCGGCGAAAGGCGGGCAAGGCCGGTGATGGCCGAGCGGGCGCGATCACGCATGACGTGGTCGAGCGTGCGGCCGATGAGCAGGAAGAAGAGAAGGCTGACGGTCGCGTCGAACCAGGCATGCTCGGCGCTGTGCAGCGTCTCCCACAGCGAGACGGCATAGGAGAGCGTGATGGCGAGCGCGATGGGCACGTCCATGTTGGTGCGGCCGTGGCGCACGGCGTTCCAGGCGGACTGGTAGAAGAAGCGGCCGGAATAGATCAGCGTCGGCCCGGCGATGAAGGCGGAGATCCAGTGGAAGAGGTCGCGCGTGGCGTCTTCCGCGCCCGACCAGACGGAGACCGACAGCAGCATGATGTTCGTCGCGGCAAAGCCCGCGACGGCGACGGCGCGGATGAGCTGGTTGCGCAGCCTGTCGTCGCCCTCGGCGGCGAGCGAGAAGAGATGCGTGTCGTAGCCCGTGGCGCGGATGGCGGCGGCAATCGCCTGCGGATCGGTGCGGCGGCCCTCGACCTCCTCCCTCCAGACGACCGAGACGCGGCGCGTGGAGAGGTTGACGCGCGCCCGCGCGACTTCCGGCAGGGCGTTCAGAGCACCCTCGACGGTGGTGATGCAGGTACCGCAATGCACGCCCGGCACGCTGAGGTCGCTCTGGCGCAGCCCCTCACCCACCGTGCGGCTGGCGAGCATCAGCTCCTCCGAGGACGGCAGCGCGTGGCTGGCGCGCTCGGCCTCCATCGCGCCTTCCGTGCCGGGTGCGCAGCAGCTCACTTCGCGCCTCCCGCGACCACCGTGCGGACAGTCTGGTGGAATACCTTCCTGCCGTCCTTCCTCGTGGCGATGTCGACCACCCACTGGCCGGAGGCGATGTCGCGCTCGGCCGTGAAGAGGCCCTTCCCGTCCGGCTGGAGCGCGAGGGTGAAGTCGTCGCGTTCATCCACCGGGCGCTTGAAGACGGCGGAGACGTCGTCGGCGACGAGCGGCGCGCCCTTGGCGTCCACCACCCGATAGGCGACGCGGCCGCCCTCGATGGTCAGGCTGCCCTCGATGCCGCTGGCGGCGAGCGCCTTGGCCTCGGCGACCTTGCCGTTGAACTGCTGGCTGGCGACATAGGTGTTCGGCACAACGAGGCCGCTCCAGCTATGCGAGGCATTCCACGCCATGATGAGGTTCACGGTGATGATCGTTCCGAAGAACAGCACCATGACGCCCAGCATATGCCAGCCGGTGAAGACGAAGCCCTGTTCCTTGCGTTCTGCGGCCATCACTTTGCTCCCGGCGTGTTGAATTTGGCGGAATAGACGTCGCGCTCGTGACCCTGCCGGTCCTCGGCGACAATCTGGAAGCCTTCGGCGGCTTCCGCAAGCCGATCCTTGGGCAGGGTGACGAAAACACGCAGCGCCGTCACCTTGTCCGGGTCCGCCGGCACGTCGACGCTGCGGCCGTCCGCGCTGTCATGGCCCGCTATCTTCATCGTCGCGCCCGGCATGCCCTCGATGGAGACGGTGATGACGCGCGGCTCGGGAATCATGTTGAGCAGCTTCACGGCATAGCCGTTGCGGATCGAGCCGTCCGATTCGACGACGAATTGCGGGTTGCGGTCATGGATGACGTTGAGGTCGAGCCGGTCGCGCGACAGCAGCGCGAAGACGAGCGCAAGGCCGGCCAGCGACCAGACGCCGAAATAGAGCAGCGTGCGCGGGCGGAAGATGATGCGCCAGTCGAAGTGCCTGATCGCATCGATGAAGCGGCCGTCGGCATCGCGCACGCGATTCGGATCGACGGGAACCGTGCCGCCGGCGGTCGCCAGCGCCATGTTGGTCGAATAGTCCGAAAGGGTGGCATAGGCGATGAGGCCGCGCTCCTTGCCGAGCTTGTCCATCACGTTGTCGCAGGCGTCGATGCAGAGCGCGCAGGTGATGCATTCGAGCTGCTGGCCGTCGCGGATGTCGATGCCCATGGGACAGACGACGACGCAGGCATTGCAATCGACGCAATCGCCGACGCTCTCGCCGGCGGCGATGGCCTTCTTGGCGTGGCGGGTGCGCGGCTCGCCGCGCCAGTCGTTATAGGTGACGACGAGCGAGCTCTCGTCGAGCATCGCCGCCTGGATGCGCGGCCAGGGACACATATAGGTGCAGACCTGCTCGCGCATCAGCCCGCCGAAGACATAGGTCGTGGCCGTCAGGATGGCGACGGTGATATAGGCGACGGGCGGCGCCTGTAGCGTCACGAACTCGACGAGCAGGGTCGGCGCATCCGCGAAATAGAAGATCCAGGCGCCGCCGGTCGCCACCGCGATCACCAGCCAGGTGACGTGCTTGCTGACGCGCTTCCAGATCTTGTCGAGCGTCCAGGGGCCGGCATCGAGCTTCATGCGCGCGTTGCGGTCGCCCTCGATGGCGCGCTCCACGACGAGGAAGAGATCGACCCAGACGGTCTGCGGACAGGCATAGCCGCACCAGGCGCGCCCGACCGCCGAGGTGACGAGGAAGAGCCCGAAGCCCGCCATGACGAGCAGGCCCGCCACGAAGAAGAATTCCTGCGGCCAGATCTCGATGAAGAAGAAGTAGAACCGGCGACCGGCAAGATCGACCAGCACGGCCTGGTCCGGCGCGTGCGGGCCGCGATCCCAGCGGATCCACGGCGTCAGGTAGTAGATGCCGAGCGTGATCAGCATCACCAGCCACTTGAACTGGCGGAAGCGACCTTCGGCGCGCTTGGGGAAGATCTTCTTGCGCTTCTCGTAAAGCGGCTTGCGCACCTTCGCCGAATTGACGGGCTCCGCTTCGTGGCGCTCGACGGAATTATAGATCGTGGTGGAAGTCTGTTGCATGGGATGGGCCGCACCTGTCGTTGTGCCGGCACAATGACGCCAACAGGGGCCGCTATCGTTGATCTACGTCAAGTTTCGCGCATCGCATGGCGTGGCGGGTTGCCGCACAAGGCATTGTACGGCATGCGTGGAGCGCCGCTGCACGGCAATATGTTCACTTTTTGTTCGACACCTTCCTATAACTCACCTATGATCGGGAAAGAGGAGACAGCCATGACCACCCTTCCCGCCCGCATCGTCCATCGGACGATTCGACGTAACTGGCGCGCGGTCTACGATTTCGCGTCGAGGCCGGAGAACATGCCGCTCTGGGCGTCCGGTCTCGCCGCGGGGTTGACGCGCGACGGCGACGACTGGATCGCCGACGGCGGCCCCGTCGGCAATGTGCGCGTGCGCTTCGCCCCGCCGAACGAGTTCGGCGTCATCGACCATACGGTGACGCTGCCGGATGGGCTGCGGGTCGAAAATGCCCTGCGCGTCGTGCCGAATGGCGATGGCGCGGAGGTGATGTTCACCCTGCTGCGGCAGGCGGATATGGACGATGCGGCCTTCGCGGCGGACGCGGCGCATGTCGCTCGCGATCTCGACGCGCTGGCGCGATTGATGGAAAACGAGGAGAGGCCGCGATGAGCAGCAGGGGCGCCGATCGCAGGATCGACTATATCGAATTCAACGTTTCGGACATCGCGAGGAGCAAGGCCTTCTACGGCGGCGCCTTCGGCTGGACCTTCACCGATTACGGCCCGGACTATTGCGAATTCCAGGACGGCCGCCTCACCGGCGGCTTCACGACGACGGCGCCCGTGGCGGCTGGCGGCGGGCCGCTCGTCATCCTCTTTGCCGACGATCTGGAGGACGCCCTCGCACGCATCGAGACGGCCGGCGGAAAGATCGTCCGGCCGATCTTCGCCTTTCCCGGCGGCCGGCGTTTCCACTTCGCCGACCCCGACGGCTACGAACTGGCGGTCTGGTCGGACCGATAAAAACATGCCGTAACGTCAATATGATCGCGAGGTGACTTTTATCGAATGAATTCAGGCTTTTTCAATCATCGGCTCCTAGAGCATTTCCAGCAAAAGCGCGAAGCGGTTTTGCGTTCGGAAATGCGGCAAAGAAAGAGTTGGAGCGTTTTCGCGATTCGGCGAAAAGCGGAAATGCTCTAGCGAGTGCCGCGGTTGAAACGGACGGGCTCGTTCGATGTACAGGATCCTCGGCAAGACATTGGCGGTGGCGGCGCTCTCCGTGCTGGCCTCGCTCATGATCAGCTTCGCCTTCGTGCCGATGCTGGGCGGCAAGGTCGCCGGCGCGGGCCTCGTTATGACCATCGCCTGCCCCATCGCCATCTCCATACCGGCCTCCATGCTGCATTTCTGGCAGGCGGAAAGGCTGCGCACGGCCAACACCGCCCTCGCCCAGGCGCGCGACGCGCTGGCGGCGGCCTATGACCGCCTGCAGGACCAGGCCCGGCGCGATGCCCTCACCGGCGCCCTCAACCGCGCGGCCTTCATGGCGGGGCTGGACGAGCGCAACCGGGCCGGCGCGCATGGCGGCCTGCTCTTCCTCGACATCGATCATTTCAAGTCGGTCAACGACCGCTTCGGCCATGCGGCCGGCGACGAAGCGCTCGCCCGTGTCGGCACGGTGCTCTCGGGCCTTTCCGGCGACGGCGATCTGGTCGGGCGCCTCGGCGGCGAGGAGTTCGCCGTCTTCCTGCACGAAGCCGCGCCCGAGCGCATGCTCGACCACTCGCAGGCAATCCGCAAGGCGGTCGCGGCGATCGACCTGCGCACGCCCTCCGGCATCCGCATCGCCCTCGGCATCAGCATCGGCGCCTTCCACTGCGCGCCTCACTTCGACCCGGCCGAAGCGCTCGCTGCAGCGGACCGGAACCTCTATCGCGCGAAATCGGCGGGCCGGAACACGGTCGTGGCCTGAGCGATAGCCCTGCGGGGCAGCGACATCGTTGGCCTTGCCGCATAGCGGCAGCCGACCTGTTACGGGTGTAAGTGTCGACCCTCGGCTCAAGGCCGAGGGTGACGGAGGGGAGCAAAGGTGCGCGCCCATCAGGCGACGCGGCGGAGGAAACCATCGCCTCAGCGTCGAAACCTTCCTGCCGTCTTCATCCTCGGGCTCGACCCGATCCATGCCACCCGGCGCCTGCCCCGCCGATCCGGAACAACCCCTCGCCTCACAAACAGAAAGGCCGCGGTCTCCCGCGGCCTTCCGTCCTTGCATGTCCTGCTGTCTATTCGCCGCCACCGAGCGAATGCACGAAGATAGCGAGCTGCTTGACGGCCGGCTCTCCGAGGCGGGGGAGCCAGGCGGGCATGACGCCGTGCTTGGGCGCGCGGACCTGCGCGGCGATGGCGGCTTCGCCCTCGCCCTTCAGCCAGATGGCGTCGGCAAGGTCGGGGGCGCCCATCTCACGGTTGCCCTTGGCGTCCTCGCCATGGCAGGAAGCGCAATTGTCGGCGAAGACCTGCTTGCCGGGCTCGACCAGGCTCGCATCCGACGGCGTTCCCGTCAGGCTGACGACATAGGCGGCGACTTCCTTGATCTGCGCCGGCTCGAGGATCTCGCCGAAGGCCGGCATTTCCGAGACGCGGGTCTCATCGTCGCCGGGATGGCGGATGCCGTGGGCAATGGTCTGGTAGATGTCTTCCACCGTGCCGCCCCAGATCCAGTCGTCGTCGTTGAGGTTCGGGAAGCCCGCGCCGCCGGCCGCGCCCGAGCCGTGGCACTGGGCACAGTTGACCTTGAAGGCCGAGGCGCCGCCCGAGATCGCGAACTGCGAGAGCTGCGGATCGGCAAGGATCTCCTCCAGCGACGACTTGGCGATACGGTCGACATTGACGGCCTGTGCTTCCTTGGCGCTGGCAAGCTCGGCGGCGATGTTGGCGCGGCTCGACCAGCCGAGCATGCCCCGCGTCGCATCCGAGATCATCGGCCAGGCCGGGAAGGCGATGGTATAGCCGATGGCCCACAGGATCGTCAGGTAGAACGTCCAGACCCACCAGCGCGGCATCGGATTGTTCAGTTCCCTGATGCCGTCCCATTCGTGGCCGGTGGTTTCGACGCCCGAGATTTCGTCGATATGCTTCTCGGCCATGATCAGTCCTCCTTGAGGGGGATTTCAGCGGCCCGTTCGGCAGCCTTGCGGCCGCCGGGGCGAAGGGTGAAGGCGAGGACGGCCACGAAGAACAGCGTCATGGCGAGCAGGCCCCAGCTATCGGCGAAGTGGCGCATGGCGGTATAGGTTTCCATGAGACGTCCTCCTCAGCGGTAACCGCTGGCATCGTCATAGGTGGAGAAGTCCACCAGCGTGCCGAGCATCTGGAGATAGGCGACGAGCGCGTCCATTTCGGTGAGCCGCGCCGGATCGCCGTCGAAATCGCCGATCTTGGCCTTCGGGTAGCGGGCGAGAAGGCCCGCCGTGTCGGCGTTTGGATCGGCTTGCGCCTTCATGTCCGCCTCGGCGTTCTCGACCATCTCGTCGCTGTAGGGCACGCCGACGTCGCGGTTGGCCGTCAGATGCATGGCGACGTTCTTCACCTCGAGGTTCGTCTCCTTGAGGAAGGAATAGCTCGGCATCACCGATTCCGGCACGACCGAGCGCGGCTCGATCAGGTGCTGGACATGCCACTCGTTCGAGTAGCGGTCGCCGACGCGGGCAAGGTCCGGGCCGGTGCGCTTCGAGCCCCACTGGAACGGATGGTCGTACATGGATTCCGCCGCCAGCGAGTAATGCCCGTAGCGCTCCACCTCGTCGCGGAACGGCCGGATCATCTGGCTGTGACAGACGTAGCAGCCTTCGCGGACGTAGATGTCGCGGCCGGCGAGCTCCAGCGGCGAGTAGGGCCGCATGCCCTCCACCTTCTCGATGGTGTTTTCCAGGTAGAACAGCGGGGCGATCTCGACGATGCCGCCGATGGTGACCACGAGGAGCGAACCGACGAGGAGAAGCGTCGCGTTGCGTTCGAGGATGGCGTGTTTATCAAGAATGGACATTCTGTCCCCTCCTATTCGGCCGGCTGCAGGGCGGGCGCGGCGCCCGGGATCGGGGCCTCGTCACGCTGGTAGCCGAGGATTGTCATGGTCACGTTGTAGGCCATGATGATCGCCCCCAGGAGGAACAGCCCGCCGCCGACGGCGCGCAGCACGTAGTAGGGGAACATGGCGGCGACGGTTTCGGCGAACGAGTAGACCAGGAAGCCCTGCTCGTCGTATTCGCGCCACATCAGGCCCTGCTGGATGCCGGCGACCCACATGACGGCCGCGTAGACGACGATGCCGAGGGTTGCGAGCCAGAAGTGCCAGTTGACCATGCGGATCGAATAGAGCCGCTCGCGCTTCCAAAGCTTCGGGACGAGGAAGTAGATCGCGCCGAAGGTGATGAGGCCGTTCCAGCCGAGCGCGCCCGAATGCACGTGGCCGATGGTCCAGTCCGTGTAGTGGCTGAGCGAGTTGACCGACTTGATCGACATCATCGGGCCTTCGAAGGTCGCCATGCCGTAGAAGGCGACGGCCATGACCATCATGCGCACGATCGGGTCGGTACGAATCTTGTCCCAGGCGCCCGAGAGCGTCATCAGGCCGTTGATCATGCCACCCCACGAGGGCATCCAGAGCATGACCGAGAAGACCATGCCGAGCGTCTGCGCCCAGTCCGGCAGCGCCGTATAGTGCAGGTGGTGCGGGCCGGCCCAGATATACATGAAGATCAGGGCCCAGAAGTGGATGATCGACAGGCGGTAGGAATAGACCGGACGGTTCACCTGCTTCGGGATGAAGTAGTACATCATGCCGAGGAAGCCGGCGGTCAGGAAGAAGCCTACGGCATTATGGCCGTACCACCACTGCGTCAGCGCATCCTGCACGCCCGAGAAGGCCGAGTAGCTCTTCGAGCCGAGGAACGAGACCGGGATCGCCAGGTTGTTGACGATGTGCAGCATGGCGATCGTCACGATGAACGACAGGAAGAACCAGTTCGCCACGTAGATGTGCGGTTCCTTGCGCGTCATGATCGTGCCGAGGAAGGCGACCAGATAGGCGACCCAGACGATGGTCAGCCAGAGGTCGACATACCATTCCGGCTCGGCATATTCGCGGCCCTGCGTGACGCCGAGCAAGTAGCCGGTGGCAGCCATGACGATGAAGAGCTGGTAGCCCCAGAACACGAACCAGCCGAGATTGCCGCCGAAGAGGCGCGCCCGCGAGGTGCGCTGCACGACGTAGAAGGACGTCGCGATCAGCGCGTTGCCGCCGAAGGCGAAGATCACGGCCGAGGTGTGCAGCGGACGCGTGCGGCCGAAATTCAGCCAGGGCTCGATGTTGAGGTCGGGGAAGGCAAGCTGCAGCGCCACGAAGACGCCGACGAGGAAGCCGACGACGCCCCAGAACACCGTCGCGATGACGCCGTATTTGATGACCTCGTCGAAATAGCCGCCGTCATCCTGCGAAGATGGGGCTGGGCCGGCAGGCACGAAGGACACGCGCCGCACCATGACGAGCGTGCTGGCGAGCAGCACGAAGAAGAGGACCCACATATGGGCCTCGAAGAGCTTGTCCTGGGCAAAGGCCACACCGAGCAGCGCAAGGAAGGCGCCGACGGCCAGGACTATTGTTTCCGTTATGTATTTCATCGTTGGCATCCCCCAACCGGTCAAAGTACCGCGACGCCCGGTTCCCGCACGGAATCGGCCATTGCGCTCCATGGAGCCATCGCAGATGCGCGAGCCCGTATCCTTGACTTGGATCAAGGCGCGGATCGGAAGGTGGCGGCATCAAGGGACAGGTTGACGCAGCCGCGCGTCGAAAACACCGCGGCCCTCCCCTCAACGAGGAAGCACGACATGACGGATTATGCTGGCATCGCCCGGTTGCTCTCGGATCGCCCGACGGACACCGCTTCACTGGATTGGCTGAAAAAGGCCCATGACGCCCAGCTGGCGCTTTGTAGCGCATTGGAAGAAATCGCCGACAGCCTGCCGGCCAATATCAACCGGCAGAAATGCATCTACGCGGCCAAGTCCCTGATCCCGCTGATCAACGGCATCCATCGTTATGAAGAGGAAGCCCTGTTCCCCATGCTGGAAACGCAGGCATCGGGAGGCGAGGAAATGGCCGGGACGATCGCCCGCCTGAAATTCGAGCATGTCGAAGACGAGTGCTTCGCGGAAGAGCTGACCGACACGCTGACGCGTCTCGGCAGCGGCGACGGCAGCGTGAACGCGGAAGCCGCGGGCTACATGCTTCGCGGCTTCTTCGAATCGATCCGGCGCCACATCGCCTTCGAACAGCGGTTCATGCTGCCCGAAGCGGGCCTCGCGTCCTAGCGTTCAGGCCGCCATCGGATCGCGGAACTCCAGCATGTCCTGGAGCACGACGATGGCGCCCAGCACATGCCCGGCCACCGACATGCAGGGCGTCATCCGGCAACGGGTCATGCCTTTGCCCGGGCGGGTGGACATATAGTCGTATTCCACCGCCTCGCCCGTAAAACAGCGATCCAGGTGCCGTTTCAGCAGGTTTTCGAAACGCGGGCGGCCGATGAATTCGGCGATATGCCGCCCGACGAGATCGATGGGCTTGCCGCCGAAGCGCTCCGCATTCAACGGGTTGGAATAGATATAGCGATAGTCGGTGGTGACGACCGCCACACGATCCGGCAGGCTGTCGAGGATCGCCTCGTTGAGCAGCCCATCCTCCATGACGCGCGGCGCCGCAACGGGGCGAACTCCCGGGGACGGCCTGAAGCCGAGGAACGCGGCGCCCTCTTCGGTGCCGAAATAGCGGTCAAGCAGCAGCTTGAAATGGCGTGCCTGCCGGAGCACGCAGGCCTTGTCTTCCGCCTCCTCCCGCAAAAGATCCACGAAGAACTGGAATTGGGAGCGGAATTCGGAGGCGTCGCTCGCCTCCTTCAGCAGGACGGCCAGCAAGGCCGTTTCGATTTCCCTGTCCAGCATGGCGATGAGCTTTTCGTCTCCCGCCCTCACCGCATGCTGAAGTTGCGAATACTTAAACCAGAACAACCCTACAAGAGCTTTCAAATCATGCTCCATGAATTGCTGAGAACTACAGCAATTGCATCATCATTTTACTTATCGTGTCCGAATCGAAAGCTCTTTTTTGACTCTGCCCTCCGTCAAACCACTGCCAAAGCGGGCGGCTCGATAAAATCATATAAGCGGAGGGAGATATGTCAAACCCATAATGGGACAGAAAACACGTAAATGGCGTGGCCGGATATGCTCAGCCGGGGAAATGAAGAAAGGAATTGGAAGCCATCAAGTATTGAGACTGCGCTTGATGTTCCAGCGGTCGTGATACCACAGCCACTGGCCGGGATATTCGCGCACCCATTGCTCCACCTTGTCGTTGAGCATCTGGGCCGTCGCATCGACATCGACTGCGCCGTTCGCCTTGCGGGGGACCGCCATCGCCGGTTCCAGCTCCAGCCGGTAGCGGTTGCCCGGAAGGCGGATGCAGCGCGCCGGATAGACCTCGCAGTCGAACTGGCGGACGAGCTTGGCCAGCAGCGGATTGGTCCGCACGTCCTGACCGAAGAACTTCGTATAAAGCCCCTTGCCGAACTTCTGGTCGACAAGCACGCCAACCGGCTGTCCCGCCTCGAGCTTGCGGGCAAGCGTGAAGGAAGAACCGGCATGAGAGGGCACGAGCTGGCCCATCCGGGCCTTGCGGAACTCGAACACCTTCTCCGCGACGTAAGGGTTGTTCGGTGGGCGGAAGAGCACAGTCACGTCCAGCCCGAAGGCCGCGCCGGCAACCGGCAGAAGCTCGAAATTTCCGGTATGGGCGGTGAAGACGATGAAGGGACGCGGATTGTCGCGCAGATTCATGAAGAGCGGGATACCGGAGACTTCGATCCGGCCGGGCTCCGCCTTCTCCGGGTCGAAGTCGAACAGGCGGTCGAGGAAGACATACTCGGCGGCAAGCCGGCCCATATTGCCCCAAGCATCGAGCGCGATCGCCTCGATCTCCGCCTCGGATTTTTCCGGATAGGCATTGCGCAGGTTCGTCAGCGTCAGCGTGTGGCGGCTTGTCTTGGGCCCGATCCGACGCGCGACGCGGTCGGCGAAATTGATCGCGCCGTCCGCCGGCAGGAGCTTCAGGATATTGAGCAGGCCGAAGGCGAGCTGCGCAACGAACCAGTCCTTCGAATTGCGCAGCGCCAGGACGAGGCGGGTGATCAGCATCCGCAACGGCATCAATCCAGCTTCAGAACGATCTTGCCGAAGATCTGGCGCGATTCCATGCGCTCCAGCGCCGTCTCTATGCCGTCGAAGGTGACTTCCGTGTCGATGACCGGATGCACGATGCCGCGCGCCATCTTCTGCATGGCATCCGCCATGTTCTCCATGCGGCAGCCGAAGGAGCCGAGGAGCTTGAGCTGCTGCTGGAACAGCATCATCAGGTTCATGTCGGTGGAAACGCCCGAGGTGGAGCCGCAGGTGACGAGGCGGCCGCCACGCTTGAGGCAGAGCATGGAGCCGGCCCAGGTATCCTTGCCGACATGTTCGAAGACGACGTCGACGCCCTTCTTCTTCGTCAGCTTGCGCACGACGCCCTCGAAGCGGTCTTCACGGTAATTGATGACGTGGTCGGCGCCGAGGGCCTTCGCCTTCTCGATCTTGTCGTTCGAGCCGACCGTGGTGATGACGGTGCAGCCGATCTTCTTGGCGAGCTGGATCGCCGCCGTGCCGATGCCCGAGCCGCCGGCATGGACGAGGATCGTCTCGCCAGGTTCGAGCTTGGCGTTGTCGAACAGCATGTGCTCGACGGTGCCGAAGGTGACGGGCGCGAGCGCCGCGGCGACGGCATCGATGCCGGGCGGTGCCGGAACCAGCAGGCGGGCGGGAAGGTTCACCTTCTCTTGCGCGAAGCCGTCGAGATGGAAGCCGTAGACGCCGCCGACATGTTCGCACAGGTTGTCGCGCTTCTCGCGGCAGGGCTTGCAGAGGCCACAGGTGCGCGCGCCGTAGATCGAGACGAGCTGGCCGGGCAGAACATTGGAAACGCCGGGGCCGAGGGCCTCGACGACGCCGGCGGCTTCCGCGCCGATGACCAGCGGCATCTTGCGCTTGGCGAAGGCCATGCCGCGCCAGCCCCAGACATCGATATGGTTGAGGGCGACGGCCTTGACGCGCAGCGTCACCTCGCCGGGGCCGGGTGCTTCCGGTTCCGGGATATCGGTGATTTCGAGCTTGCGGTCGTCGAGAAGCTGGAGGGCGCGCATGGTAGAATTCCTATCAGGCCGGTTCGGCCGTCATCACGAGGCTGGCGTTCTGGCCGCCGAAGCCGAAGGAGTTGGACAGAACCGCCGTGACACGCGCATCGCGCTTCACGTTCGGCACGACGTCGAGTTGGATCGTCGGGTCGGGGTTCGTGTAGTTGATGGTGGGCGGCAGGGTGCCGGTCAGCATCGTCTGGATCGAGAACACCGCCTCGACCGCACCGGCAGCCGTCAGCGTGTGGCCGATCATCGACTTGTTGGACGAGACCGGGATATTCGCCAGCTTGTCGCCGAAAACGGTCGACATGGAGAGATATTCCATCTTGTCGTTCTCGGGCGTCGAGGTGCCGTGGGCATTGATATAGCCGATGCCGCTCTCGTCGATGCCGGCGTCTTCCAGTGCCGCGCGGATCGTCGCGATGGCGGGGCCGCCATCCGGCGAGGAGCGTGTGCGGTGGAAATGATCGGCCTTCTCACCGCAGCCCTTGAGGATACCGAGCACCTTGGCGCCGCGGGCAATGGCCGATTCCAGCGATTCCAGCACCAGCGTCGCCGCACCTTCGGCGATGACGAAGCCGTCGCGATCCTTGCTGAACGGCTTGGAGGCCTTGGTCGGCGGATCGTTCTGCGTGGAAAGCGCCGAGAGCAGCGCGAAGCGGATAAGCGCCTCGGCCGTCACCGAGCCGTCGGTGCCGACGGTCAGCGCGCGGTCGGTGCGACCCTGGCGGATCGCCTCGACACCGAGCTGGATCGCCGTCGCGCCGGAAGCGCAGGCGGTCGACAGCGTCACCGGAAGGCCGCGCGTGCCGTAACGGTCGGAAAGCCGCTCGGAAATGGAGCCGAAGGCCCAGGCTTCATGCAGCGCCGGGCTGGGATTGTCGCGCAGCACGGCGAGGAAGCGGTCATAGGCATCGCCCGGTCGCTGCGAGGCCGGCGCGCGGTCGGCAAGCGCGAATCGGTCGCGCCAGTCCGGCTCGATCGGCGGGGCAGCGAGGAAGAGCGGGCCGCCGAACTCGCCAGAGATGCCGGCCTGCGCCAGCGCCTCGTCCGTCGTCTCGCGGGCATAGGCATAGGAGCGCTCGACCGGGTTTTCGACCGGCACGTCGATGAAATCGACCGTGCCGGAAATGCGGGTGTTCAGCCCGTCGACCGGAAAGCGGGTGATGCCATGGATGCCCGAGACGCCGCCGGTGAGCGCGGCCCAGTTATCCTTGAGGCCCTGCCCGAGCGACGTGACGACGCCCATGCCTGTCACGGCGACGATGGGGCGACCGAGATGATCCCTGTAAGCGGCATTCGTCATGGCCGGAACCTCACTTCTCTGCGGAAAGGATTGCGACGCCCTCGCCGCGCGAATGGCCGACCGTCGTGACGACGGCGGTGGCGGCGGGAGCGCTCATGGCGGCCTCGACAGCCGTATCGAACGGCGCGACCTTGACACCCGCACCGAGCGTCAGCGCGGCAAGCGACAGGCCGAGCGGGAACTGCGCTTCGAGTGACTGGCCGATGACGGCGCTGTAGCCACGCACTGCGCTGCCGGCGAAACGCTGGTCGAGCCAGGCCTTTTCGCGCGCCGTCGCGTCATGCGCGCCGGATGCGCCGGAGAAGACGACAGTCTCGTTGCCCGCCGAAGCGCCTTCGGCAAGACGCTCGAGGCGCGCTTCCAGCCGGCCTTCGTCACGCGAGCCGCGGTCGCCGCCGATGGCGTCGATGGTCGCGTAGATGCGCGCGCCACGGGCTTCCGCATGTTCACGGGATTCCAGGATGAGGAAAGCAGCGGCCGAGCCGGTAATGATGCCGCCGCCGGCATTCTCGTCACGCGACCAGAGCGGCGCCCAGCCGCCCGTCGCATGCGCGCCGATGGCTTCATAGAGCAGGATGACATCCTGACGCTCGGCAACCAGCGCACTGCCGACAAGCGTATGGGTCGACTGGCCGGCACGGATGCGGTGGAAAGCGGTCTCGACGGCGCTGATGCCCGCGGCTTCCTCGCCCATGAAGGTGCGCGACGAGCCGGTGACCTTGTGCACGATGGAGATGTTACCGGCGAGCAGGTTCGAGAGCTGGGCAAGGAACAGCGTCGGGCGCAGTTCCGTTGTCAGCTTCTCATTGAGCAGGCGTTCGCGGTCGTTGCGCTTCAGGCCCTCGTCGACGATCAGCGAATCGACCGTGATGTCGCGCTCGCCGCCGCCGGCCGCCACGATCATGTCCATCGTGCCGCAGGCATCCGCGTCGTCCTTGAAGCCGGCATCGTCGAGCGCCAGGCCCGCGGCGAAGACGCCGAGACGCTGCCAGTTCTCCATCTGGCGCTGGTCGCCACGCTTGGCGATCTGCTGGTTCCAGTCGATCTCCGGCATCGGATGGACCGGATAGGGCGCGAAGCGCTCCGTATCGATCTTCAGTTCCGGAGCCTTTGCGCTTCCCAGAATCTGCACATGGGCCTCGGCCCCGACACCGTGACAGGTGACGATGCCGACGCCGGTGATGACCACATCGTTCTTCGCCTTCGCCATGCTCACTTCCCTTCAGCAGACGCTGCCAGCGCCTCGAACAAACCCACCTCGCCCGCGCGCTTGCCCACGATATCGGCCAGCGGCACCTCGGCAAACGGCATGGTGCGCAGCTTGAGCTGCGCGTCGCACACCTTCTTGCCGGCCGACGTAATCTTCGTCTTCGTCACGGCATAACCCGATCCGTCATGCTCCAGCACGGCCTCGATGTCGAGTACCGCGTCGGGCTCGACGAAGGTGCGCATCTTGGCCCCGTCGACGCTCATCAGGAAAGGCATGGCCGCAAAATCGGATGCCGCCAGCACGAGGAAGCCGGAAGCCTGCGCCATTGTCTCGATGAGCAGCACGCCCGGAACGAGCGGCATGCCGGGGAAGTGGCCCTCGAAGACCGGGCTCTTGGACGGAACGACGGAGCGGGCCTTCAGCACGCGGCGCGCGCCATCGACGGCTTCCACCCGGTCGATCATCTGGAAATATTCTAGCAGCATCGGATATGCCTCCGCCGAAAACCGAAAGGCCTGCCGAAGACGGCAGGCCGATAGCCCCTTGCGCCGGGATCGTCCGGAACAGCGCCGCCAGCGGCGGCCGGGCGCCGTATGATCAGGCCTTGGCGGCCCGCAGTTCGTCGATCTTGGCGCAGAGGTTCTTCAGGACGAAGTATTCTTCCGTCGCGACCTTGCCTTCGTTGACGTCCTGCGTCCACTTTTCCAGCGGGATCTTGATGCCGAATTCCTTGTCGATCGCAAAGACGATGTCGAGGAAGTCCAGGCTATCGATGCCGAGATCGTCGATCGTGTGGCTTTCCGGCGTGATCGTCTCGCGATCGATCTCGCTCGTTTCAGCAATGATGTCGGCAACCTTGTCGAATGTAGCAGTCACGCCCATACCTCATGAATCTATAGTTGGGCGATCCTATATGGAAATCCGATGCGATTGCCAATGGGGTTGATGAGGGCCCTGCATGATCTGCGCCCCTGTGTTGCGCAAAGAACATGCCCAAGCCCGCCATCAGACCGCGATGGAATGCCGTCCCCGACCACTTGAAAGATGCGCATCGAACGCTGCCGCGACCGTGCGGGCGAAGGGCTTGCCCGCCCCCGTCAGCATGAACCTGTCTCCCTCGATACGGCAAAGGCCGTCCCTGTCCGAAGCGGCGAAGCCGCAGGCCTCCGCCCGGATCGTCGCGGCGAAAAGCGGATGACGGATGGCAAGATCGGCAAAGGAAAAGCCGAAATCGCACATCACCCGTTCGATCACGAAGGCGCGGGCGCGGTCCTCGTCAGTCAGCGCATAGCCGCGGACGACGGCGACACCGCCCTCCTCCACCCGGCGCAGATATTCGCCGGTCGCCGGCATGTTCTGGAAATAGCCTTCCGGCAACTGGCCGATGGCCGATGCGCCGAGCCCGATCAGCGCATCGGCCTGGTCGTCGGTATAGCCCTGGAAATTGCGGCGAAGCGTGCCGTTGCGCGCAGCAACGGCGAGCCGATCGGCCGGCAGGGCGAAATGGTCGATGCCGACGGCCTCATAACCGGCAGTAACCAGCATTTCCCCGGCCATCGTCATCTGCTCAAAGCGGGCGACGACACCGGGCAGTGCAGCTTCGTCGATCATCGTCTGGTGCTTCTTCATCCACGGCACATGGGCATAACCGAACAGCGCGATACGGTCGGGGCTAAGCGAGATGACGGCGCGCACCGTCTCCGCCAGCGTCTCCATCGTCTGGTATGGTAGGCCATAGAGAATATCGCAGTTTACCGAACGCACGCCCCTTTGCCGCGCCGCTTCCACGACGCCGCGCGTCTGCTCGAAGGTCTGGATGCGGTTGATCGCCTTCTGCACCTTCGGATCGAAATCCTGGATGCCGAGGCTGGCGCGCGTCATGCCGATTTCCGCGAGCGCATCGTGTCGCGCCTCGTCCAGGTCGTTCGGATCCATCTCTACCGAGATTTCCGCCTCGGGCGAAAAGGCGAAGCCCTGCTCGAGACAGCGTTTCAGCGCCACCATGTCGTCCGGCCGCAGCAGCGTCGGCGAGCCGCCGCCGAAATGCAGCGCCGTGACAGGCGCCTCCGGCGAGACGCACCGGCCGACGGCCGCGATCTCCGCATGAAGGCCCTTGAGGTAGGCTTCGACCGGCTCGTAACGAAGGGTCTGTTTGGTGTGGCAGGCGCAGAACCAGCAGAGCCGGTCGCAATAGGGAACATGCGCATAGAGCGACAGGCGGTTCGCCTTTCCCAGCCGCGCCAATCCTTTCGTATAGACCTGCGGACCGATCCCCTCGTTGAAATGCGGGGCGGTCGGGTAACTTGTATAGCGCGGAACCGGGGAAGAAAGGCGTCTTACGAGTGCGTCCTGCATGGAATATCTCCTTCGCATACGCAAATAACCCCGAAAGGCGCGCCGCCATTTGATTTTGATCAAGTGAAAGCCGGCGGGACTGCGCTACGATTTGACAATAGTCAGGAAGCGCTATTTTGCCGCGAGGCGGCACGCTTTATGTTCATGCCTGCGTGGGCTAGCACGGCATCGTTGCGTCGTCTGCCGCGGGGCGAAAGGAAAAGCCGACATGGAAGTTCGCCGTCAGGATATCCATAATTCCGACATTCCGCTGGTCTGCCGCGCCTGCGAGGCGCGCCATGGCGGCGTGTGCGGCGCGCTGACGGCCGAACAGCTGACCGAGCTCAACAAGCACTCCTCCCGCCACCGGCTGGAGACGGGCGCCGAGGTGATCGGCCAGGGCGAGACGATCGTCAATTATTCCAACATCATGCGCGGCGTGGTGAAGCTGACGAAGGTCATGGCGGACGGCCGCCAGCAGATCGTCGGCCTGCAGTTCGCCCCCGACTTCCTCGGCCGCCCTTTCCTGGAGGAAAGCGCGATCACCGCGGAAGCTGCCACCGAAAGCGAAGTCTGCAACTTCCCGCGCAACGTACTCGACCGCCTCGTCAGGCGGACGCCCGAGCTGGAGCACAAGCTGCACCGCCAGGCGCTGAAGGAGCTGGACGAGGCGCGCGACTGGATGCTGACGCTCGGCCGCAAGACGGCGCAGGAGAAGGTAGCGAGCTTCCTTTACCTCATCGCCACCCATATCGACCCGGAAAGCGTCGACATGTCGTCCTTCGACCTGCCGCTCTCGCGCGCCGACATCGCCGACTTCCTCGGCCTCACCATCGAGACCGTCAGCCGCCAGTTCACCAAGCTGCGCAAGGAAAACGTCATCCGCATCGAGAACAACCGCCACGTCACCGTCCCCGACATGGACCGGCTGATGCGCTTTGCGGGCAACGACTGATCCCCGCCCTCAGCGCGAGATGACGATGCGGGTGTTCGAAAGCCCGCTGTTGTTCGCCAGCTGGAAGAACGTCGCAGCGTTCGAGGGATGCAGCCGCACGCAGCCGTGCGAGGCGGGGCGGCCGAGGCGTTTGGTGTCGAAGGTCGCATGCACCGCGTAGCCGCCGTTGAAGAAGATCGCATAGGGCATCGGCGCATTGTCGTACTTGCGCGAGCGGTGGTTGCGCGAGGCCCATTTCGCCTTCCACGCGCCCGTCGGCGTGCCGAAGCCCTTGCGGCCCGTCGAGACGCGCCAGCGGTGTTTCACGATACCGTTCTGAGTAACGATCATCGTCTGTGAAGAAAGGCTGACTTCCGCGACAAGGTTGGCGGAAAGTGCAGTCTCGGCCTGGAACAGGACCAGAAGGAATGCGACCGCGGTCGCAAGCAAGCCACGCATGATTTCCCCTCTATTCGTTCGCGCATGACATCGGCGCCATGTTTGACAGCAAGACAGACTATAGACGTTCCAGCCTTCCACAATATTGACGGGGGTGGAGAAAAGAAAACGAAGTTAAGACGTAAAATTTTATCGTTGCGCCTATATGGAGGCCACAAGACCTGCCGCCAGCAGCACCGTGACGGCAAGAACGGCGCAGGCGGCTGAGAAGATACGCAGCGACAGATCGATGTCGGCGACCGTCGCGACGGTGCGGCCGGCGGCGTTCATCATCGGTTCGTCGACGCGCGCGCCGCCATAGATGCGCGGACCTGCAAGGCCGATGCCGAGCGCGCCGGCCATGGCCGCTTCCGGCCAGCCGGAATTCGGCGAGCGGTGCAGGCCGGCATCGCGCAGCGCCGTGCCGATGGCCGCGCGCGCCGCCCGCCGGCCCTGCGCCAGCCATGCGCCGGCGGCGATGAAGAGGATAGACAGGCGCGCGGCGGGCCAGTTGGCAAGGTCGTCGAGCCGGGCGGAGGCCCAGCCGAAATCGAGATATTTCTCGCTCCTGTGACCGATCATCGAATCGGCCGTGTTGAGCATCTTGTAGGCAAGGAGGCCCGGCAGGCCGAGAAGCGCATACCAGAGTGCCGGGGCGACGACGCCGTCGGAAAAATTCTCGGCAAGGCTCTCGATCCCGGCGCGGCAGACCGCCGGCTCGTCGAGCGTCGCCGGATCGCGGCCGACGATCATCGACACGGCCCGCCGCCCGCCTTCGAGGCCGTCGTCCTTGAGGCCGGTCGAGACGGCGCGGACATGGTCGTGAAGGCTCTTCTGCGCGAGGAAGACGGCGACGATGACCACCTCGACAACCGCGCCGACAACGCCGAGCGGCGCGAAAAGCCGGTGCAGGACGAAGCCGGCGAAAAGACTGGCCGCAAGCAGCACCGCAATGCCGGCAGCGCCGTTGAAACGCCGCGTCCCGGGCGAAAGGCGCTTGCCGTTGAAAAGCGCATCCATTGCCCCGATCGCCCGGCCGAACAGCACGACCGGATGCGGCACGCGCTGCCAGAGCCTGTCCGGATCGCCGACGAGGCGATCCAGCAGCAGCGCGAAGAACAGGATCAGCAGCGTCTCCGTCATCGGCCCATCACATCCGCCAGCGCCGCGGCCAGCCGGCCGTCTCCCCTGGCGTCGGGGGAAAGGCCGAACCGCAGCCATCGCGGATTATAATCGAAAGGACGCACCAGCACATGATGGCGGCAAAGGCCTTCATGGATGGCCGCGGCGGCCGCATGGTCCACCAGCGAAAAGAGGCCCGTTCCACCGGCAACAGCGAGGCCGGCAGCCGCCAGCACCGCGTCGAGCGCGGCCTTACGCTCGTCGATGGCGCGGCGGATGGCGGACGTGTCGGAGGCCATGAGAGTGGTCGCGATCGTCAGCGCCGGGCCGGAGACGGCCCAGGGGCCGAGCCCGTCCTCGATGCGGTCGAGCACCGCCGCCTCGCCAATGGCGAAGCCGAGGCGAAGACCGGCAAGGCCGAAGAACTTTCCGAAGGAGCGGAAGACGAGAAGGCCCGGCCTGTCGTCGCCGGCAAGCGGCGCGATGCAACCTTCCGGGCGCATGTCGCCGAAGGCCTCGTCGACGACGAGCAGGCCGCCATTCGCGGCGACGCGCGCATGGAGCGACAGCAGCGCGTCGCGCGGGAAAAGCCGGCCGTCGGGATTGTTCGGATTGACGACGATGACGAGACCGTGCGCTTCCGTCACCGCATCGAGGCTTGCAATCCGGTCCACCGCCACGCCGGCATTGGCGAGCACGCGGGCATATTCGCCATAGGTGGGGGAAAGCACAGCGGCGCGGCGGCCGGGCGAAACGAGGCGCGGCAGGAGCTGGATGGCTGACTGCGTACCGGGCACGGGAAGCGGAAGGGCTTGCGGCGTCGCATAATAACGCTGCGCGGAGATGCGGGCGGCATCCTGGCGGTGGCGATCCGGCAGGCGGTGCCAGGCGGCGATGTCCACCTCGGGAACGGCGACGGGATGGGGGTTGATGCCGGTCGAGAGGTCGAGCCAGTCCTCGGGCCTTCCGCCGTAGCGGGCGGCGGCGGCGGCGATGCCGCCGCCGTGGACGATACGCGGCGCGCTCATGCGGCCTCCGGTGCAAGGTCGATCAGGTGCATGTAGGAGCCGCTGACGGCATCCCGGCGAAGCCCGGCCATGCCGAGATCCTCGCCGACGGCATCCGTGACGGCGAAGAGCCGTTCCGCCTCCCCCTCATGCACGAGAGTCGAATAATGGAACTCGTGCGCCGTCATCGGCGCGGCAAAGCCGGAACCCGCCAGCGGCGTGACGCGGCGATAGCCGAGATGGCGGCGACGCTCGGCGAAGCTGGTGACGAGCGGCAGCAGGCCGAGCATGGCATGGCGCACTCCCGCCGCATCGACCAGCCCCTCCCCGAGTGTCATGTAGCCTCCGCATTCGCCATAGATGCGCGCGCCACGGCGCGCGGCCTCCAGCATGCCCTGACGGAAACGGCCGGCAACGGCAAGCGTCCCGGCATGCAGTTCCGGATAACCTCCGGGCAGGTAGACCGCATCGGCATCGGCCGCGGGCGCCTCGTCGGCAAGCGGCGAAAAGAACGAAAGGCTCGCCCCCGCCATGCGCCAGCCGAGCAGCAGGTGCTGGTAGGTGAAGGCAAAGGCCCGGTCCTCGGCAATCGCGATGCGCTGGCCGAGCGGCGGAAGGTGCAGGACGGCAGAAGGCGGCGGCGAAGCGGCGTGGCCTGCAGCAAGGGCGGCAAGACGGTCGAGATCGCAGTCACGGGCCACCACGCCGGCGGCATGGGTGATGAAGGCTTCCAGCGCCTCATGCTCCCCCGCCTGGACGAGGCCGAGATGCCGCTCCGGCAGGGCAAGCGCCGGGTCGCTGCGCAGCACGCCGAAAATCGCGATGCCGGCGGTTTCCAGCGCCGCGCGCAGCATCGCCTCGTGCCGGGCGCTGCCGACCTTGTTGAGGATGACGCCGGCGACATGCACATCGCCGCGATGATCCCTGTATCCCCTCGCGAGCGCCGCGACGGACTGCGACATGCGGCTGCAATCGATGACGAGCACCACCGGCAGGTCAAGCGTTGCGGCCAGATCGGCCGGCGCGCCCGTGCCGTCGGCCGCCCCGTCGAAGAGGCCCATCATCGCCTCGACGAGCAGAAAATCCCCCCCGCCCGCCTGATGGGCGGCATTGGCGCGGACGAGGTCCGGGCGCATGGCCCAGGGATCGTAGTTGAAGCAGGGGTTTCCGCTCGCCGCGGCATGGAAGGCCGGGTCGATATAATCCGGCCCCGCCTTGCCGGAAACGAGGCGGAGGCCGGCATCGGCCAGCGCGCGGGCAAGGCCGAGCGTCACCGTCGTCTTGCCGGAACCGGAGGCGGGGGCGGCAATGAGCAGTCCGCTCATGCCGGATCCTTCCTTTCGCGCGAGCCGAAGGGGTCGGGCGCGAGCCTGCGGCCGGCAGTCAGCGCGCCGATCCAGTCGAGCGAGGAGCGAAGGCGCACGACCTCGCCCACCACTACGATGGCGGGCGGCTCGATGCCGGCGGCGGCGACATCCGCCTCCGCGCGGGCGAGCGTCGTCTCCAGCACTGCCTGCTCGCTCGTCGCCGCATTGCAGACGAAGGCGACCGGCTCGTCCGGCGAGCGCCCGCCGGCGACGAGATTGGCGGCGATCTGGCCGATATGCTTCATCGCCATGTACATGACGATGACGGGAGACCCCTTGGCGATGCCCTCCCAATTGATACGATCCGGCACGAGCCCGGAGGAATCGTGCCCCGTGAGGAAGGTGACGGCATGGTTGACCTCGCGGTGCGTCACCGGAATGCCGGCATAGGCAAGCCCGCCGATACCCGCCGTGATGCCCGGCACGATGCGGAAGGGAATACCGTGCTCGACCAGCGTCAGCGCCTCCTCCCCGCCGCGCCCGAAGACGAAGGGATCGCCGCCCTTCAGCCGCAGCACGCGATGGCCGGCGCGGGCGAGCTCGACGAGCCGCAGCGAAATGTCCCGCTGCCTGTGTGAGGGCTTGCCGCCGCGCTTTCCGGCAAATTCCAGCACGGCGCCGGGACGCGCCAGCGACAGGCACTCGGCATTGACCAGCGCATCATGCACGACGACATCGGCCTGCTGCAGCGCATTGGCGGCATGGAGCGTCAGGAGGCCCGGATCGCCGGGCCCCGCGCCGACGAGCCAGACGGTGCCTCTTTCCATCGGCGGGAGGGCGGAGAACAGGGCGTGCATCAGATGTGCTCCCGGCTTGAATCGAAATGCGAGGACATGGAATCGCCTTGCGAGGAAACGGCGGCAAGGGCTTGAAAGGATTCAGCCACCGCTGCCGTGGCATGGGCGGATTTCGTCTTCTCCACGACCAGCCGCCCGCCCGCACCTGCCTGCGCCAGCGCCGCCGCCTCGGCAACGCCGTGGCAGCCCGCATGGGCGAAGACGAGGTCAGACGGATTGGCAAGCCGCGGCGTTTCGGTTTCGAGGCGTGCGGCGGAGAAGGTCACGAGCGGCACGGAGAAGTGCCGCGCGACGGCCTGCATGGCCGGCTCCTCGGCGCGCATGTCCAGCGTCGCGACGAAGGCGACATCCTCCGGGCGGGTCACGATGGAAATGGCGAGATCGACGAGTTCGCCCGGCGGCGTTCCGCGCTCGCAGCCAAGGCCGAGAACGAGCGGTCGTCGTCCGGTGTCGGGTGATGGGGCCTCGGCGCTCATGGCGGTCTCTTGCTAAATTCCACGCGAAAGAGCCCGGCCTTGCCGTTTCCGACAGCTCCGGATGAAGCCCCTCTGGGTCAGCCGCACCGGACACCGCTCGGCCCGCTCGGGGCACCGTCGCGTCTCCTTAGTATCGAAGGGCGAAAGGCCGGTCAAACCGGATCGGCGGATCGCCGGCAGGCTTTGCTTTTGTCATGCAGTCTGACAGAAGAACGGCAGACCCCTCGTTTTCCCGAGTCCCGCCGTGGCCGATATCGCCCTCCACCTTCTCGTCTTCCTGTTCTTCGCCGCCTTCCTCGCCGGCTTCATCGATTCGATTGCCGGCGGCGGCGGCATGATCACCATTCCAGCCATGCTGCTCGCCGGCATTCCGCCGCTGGAAACGCTCGGTACCAACAAGTTGCAATCGCTCTTCGGCTCGGGATCGGCGACGCTCGCCTATGCGCGCGCCGGCCATGTGCGGCTCACGGAGCAATTGCCGATGGCCGCGCTCTCGGCGTTCGGCGCGGTTTTCGGCGCCCTCCTGGCGACGGTGGTTCCGGGCGACGTGCTGAAGGCGATCCTGCCCTTCCTGCTGGTGGCCATCGCCGTCTACTTCGGGCTGAAGCCGAATATCGGCGACGTGGACAAGCACCGGCGCATGAGCGTCTTCCTCTTCACCGTCACCATCGTGCCGGCGATCGGCTTTTATGACGGCGTCTTCGGCCCGGGCACCGGCTCGTTCTTCATGCTGGCCTTCGTGACACTCGCCGGCTTCGGCGTCCTCAAGGCGACGGCGCATACGAAGCTCCTGAACTTCGGCTCCAATGTCGGCGCCTTCGCCGTGTTCCTGCTCTACGGCGTCGTGCTGTGGAAGGTCGGCCTCGTCATGGGCGCCGGCCAGTTCCTCGGCGCGCAGGCGGGCTCGCGCGTGGCGATGAAGAGCGGCGCGAAGATCATCAAGCCGCTTCTCGTCGTCACCTCCATCGCGCTCGCCATCCGCCTGATGGCCGATCCGAGCCATCCGCTGCGGGTGTGGCTCGGCTGGTAGGCCGCACGGCCCCTCACCTGCCTGCCGGCATCCTCTCCCCGCAAGCGGGGCGAGGAGCGCTGGGCTCATCGTTTTCCTCCACTTGATCGTAAGGAGGAAAACGGTGCAGCATATCCCCTTCTCCCCGCCTGCGGGGAGAAGGTCCCGGCAGGGGGATGAGGGGCAAGACCGTCCCTCAGTACTCCACGCCCTGCTGCGCCTTGATGCCCGAGCGGAACGGGTGCTTCAGGAGCTCCATCTCGGTGGCAAGATCGGCGATCTCGATCAGTTCTTCCTTGGCGTTGCGGCCCGTCAGCACGACATGGGTCATGTAGGGCTTCTCGGTCTTCAGGAAGTCGACGACCTCCCTGATATCGATATAATCGTAGCGCAGCGCGATGTTGATCTCGTCGAGCAGCACCATGGAATTGCGCTCGTCGCGAATGAGTTCCTTGGCCTTTTCCCACGCCTTCTGCGCCATCGCCACGTCGCGGGCGCGGTCCTGCGTTTCCCAGGTGAAGCCCTCGCCGAGCGTGAAGAACTGGCAGAGATCGGCAAAATGCGCCTCGATCAGGTCGCGCTCGCCCGTCACCATCGCGCCCTTGATGAACTGCACGACGGCGCAGGGCTTCCCGTGGGCGATGTGACGGAAGATCATGCCGAAGCCGGCGGTCGACTTGCCCTTGCCCTTGCCGGTATGGACGATGACGAGGCCCTTCTCGTCCGTCTTGGTCGCCATGATCTTCTCACGCGCCTGCTTCTTCTTCGCCATCTTCTCCGAATGGCGGGCAAGCTCGGCTTCGCTCATGCCGGCGGTTTCGTCGTGGTTGTCTGTCATGTCAGCCTTCCCGTTTCGGCAGGTCGTCCTGGCAATGCAGCCAGGAAACCCGCTCGTTCCAAAACCCGTGCTGGGTGATTTCGACGCCCGCCGCATCGTCCAGCGAGGCGACGTAGAGATCGACGATGCCGGGCCGCTTCTCGCTCTCGTAGCTCATCGGCGAGCCGCAATTGCCGCAGAAGCCGCGCCGCACACCGGGCGAGGATGCGTAGTGCCGCAGCGTCCCGCCCTTGAACGCGACATCGCCCGCCGCCACGCAAAAGAAGGTCGTGACCGGCGAGGACGTGGCGCGCCGGCAACTCTCGCAATGGCAATGGCCCGTGCTGACGATATCGCCGGAAACGGAAAACGTCAGCGAACGGCAAAGGCAGCGGCCGGCAAGGTTCATCACGACGCCCTCCTCTTTCCCAGCATGGCGAGCTCATAGCGCGCCGAGTTGGAGCGCGGCGTCCAGAGGCCACGGTCGATCGCCTCGGCAAAGCGCGCCGCCATCTCGGCGAGCGCCGCCGGGTTCTTTTCCGCAAGGAAATCGCGCACGCGCGGATCCTGCACATAGGCCTGGTAGGCGGCCTCGAAATGATGATCCTTCACCGCGCCGGTCGTCGCCGCGAAGGCGAACATGAAATCGACCGTCGCGGCGATCTCGAAGGCGCCCTTGTAGCCATGGCGCATGACGCCGTCGATCCACTTGGGATTGACAACGCGGGCGCGCACGACGCGGCCGATCTCGTCCTCCAGCGTGCGCACGACGGGTCTTTCCGGGCGCGACAGGTCGTTGTGATAGACGACGGGCTGCTGGCCGGAAAGGTGCTCGGCGGCCGCCGCCATGCCGCCCTCGAACTGGTAGTATTCGTCGCTGTCGAGGAGGTCGTGCTCGCGGCTGTCCTGGTTCTGGATGACCGCCTGAAGGCTCTTCATGCGCGCCTCCAGCCGCGCGCGCATCGGCACGCCGTCGCCTGCGCCGTCATAGGCATGCGCGCCCCAGGCGAGCCACGCCTCGGCAAGATCGCCGCGCTCGCTCCACAGCCCCTCGTCCATCATGGTCTGGAGGCCCGCGCCGTAGCCGCCGGATTGCGCGCCGAAGATGCGGAAACCCGCCTGCCTCGCCGCCTCGTCATCGGAAGCCCCCTTCGCCGCCAGCGCCGCCGCCTCGGCGCGCATGCGCGCGGCGATGGGATTGTCCGCATCATCCTCTTCCAGCGCGCCGACAGCGCGCACGGCGCGGTCGAAGAGCGCGATCTGCTCCGGGAAGGCATCGCGGAAGAAGCCGGAAATGCGCAAAGTCACGTCGACGCGCGGATGGCGGAGTGTGGCGGGCGGGATGATCTCGAAGCCGGTGACGCGGCGGGAGGCCATGTCCCAGGTCGGCTTGACACCGATCAACGCCATCGCCTGGGCGATATCGTCGCCGCCGGTGCGCATGTTGGAGGTGCCCCAGGCGGTGATGCCGAAGGAGGTGGGCCATTCGCCGTGGTCCTGCGCATAGCGCGTGATGATCAGCTCGGCGGATCTGCGACCGAGCTCCCAGGCGGCGGGCGTCGGCACGGCGCGGCTGTCGACGGAATAGAAGTTGCGCCCTGTCGGCAGCACGTCAGGCCGCCCACGCGTCGGCGCGCCGGAGGGGCCGGGTTCGACGAAGCGCCCGTCGAGGCCGCGCATCAGCGCCGAAATCTCCGCCGGGCCGCAGGCGGCGATGGCGGGGCGGATGGTCGTGTCGATGGTGTCGAGGACGGCGCGGGTAGCCTGCCAGCCGTCCGGGCAAGGCAGCGTGCCGTCCACCAGCCTTGCCGCCAGAAGCTCGATACGCTCCACCGTGTCGCCATTGCTGCGCCAGGGGGCGTCGGACTGGGAGGCGAGGATGTCGGTGCGCGGCCCGGTCCACGGGTCGGAGGCGATGCAGTCGAGGGGATCGAAGCGGGGCGCCACCGCAAACGCATCCGCCGCGATCGCTCGCTGAAGGCTCGCCTCGCCCCCTTCACCCAATCCACGCGGCACCCGGGCAAGCGCCACCGTCAGGTCGGTGAGCAAACGCCCCTCCGGCGAGACGCCGAAGACATGCAGCCCATCGCGGATCTGCATTTCCTTGAGGTCGCAGAGATAGGCGTCGAGCTTCTGCAGCGCCGCCGCCTCGCCATCGGACCTGGCGATGCCGGCATCACTGTCGAGACCGATATCGCGCACCAGATCGAGGATCTGCTTCGAGAGCAGCCTGATGCGCCGGGGATCGCCACCGGAGGCGTCGTAATATTCGTCGACCAGCGCTTCGAGGTCCTTGAGCGGGCCGTAGGTCTCGGCGCGCGTCAGCGGCGGCGTCAGGTGGTCGACGATGACGGCGGCGGAGCGGCGCTTGGCCTGCGTGCCCTCGCCGGGATCGTTGACGATGAAGGGATAGAGATGTGGCACCGGGCCGAGCACGGCTTCGGGATAGCAGGTCTCCGACAGCGCCAGCGCCTTGCCCGGCAGCCATTCGAGATTGCCGTGCTTGCCCATGTGCACGATGGCATGCGCGCCGTAGTGCTGGCGCAGGAAGGCGTAGAAAGCGAGATAACCGTGCGGCGGCACGAGGTCCGGCGAATGGTAGCTTTCCTTCGGATCGATATTGTAGCCCCGCGCCGGCTGGATGCCGACCAGCGTCCCGCCGAAACGGGCAAGCGGCAGGGCGAAGACATCGCCGGTGACGAAGGGATCGTCCTCCGGCTCGCCCCAGCGGCCCGTCATCTCCTCCTGAACCACTTTCGGAAGCGAAGAGAAGAAGGTCTTGTAGTGATTCAGCGAAAGCGTCTCGCGAATTTCTCGCCCGTCGCGCGCCGCATTGGTCGGGCCGGCCATGAGATGAGCGATCAGCGCATCGCCGTCCTCGGGCAGGTCGGCAACCGCGTAACCTTCCGCCGCCATGGCGCGCAGCACCTCCATTGTGCCGGCCGGCGTGTCGAGGCCGACGCCGTTGCCGAGGCGGCCGTCGCGGTTCGGATAATTCGCCATGACGAGGGCGATGTGGCGCTCCGCCGGCCTTGCCCGCCGCAGCCGCGCCCAGCCGGCGGCGAGTTTCGCCACGAAACGGATGCGATCCTCCACCGGATCGAGGCTGACAATATTGGTCTCGACCCGCTCGTCATAGCGCGCCGCCGCCTTGAAGGAAACGGCGCGGGAAAGCGCGCGGCCATCGACCTCCGGTAGGGAAACGTTCATGCCAAGATCGCGCGCCGTCAGCCCCTGCCCCGACGCCTCCCAGGCTTCGCGCGAGGAGCCGGAGAAAATGACCTGGAGAACCGGCGCGCCGGTCTCGTCGAGCACCGTAGGCTTGCGGCCCGCGCCGGGGGCGGAGACAGCGAAGCTGGTAGCATTGAGGACGATGTCCGGCCGGACCTCAGCGAAGGCGGCGCGGACCGCCTCGATGGAGGCGGCTTCCTTAAGGCTGGAGACGAAAAGCGGTAGAGCACGGATGCCCTCGGCCGCCAGCGCCTCGATCAGCATCTCGACGGGGCGCGTCTCGCCGCTCTGGACATAGGCGCGGTAGAAGCAGACGGCGGCGGTTGGGATACCCCCCTCTGGCCTGCCGGCCATCTCCCCCACAAGGGGGGAGATTGGCAGGCGGCACGCATTTGCTTCCGTAGAAGCGCCTGAATTCCGGGAAACCGTTCCTCCATCGATCTCCCCCCTTGTGGGGGAGATGGCCGGCAGGCCAGAGGGGGGTGAAACGCCGGCAACCTGCCGCCACGTCCCGATATCGATAACACCCTGCCCCGGCCACCAGATGCCGGCCTTGTCCAGCGGCGTCGCCGGTTCCGGCTTTTCGCCGCCGAAGACCACGGCATCCGCATAGGCGAGGAAGCGATCCGCGTTCTCCGCGCCGCCCTCGTTGAGATAGGCCCAGAGCCGCTGGCGGTCCTCGTCGTCGATGCGGTTGAAGGGGATCAGGCCGTCGTCCGGCCGGTCGTCGCCCGGCAGCGCGACGAGCTTGACACCATTGGCGACGGCGGTCGCCAGAAGAGCTTCCAGCACGTAGCGGAAATAGCTGGCTCCGCCGAGGGCGCGGATGACGATGAGTTTGGCATGCCGAGCCGTGCGCTCGACATAGGTATCGACCGACATCGGATGCGACAGCGTGGCGAGGCTTGCGAGGCGAAGGCGCGTATCGCCGCCCCGCGCACGGTGGGTGGCGGCGATGGTGGCGAGTTCCGTGTCGGCGGCGGAGAGGAAGAGGATATCGCCCGGCGTCTGGCCGAGGTCGATGGCCTCCTTGCCGTCAGCGATGGTGCCTTTCTGGGCTAGCAGGAGGTGCATGCGGCGCCTCCTGTTCTGTGGCGTACCGTGCCGGTGGATCCTCGGGCCGAGCCCGAGGATGACGGAGAGGAGGACAGATCATGGAGCCTGTCGACCGGTGCGGCATGCGGAACCGTTGCTGCTAGCAACCATCCCTTCCTTCTATCGTCATCCTCGGGCTCGACCCGAGGATCCACCGGCACGGCAGGCCGAAAATGGCCCTGCCGAACCCGACGCACCGAAGAGAGGAACCACAGCACGCTCATGCCGAAATCACGCCGCCGCCGCGATGGCGGCGCGGACGGCTTGCTCGTCCATGTCGTGCAGGCCGATGACGACGAGGCGGGTGCCGCGCGCCTCGCCGGGCGCCCAGGCGCGCTCGAAATAGCTGTCGATGCGGCTGCCCACGGCCTGGACGAGCAGGCGCAGCGGCTTGCCGAGAACGTCCGCGAAACCCTTGAGACGCAGCACGTCATGCTCGGCGATCACGCCCTTGAGGCGCTCGATGAAGGCGGCCGGATCGGCGACGGCGCCGAGCTCGACGACGAAGCTGTCGAACTCGTCGTGGTCGTGCTCCTCGCCGTTCTCGTGCTCCAGCTCGTGGTGCGACTTGCGGTTGGCGATATCGTCCTCCGTGCCGACGCCGAGGCCGAGCAGCACGGCGGCGGCGACCTCGCCGTTCCGCGCCTCGATCATCGAGGGCTTGCGGGCGATGCGCGAGGCGACTTCGTCGCGCACGGCCTGAAGGCCGGCGGCATCGATGAGGTCCGTCTTGTTGAGGACGATGAGGTCGGCGGCGGTGAGCTGGTCCTCGAAGAGTTCCTCCAGCGGGCTTTCATGGTCGAGATTTTCGTCCGTGACGCGCAGCGCATCCACCTTGTCGTGATCGTCGGCGAAGCGGCCGGCGGCGACGGCGGCGCTGTCGACCACCGTGATCACGCCGTCCACCGTCACCTGCGTCTTGATCTCCGGCCAGTTGAAGGCCGCGACGAGCGGCTGCGGCAGGGCGAGGCCCGAGGTCTCGATGACGATGTGGTCCGGACGGTTCTCGCGCTCCAGCAGCTTCGCCATGGTGGGGATGAAATCGTCGGCGACGGTGCAGCAGATGCAGCCGTTGGTGAGCTCGATGATGTCGTCTTCGGTGCAGGCCTCCGCGCCGCAGCCCTTCAGCACATCACCGTCGATGCCGAGGTCGCCGAATTCGTTGATAATGAGCGCGATGCGTTTTCCCCCGGCATTCTGCAGGAGGTTGCGGATCATCGTCGTCTTGCCCGCGCCGAGGAAGCCGGTGATGACGGTGGCGGGGATTTTCTGTTGCAGCATGGCTCAACCCTTCATTTTCAGCGGCAGTCCGGCCGCGATAAAATAGACTTCAGGCACGAGGGCGGCCACCTGCTGGTGCAGCCGCCCGGCATGGTCGCGGAATTCGCGCGCCATGCGGTTTTCCGGCACGATGCCGAGACCGACCTCGTTCGACACGAGGACCAGCCGGCCGGGTACGGCAGCGATCGCGGCGAGAAGGCCGGCGAATTCGGCGGGAATGTCGCGCTCCTCCAGCATCAGGTTCGTGACCCAGAGCGTCAGGCAATCGACGAGCACCGCGCGGTCTTCCCGCGCCACCTCGGCGATGCGCGCGGCAAGGGCCAGCGGCTCCTCATGCGTCCACCAACCGCCGCCGCGGTCTTCCCTGTGTTTCGCGATGCGCTGGCGCATCTCGTCGTCGAAGGCACGGCCGGTGGCGATGTAATGGCGTTCGAGGCCGGTCCCGGCGACCAGCCTTTCGGCGAATGCGGATTTTCCCGAACGCGCTCCGCCAAGCACGAGCACGGCTCCGCTTTCAGGAACCGTCATCGTCCGGCTTTCCGGAAATTCATGTCGAAAGTGACCGCCATCGCGGCGGCCTCAGGCGGGCGCGATGGCAGGAGGCGCACACGCGGCCCCGGCCGGACCGGCCCGGAGCCAAAGGGATGATGTGGATAGCGCCATGACAACCTCCGTTCAGGCACAGGGGAAAAACTCCCCGGATCGGGCGACATGCCCTCTGTCGGATGGCAGGTTTCCTGGCTCGCGGCGTCAGGTGCCGAGGCACCGGCGGAACGCTCTCACCTTCCCGGGCAGGCTTTGCGAAAGGCGGACGATTCGTAGAGATAGAGGCGTCCAACCCCGGCTTATCGCAGTGCAGCCCAGTGGCTTTTCCGATGGTTCGCCGGCGCCTTGCCCGGGGTGGCACCATGCCGCCCCGCACGCCGTCGGTTCCATCGGCCGATCGTTCCTCGCCACTCTACAGTCGCGGGGTCGGCCGTGATTGCGGCGCCCGGTCTGGGTCCACCGTGTCACGTTCCCTTCTCTCCCGGGCCGGTTTGCGGCCGTCGGGAACCATCCGATGGTCGGATGATTAAGCGTGCCCCGCCGCCAAGTCAATCGAGCGGCGGGCATAAGGAGGTCCTGCGCCCCGGCCTCAATAGCCGGGGATGATCACCACGCCGCCACGGCGATTGTAATAGCCGTCGTCGCGGTAATACGGCCCGTCATAGTAACCGTCGACGGGACCTTCCAGCACGTCGTATTCGCGCTGCCGCTGGTAGCGCCGCTGGCGGGTCTGGCGCGCCTCGGCATATTGCGCGGCCTCGCGCAGCACGCGGTACTGCTGGCGCGTGAGATAGCCGCTGGTGCGATAGCCCGATGCCCCTTGCCAGGCGGAGATCGCCGCGCGGGTGCGCGGACCGAAGACACCGTCGGCACCGTAGGTGTTGTAGCCGAGCGCGCTCAGCCAGCGCTGGGCCTGGGCGCGCAGCGAGCGGTCCATATAGGCCTCGCGCGGATCGACCACGGGCTGCTCCACGGCCTTGCGCTCGGTGTCCGCGGTCGCCGTGCCGGTTTCCGGCCGCTTGGCCTTAGGGAGCGCGGCAAGGCGCTCGCGGGCGTCCGCGAGGAAGCGGCCGTTCGGATAGGCCGCGATATAGGCGCGGAACGCCTTTTCGGAACCGTCGAGCACCGCCTTCTGGAACGTCTCCTCCTCGCGCTTGGCGTCCTCCGCCTTGCGGGCCGCGATATCGCCGTCCTGGCCGCCGGCGGCTTCAGCCTTGCCGGCATTCGCCGCGGCAGCGCCGCCTTCGGCCTGCTTGCGGGCGGCCGCGGCCTCTTCCGCGCGCTTTTCGGCTTCCTTGGCAAGGCGGGCGGCTTCCGCGGCCTTGGCCTCAGCATCCGCCGCCGCTTTCGCGGCCTCGGCCTTCAGGCGCTCCAGTTCGGCCGCCTTCTCATCGGCAAGCTTGCGGGCGGCGGCAGCCTCCTGCTCGATGCGCGCCTTCTCGGCGGCAGCGGCCTTTTCGGCTTCGACGCGCTTCGCCTCGGCGTCCCGGCGGGCGGCAGCTTCCTGCTCGGCGCGGGCCTTTTCGGCCGCAGCGGCCTCCTCGGCCTTCCTGCGGTCCGCCTCGGCCTTGAGGCGCGCGGCTTCCTCCGCCTTCGCCTTGTCGGCGGCAGCCTGCGCTTTCGCCTTCAGGCGCTCGGCCGCGGCCGCCTGCTCTTCGGCAAGCTTGCGGGCCGCGGCTTCCTTCTCCTCGGCTTGAGCCTTCAGGCGGGCAGCCTCCTCGGCGCGGGCCTTTTCCGCGGCAGCGGCTTCAGCCTTCGCCTTTTCGGCAGCGGCGGCCTTCTCTTCGGCGAGCTTGCGGGCGGCGGCCTTCTTCTCCTCAGCCTCGGCCTTCAGGCGGGCAGCCTCCTCGGTGCGGGCCTTTTCCGCGGCGGCGGCTTCGGCTTTCGCCTTTTCGGCAGCGGCCTTTTCTTCGGCGAGCTTGCGTGCGGCGGCCTCTTCCTCGGCCTTCTTCGCCTCGGCTTCCGCCTTCAGGCGCGCGGCCTCGTCGGCGGCCTTCTTCGCTTCCGCCGCCTTGCGGGCCGCTTCGTCCGCTTTCGCCTTCCCGGCTTCGGCAGCCTTCCTGGCCTCATCCGCCTTGCGGGCGTCTTCGGCCTTGCGCGCTTCTTCCTCTGCCTTGGCCTTTTCGGCGGCGGCCGCGTCCTCCGCCTTTGCCTTCGCGGCAGCGTCGTCGGTCGCAGCCTGCGCGTCCTTCGTCTTCGCGGCGGCCTGCAATTCGGCGATGCGCAGCCGCGCCATGGAGGCGAAGGTGCCGGTCGGATATTGCTTCAGGTAGCGCTCGTACTGCGCAAGGTCGTTGCCGGACGAGGCCTTCTGCCAGAAGGAGAACTCCTCCTCCCAGCGCTTTCCGGCGCTCGTGTTTTCCTGGGCGCTTTGGGCGAAGCCGGCGGCCGGAAGACCGGCCAGCGACAGCCCCAGCAGACTGGCCAGAACGGAACGTGCGAGAGGTCCAGAACCCATATATTCACCCTTTCGGATCGCGCGCAGGCGTCGGCACCCGGCATGCCGGGCGGATTTTCGTCACTCCTTGCACCCAATTCTGGCGCAACTTTGGTGCGGCAGGCGGATGCAGAAGGAACCCGATGGCTGTACGTTTCAGACGGCCGGTTTAATCAGCCGCGCCGAGAAGACCTTCGAGCCAGCGGCGGTCGAGGACGACCTCCAGCTCGGCCGCGACGCCATCGAGCGCCGCATCGACACTCGCGCGGTAATCGAACCCGCCGCCCGCGATGCCGAAATCGGCGAGCAGCCGCGCCCGGTAGGCGTCGCTGGAGAGCAGCCCGTGCAGATAAGTGCCCATCACCCGGCCATCGGCAGAGAGCGCGCCGTCCGGCCGCCCGTCGATGCTGACGGCGGGACGCAGCGCATCCGGCCCCGTCGTGCAGCCGAGATGGATCTCGTAGCCTTCCAGCGGCACGTCATATTGCAGCGAACGGGCGGCGCTGTTGCGCACGGTCTTTTCCGGCGCCATTTCCGTCTCGACGGCAAGCAGGCCGAGCCCGGCCACCTCCCGCTCGCCGCCCTCGATGCCGAGCGGATCGGTGACGCGCTCGCCGAGCATCTGGTAGCCGCCGCAGATGCCGATGACGCGGCCGCCGCGCCGCATGTGGAGGGCGAGGTCGCGGTCCCAGCCGGCGGCGCGGAAGGCGCGAAGGTCCGAAATGGTGGATTTCGATCCCGGTAGCACGACGAGGCCGGCATCGGCCGGCAGCGGCTCGCCCGGCCGGACGAAGACGAGATCGACCTGCGGCTCGGCCTTCAGCGGATCGAGATCGTCGAAATTGGCGATGCGCGGCAGGACGGGCACGGCGACCTTCAAGGCCCCCGTCCCGCTCCGCGCAAGCCGTTCCAGCACGACGGAATCCTCCGCCGGCAGCCTGCCGGCCTCCTTCAGCCACGGCACGACGCCGAAGCACGGCCAACCCGTGAAGCGCCCGATCTCGGCGATGCCGCTGTCGAAGAGCGTCACATCCCCGCGGAACTTGTTGATGAGATAGCCGGTGACCATGCGCCGGTCCTCCTCCGGCAGGATGGCATGAGTTCCGACCAGCGAGGCGATGACACCGCCGCGGTCGATATCGCCGACCAGCACGACCGGCACGCCGGCACGCGTGGCAAAGCCCATATTGGCGATATCCCCGGCGCGCAGGTTGATCTCCGCCGGAGAGCCCGCCCCCTCGACGACGACGAGGTCCGCGCCCGCGCAAACCGTTTCGAAGCTTTCCAGCACCGCGCCCATCAGCTTCGGCTTCAGCACCTGATAGCCCCGCCCCTTCGCCTGTCCGAACACCTTGCCCTGCACGACGATCTGGCTGCCGGTCTCCGACTGGGGTTTGAGGAGGACCGGGTTCATGTGGACGGAGGACGGCACGCACGCGGCGAGCGATTGCAGCCATTGGGCGCGGCCGATCTCGCCGCCATCGGCCGACACGGCGGCATTGTTGGACATGTTCTGCGGCTTGAAGGGACGCACCTTCAGCCCGCGGTTGGCGGCGATGCGGCAGAGGCCCGCCACCAATACCGTTTTTCCGACATCGGAGCCGGTGCCCTGCAGCATGATCGTCCTGGTCATGGCGTCCTTCCAACACTCCCTTTTGCCGCCGGAAAAGCCTGATTTACCGCAATATTGCCGCAATCCGGCCATGCCACCCCGGCTTTATTCGCACGGCCCCGCCATGCGTTTCGAGCATGCCTGCCTTGATATCCTGTATGCGACATTTTGCGCCGTCGGCGATGGTGACTTTTCCCGCGTTCGAGCCTATATCCAATATATCGCACAGCCGAGGCAAGTGGCTTCGGGTTTCAAGGATCAAGTCCATGCTGTATATCTTCAGCAAGCCGAATTTCGTTCAGATCGCCTGGAATGGCCAAGCCCCCAGAAGCGAATCCCGCGTGCGCAACGTCGTCATGGACGCGCCGCTCGGCCCGCTCGGCGTCATCCGCACCGGCAACGTCGGCTGATCCCTTCGAGCCACCGTCAGGTCCGCCCGCATCCCGCGTCGCCTTTCCCCGGAAGGCGGCGTTTTTTATTGCCCTGAAATGGCGAAAGCCGTGCATCCCGGAAGGATGCACGGCTTGCCAAAATACGCATGGCGGCTTCGACAAAAACGCATCGAAGCCCAGGCACCCCGGTACGCAAAACCTTTCCGGAGCAGGCGGCGGTGTCCCCCGCCGTGACAACACCAATAGCGGCACATCGTTACCGGACCGTTATCGGGACCTTAAGCAATGGTGAATCGCGAACTTTTTCGGGTGATTTCGAAAAATTCCCGCCCGGCGGGCCGCTGGCGCCATCCTCGGGCCGCTTGCGAGGTGCAGGAGGTTGATTTCTCAATAGGAACCCGTAGGCTTGTCGGGTGACGCACGAAGACGGGCGCCGGCAGCAGGGTTCCGGCGGCAAACATAAAAAGCGCGGCGTCACCGCAACAGGCAGACCGGCTCACCGATAGCGCCGTGCTTTCCTGTCGGGCAAAACGTTCGGGCAGTCGGGACCACGCAGTAACCTGCGCTGCCATCCGGATCGATCGCTGCATGCCGAGACTGGGAGGTCTCCAGCCCATGAAGAAGCTCCTCGCCGCCGCCTTGCTTGCCGCCGGACTCTGCGGCCTTGCCGGTCCGGCCCGGGCGGCGGAATGCGGCGCGGTCTCCATCGCCGAAATGAACTGGGCCTCGGCCGGCATCGCCGCCCATCTCGACAGGTTCATCCTCGAAAAGGGATATGGCTGCACTGTAACCCTGGTGGCGGGCGACACCATGTCGACCTTCACCTCGATGAACGAGAAGGGCGAGCCGGACCTTGCACCCGAAATGTGGGTGAATGCCGTGCGCACGCCGCTCGACAAGGCGATTGCCGAAGGTCGGCTGATGCAGCTTGCCCCTCTCCTTTCCGAAGGCGGCGTCGAGGGCTGGTGGATCCCGAAATTCATCGCGGACGACAATTCGGACATCAGGACGGTGCAGGACGCGCTGAAGCATCCCGAGCTCTTCCCCGATACGCAGGACCCGTCGAAGGCAGCGATCCACAATTGCCCGGCGGGCTGGAACTGCCAGGTCACGACCGACAACCTCTACCGCGCGCTCGGCGCCGACAGGCTCGGCTTCCGCCTCGTCGAGACGGACTCCGCCGCCGGCCTCGATGGCTCCATCGCCGATGCCTTCGAAAAGAAGACCGGCTGGCTCGGCTACTACTGGGCGCCGACCGCGATCCTCGGCAAGTACCAGATGGTCAAGCTCTCCTTCGGCGTCGAATTCGACAAGGCCGAATGGGACAGCTGCACGGCGGTGCCGGCCTGCCCTCATCCAAAGGTCAACTCCTACCCGACCTCGGACGTCTTCACCGTCGCCACGAAGGACTTCGCCGAAAAGGCGGGTGGGGCGATGGACTACATGAAAGTCCGCCAGTGGGACAACGGTACCGTCGCCAAGGTGCTCGCCTGGATGGAGGAGAACCATGCCTCCACGGAAGACGCCGCGAAGTACTTCCTCGAGACCTTCCCGGAGATCTGGACCCCATGGGTCGCGCCCGACATCGCCGGCAAGGTCAAGGCCGCGCTTTGAACACAGCCGCGGGCTCCGATGCGCGTCAGGAAACCGAAGAGGTCGCAAATAGCACAATATGAACCCGCGGTTCATGCAATGAAGAAGAGGCAAGCCGGGAACCATAAGAAGAATATCCCGCGCGCGCCGTTCCGTTCGCAAGGTCATCGCGCCCTGCGGTACGGGGCAGTCACTGCCGGAGAAGAGGGGAAACGGATGGCAGGCCTGCGCGAAGCATCGCCAGACTTACTTTGCAGATTTTCAGCCTTTCGCGACGCCCGCTTCCGCGCGGCGGACATCATCCAAGGACGGATATCCGCGGGCGCTTCGCGCGCGTGGTCATCGCCATCATTTTCGACCGCCGCAGCCATTCCCACGGCGCGCGGCGCCAGAAGCACTGGGAGATAATTCATGGTTAGTCATGCAATCGAGGTCCGCAATCTCTACAAGATCTTCGGGCCGCGCGGCAGCGATTACGTCGACGCCGTGAAGAACGGCCTCGGCAAGGCCGAGCTGAACCAGAAATACGGCCACGTCCTCGGCCTTCGCGACATCAACATCTCCATGCCGGCGGGCGGCATCATGGTGGTCATGGGCCTTTCCGGCTCGGGCAAGTCGACGCTGATCCGCCACATCAACCGCCTGATCGACCCGACGGCCGGCGAAGTGCTCTATGACGGCGTCGACGTCTGTCGGATGAACGAGAGCGACCTGCGCCAGTTCCGCCGCCACAAGACGGCGATGGTCTTCCAGAAATTCGCGCTGCTGCCGCACCGCACCGTTCTGGAAAACACCGTCTATGGCCTGGAGATCCAAGGCGTCGCCGCCGCCGAGCGGGAAAAACGCGCCGGGGAATGGATCGCCCGCGTCGGCCTTGCCGGCTTCGAAAACCACTATCCGAACCAGCTTTCGGGCGGCATGCAGCAGCGCGTCGGCCTTGCCCGCGCGCTGACCAACGACGCCGACATCCTCCTGATGGACGAAGCCTATTCGGCGCTCGACCCGCTGATCCGCGTCGACATGCAGACCGTCCTTCTCGACCTCCAGAAGGAATTGAAGAAGACCGTCGTCTTCATCACCCACGACCTCGACGAGGCGCTCCGCCTCGGCGACAAGATCGCGATCCTGCGCGACGGCATGGTCGTGCAGCAGGGCACCGGGCAGGAAATCGTGCTGAACCCGGCGGACGAATACATCACCGCCTTCGTCAAGGAAGTGAACCGCGGCCGCGTGGTCAATGTCGAGACGATCATGGCGCCGCTTTCCGGCAATCCGGAAGGCATGCCGCTTGCCAAGGGCACCGTGCTCGAAACCGCCGCCCGCGCCATGACCGCCGCCAACCAGACGCTCGCCCATGTGGTGGACGAAGCCGGCCGGCCGATCGGCGCGCTCAGCATCAGCACGATCATCGCCGCCATGGTGACGCAGACGAGCCACGAGACCAAAGCCGCCTGAAGTCCGGGGAATACCGAATACGACAAGGGCGCCGAACGGCGCCCTTTTTCGTTCCGGCGTTCAGCGGTCCGCCTCAGCCCTCGGCCAGGAATTCCCGCCACGCCGCAAGTCCCGCATCGATATTGCGGCGCCCGACGCCGACGCGGAAACGGTCCATCGGCACGGGCAGCAGGTCGGAGACGAAGAGGCTGGAGGGCAGAAGCAGGACGCCCTTCTCCTCGACCAGCCGCCGGCAATGCTCCTCCACGCCGTCCCTGCCGAGATAGCGGGCAAAGGCGACGCAGCCGCCATCGGGCCGCGTCCACTCGTAGCGATCCGGATGGTCGGCGAAGAAGGCGTCGAGCTTTTCCATGTTTTCCGCGCAGAGGGCGCGAAGCCGGGCGAAGATCGTCTCGCGCGCCTTGATCGCGATGCCGGCAAGCACCTCCGAGGGACGCGCGTTGCAGATGGAGAGGTAGTGCTTCATCCTTTCCATGCGCGACAGCAGCGCGCGGTCGCGGCTGGCGATCCAGCCGATGCGCAGGCCCGGCAGGCCGTAGGCCTTCGACATCACGTTGAGCGAAATGCCCTTGTCGAAGAGGTCCGCCGCCTGCGGCAGGCGCTTTGCCGCATCGATCTCCAGCCCGCGATAGACCTCGTCGGAAAAGAGATGGATGCCGCGCTCGGCGCAGAGATCGGCCAGCGCGCGGAAAATATCCTGATCGGCGATCGCGCCTGTCGGATTGTTCGGGAAGTTGACGGCGATGACCTTGGTTTCCGGGCGCAGGGCCGCGCGCAGCTCATCGAGATCGAGCTGCCAGCGGTTCTCCGGCCGCAGCGCGACGCCCGTGACATTGCGGGTGATGGTGACTGGCATCGTCTCCATCGACTGGTAGTTCGGCACGGTGACGATGGCATGGTCGCCCGGCCCGAGCAGGGCCAGCATGGCGCAATAGAGCCCCTCCTCCGCCCCGGCGAAGGTGAGGATATCGGCGTCCGAAAGCGTCTCGTAGGTCGAGGCGATGGTATCGCGCAGCGCCGGCGCGCCCCAGGTCTCGGTATAGCCGAGCGAGACCCGGTCCCAGGCATCGAGGTCTTCGGGGCCGGCGAGCGCCAGCAGGTCCGACATGCGCATGGTCTCGGCGTCACTCGCCGTCATGTGGTGGCGAGCCTTGAATTCCCAGCGCGAGAAATGGGTTTCGAGGCGGAAATCCGGCAGCGTGGTCACGAGATGTTGTCCTTCTTGTTCTGGCGCCGGGCGTCGGCGAGATAGTTGTAGATCGAGGCGCGCGAGGCGCCCATGAGGCCGGCGAGATGATCGACGGCGTTGCGGGTCTGGAACAGGCCGCGCCGGTCGAGCTCGGCGACGAGCGCCACCCGGTCGCCCTTGCGCATCGCCGTCAGGGCTAGACCGCGGGTGCGCAGCCAGTCGTGCAACGCGGTGTTGATCTCCTCCCGCCAGTCGCCGGCAAAGAGCGAGGGCGGCCGCGGCGCGATAGCGCCGGTGAAAGCCGCCAGCAGCTTGGCCGCGGCCTCGAAATGCGAAACGTCCATGTTGATGCACAGAAGGCCGACGGCCTGGCCGAAATCGTCCTTCAGCACCGCCGTCACGGATTTGAGGCGCCGTCCATCCTCGCCGGTCTTTTCATAGGGCCCGTAGACGCCGCCCTCGCCCGCCTGGTCGAGCTCGTCCTCGACAAGTGATTCGGAACCCGGCTTGCGGCCGGAAAAGGCATTCCAGATGCCAGCGATAAGCCCCGTTTCGAGGTCGTGCAGCACGACTTCGGCATGGGGATAGAAGAGCGTGGAGATGGCCGCGGCAGTCGCGGCATGGTGGCGCAGAAGCGCATCGGCATTTGCTGTATCGAACATGGCGACAAACAATCCAATATTGGATGATTTGTCAATATTGGATTTTCAATCCAATTCCGCCTTCCCCGCTTGCGGGCCGGTCGGGTGCGTCCTATTCCCAAGGGGCGAACGATTCCAGGGGGACACCATGAACGCCGATCTTGCAGCCTTTCCGGACCGGGAAACCGTCGCCGACAAGCTTGGCACGCTCGGCGAGGCAGACCAGGCCTATCTCGCCCTCCTGATGGAAAACCCGCAACAGGACGAGAACCTGCTCGAAGGCCTGGACCTCTATCTCAACCGCGCCGCGACCGCCCGCTTCCTCAATTCGCTGAAGCTGGAAAAGCTCGGCGAATGGCTTGGCGAGGCGGCGCCCGCGCGCCTGCAGATAAGGCTCATGGAAGCGGCCCGCTCCAGCCAGCACGCGGCCTACGGCGCCTTCCGCACCGGCCTCACGCGCTCCGGCGGCCTCGAGCGCGCCTATCCGAAAGCCTGATCGCCCGTGGCCGCGAGCGGCCCGAAGGATTTGCGAATCATGTCCGCCATGCCCTCGATGGCCGGCCCGCCGCGGCGCGGATTGCGCTTGAGGATGACGCGGGAGGAATCGATCGGCGGAAAACCGTCCGCGATCGTCAGCTCCCGCGCGCCGGGCGGAATGTTGCTGCGCGAGAGCGGCGCGATGGAGAGCCCGCTGGTCACGGCCGAGCGCAGGCCGCCGCTCGTATCGCAGGTATAGGCGATGCGATAGGGGATGGTGTGCCGCTCGAGCGAGCGGAGCGCAAAGTCCCGGCACCAGCTTGAGCGCCAGTAGACCGCCACCGGCACCGGCCGTTCCACATGCCGGTCATGCGTGACCGAGGCCACCCAGACGGTGGGATCGACCGCCAGCAGTTCGCCCGAGATCCCGTCGCACCAGTCGAAGATGATGGCAAGGTCCAGCTGATCCGCTTCGAGCGCCGCCAATTGCTGCGCGGTATAACCGCAAAGCACCGTCACTTCGATATTGGGATGGATTTCGGCGAAGGCGGCCAGCGCGTTCGGCAGGACCGTCTGGTTGTATTCCTCCGGAATACCGACGCGCACGGGCCCGTCGAGCGGCGCCGTCCGCATGACCGCCGTCGTCTCGTCGACGAGCCCGACGATGCGCCGCGCATAGGGCAGCAGCCGCTTGCCCTCCGGCGTCAGCGAAACGCCGCGCGGACCGCGCTCGAACAGCACGGCGCCGACCGAATCCTCCAGCTTGCGCACCTGCATGCTGACCGCCGACTGGGTCCGCGCCAGCCTTTCCGCCGCATGGGTGACATTACCGGCCTGCGCGACGGCGACGAAGATGCGCAGGAGATCGCTTTCAAGGGGTGGATACATGACGCACCATCGCTTTTCCTGATACCTGCCATCATCGCTATTCGTTTGTGAAATGTCTATCGCCTTGCTTGACTGATGCACAGAACGAAGGGCAACGGCCATGGGCATCCTGAAAAAAGCGCTGGAAAGACTGAGAGAATGGCGTCAACGGCAGGCGGAGCGGGAGGCCTTGCGGCTGCTCGTCGCCCGCAGGGACCGGCGCTTGCTGCGCGATGCCGGACTGAACCTGATCGAGGCGGAAAACGACGTCCTGCGCTGCGAGCCCCTGCCGCAAACGAAGGAAAGGCGCTGGACCGCCCCCCTCATCCGCCTGCTGCCGCCCTCTCCCCGCAAGCGAGACGCAAGGGATGGGGCAAGCGCATCTGCGAGCAAGTCAGGCAAGGAGCGGGAAAAGCCCGCCGCATAATCCTGTCCACCGCGAGCCGCAGGGCTATCGAACGAGTTCGACATTGTCACTTTCCCCTTTCTCCCCTCGGGGAGAGGTGGCCCGAAGGGCCAGATGAGGGTGCGCGGCACGGAAAGACTTTTCTTTTTGCCTCCGGCATCCCCCTCATCCGCCTGCCGGCACCTTTGTAACTTCCCTTTATCCGCGAAAGCCGGTGTATTTGGCATTGCGGTGGCGGATGGCATCCCGCAGCACTTTTGGGACACCAAGCCCGCGGGAGAGCCCGGGTCTCCATCCGCCGTTCCATCGAACCCGAACAGTCGCCAGGGCCGCTCGACATTGCGAAGCCCGCTTAGGCAAGGATGGGATCGGATGGACAAGGTTGTCGTCGGTATCGACGTATCGAAGGACTGGCTCGACGTGCATGTCGCACCGTCGGGTGAACATTTCCGGGTCGGCAACGATCATGCCGGCGTGGAGGCGCTGATAGCCCGGCTGTCGTCGCACGGCCCCGCTCTGGTGGCGCTGGAGGCGACGGGCGGCTACGAGCATGTGGCGGTGGCGGCGCTTTCGGCGGCGGGGCTTGCCGTGGTGGTCGTCAATCCGGCACAGGTTCGCGCCTATGCGAATGCTCTGGGCAAACATGCCAAGACCGATCCGATCGACGCGGCAGTGATCGCGGCCTTCGTCGAAGCGGCCAAGCCCGACATACGTCCCTTGAAGGACGAGGCGGCGCGGGCCTTCGGCGAACTGGTGACACGGCGGCGCCAGATCGTGCAGATGATGGTGGCGGAAGAGAACCGCGAGCGGATGGCCGCATCCCCGCCCGCCCGCAAGAGCATCCGGCGCGTCCTGACGGCGCTGCGGCGCGAGCTGGAGAGCCTTGATGCCGATATGGACGACCGGATCCGCAAATCACCGTTGTGGCGGGTGCGCGAGAGGCTGTTGACCTCGGTGCCGGGCGTGGGACCGGCGGTGGCGCGCACGCTTTTGGCACATATGCCGGAACTGGGCAGCCTCGACCGGCGACAGATCGCGGCGCTGGCCGGGCTTGCACCGTGGACGCGGCAATCGGGCAAGTGGAAGGGCAGGAGCTTCATCGGCGGAGGCCGGAGCAACGTGCGGTCCGTGCTGTTCATGGCAGCCCTCGTGGCCAGTCGCCACAATGCGGTGCTCAAGGCCTTCCGCGATCATCTCGTGGCGGCCGGCAAGCCGAAGATCGTCGCCATCGTCGCAACCATGCGGAAGCTGCTGACCATGCTCAACGCCATCATCAGGGACCAAAGGCCATGGCAAAACACTTGACAACAAAGACAGTCGCTCTCCCCGCAAGCGGGGAGAAGGGAGATGGGGCAATGCTTCCTTTCATGTGTGACAGCCTTGCAGCAAGATACAGCCCCGCAAGGTATTGCTTGAGGAAAGCGGCGCCGCATATCCCCTTCTCCCCGCCTGCGGGGAGAAGGTGGCCGGCAGGCCGGATGAGAGGCGACCTGTCCTACTGCGCCGTCTCGCCCGAAAGCCCCCGCGCAAGCTGCACGAGCTTCAAGAACTCCGCCCGATAGCCGAACGGATCGTTGCCGCGCGCGGCTTCCGCAAGGCCGAGGATCGAGCCATAGGCATAGTCCTGCAGGGCCGTCACGCCCTTGAGCTTCTGCCCGAAGGCCGCGACGGCGACCGAGAAGCGGACATCGGCGGAAGCGGCATTCACGTCGGCGACCGCATCGGCATCCGTCACCGGCATCGTGGCGAGCTCGCTGGTATCGCCGTCCGGCTTCTTCCAGCGCATCTTGAGGAAGGCCAGCTCGCCGCTTTCCGCCGCCGGCGTCGCAGCCGCCTCGCCCTTGCCGTAGCGCAGCGGATCGTTCAGCACGGCGGCGCTGCCCTTCGGCGTCACCTCGTAGATCGCGGTGACGCGGTGGCCGGAGCCGATATCGCCGGCATCCACCTTGTCGTTGTTGAAATCCTCGCGGTTGAGCACGCGGGTCTCGTAGCCGATCAGGCGGTATTCGGCGATACGCGCCGGGTTGAACTCGATCTGGAACTTGACGTCCTTGGCGATGGGGAAGAGCGAGGACCCCGCCTCCTCCACCAGCGCCTTCTGCGCCTCGGCGAGCGTATCGATATAGGCGGCCGTGCCGTTGCCGTTCTGCGCCAGCGTCTGCATCATGCCGTCATTGTAGTTGCCGCGGCCGAAACCCAGCACGGAGAGGAAGATGCCGCTCTTGCGGCGCTCCTCGATGAGGCGCTTCAGGTCTTCGTCGCTGGCCGGGCCGACATTGAAGTCGCCGTCCGTCGCCAGCATGACGCGGTTGACGCCATCCTTCCTGAACGCCTTTTCGGCGAGCTTGTAGGCCGTTTCGATGCCCGCCGCGCCGGCCGTCGAGCCGCCGGGCTGGAGAGTGTCGATGGCATCGAGGATCTTCTGCCGCTCCTTTGCCGCCGTCGGCTCCAGAACGACGCCGGCATCGCCCGCATAGGTGACGATCGAGACCGTATCGGTGTCCTTCAGCTTGCCGACCAGGAGGCGGAAGGCGCTTTTCAGGAGTGGCAGCTTGTCCGGCTCGTCCATCGAGCCTGAAACGTCGATGAGGAAGACGAGATTGGCCGAAGGCTGCTCCGCCGGCGCGGTGTCGAACCCCTTGATGCCGATATGCAGGAGTTCGGTGCCCTTGTTCCAAGGCGTCGGCATGACGGTGACGGTGGCGTTGAACGGCTTTTCCGCCGTTTCCGGCCCCTTCCAGTCGTAAGGGAAGTAGTTCACCATCTCCTCGACGCGCACCGCCTCGGGATCGGGCAGGCTGCCGCCGAGCAGCGACCGACGCATATAGGAATAGGAAGCCGTGTCGACATCCGCCGAGAAGGTGGAGACCGGATCGGTCGCAACGCTCTTCACCGGATTGGGATCGGCGGAGGCGAAGCGCTCGCGATCCTCCACCGGCATCGGCATGGCAACAATGTCCGAGGACGGCACCGCCATGCGGCTCAGCGCCTGCATATGCGCAGCGCCGCCGACGGCAAGCGATTCCGGCATGGCGGCGACGACCTCCTCCTCGCGGCTTTCGGCAAGCGGTGCGGGCTCGGCCGCAAGCGTGCCGGCGGCCGTATCGGCGGTGGCCTTCGCCTTGGCATCCGCTTCCGCGGCGACCCGGGCCTCGGCCTTCGCCGCCTCCTCGACCGGCTTGCGGGCGCGCTGGTCCGCATCGGCGGGCTTTGCGGCGATCCCGGTCTCGGTTGTCAGCGGCACCGTGCCGTTGCGCACCAGCTCATAGGTGACGAGGCCGGCGACGGGGACGACGAGCAACGTGGCAAGCGCCGAGCCGGCGAGAAGTCTGCGGTTCATGATGGGGCTCCATATCCGGTTGAAGATGGAGCTTCGACGCCCGCCATCCGCCGAACCTTGGGGAGCATCCGCATTTTTTTCCGCACCGTCGAAAGCCTGCATGGCGGCGGCGAGCGCTTCGGCGCGGGCAGCGGCGATTGCGGCCGGCGGGCGGCGGCGGGAAAGTCTGTCGAGGTCGAGATCGGTCATCGTCTGTCCTTCCGTCACGCGGCCGTGTCGCGCAGCAGCACCTTCAGGCGCTTGCGGGCCTCGTGCACATGCCAGGAAATCGTCGTTTCGGCGCAGCCGAGCACATCGGCCGCCGCCGCATGGCTGAGCCCCTCGCCATAGATCAGCAGCACGGCGTCGCGCTGCTTGTCGGGAAGCCGGCGCACGGCCTGCCAGAGTTCCTCGCCGCCGTCGTCGCCGGAGCCGCCTTCCAGCACCGCCTGCTCGCGCAGATAGGCGGCGTCGCGCCACTCGCTCCGCCGCCGCTTGCGCATCTGGTCGCGCGCGGCGTTCAGCGTCACCGCATAGAGCCACGTGCCGAAGCGGCTCGCACCCTTGAAGCCGCGGATGGCGCTTGCGAGGCGTATGCACACCTCCTGCGCCACGTCCTCGGCATCCTGCCGGTCGCCGCACCATCGCCAGGCGACGGCATGGATGAAATCATAGCGGCTCTCGACCAGCGCGGCGAATGCCTGCCGATCCCCCAAGGCCGCCTTTTCGACGAGTTCTGTTTCCACGGGCCCATCCCGATTGCGTGCACTATCCCTTCAGACGTGCGCCGGACCGCAATCCTTGGGTCGCGGCTGCAAATTTTTTCTCACCAGGGCAGATTTTTGACGACGGCGATGATCGTGCCCATGACGGCGCGGCGGTCGTGCCGGCGGATTTCCGGGGAATAGAGGCTGGAAATGCTGCCGTCGAGAAAGAGCGCGTTTCGGCATTGCAGCCGGTCGCGGAAGAGCGTCGCGAAGTCGTGGAAGCGCACCCGGTCGTTCGAGATGGCGAAGGCGACGCGCCCGTCCGGCAGGATGCCGACGCCGTTGCGGATCTGCAGGCTCGTGGCATCCGGCAGGAAGCGCGGATGGATCTTGCCGTCGATCACCAGCATGGGCCCGGATTGCGTCGCCTCCTGCGGCGAAAGCCCGGCCTTGGCATAGGCCTCCGTTTCCATCACGCCCGCCTTGCCGTCCTCGATGAAGAAGACGCCGTTCGGCTTCATGAAGAAATTGCCGAAGGCATCCTGCCTGTTGAGCGCACCCGTCTCCCGGCCACTCTCGACCAGCAGGCCGACCGGCCCGTAGTCCGGGTGGTACATGCCGCCGTTCATGGCGAAGCTCATATGCTGGCCGTTGCGCAGGAGATACGTGTTGAGCTGGTCGTAGGTCGCGCCGCGCACGCCGAGCGTCTGCGTGCCGAAGAGCCGGATCGTCTCCTTCGCGGGATCGAAGGTGCAGACGGTGTAGCGGCCGGACAAATGCTCGATCGCGGCGCATTTCGGCGGTTCGGCCATGGCAACGCTCCACAGGGCAGGCGTGAGAAACAGGAAAAGGACAAACAGAAGCGCTCGCATGACCCTCTGGCTCCGCCGGCAATGCGGCGAATTTAGCGGCGATTCCCGCCGAAAGGTCAAAGTGAGAGGGCTGCCATGTGAAAGCGGAGCTGGGCATCGCCGTAGCGATAGTCCGCTCCGACGGGACAGGCCGCACGGGCAAGACAGCCGAGCATCATGCAGCCGCCCCGCCCCTCCGGCCCGCGCAGATGCGACCGGCAGGCGGCAACGTCGAAGGCCTCGGGACGGACAGCGCCGGCCGGACAGGCTGCAAGGCACGGCTTGTCCGGACAGTGCTCGCAGGGATGCGGGCGCGGCGGCAAGGCCCCGCCCTCGACCGGCACGGAAAAACCGAGCGCCCCGCGATAGCCGTGCCAGAGGCCGTAGACCGGGTGGATCAGGATGCCGAGCGGCGAGGCTTTCAGCCCCTCCGCGCGCATCGCCCATTGCTGGAAGGGCTGCCATGGCGGATCGGAGGGAAACCATGCCGTCGCCCCCGCGGACATCGCGACGGCGCCGATGACCGTCTTCGACCAGGCATCGAGCGGATCGCTGCCGCCGCCGTCCGGCTGCGCGGCGCGCCAGCGGGAAAAGGCCGGCCAGATCGAGCCGCCCACATTGCCGACAAGCAGCACGCTTGCGGCGGGACGCCCATCCGAAAGGGCCGGCGCCGCCTCGCCATCGGCGAAATTCACGGCACCGCGCAAAAAAAGACCGTGCGGCTCGAGAACCGCACGGATGCTCTCACTGTCGGGATGGCGGGTTCTCACCGGACCAGATCCCCTTCATGCGCCGGGCCGGTCATGACCGATCCCCGTACGCCGCCTCCTGAGGCCGGCGGCGTCGGGGCTTGCCCTCAGGCGTCTCAGTTCGCGGCGCGCGCGATGCGGTGGCCGGCATCCTTGGTCGCGTCCACGGTGTTCGCCGTGTCCCGGCCAAGGCCGCGGATCGTATTCCCGCAGGCGCTGAGCACCAGCAGCGCGGCAAACACGGCACCGAGACGGGCAAGATTCTTTGCGGTCATGGAAGATTCTCCTCGTGAATCACATCGAATGGAAATCTAGACCAGCCCGCGCCGGAGGGGAACGGGATCGGCAAGCAAAAAGTGCACTAACCAATCCTTAGCCCTGCCCGGCGATTCCCGCCGGCGGTTACCGCTTCCTAAGGCACCCCGGCCATCATGCCCGAAGGCAACGATGGAATGACGGACATGACGGAACGCGACGCGAGGATGGAGACGGTGGCCATGCTGATCCAGCCGGGCACCAATCCCGAAATCGTCGTCAATGCCGTCAAGGCCGCCTTCCCCAACCTCGTCGTCATCGAGGAGCAGCCCGAGCCGAAATCGCTCTTTCTGCGGCGGAGGGCGAGGACGCTCGGATGGTTCCAGGCGCTCGGCCAGTTCGCGACCATGGCCGTCTCGAAATTCGGCAAGCGCTTCACCGAGGGCCGCGCCCGGGAAATCCTCGCGGCCCATGGCGCCGACGCCTCGATCGACCCTGCCGTCCGCCGCATCGCCGTTCCCTCCGCCAACAGCCCGCAATTCCTGGAGGCCTTTGACAGAATCCGGCCCGCAGCGCTGCTGCTCGTAAGTTGTCGCATGTTGAAGGCGGAGACCCTCGCGGCCATTTCCTGCCCGGTGCTCAATCTCCATGCCGGCATCAATCCACAATATCGCGGCCTGCAGGGCGGCTACTGGTCGCGCGTGCTGGGGGACGAGGCGAATTTCGGCACGACCGTGCATCTCGTCGATGCGGGCGTCGACACCGGCGGCGTGCTCTACCAGCAGCGGATGAAACCCGGCAAACGGGACACGATGCACACCTATCCGCTCCTGCAGACGGCGGCGGCGACGGGGATCGTCCTTACGGCGCTGACGGATGCCGTGAACGGCACCCTGGCGCCGCGGGAAATCGAGGGGCCTTCGCGGCAATGGTATCACCCACCGGTCTGGACCTGGCTGTGGAACGGCATCACGCGCGGCGTCTGGTAGCCGCGCGCGAAAGGAAGGCCAGGCTTCAGCAGGCGACCTGCAGCATGTCCATGGGCCGGCGCTCCATGCGGGCGAAGGCCGCGCGGATATAGTCGGCCACGGCCTGCGCCGGCGCCTCGGCCTCCTCGTTGACGACGAGGCCGATGAGATAATGGCCGAGGTCCGGCAGGCCGTCCTTCTCGCCGAGCGCCACCATGTCGTCCCCCACCAGGAAGCGGGCAAGCGGCGCGACCGCGAGATCGGCCCGGATCGCGGCGCGCTGGCCCATGTGATGGGCGCAGAAATAGGCGACGCGGAAATCCCGGCCCGAGCGGCTCAGTTCCTCCAGCGCCCGCGCGCGCCAGATGCAGCCCTCCTCCCAGACGGAGACGGGCAGCGGGTTCTTCAGATGCGCGTTGCCGCAATTCTTGCCGGCCCAGACGAGCTGTTCCTTGAGCAGCACCTCGCCCGGAATCGGGATCGTGCCGTCCGTCGCGTTGAAGATGGCAAGGTCGAGCCGGCGCTCGGCAACCGCGCGGCGCAGGTTGCTGCTCGTCTCGATCGAGACGTTGACGGCAATCGACGGATAGGTTTCCGCAAAGCGCCTGAGCACTTCCGGCAGGATGAGCTCGCCGACGTCGTCCGGCGCGCCGAGCCGCACGACGCCGTTCATTTCCGGCATCATGAAGCGCGAGACGGCCTCGTTGCTGAGGGCGATCAGCCGGCGGGCATAGGAAAGCAGCACCTCGCCGTGATGGGTCAGCACCACCGACCGGGCATCGCGGCGGAAGAGCGTGCAGCCGAGAAGCTCCTCGAGCTTCTTGATCTGCATGGAAACGGCGGACGGCGTCCGGTGCACCGTTTCGGCGGCCGTGGTGAAGTTTCCGGTCTCGGCGATCGCCACGAAGGTCCTCAGGATATCGAGTTCCAGCAGCGGGAGCGTCTGGCGCATCAGAAGGTTCATTGTCGCCTCCATGGATCAGAAAATCTGAAGCAAAGCGTCACTTCATTTCGTTTGATTGAAAACCGAGACGGGCGGATAGTCAACCTGCAAAGCAAACGAACGTGAGGAAAACGCCATGAAAACGCAAAAGTCGCTGACCGACGGTGCCGATCTTGCCGTGCTCGCCCGCGGAAACGGATTCTACTACGCAATACGGCGCTTCGTAGGCGAGGCCATCGAGGCCCGCCGCCGGCGCGCCGTTGCGCGCCACACGGCAGAGGAACTGGCACAGCTGCCGGACTACCTCAAGCAGGACATCGACTGGCCCGCCGTCACGAAGCATGAAGACCGTTGATCAGTTCGATCAGTTATATTCGTTTGATTGATGCGTGAGGTTGAGGAATAGTCACGATCAAGGTCGCGACCTTTCGATACCTCCCAAGCTCGAAAGGAACCCTGAAAATGGCAATTGCACTGGAACATCGTCCGGCACGCATCGGGCGTGCAGGTGTCCGGCAGCCTCGTCCACCTCCTGCGGACCGTCACCGGCCGGCTCGCCTCGGCTTGGCAGCGTCATCGCGTCGAACGCGAACTGGAAAGCCTGCCCTTCGACCTGCGCAAGGACATCGGCTTTCGCGCATGGGACAAGACGACACGATGACGGATGACTGTCGCGGCGACATGCCGAAGGAAGACGACGCCCGATACCGCCGGAGATGACGAAAGCCCCTCCGGCGGTTTTTGATTCTAGAGCAGCGGAACCCCGGGCGCGACTGTCGCCGGCAATGCACCGGTCAGCCGTGGATCGTCGAAAACCTCGATCTGGCGCTTCACCGGCGAAAAGCCCGAGCGGATGTAGAAGTCGAGCGCCTGCGGCGAATCCAGCGTACAGGTGTGCACCCAGAAGCGTCCGATGGGCGGATGCCCCTCCCGCGACCACGCCCGCGCGATCGCATGGTTCATCAGCCAGCGGCCCGTGCCCCGACCGATAGCCACAGCGGTCAGTCCGAAGAAGGCGAGTTCACAGATCCCCTCCTCCCTGAAGTCGAGTTCCAGCAGCCCCTCCGCATGCCCATCCTTCATCACCGCGTAGACCTCCACGTCCGGATGATGGAGAATGGCGGCGAGGTCGTCTTCGGGAAGGACCAGGCGGGAGGCCCAGAGCCAGTCCGTGCCGATCCGCCGGTAGAGATCGCGGTACCAGGCCGGGTCCGCCCTTTCGACATGTTCCAGCGTGATGCCGGGCTGTCCCGGATCGGCCCGCCGGTCCGGCGGCTCGCGCATTTCGAGGCAGGTCACGACGGCCGCGAGCTTGCCCGCCGGCACGTCCGAATATCCGTCTGGCAGCATCGGCGTCATCCTTGAAAATCCGGCTCGTTTTGGCCGAGCGCGCCAGCCTTGTCAAACGACTCGTCAAACAGGCGGGAAGCACCGGGAGGCTTGTCGCAATCCGACGATGCGAAGGCGCTGGTCGCAAATGCGCCATCACTGGACAATCGTCATAATTCCGCCGGAACACGTTGACATTGCGGAGATACGAAGGATGTCGCAGTCGTATCCGTCCTTTTCAACGTCGCAAAAATGCTATCCGATCCCGGACCTGCCTGCGACCATTGCGACATCGCCCCATCAGCATGGACACACCGATGAACAAGCAAAACGTCAAGAAGCGCTCTCTCGTTTTCTTCCTCGTGCCCAACTTCTCCATGCTGCCCTTTTCGGCGGCGATCGAGACGCTGCGCATCGCCAACCGCATGCTCGGCTACGAGGCCTATAGCTGGCGCCTCGCCTCCAGCGACGGCCAGCAGGTGCTGTCCTCCGCCGGCATCGGCATCGAGGTGAACTCCTCGCTCGCCGACGAGCGCAAGCATCTCGGCGGCGAGAACCGCCCCTCCATGGTACTGGTCTGTTCCGGCGTCTATGTCGAGGATTTCAACAACAAGTCGGTCAATGCCTGGCTGCGCGAGGTCTATAATCGCGGCGTCGCCGTCGGGTCGCTCTGTACCGGCGCCCATGTGCTGGCCCAGGCGGGCCTGCTCGCGGGCAAGCGCTGTGCGATCCACTGGGAGAACCTGCCGGGCTTCGCCGAGGCCTTCCCGCAGGCCGACGTCTATGCCGACCTCTACGAGATCGACGGCAATATCTATACCTGCGCCGGCGGCACCGCCTCGCTCGACATGATGCTGAACCTCATCGACGAGGATTTCGGCGAGAACCTCGTCAACCGCGTCTGCGAGCAGGCCCTGACCGACCGCGTGCGCGGCCCGCACGACCGCCAGCGCCTGCCGCTGCGCGCCCGCCTCGGCGTACAGAACGCCAAGGTGCTGTCGATCATCGAACTGATGGAGAAGAACCTCTCCGAGCCCCTCTCCCTGCTCGATATCGCCGACGGCGCCGACCTGTCGCGCCGCCAGATCGAACGGCTCTTCCGCCAGGAAATGGGCCGCTCGCCCGCCCGCTACTATCTCGAGATCAGGCTCGACCGCGCGCGCCACCTGCTCGTTCAGTCATCCATGCCGGTGGTGGAAGTGGCGGTTGCCTGCGGCTTCGTCTCCGCCTCGCACTTCTCCAAGTGTTATCGCGAACTCTACAACCGCTCGCCCCAGCAGGAGCGCGCCGAGCGCAAGCTGACCCTTTCGGCCATCGCGCGCTGATCTAAAGCATGTCGCGCAAAAGTGTGCAGCGGCTTTGCGATAACGACATGCGAAAAATCAGCTGGTCAAAGCGCCCCGCCTCGAAGGCGGGGTCAGCTGGCAAGCGCGTTCATCAGCGACAGTTCAGAGAAGACGCGGTTCCGCCCGGCATGCTTGGCCATGTAGAGGAACTGGTCGGCGGCGTTGAGATAGTTGTCGAAGGTTTCCCGCACGGAAATGGCGGCAAGGCCTGCCGAGACGGTGATCGTCAGCGGCTCGCCGTCCGCGCTGATCGGCTGGGCGGCAAGCTCCGTGCGCAGCCGCTCGCAATAATCGAGCGCCTCCTCGAGCCCCAGCCCGTGGAAGATGATGCCGAACTCCTCGCCGCCGAGGCGCGCGAGAAGATGACGGTCGCCGACCCGATGCTTGAGGCGGCGCGACACGGCCTTCAGCACGACGTCGCCGACCTCGTGGCCATAGGTATCGTTGAGGCGCTTGAAATGGTCGATGTCGAGGATGGCGATGGACATCTGCTCGCCGCGCCGCAGCGCCTGGTCGACGAGCCGCGGGCCGGCCTCGAAGAAATAGCGGCGATTGTAGATGTCCGTCAGGTAGTCCCGCGCGGCGATGCGATGGAGCGACTGCACGCGCTTCTGGATGGCGGCCACATGGAAGATGCGGCTGTTGAACTCTTCGACCAGGAACGGCTTCTGGATATATTCGTCGCCGCCCGCCCGCAGGAACCGCGCGGCGACCATCCGGTCCTCCGACTTCGCGAGCCCCACGACACGCACGGTATCGTCCCCGTGCCGCTTGCGGATTTCCTGCAGCAGCGTGAAGCCGTCCATGTCGGAGAGATCGAGATCCGTGACGACGAGGTCGATGCCGCCATAGCTGTCGAGCGCTTCCAGCGCCGCCGCCCCGGTTTCGACCGCGACGATCTGGAAACGCTGCTTGGCGATGAGGCTTACCTGCTGCTGCAGGCTTTCCGGCTCGGAATCGACGATAAGGACCTGCGTCTTGCCGCTCGTCAGGATGCGGTCGACCGCGAGCACGAGCTGCTGCATGGCCGCCGGACTGTCCTTGACGACATAGTCGAGCACGTTCTTGGCCAGGATGGCGTCACGCGTCGTATCGCTGAAGGAGCCGGTGAAGACCAGCGGCGCGATGCCCTTGGAGATCACGTAATCGAGCGCTTCGCAATTGGGCGCGTCGGGCAGGTTGAGGTCGAGCACGGCAAGCGCGAATTCCGGCGCTTCCGACTGGAAGATCGCCCGCACCGCCGCCATGCTGGGGCAATGGGTGACGGAAAGGCCGAGCTCGGTCTCCAGGCGGTATTTCAGCGCCGTGGAGAACATGCGCGAATCCTCCACGAGCAGCACCTGCTGGCCGGAATGGCGCAGAAATGCAGGTCCCCGCTGCGAATTCGGTTCCACTCCCACCTCGTCCAATACCCCGTATTGCTCCCGTTGGGCCGCATTACAAACCAGCGGTTTTACCAAGTGGTTAACTCGCCGGGAAATATCTCACGTAACGTGAGGACAGTCTTGGGTGAATATGGCCTGCGCGCCGGTCAGCTCGCCAACTTGAGCTGCGCCGACCGGATCTGCGCGAGGGTATCGAGGTTCTGGTTGACGCGACAGTAGAATTCCTCGTCGATGAAGGGGCGCATGATGAAATCGTTGCCGCCGGCCTTCAGGAAGCGGGCGGAGAGCAGCCGGTCCGTCGAGGACGAGATGCCGATGATGCGCAGCTGGTGCGATCCGACCGTGCCGCGAATGCGCCGCGTCAGCTCGAAACCGTCGATATCCGGCATATTGTAGTCGGTAATCATCAGGCCGATATCGGGATTGGCCTTGAGCAACGCCAGCGCGCTTGCCCCGTTCTCCGCCGTGCTGACGCGGAAATTGTAGCGCTTGAGGCGCGTCGAAAGCAGCGCCCGCGCCGTCGCGCTGTCGTCGACGATCAGCACATGGTGCTGGTGATTGGTCAGGAACCGGCAGACGGACTCGGCCAGCATGTCGACCGCGAAGACATTGTCCTTGATGATGTAATCGACGATTTCCTTCGACAGCAACTGGTCGCGCGTCGCCTGCTGGAACGTGCCGGTGAAGACGATCGTCGGAATGGAAAGGTCGACCAGATAGTTCAGCGCCTCGCCGTTCTCGGCGCCCGGCAGGTTGATATTGGAGATCGCCAACGTGATCTTCTCGCTGGACTTGTCATAGGCCAGTTCCAGCTCCTCGAAGCTGCGGCAAATCTCGACATCGAGGCCGAGAAGCTCCTTCAGCCGCTTGGAGATCATGGACGTGAAGACATTGGAGTCTTCGGCAACAAGAATACGATGATGCGAAAGAGACGCGCCGGAATATTGCATTCCGGAAATGCCGATAAACGCCATGATATGCCTTCATAATATGGATTTTCCCCAGCTTAAGGCGTAACGGCAACCCTTTGCCAAAGCGTTAAATTCAGAAGGCATGAAAACACGGGGAAGCAGAATTGGCCCAACACCCGGACCAGCCTTCCGTATAAAGTAAAACGGCGCAGTTCTTCTTCCGCGCCGTCGTCATGAAATCAGGATTCCGGGTTTACTTGACCGAGGCGGCCCCGCCCTCGATCTCGACATTCTCGCCGCCATTGAGCGCGATGCGGTCGCCGTTCGGCAGGGTGACGAAGCAGCCGGAGGGGCAGATCGTCTCGGTCGCGCCGGGCTCCAGCGCGATTTCCATGCGGCTGCCGCCTTCGACGACCACGAGCACCTGCGTATCGGCATCCTTGTTGGTCACGGAGGCAGCCACGGCCGGAGCGGACATCGCAGCCGACACAAGCAGCATCATGATCATTCGCTTCATTTTTGCCCGGCGCCGAGCGCCGCCCCTGTTCAAGCCCGAGGGAACACTAACGTTCCCCGATCGGATTTGCATGTGTTTTATGGGGCAAGTGCTGAATGCAGCGTGAATGCGGCGTTCATGTGCCGGAAATCGGGCAAGCTGTCTCAGGCCGGCGGCGCCTCTCCGTCAGGCTTGCCGCGGCGCCGGGCCGGCGCGGGGCGAACCTTTTCCGTCGCCTGGTCGAGAAGCGCGGAGATGAGCTCGGCTCCCTCCTTCGAAATCTTGACCGGCACTTCCGGCGCGGCCGGTGCGCCGATGGCGATGCCTTCCGCGCGCAGTCGCTCAAGAATGGCCGCCCGTAGCTCCGATTTGACGCCGGTGCCGTTGAGAATATCCGCAAGAAAGGCGCGGATCTCGAAATCCAGCGTCGCGGCGGAAAATGCCTGGAACACGACCACCGGCTCGGGATTGCGCAGCAGCCCCTGCTGCGCCCGCACCACTTCGGTCAGGACCGCCTGCACGCGATGCGGATCGTTGCCACCATGCACGCTGATCGCCACCTCCACGCGGCCGAGCTTGTTGCGATGCGTCCAGTTGCCGACCTGCCCGTTGATCAGCACGGAATTCGGCACGATGACCGTCTGGCGCTGGAAGGTCTCGATCTCCGTGGCGCGCACCGAGATGCGGCGCACGAAGCCTTCCGTCGTGCCGGCCACCACCCAGTCACCCACCTTGAAGGGCCGCTCGGCCAGGAGGATCAGGCCCGAGACGAAATTCGACACGATGTTCTGAAGGCCGAAACCGATACCGAGCGAGAGGGCACCGGCGACGAGCGCGAGGCTGGAAAGGTTGATGCCCGCCGCCGAGATGCCGATGAGGCCGGCCAGCGCCACGCCCGCATAGCCGACCGCGGTGCGGACCGAGTTGCGCACGCCGGCATCGACCTGGCTGCGCGCCAGCACATTGCCGTCCACCCATTTCTGGAACCAGCGCGTGACGACGAGGCCGATGACGAACAGCAGGATGCCCGCGAGGATGCCGATCAGCGAGATGGTGATCGTGCCGATGCGGATTTCCGTGAAGATGCGATAGGTCCAGGATTCGATGTCCGCAACCTGGAAGCCCCATTGCAGCAGGATGAGCGGCACGAAGAAGACGAAGAGCAGCAGATAGATCGCCAGCCCCGCCGCAAGCCCGATCTGGTCGAGCGCGACCTGGCTGAGGCCGAAGCGCTCTTCCATCCGCTTGCCGACCGCCGTTTCCGCGAAGGCGTTGGGCCCGGAAACGGCGCGGCCGGACAGGAAGCCGATATACATCGTCACCACCACCGCGCCCGTCACGACGATCTGGGTGGCGACGAACCGGGCCATGCCGACATAGCCGAGCAGCGCCGAGAAGATGAGGCCGAGGCCGATCAGGATCAGGAAAACGAAGATCGAGCGCGGCCAGGGCCGCCCCTGCGAGCCGGGCATTTCACCCTGCCGCAGCACCGGCTTGATGAAGGCGGTCACCACCAGCAGGGCGCCGATGACGATGGAGGCGAAGAAGCTCTTCACCACCGTCAGAACCACCGGCGAGCCGAGCACCTCGCTGATCGTGCCGAGGAAGAAATCCGCGCCGTTGACGATGGCCATGCCGAAGATCAGCAACCAGAGAAGCCGGGCGCCCCGGTCGGAAACCCGCACCAGCCGCCAGTGGCCATCCCCCGGCGACAGCACCGCATTGGCGAGCTGCGCGACGAAATAGATGGCAACCGTCACGCCGAGCGCCACTGCGACCAGCGGCGCGATATCGCTCCGCAGCACCTTGAACGCGTCGAGGAAGAAGTAGCTGGCCCCCGCGAAGGCGCCGGCCGCCGTCGTCGGCAGCACCGTCGACCAGAAGGCGACGGAAAGGCGGGTAATATAGTGCGGCTTCTCCTGCCGGGCGGCACGCGTGATATAGGGCGAGAACAGCCGGTAGCTGCCGGAAAGCAGGATGAGCGCGGCCAGCAGCGACAGGGTGACCGCGCCCAGAAGCTGCATGCGCTTGTATTTCCAGACGAACTGCGTCCAGGCGGTGGCCGTGCGGCGAAGCGTCTGCGTCTCGTCGGCAAGGGCGCCGGAGGCTTCGGTAAAGAGCGTGGAGCTGATTTCGGTGCGCTTGAGGATCGCATCGGTGAAGAGTTGCCGGCGGATCTCGGTGACGCGGTTGGAGAGCTTCGTTGCCTCGATGGAGAGGTTCTCCGCCTCCCCGGTCAGCGCATTGATCTCGTTGCGCTCGGCCGCCAGTTTCTTGCGCTCGGCGACGACGACATCCGCCTCGGCCGGCGCGCCTTCGGCCGGCGGATCGCCAAGCTCCGTCTGGCGCGCCTTGATCGCCTCCAGCCGCGGCCGCGTCGCGACGGATATGGCAATGATCGACCGGTTCAGCGCCTCGACCTCGACCTTCAGGTCGACGAGGCGCGTATCGTCATCCTTGAACTTCTCGACCCGCTCGCGAATGGAGGCGAGCTGCTGGCCGGCCTTGTCGAGATCGGCGCTCGCCTGCTGCAATTGCGTCGTCGCATCGGCGGCGGGCGCGGCCGCCGTCTGCGCGGAGACAGGCGAAACCGCAAGCAGCAGCACCACGAAAAACATGGAGAGAAGGCGGAGTATAGGCAAAGGCCCCTCGCTGAAAGAACGACGCATCGCGATCATGCGATTCCGCACTCTTCTAGCCATGAATGCGGCCATTTTAAACTGGTGCTAGAATCCGGCGCCCGGCTCCGCGAGATAAGCCTCCTCATGATGGGTCGAGACCCGCCCGAGGAAGGCATTGCGGTGGGGGAAGCGGCCATATTCCGCAATGACGTCCCGATGCCGCACCGCATAGTCGAGATACATCTCGTCGCCATGCGCCTCGAACAGCGAAACGCAGAGGTCCTGGTCGGCAAGGTCCTCGGAATGTTCGAAGGGCATGTAGAAGAAATGCCGGCGCCCATAGTCCACCAGCTTGTCGGCCCCCGCCTCCAGCGCGAGCCGCGCCTCGCGTCGGGCGATCCAGTCTGTGGCGAAGGCCATCGGCGAGGCGCGATACATGTTGCGGGGAAACTGGTCGAGCACGATGATCGCCGCAAGCCGCGCCTCGGGGCTCGCCCGCCATTCCGGCGACACTTCGCGGGAAAGGGCAAGATGCGTGGCGGCGAACTGCTCGCGCACCCGCCCATCGAGCTCCGGCGTCCCCTGCCACCAGTCCTTCGCCGTCAGGGTCTCGCACCAATAGCCGACAACCTCTTCCGGCCGCCTGATCGCATCATAGCTCATCCCAAAACCTCCATTCGTCCTAGCCGCAATATGGCGTTATCCCGGGGCATGGCAAGCGCAAGGCGAAACGGCAGCCGCGTGCACGGACGAAGCCGTTAAAATCTTAGCTTTCCCTTCAACCGATTGCTGATTCCCACGCGCTATCCTCCGCCCGGCAAAGATGGATGGAGTTCCGATGAACTGGCAATTTGTTACCGCGACCGCAGCGATCGCAACTTCCCTCTACAGGGGCTACGCACCGATGCGTCCGGAGCCGGACACCTTCGTCGCCGCTGGTCCCGATACCTTGCCGATGGTGTCACGGCCGATCAATCCCGACTGGATACTGTCCGGCAACCCGGTCGCCCGCGCCGCCTTCCACTCCCAGCCGGCGGACAAATGCGCCTCGACGGTGGTCTGGGATTGCACGGCCGGCGAGTTTCGCTGGTTCTTCGGCTGGGATGAAATGGTCGTGATTCTCGAAGGCGAGGTCCATGTGACCGCCGAGGACGGCAGCGCCCGCACCCTGGCCGTCGGAGACGTCGCCTATTTCCGCGCGGGCAGCTGGGCGACCTGGCGCATCGACCGCTATGTCAGGAAAGCCGCCGTCACGCGCCGCCCCTTCCCGCTTCCCCTGTCGCTGTTCTACCGGGTCCTCGGGCGGTTGCGCTCCGTGGTCAAGCACGGGCTTTAACGGGAAGCCAGCGACCGGATGGCGTCGAGGTAGTGCGCGCGGGCATGGGCCGGCGTGAAATTATGGTCGGTGTCGGGAACGATCGAAAGGCGCATGTTCCCGAAGCGCCTTAGCCCTCGCCCATCCTTGCCGAAGAAAAGCGCGAACTCCTCCAGGCCGAACTCATCGGCTCCATATAGAAGGGCGACGCGAACGCCGCGATCCCGCAGCATGCGGAAATCCGAAAAGACGGCTCGCTCCCGCCGCGAAATGCCGCCGAAAACCCTCGTGAGCGGCCGGACGGCGCGTACCAGGAGCCGCCCCAGCACATCCCGGCCCTTCTGCACCACGTCGATCTCGCCTCTGAAGACACGCAGCAACGTTTCCTTCTCGATGAAGCGGCGGCCATAGTGTTCCAGGGTCTGAAGCGGATTGTCCAGCGCCTCGTCGACGGATTGCCCGTCGTGCCAGCGGAAGACGATCGGATTGACGGCCACTACACCGGTAATCCGCTCATCGGCCACCGCGGCCTGCAGCCCGAGATAGGCACCGCTGCAACGCCCCGCCAGGATCACGGACTTCGTCCCCGCTTCCGCGAGAAAGTCGGTCGCCTCGCGAACATCCCCGACCTGCACCGGATCGTAAAGGACCTGTCCGGCAAACCCCTCTACCGGCGGGCTATCGGCGATATTGGCGCAGTCGAAGCGCAATGAGCCGGTGCCTTCCTTGGCAAGAGCGCGTGCGAACTCGACGGTCGAACGCCCCCAGCCTGTGGATCGATCATAGCCCGACGACAGGAATAGCACCGCCGGACCAGCCGGAATATGCGCTTCCGCGGGCGCGCAAAGGATGCCGACCATCCGACCGCCCTCGCCGATTCGCACGGCGGTCTCTACATAGCCATCGCCGTAATGGCTCGCGGGCCATTCATGCAGCGGTGGCGCCTGCAAGGCAGGATCGCGCGGCGCCAGGCCTGCCACCCACGAGACCAGATTCGCAACGACCGGCTCGGGTACGACGGCAAGCGTCGGATTGGATGTGAGCTTCTCGAATCCTTCGAAGGGTGCTTCAAGGACATTCGCGCCGAGCGTGCGGACATAGGCGGCGAAAGCGGCGTCCTCCGGATGGTTGTCGCGCATGAAAACCGCAACGTTCCGAGCTGGCGCCTTGTCCGTCTTCATCAGATCGACACCGCGAAGACCTGCCTCGATCTCTTGCGGCAGGGCGAGCCCGGCGATCTCCAGAGCTGCCGCCGTATCCCTCTTCTTCAGCCCCAGCTTGTCCTCGATCAGGCGGGAAAAGACGGACAGCTCGCGCACATGCGCGCGTCCGGAAACGACGGGCGCGAGGAATGCGATGCCCTCGAGGTTCGCCAGCCGATCCGCCGCAAGACCTGCGACCACCGCTCCGACGCCCTCGGCGACGATCACCAGCTGTGCGCACCCCGAACGCTCCTGGAGCAGGCGCATGGCAGCGAGCAGCGACTCCGTCCACGTTTCCATCCCGGCGCGAAATTCGGTCCCGTCCAGCGCATCGCCCGTACCTGGATAATCGAAGCGCAAGCTCGCAATTCCCTCCTCAGCCAGCCGTTCGGCCAGGATGCGCCGAAATTTTCGCGTGCACATTTCCTCCAGCCCCCAGGGGCTGGCAAACAGCACTGCCAAGGGTCGCACCGCCCCCTGCGCCGCCGTGAACAGCCCGACCGTTCCGGAAAACGTCATCGGCTCCGCCGCCGGATGCACACCGGCGACCGGCGGGCGCTGCACGTCAAGCATGGGTGTCTCCTGTCATCGGCGGAAGCCGGTCGAACGGTCGAAATGCAATCCCGCTGAGACGCTTCGTCATTTACCGTTCCGCCAGTCTTTTAGATTAGGGATTACGCTCTAGGCCATTTGGGTTAACATCCAATTCAAGCGAGGTTATTCGGCATGATGCCGATTGTCATACTGCTCGACAGAACGCATATGCTGCCGGAGCCCTTGCGGCAGGGCCATGCAAGGCCCGATCTGCGAAAGACTTCTCCCGGCTTGACCGACAACGCCGCAGCCGGAATAGGGTTTTCTTCTTATTTTAAACCGTCGGGCGGCAGCACATAGCTGTTAACACTTTGCCACTAGGATTTCGCTAAATCCTGCATTCTGGCGCAGGCTCACGGCCAGCCATCCCAAGGAATACCCGTTGCTGCTCAAATCCACGCTCATATATGGCCCGGCCATCCTGCTGACGCGCATTTCCGCACTTCTGTTTCTCGTCATCGCCACGCGCCTGATAGATCAGACGGAATACGGTTTGCTGACGCTGGTGGTAACCGTCGGCGAAATGACGGACGTCGCGCTGACGAACTGGCTGCGCATTTCACTGTTGCGGCTCGGAGGCAAGGGAGACGTGACCAGCGGAAGCCTCTCGCGTGCCGGCACGATCCTGCTCTTCACGACGCTGCTCGCCATCGTCGTCTCCATCGTCGCCAGCGGCTATGTCGCGCCCGAGCGCTGGACCGATTTCTCGATCGCCGTCTGCGGCTATCTCGTCGCCGGCGCGGTCGCCCGCTACGGTCTCGTCATCCTCCAGATGCAGCAGCGGCATACGACCTACGCCATGATGGAATTCCTGCGGGCCCTGCTGCAGCTCGTCTTTCCGATCCTCGCCATGCTGGCGGAGCACGATACCTTTGTTGCGATCTCGCTCGCATCGAGCCTCGGCATGCTGACGGCCGGCGTCATCAGCGGCATTGTCGCCGCCCGGAAGATCGTTCCCGGTCCGCCGCGCTTCACCCATCGTGAGTTCTTCGCCCTCGGGCTGCCGATCATCGCGATCGCGCTCGTCAGCTTCGGCCTCGCCAACGCGGAACGAATCTTCCTCAAGATCTATCACGGCGCCTCCGCCGTCGCCGTCTTCGCGGCCGCCTATGCCCTCGCCCGGCAGCCCGTCGACATGATCGCGAATGCCATCAACATGGGGGCATTCCCCGAGGCGGTCGGCCGCTTCGACGAAGAAGGACCGGCGGCCGCCGCAGCCCTCTTCAAGCAGTTCCTTTCCCTTATCTTCACTTTCAGCCTTCCGGTCGCCGCTCTTCTCGCCGCGCTCGGCCATGACCTGACGGAGCTGCTGCTACCGGAAAATTACGACGGCCCCTACAACCTGCTGTTCGGGATCGTAGCCGTCAGCGCCGTCTGCACGAACCTTGCTGATTTCGTCTATGGCGCGGTGGTCTATGCCCACAAAAGACCCTGGCTGCTCATCGTCAGCAAGCTTTTCGGCTCGGTCAGCACCATCGGCCTTTCCTTCCTGCTCATCCCGACAATGAGCGAGGTCGGCGCCGCCGCGGCGCTCGCCGGAGGCGCCGTGATAAACCTCCTGGTCTCCGTGGTGATCAGCGAGAGGCTGACACCGGTGCCCCTGCCCTGGCGCGCGCTTGCGACGGCGCTCGCCACCTCGCTCGCCGTAGGCGGCGCGGCCGCGTTCATCAGCCATTCGCTCGGCGGCACACATGCCGTCTTCCGCCTGGCGCTGGCAGGATCGGCTGCGGGTCTCATCTTCTTCGCCGTCAATGCGCTGTGCTATCCCGCGGAAGCGCGGCGGGGACTTGCGGCCGTGCGCAGCCGGTTGTAGCGGCGCGCGGCCCAAGCCTTCGGGGGCTCCGCATATCGTCTTGCGAAGCTGGATATTTACGGTTCTACTGCCATGATCCGGTCATTGTGCGAGATTCGCCGTTCTCGTATCCGGATTCAACGCAATCGCCTTGAGTGAGCCATGAGCTACGCCAGATCCGTGCCGGATCAATCGCCATCGCTGAGCGCCTCCCGGCAGAAGACACTGGTCATGGCGATCTTCCTGTGCGCAGCCTTCTTCTTCCAGCTGCGCTTCTACATGTCGCCGCATGTGATGAACCTGTTCGTCACCTATACCGATACGGGCGGCGCGATATATGAGAAGCTGCATTTCGGAACGATCGGCATATTCCTGCTGCTCCCATTCGCCCTCGCCTCCCGGCCGTTCGTCCTCCAGGGCAGCGACATCGCCCTTTTCAGATCGTTGCTGCTCTTTTCGTGCCTGATGGTGGTGCTGATCTTCTATCTTGGCGCGGTGGGGCGCTCGGGGTCGGTCGGCTTCATCATAGATACCTATGTCATGGCCGGATGCGCCTGCATGATCATGCTCACGCTGCCTCCCGACATGCGCCGGCTGCTTGGCGATATCACGCTGGTCTTTCTGGTCGCGAGCGCGGTCATCGGCTTCGGCGAGGCGATCATGCAGGCACGCCTGCTCCCCTATCCCCCGATACGCGACGTGTTTCGCCCCATTGGATTGACGGGACATCCCTTGACCCTCGGCGCGATGTCCGCGACCGGCATCGGCTTCGTTGCCGCGACGCGCTGGCCACTCTGGATGCGGCTTCTCGCGATCTTCACGCTTTATATCGGGTCCGCCATCTCGACGGCCCGAACAGCCTTCGTGCTCGCTTCGGTCGAACTGCTCCTTCTCCTGCTCTTCACGCGCTGGCCGAAGCTGTCGAAACGGACGGAACGCCGGGCGAAGAGCATCGTCCTTCTCCTCCTCATTCCATTGAGCGTCGTTCTCATCGTCGTGCTCGCAGGTGCGGGTTTTCTGGAACGCTTCAGAGGCGGCATCGTGGACGACAGCTTCATGGCCCGCGTCACGATCTATCGTGTCTTCGAATATTTCAGCTGGTCGCAGATCATGATGGGCGTGCATATCGACGACCTGATGTTCGTCGTGAACAAGAAGCTGGGCCTGGAATTCATCGAGAGCGCTCCGGTCGTATTGACGATGCTATTCGGTCTGCCAGCCGCGATCGTGTTCACAGTGGCGCTCGTTCGCCTTTTTTCCCGGCTCATCCGCGGTGCGGCCGGCTCGGCGCAACTCGGCGCCGCCGTGTTCGTCATCGCCTCGCTGTCTAACAACACATTCACCGAGAAGACATCCGTGGTGGCGATGATCTTCGTCCTGTTGATCGCCTATCGGCGCCCTTCGCCACTCATGCCTTCATCCATATCGGCGGGCTTATCCGTGCCGACACCGGCCACTCGCACGCCAGGCTCCGCCGCAACCGGCGGCAAGCCCCGTATCGGGCGAACCTAACAGCCGTTCAGCCGCAGCTATCCACGACTTCGAGCCGCCCCTCTCGGTTGAGCGTATGCGTACCCGAGCGAACCCATGCCGGACCGCCTTCTATCGGAACGACCGAACCAAAGACGACCGCTGTCTCGTCCAGTCGCATAAGCTCCATTAGACCAAGGCCTCCCCCATATATTCGCGAGCAGTCCTGCACGGGCAGGAATATCCGCCCGTCCCGGCGAATGAACGCACCGCCTGGCCGTGCACCCGCTTCGTCGATCACTATGGGATTCATGGGATGCGGCACCCACGGCCCCTCAAGAGCAGGCGCACGGTAGACGACCATCGTGTCCGACGGGTTGCCGTTGCCGATTTTTTCGGTGCCGAACAGCCAGTAGGCTCCTTCCGAACGCAGGAGCGTCATGTCGTTCAGATTCCGCCCCTCGATGAGAACGGCCTGGCGCTCCCACCGGTCGGGAAACCGGGCGGCACGATAGAGAACGACCTCGCGTGCCGCGCCGCTTTCGGGGATCATGTATATCTCGCCGTTCTCGGCGAATATCTGGGGATAAGAAAGATGATGCGGCTCCTCGAGCACGACTTGCGGCAGGCTGAACCGGTCGTTGTCGTCCAGCACGGAGACGGAGATGACCCCTTTCCCGGTATTGTAGGGTAATTCCTCAACGAAGAGATAGTGACGACCGTCGTGCTCGAAAACAAATGGATCCGCATAGAAGCGTTCGCCGTCGTCGGCGAGAATAGAATAGGCTTCTCCATCGAGCCTGCCGGTTTCGGCAACGCCGGGCCCATCGATCATGCGATAGGCGACTTGCCAATGGACAGCGCGTTTGCGTCCGAGGCGAGCGAAAAGCGCGGCGGCAGCGAAGGAAAGATAGGCTCGTAGGAAGCCGCCACAGGGCGCGCGGTCGGCCGGCCGTTCCACAGCCGGTTTGAGCGTGCCGTCGAGGAAACGGTTCGCGACCTGCACGGTCAGCGAGATGGCGCCGACGAGCAGCTCATCGAGGATGCGCGATACCTGCAGTCCATTGGAAATGGCAGGACGAGCACGCCCGACCGCAACACCGTCGAGCCGGGCAACGAATTCCGCCGACTGCCGCGCCGCTGCCGCACGGGAGATTCCGTCGATGACATTGCCGGAGCCGAAAATCTCCAGGCTGAGCACGGGCTTGTCCTGCGCACCGGCCGTCCCGGTCAGATCGATGACGAGATCGTGTTTGTCGGAGCTCTTCGGCGCCATCGGGGCGGCCAATTGAGCGAGCGAGACATTGAAAAAATGGCGTTCGACCGCCAGGGCCCGATCGAGCGCATGCCGACCGGTTCCGGCTTCAGCCAGCTTACTGATGGAGATCTCGTGACCCGCCGCCTCAAGACGCTCGACGAGCGCGGCATGCCAGCGCCTCGAGTTCCTTTCACGGGTGAGAAGGAGAATTTTTCCCAACGTTAAACCTTATCAGGCGAAGAGCCCCTCGTATTTGTCAGCAATGACATTGATTTTGAACTCGTCGGCTCTTTGCCTGAGCAGTTCGGAATCGATTGGCCTCTCAAGCGAATTCTGCAATTGGCTGGCGAGGGCCGTTGGATCTGCGATGGGGACGAGAGGGCCGAAACGGCCGTCGTCGAGAATTTCGCGCGGCCCATGCGGCGCATCGGTGGACACGACCGGAACACCGTGAGCCATGGCCTCGATCAGCACGTTGCCAAAACCTTCACTGGTGGAAGAGAGGACGAGGAGATCGAGGGCAGCGTAGCACGCGGCGGGATCGTTGATGTAGCCGGCGAAGAGGACATCATCCGCGATGGAAAGATCGGTCGCCAGCGCCCTTGTCTCGGCTTCGAGGGGACCTTCGCCGAAGATCACGAGCCGGGCCTTACGGCTGGCGCGCAGGATCGCAAAGGCGCGCAGGAGGGTCGCATGATCCTTGACGGCGACAAGACGGCCGAGGGTGCCGATCACCGGGCCTTCGCCCATCGCCTCAAGCGCCTGAAGCCAGGGATGCGGACCCGGCATGCCCATGCCCTCGGGCGGCAGCGGATTGTAGATGACAGCGATCTTCTCGAGCGGATAGCCGTTTTGCACAAGGTCGCGGCCAACTCCCTTGGAGACGGCGATGGCACGCGTCGCACGCGCGGCCACGAAGCCGGTGAGGCGGTCTGCGAGGATCGCGCCGATCTTTTCCGACTTGAGGGCCGCTGCACCGTGAAAGCCCGGAAAGAAGCGTGCACGGCTTCGTGCAAGGGTCAGGGCGGCGGCCATGACGAGATTTGCGAAGTCGGGCGCGCTGAAAACGGCGTCCGGCCGGAAGGCGCGCAGCATCCGCACGGTTCTTGCCAGCCCCTGGAGCGTCTTCACCTTGCCGAACCCATCCCCGCGCATGGGGAAGTGGAGGTCGACGAGATCGACGACAGGTGACAGCAGGTCCGCATTCGGCCCCTGCCCGTTCCAGACCAGCAGCGTCACCTCATGGCCGCGCGCAGCCATCTCGTTGGCCATCAGCACGATTACCCGTTCGGCGCCGCCGCCGGCCAGACTGGGTGCGTGGAAGAGGATGCGCCTCACCATGAGGGATCAGGCGCGCTGCTCGGCGGCCGCCGGCTGAGGGTCCCGCAGTTCACGCAGCATGCCGCGCGCAAGCGCTAGGAAGAGGCCGGCAGCAAGGCCGAGAACGACGCCTACGACGATGAGAAGGCTGGTGCGCGGCGGCCAGGACCGGCTTTGCGGAGGCACGGCGGTGGAAATGACCCTTACATTGGTGGTGTCGATCTGCTCACGCTCGGCTATCTGATGCGCACGCGCGAGGAAGCTTTCATACACCGCGGTCTTGGAGGCGGCATCGCGTTCGAGTTCGCGCAAGGCGACCTGCACCTCGTTATCCGTGAAGACCGTGCCCGTCATGTCCTTCATCTTGGTGTCGAGCGCCTTGAAGGAAGCCTTCGCCTCCTCCAGGCTCGAGCGGGCCTTGGCAAGGATACGTGACAGCTCGGTCTTGATCTGTCCGTTGGCGGCATCGAGTTCGGCACGTAGCTGCGCCAGCCGCGGATAGCGCGGACCATAGGTCATCGACAACCCGTCGAGTTCCTGTTGCAGACCGCTCGCCCGGGTGCGCAATGCGGCAAGCGACGCAGAGGCGACAGGATCCTGGGTGGTAGCGTTGGAACCGGCGGCAAGGACGGCGTCATAGGCGGCCTGTGCGGCGATTACACGGGACTGGGCAGTGATCATCTCGCTGTTGACTTGGGTCATGCTTTGCGAGCTGACGAGCTGGCCCTGGCTCGAGGCGAGGTTATGCGTCCGTCGATAGGATTCCACCTTCGCCTCGGCCGCCTGCACCTCCTGCTTGAGCTGGTCGAGCCGGTCGTCAATGGCCCGCGCGGCCCGCGCGGCCCCGTCGGATTCGGCCTTGGCCAGTTCGTCCTGGAAGCCTGTCACCACGGACTGCGAGATACGGATCGCCTTGTCGACGGTTTCTGCGGAGACGGACAGGGTCGCGACAAACGAGGTCTCGTCGGCCTTAGCAACAATCCGCTTGCCGAGCACTTCCAGCACCGCAGTACGAGGATCCGAAGCGGCGCCACCGGAACGGGAGCCGATCAGGGAGGAAAGCAAGCCCGGCGAAGGATCGTTGAATTCGCGATCGCGCGTCAGGCCCAACTCGTCCACCACGTGCAGCAGCACGTTGCGGGAGGTCAGTACGCGCAGTTTGCTGCGCACCGCCAGCACCTGGTTGTCCCCTTGGGTCGGCGCCGCGTAAAGATCGTTGGCGACCACCTGGAGGTTAGACGGATTGATGAGGATATCGGTTCCGACGGTATAGAGCCGCTTGCTCAGGAGGCCGTAAGCTCCGCCCGCAAGGCCGCCGACAAGGGCGAGGACGACAGCGCCCTTCATCCCGGCGCGCAACCAATCGGACATCTTGCGAAAATCGAATTCGAGAAACTCGCCGACCTTGTCGATCGCGGTAGAGCTGTCCGTAGCCATTGGAATCGGCATCTGCCTTTCCACATGCGGCAAATCCCTGTCCTTGATCTTACGGCCAAGGGGCTTGGCATGGTCACGCGTGAGCGTGCGCACGACCGGACTTCCCTTGGGGACGTCTGAAAGCACTGACATGGATCAACTCCTGGCAAACGGCATGCCTGACGACTCACTTGGCATTCTCGCGGCGGTTCCTTGTTTTAGAATGCAATGCTCAATAGAAACTTAAGATATATATTCCGTACCGAAAACACGCCGCTGGAGAGCCCGTTCAGAGGCATAGGTGAGGCTGTTTCGCGCATGCAAACGACGACGTCACGGAACTCCAGCCGCGCCGCAGTAATAGCGGAAATGGCACAATCATTGATTGATTCGCGTGCCAGCGAAAAGAAGAGCAGCAAGCTCCCGCGAAAGCTGCACGATCACTATGGCAATCCCAGCGCATACAACATTCCGCCATCAGGAACGGCCGCCCCCCATGGCGCGATCAGACTGATGCCGTGGGGATTGCTGTATTCCCAGACGGCCCAAGGGATATCACGTCCTTCCGCCTCCAGCCGGACGGCCGCCAGGTAGCGCAACCGATCTTCGTCGCGCGCCCCCGAGCGTCCATCGGCGGCTAGGCCGTAGCAGCCGAATTCCCCCATGAACAGCCGGCTCGTCGGGATTCGGTGCCTTTCTGCCCAATTGACCGCCTCATTGATACGCGCCTGAAGTTGCGGAAAACCCCAGTTCTCCGCAAAATACCGGGCGATCGGGTCACGTGCCGCGGCAAGGTTCGCAGCCTGCTCCCCCTCGCCTATTCCGGCCGCCGTCATGTAGCTCTTCAGATGCGCGACGGCCTCGTCGGGCGAGCCGATGGCCGCCGGCCAGGGCAGGCTCGAATTGAACGGCTGCGTGGCGCTCGACAGTTGATGGGTGAAGCTGTGCGGCTCATACATGTGGAAACTGTAGTAAAGGCGGGGATCGTCGAAGCTCGGATCCAGGTCGACGAGGCCCGTGATGCTGCCGCCGCAGGCGCCCGTCACGATGATCGTCAAGTCCCTGCTGATCGCACGGATGTCAGCGACTGTCGCAGCCATGATGCGCTGCCAGTCGCCGGTATCGGTTTCGTCGCAAGGATAATATTCCGGCTCGTTGAACGGCTCCAGCGCGACCAGGCCGGCATCGAAGCGTGTCAGCATGGCCGCGACACGCCGAACCATCCCGCGATACTGCGCAACGCCAGGACTGTTGGCCCCGCGGCCTATCATGTCGATGCTGTAGGCAGGCACCTGGCGAGCAGCGTGTAGATCGAATACGACCTTCAGGCCAGCAGAGGTCACACGCTCGACGGCCCGTTCTAGAACCGCCAGCGCCTGCTCGCGCCGCTCTCCCTCACTGGCCAGGAGCGGACCGGGGTCGACGCTCAGCCTTACGAAATCGAAGCCCATCGCCCGAATGCGCTGGAACTGGTCGGACTGCGGCCAATCGGAGAGCGGGCGGGCAAGCGTCATCCATTCCGTCTCACTACGATAAGGCGGCCAGCGATAAGTGCCGTCCGAATCGAGCGGAGACCAGTTCAGCCAGTCCTGGACGCTGATGCCGCGATGAAGCGCCAACGGGGCAGCGTGCACTGCCGTGCCCATAGCCAGGGCGAAAAGAAGGGACAGGAGACTGAACAGCTTCATTGCGTTTGACCCCAAGTCCCGTTCCAAAGGATGAAGGCTATCCACAAGTCAGACGCCGGCAGCGAGACCTGAAGGCCACCTGCGAGCATAGATGCATCATGGTCTGTGTCATCGGGAATCGGACGGGAAGGTAAACACGGGGAACCGTCACACCTTGCGACGAACCGATTCCAGGGCGACGGCGAAGACGAAGCGCGGCGCCAGGACCAGATAGCGACGCCAGAGCCGCCGCGGCTCACTACTCAATCGATGCAGCCATTCAAGGCCGTTGTCGCGCATCCAGCGCGGCGCGCGCCTCACCGCGCCGGAATGGAAGTCGAACGCAGCGCCGACGCCGATCAATACGCCTCGCGGAAGCCGCTCGGCGGCCTGCATCATCCAGTATTCCTGCTTGGGGCTCGATATGCCAACCCAGATGAAATCCGGATTGGCCTGCCTGATTTCCTCCAACTCCGCCAGCGCCTGCCCCTCCATCTTGAAATCCGGGCCGATCTCCCTGAAGGGCGGCGACAAGGTTCCGGCGACGGCAAGGCCACGGTGGCGCTCGGCAAGGCGCTTGACCATCTCTTCGGCCACGCCCGGCTTGCCGCCGAAGAAATAATGCGATTGCCCGGTGGACAGCGAATGCCGGCAGACCGCATCCAACAGGTCCGCGCCCGGGACCCGGCCAAGCTCGCTGCCGATGCCACGCAGCCGTCCGGTCCAGACGAGCGGGACGCCGTCCGGCACGACCAGGTCGGCCTTCTGGTGCAGGGTTGCAAGGTAGGGCTCATCCACCGCGGCCATCAGGCTCGCCACCTCGCGCACGAATACGGTTTTGGCGCCGCTCCCGCCAGCCCACCGGCTTACGAGGTCGGCGCTGCGTTTCAGGTCGACGATACTCACTGGAATCCCCAGAATGGAGAACTGGCGAGGTTTGGGCGGTTGGTGCATATGCAAGGTTCTATTTCCAGGCGATAGGTACGGACGGAAAGGGAAGAGGCAGGCCCGGTGTGGCTTTGCGGCCGAAGGTACCCGCGATTAAGACTATCCTTGTGTTTACGAGATACGCATTTTTACTTCGCAAAGAAGAATCGGCAGTTAACTATAGGAGCCGGGGAGTGTTGTGCAGCAAAAAATTCCGGCTAGTGTAGCGCCGATTATCACGATCGGCGCATCGAGCATGTCGCCTTCCATCCAATTGAATGATTATATGAAAGACTGGGACCCGATGGGCAAGCGTGTAGAAAGTAATGGCAAGGTGGCCCTCGTCACCGGTGTGACGGGACAGGACGGGGCCTATCTGTCCGAACTTCTCCTCGAAAAGGGCTATACGGTTCACGGCATCAAGAGGCGTTCCTCCTCCTTCAACACCGATCGCATCGAGCACCTCTACGAAGACCCTCATGTCGAAGATCCGCGGTTCATCCTGCATTTCGGCGATATGACGGACAGCACGAACCTGATCCGCGTCGTGCAGGAAACCCAGCCCGACGAGATCTACAACCTGGCCGCCCAGAGCCATGTGCACGTCTCCTTCGAGACCCCCGAATACACGGCCAACGCCGACGGCATGGGCACGCTGCGCCTTCTGGAGGCCATCCGCCTGCTCGGCCTGACCGGCAAGACCCGCTTCTATCAGGCGTCCACGTCCGAGCTCTACGGCAAGGTGCAGGAAGTGCCGCAGAGCGAGACGACGCCGTTCTATCCACGATCCCCCTATGCCGCCGCCAAGCTCTACGCCTACTGGATCGTCGTCAATTACCGCGAGGCCTACGGCATGCACGCCTCCAACGGCATTCTGTTCAACCACGAAAGTCCCATTCGCGGTGAAACCTTCGTCACGCGCAAGATCACCCGCGCAGCGGCGGCCATTCGCCTCGGTCTCCAGGACAAGCTCTACCTCGGGAACCTCAACGCGAAACGTGACTGGGGCCATGCCCGCGAGTATGTTCGGGGCATGTGGCTGATGCTTCAGCAGGAAATCCCCGACGATTACGTCCTGGCCACCGGCGAAACCCATACCGTGCGCTCCTTCGTCGAAAAGGCCTTTGCGAAACTCGACATCGCCATCGAATGGCGTGGTGAGGGCGTCGACGAAAAGGGATACGACAAGGCCTCCGGACGCCTCCTCATAGAAGTCGATCCGCGTTACTTCCGCCCCACCGAAGTCGAGCTCCTCATCGGCAACCCGGCCAAGGCGCACCGCCAGCTCGGCTGGAAACATGAGATCAATCTCGACCAGCTCGTCGGTGAAATGGTCGAGCAGGATTTCAAGTCCATGCAGAGCAAGACCTTCAACGCACAGAGCAACCCTCATGCGTGAGGGCGCCTACAACCTTGCCGGCAAGAGAGTCTTCGTCGCCGGGCATCGTGGAATGGTCGGGGCCGCGATCGTCCGGCGTCTCGCGCAGGAAGATTGCGACATCCTGACCGCGACGCGGAAAGAGCTCGACCTCACCCGCCAGGCCGATGTCGAGGCATGGATGGAGGACCACCGCCCCGACGCCGTCTTCCTGGCCGCCGCGAAAGTCGGTGGCATCCTGGCGAACGACACCTATCCGGCGGAATTCCTGTACGAGAATCTCGTTCTCGAGACCAATATCATTCACGCCGCGCACCGGGTGAAAGTGCAGAAGCTGCTGTTCCTCGGCTCCTCCTGCATCTATCCGAAGTTTGCCGATCAGCCCATTGTGGAAGAGGCCCTGCTTAAGGGAGAGCTGGAGCCGACCAACGAGTGGTACGCGATCGCCAAGATCGCGGGCATCAAGCTTTGCCAAGCCTACCGCAAGCAGTATGGCGACGACTTCATCTCCGCCATGCCGACCAATCTCTATGGGCCGGGCGACAATTTCGACCTGACGTCCAGCCATGTGGTGCCGGCGCTGATCCGCAAGGCCCACCAGGCAAAGGTCGACGGTCTGCCGGAGCTTACCGTCTGGGGCACGGGAACACCGCGGCGTGAGTTCCTGCACGTCGATGACTGCGCCGACGCCTGCGTCCACCTGATGAAGAACTATTCCGGCGATGGGCACATCAATGTCGGGCTCGGCGAGGACGTGACGATCCTGGAACTGACCCGGCTCATCTGCAAGGTCGTCGGCTTCACGGGGGAAATCGTGCACGATCTCTCCAAGCCGGATGGCACGCCGCGCAAGCTGATGAGTGCGGCGAAGTTGCGCGCACTCGGCTGGAATCCGCGCATAGGGCTGGAAGAGGGCATCGCCGACGCATACCGGGCGTTTCTGGATGGAGACTATACCGAGCGCACACGGCAGGCCTCCTGACCGTCCTCCAAGCCGAAGCCGGAGAGCACTGGTGGATCATCCTATTCGAATCGCGCACTTCTCGCCTCTCGATGATACGCGGGGCGGGATATCGACGGTGGTTTCCAACTATCGGGGATCCGAGCTAGCCCGCGCGTTCGAGATGACCTTCAAACAGACCCATGCAGACGGCTCGCGTGTGAAAAAGCTTGCTGTGGCAGGTCGCGCCCTTATGCAAGCCGTGAGATTGGCCCTGCACCGCCCGCCGGACATGATCCATGTCCATGTCGGCGACTTTCCCAGCCTTTATCGCAAGGCGGCCGTCATCCTGCCGCTTCTGATGCGGAGAACGAAAAGCATCCTTCATTTCCACGGCGCGAACTTCATGGTCGAATATGCCAGGCTGCCGCATGGGCGTCGACGGTTCGTACGATGGTTCCTGCGGCGGTTCGATGTCGTTCTATGCCTGTCGGAAAGCTGGCGCCGCGACCTGACGGCGGAATTCGGGCTGTCGCAAGCCGTGGTGCTGCCCAACGCGGTATCCGTGCCTGCCCTGCAATCGCCAGGACGAACGTCGCCGGAAGAGCCGCTGGAACTGCTGTTCATGGGCTTGATCGGCGAGCGCAAGGGCCTCTTCGACCTTCTGGAGGCGATGGAAGCCGCATGCCGACGGGGCGTGGAAGTCCGCCTTGCCATCGGCGGAAACGGCGATGTGGAGCGTCTGACGGGCCGCCTGTCCGCATCTCCGGCGCTGGCCGGGCGTGTCCGCTATCTGGGCTGGATCGGGGGCAAGGAACGGGAGCAGGCTTTCCTTTCCGCTCACACCTACGTCCTTCCCTCCTATGCGGAAGGCATGCCGATGTCCGTACTGGAGGCCATGTCCTATGGATTGCCCGTCGTCAGTTGTCCCGTGGGAGGCATTCCCGAGTTGGTGGATGACCGTTCGGCCATCCTGGTTCAGCCCGGCGACACGGAGCGCCTCGCAGATGCCATCTGCCGGCTCGCGAAGGATGAAACGGCACGGCGGGAAATGGCGCAGGCAGCAGCGGATCGCGTGCGCGCGCATTTCGACCTGCATCACCACAACATGCGACTTGCTTCGATCTACCGCGCCCTGCATTCGCGTTAGGGCCCGGCACCATCTCCCGGACAAATCACGACCGCTAGCACGAAGAGAAAATCAGACTGATTTCGGAGCGTTCCGGTCAGTCTAGGGCGATGCTGAAGCAATCAGTCGCAAGCACTACCTGTTTCAGACAGGACGCAGGCTGAAAAGAGTAAAACTCTTGTTTTTGTAAAATGCGGGTTGGTAGAAAACCGCTAAGTAATTGTATTTGGTGGGTGATCACGGGCTCGAACCGTGGACCCGCTGATTAAGAGTCAGCTGCTCTACCAACTGAGCTAATCACCCACTTGACCGCTGCTGCGGTGCTGGAGGGGCGTATAAAGGCGTTCTGGGGGCTTGTCTATACCGCGGTTTGAAAAAAATGCGTCTTGGCGCAAATTTCTTCCGCAGCGCAAAAAAGACGTCACAAATCCAGCGTTCCGGTGGCGATGCGGACGGCTTCCCCGCCGATGCGTGCGCCGGCGATCGTTCCGCCCGAGATGTCGAGATGGAGGTGGATGAGCGACGGGCGGCCCATTTCGACGCCCTGCTCGATGAGGAACGGGTGGTGGCCGTCGACGAGCTTGTCGAAGAAGTGGATGGCGCCGGACATGGCGGCGACGGCCGAGCCGGTCGCAGGGTCCTCGGTGATGCCCATGTCGGGCGCGAACATGCGGGCGTGGAACTTCGCATTGTGGTTCACGCCGGCGCGGCAATAGAGATAGGCGGATGCCAGCCGCCCCTCGGCGAAGGGCGCGCAACGCTCCCAGAGCATCGGATCGAACTCCACGGCCGCCGCCGCGGCGAGATCATGCACCGGCACCATCACGAAGGCGACGCCCGCGCTCCACAGCGACGGAACGTGATTCTCGAAACCGATCTGCGCCGGCTTCAGGCTGAACGCATCCGCGAGCGCCTGTTTGTCGAAGGCGGCGTCGAGCCGAGCGGATTTGCGCGGCAGGTCGAATTCGGCAAAGGACGCCTTGCCGCCGGCAAGGCGCGTGGCGCAGCGCACCGGGCCGACATTCTCCTCCAGCACGCTGACCTGGTCGCGCGGCTCCCGCCCGCCCTCGCCCGCTTCGGCGATGGCGATCGCGGCCCCCACGGTCGGGTGGCCGGCGAAGGGCAGCTCGCGGCCGGGCGTGAAGATGCGCAGGCGCGCGGTATGCCCCGCCTTTTCCGGCGGCAGCACGAAGACGGTTTCCGACAGGTTGAACTCCCCGGCGATGCGCTGCATCGCATCATCGTCGAGACCCTCGGCATCGAAGACGACCGCCAGCGGGTTGCCGGCAAGCCGCGTGTCGGTGAAGACGTCGTAGATGGCGTAGCGGCGGGACAAGGCATTCTCCCTATTCGATTTTCGGCCGTAAGCCTGCCCGAGCGGCCGGCCGCGGGCAAGTGGAAATGAGCCGCGGGACGGCTCACAGGTCGAGTGTCATGACCACCGGGCAGTGATCGGAGGCCTTGGGCCGGTCCCAGCCGACGCGCGGATAGCGCTCCACCTCCTGCCCCGGCGGGAAGAGTGTGCGGAAGGGCTGGCCGGCACGGATGATTTCCGGAACATGGTGGGCATTGCGCTCGGCAAGCGACGGCGAAAGCCAGATATAGTCGAGCTGGCAGAGATGGCGCTCCTCCGGCCCGCGGCTGTGATAGAGCGTCCAGCGGTCGTCCACCGGCCGGCGCAGCATCGGGTTCACGGCAAAGCCATCCGCGGTGAAGGCATCAAGCGCGCTGACGTCCTCCTTGCGCGGGATGAAGCGATAGCCATTGCGCCTGTCGCCCTCGATGGCGAGTTTTTCCTGATAGTCGTTCATGTCGCCGCAGATGGCGAATGCCTTGTCCGCCGTGCGGCCGGGACCGAATCGGTCCTCGACGATGCGGCGCACGGCCCTCGCCTCCGCCATGCGCACGGGCATGGTGGACTGGCGGCCGTCCATGCCGTCCCGTCCCGGGCCCATCGATTTGAAATGCACGACATAGAGTGTCAGCGGCCGCCCGCCGATGCGCAGGTCCATCTCCAGGCAATCGCGCTTGAAAATCTTGTCGTTCTGGTCGATGCCCGGCCCGAGATCAGGCGTATAGAGACCGAAATCGCGATAGGTGACGCCGGCATGGCTGCGGATATCGACGCATTCGATGCGCTGGCCGTCGCGCGTTTCCTCGCGCATCAGCACGGAGACGTCGATGCCGCGGCTGTCATTGCCCTCGATGAGGTATTTCTGACGGTAGCCGTTGCCCACCATGCGGAAGAGATAGCCATATTCGAAGGCCTGCAGGGCGGCCATGTTGTCGGTCTCCTGCAGGCAGAGGATGTCGGCATCCGCATCGGCGATGGCGAGCGCCGAATGCTGGCGGGCATCGTCCGTATGCGCGATGGTGCGCGCCTCCTCCAGCCGCTGGTATTCCGCCTCGTTGCGGATGTCGAAAAGGCGCAGCACGCGATCCTGGCGAGTCTGATTGCGGAAACCCGTGAAATCGAAACGGGTCATGAGGTTTTCGATATTGAAGGTGGCAAGGCGTAGCGACATGAGGTCCTTCCGGATAGGCCCACCGAGTGTAACCGGCTGACCGGCAATGGAAAGCGCCTTTTCGCACCCACCGGACACGAAGCCTCAAAGCGTGGTCAGCAACAGGCTCGTCTCGGATTTCGACACGCCATCCATGGCACGCACGCCGCGCAGCACCCGCTCGAACTCGACGAGGTTCTCCGCCTGGATTTCCGCGATGAGGTCCCAGGCGCCGTTGGTGGTGTGGAGCGCGCGCACCTCCGGTATGCCGCGCAGCGCCTTTATCGCGGCGAGCGTCTTCTGGCCGGTGATCTCGATCATCATGACGGCGCGCACGGCATGGGGATCGTCTGCCTCGGTCACCCGCACGGTGAAGCCGGCGATGACGCCGTCGCGCTCCAGCCGGTCGATGCGGTTCTGCACGGTGCCGCGGGAAACCTTCAGCTCCGCCGCAAGCGCCGAAAGCGAGGCGCGGCCATCCTTGCGCAGAAGGGCGAGAAGCTTGCGGTCCGTCGTGTCCATCGATCCTGCCGAAATGCCAGTTTCACCTGCCGAAAGGACAATATTGCCTGCGATTTTTCCAGGAAATTGCCGTTTCGCCTGCCATCGCTCTTGGCTAGCCTTCCCCTTCCTTCAATGCAACAGCTTTCGGCAGGCCCGTCATGACCAACGAAACCGCCCTCGGCACCGCCGCCGCCCGCACGCGCGAACTCTCCCTTATGATGACCCGCTGGCCGAGCGTGACGGGCTCGCCGGACGAGGCGGACTTTTCCGAACGGCTGCGGGCGCATCTTGCCGAAACGCCCTATTTCCGCCGCCACCCGGACCGGCTCTTCACCGTAGACAGCCACGGCGAGCCGCTGACCCGGAGCGTCGTCGCGCTGGTGCGCGGAAGCGGGCGGAAAACCGTGGTGCTGGCCGGCCATTTCGATACGGTCTCCATCGCCAATTACGGCACGCTTGCGCCGCTCGCCTGCGATCCCGAGCCGCTGACGGAGGCCCTGACGAAGGAGCTTCGCAGCCGCCCCCTCAATGGAGCGGAGGAGAAGGCGCTCGAGGATTTCGAGAGCGGCGACTTCATCGCCGGGCGCGGCCTCCTCGACATGAAGAGCGGCCTCGCCGCAGGCATCGAGGCGCTGGAGCGCTTTGCCGGGCTGGAGGCGCCGGAAGGCAACATCCTCTTCGTCGCGACGCCCGACGAGGAGAACCGCTCGCGCGGCATGCGCAGCCTGCGCAACGCCCTACCCGCAATCGCGCGCCGCTTCGATCTCGACATCGTCGCCGGCATCAATCTCGATGCGTCGAGCTGCGAGCGCGACGGCGAGGAAGGCCGGGCGGTCTATCTCGGCTCCATCGGCAAGTTCGCGCCCTTCGCCTTCGTCATCGGCCGGCCGACCCATGCCGGCTATCCGTTCAACGGCACCAGCGCCCACCGCATCAGCGCCGAGATCACCCGCGCCATGGACACCGTGCCGGAACTCAGCGACGAGGCCTTCGGCGAGCGCTCGCCGCCGCCCGTCTGCCTCGAGGCCCGCGACATCCGCGACGGCTATGACGTGACGACGCCGGATCGCGTCTGGCTGTCCTTCAACTGGCTGACTCACCGCCGCAGCGCCGGCGATATCCTCGCCGAATTCCACACCATCGTTTCCGGCGCGCTGCGAACGGCGCTCGATGCGCAGGACGCCAACGCCGCCCGCTACCGGGGCCGCGAGCCCATCAGGACGGAAGGCCTCGTGCTGACCTATGCCGCGCTTGTGGAGCGGGTGGAGGCGCGCGGCGGGGCGGATGCACTGGCGCGTCTCGCCGCGCTCGACCGGGCGCTTTCCGGCGGCACCGATCCGCTGAAGGTCAGCCGCGAAATCGTCTCGGCCGCAACCACCGAGGCCGGCATCGAGGGGCCGGCCGTGATCGTCGGCTTCGGCAGCCTGCACTATCCGCTGGTGCATCTCGAACAGTCCGGGGCGGGACGCGCCCTCCGGGAAAGGTTCCGGCGCGTGATGGACGAGACCGCGCGCAGGCATGGCACCGCGATCAAGTTCAAGCAGATCTTCGCCGGCATTTCCGACATGAGCTTCTTCGGCCACCGGCCGGATGCGGGCGAGACAGGATTGCTGGCCGCCAACACCCCGTCGGCCGCCTTCACAGACGATGTGCCGGAAGGGCTGCTTTCCTTCCCGACGGTCAATATCGGGCCGTGGGGGCGCGATTATCACCAGAAGTGGGAGCGTGTGCACGCGCCCTACACGTTCGGGGTTCTGCCGGACCTGGTCTTCGAATCGGCGCTGGCCTGCTTACGTGAATAAGCTGCCCCTCATCCGGCCTGCCGGCCACCTTCTCCCCGCAAGCGGGGAGAAGGAGATATGCCGCCAAGGCTTCCCAACAAATGGCCCTTCATGGGGCAGGTTCCCTCTCCCCGCTTGCGGGGAGAGGGTTAGGGTGAGGGGCAACCCCGCACTGCCTTACGCCGCCATGCGCTCGCTGCCCAGCAGCCGGCCGAGGCGGGAAATGCCCTCCTCGATCGTCGCGGCATCGGCGCAGGAGAAGCTGAGGCGCAGCGTGTTGGCGCCGCTGCCGTCGGCATGGAAGGCCTGTCCCGGCACGAAGGCGACCTTCTCCGTCTCGATGGAACGGGCGAGCAGCTTCGCGCCGTCCATCCCGGCGGGCAGCGTCACCCAGACGAACATGCCGCCCTCGGGCCGCGTCCAGCTCACGCCCTCCGGCATATACCTGTCGAGCGCCGCCAGCATGGCATCGCGGCGCTGGCTGTAGGCGGCGCGGATCTTCGCGACCTGCGCGTCGAAACCGTGCGCGGCGACATGGGCGATGGCGATCTGGTTGATCGTGGAGGAGTGCAGGTCCGCCGCCTGCTTCATCAGCACCAGCTTGCGGATGACCGGCGCGGCCGCGACGATGTAGCCGACGCGAAGGCCCGGCGCGAGCGTCTTGGAGAAGCTGCCGCAATAGATGGTGCGCGCGGCGCCGATATTGCCCTTCCTGGCAATCTCCAGCGCCAGGATCGGCGGAATGGCCTCGCCGTCGTAACGCAGCGACTGGTAGGCCGCGTCCTCGATGACGGGAATGTCCAGCTCCTCGGCAAGCGCAAGCAGCTTTTCGCGGCCGGCGCGATCCACCGTCTCACCGGTCGGATTGGCGAAGTCGGCGGAAAGGTAGGCGAACTTGACCCGCCCGCCCGCCTCCGCCGCCGTCGCGCGGTAGGCTTCGGGCGTGCGGTTGCCGGAAAGGTTCAGCCGGTCATAGGTCGGTTCATAGGCGTTGAAGGCCTGCAGCGCGCCGAGATAGGTCGGCCAGGTGACGAGCGCCGTATCCTTCGGAGAGAGGAAGAGCTTGCCGAGATAGTCGAGCCCCTGCTGCGAGCCGGAGACGATGAAGACGTTCTCCGCCGTGCAAGGAATTCCGATGCTGCCCATCTCGCCGGCCAGCCAGTCGCGCAGCGGCCTGTAGCCCTCGCTGACGGAATATTGCAGGCCCGCCGCCGCGCCATCGCCTACAAGCGCCTCGGCATAGGCCGCCGCAAAGGCGTCCTTCGGAAACAGCGCGGGGTCGGGAATGCCGCCGGCGAAGGAGATGATGTCCGGCCGGTCCAGGAGTTTCAGCAATTCGCGGATTTCGGATGCCTTCATCCGCGACGCACGTGTCGCGAAGGCCTTGTCCCATTCGAACATAGGGTTTTCCTCGGGCTGTTGTTTGACCCGCACCTCATCACGACGATGAATTTATGTCAACAATGCTGACCTAAATATTCTCGCCAAGACAAAGCGGACAAACGCCCAAGGTTTTACGCAAAACTACTCTTGCCAGCCGAAGGGCCGGCCGGCGTCCGTTTCACGTGTACCGGGCTTTCAGGTTGCCCGGTCGGTATAAAGGCTAACCAGCACCAGTGCAGCTATACTGCAAAGGATGAAAAGGTCGAACCATGCGAAGTATTGAGCAATCGTGGTCATCGCACTATCCTCCTGACAGCCGAACGAAACACTCTCGTATTTTGTTCCTAAAGGGAGGTTTTCGCAAGGTTATTACTTGTTGCACCGCAATATTCGAAAATATGCACTGCAACATGGCTCGTCTGAAGAATGCGCGACCCGCATGAAAAAGCCGGGCGGAATATCCGCCCGGCTTCCTGTCCTGCAAAAGGCAGGGACGATCAGTTGACGGCCTTGTCGACCAGCTTGTTCTTGCCGATCCAGGGCATCATGCCACGCAGCTTGGCGCCGACTTCCTCGATCTGGTGCGCGTCGTTGTTGCGGCGGATACCCTTGAAGCGGGCGCCGCCGGCCTTCCATTCCTGCATCCAGTCCGAAGTGAACTTGCCGGTCTGGATATCGGTGAGGACGCGCTTCATTTCGGCCTTCGTCTCGGCGGTGATGATGCGCGGACCCGTGACGTATTCGCCCCACTCTGCCGTGTTGGAGATCGAGTAGTTCATGTTGGCGATGCCGCCTTCATAGATCAGGTCGACGATGAGCTTCACTTCGTGCAGGCACTCGAAATAGGCCATTTCCGGAGCGTAGCCGGCTTCGACCAGCGTTTCGAAACCAGCGCGGATCAGTTCGACGAGACCGCCGCACAGAACGACCTGTTCGCCGAAGAGGTCGGTTTCGCACTCTTCCTTGAAGTTGGTTTCGATGATGCCCGAACGGCCGCCGCCAACGCCGCAGGCGTAGGACAGAGCGACGTCAAGCGCGTTGCCGGAAGCGTTCTGGTGAACGGCGACGAGGCAGGGAACGCCGCCGCCCTTCTGGTATTCGCCGCGAACCGTGTGGCCCGGGCCCTTCGGCGCGATCATGACGACGTCGAGCGAAGCCTTCGGCTCGATAAGGCCGAAGTGGACGTTGAGGCCGTGGGCGAAGGCGATGGCAGCGCCGTCGCGGATGTTGCCGGCGATGTCGGCCTTGTAGATGTCGGCCTGGAGTTCGTCCGGCGTCGCCATCATCAGGAGGTCGGCCCACTTGGCGGCTTCGGCGACGGTCATGACCTTGAAGCCATCGGCTTCGGCCTTCTTGACGGTCGGCGAACCGGCCTTGAGCGCGATCACGACGTTCTTGGCGCCGGAATCCTTGAGGTTGAGAGCGTGCGCACGGCCCTGCGAGCCGTAGCCGACGATGGCGACATTCTTCGCCTTGATGAGGTTGAGATCGGCATCACGATCGTAATAGACGCGCATCGATGGTTCCTTCCCTTAGCTGGTCTGTTTGATCCGAACCGGCGGTTTCCTGCCGGCTTATCCTTTCGCACCGTGAAGCGTCAGGAAGGCTTCGACAGCCCTCTCCGCACGCGGCGAGAATTCCTTTTTGAGCGCTGCGGCATCTTCTCCCAGAAGCATGCGCAGGTGCATGTCCGAAACGATGAGGCCGTAGAGCGTGCCGTATGCCTCGTCTGCACTGTCGAAAGCAAGCAGCTTCGCCTTGCGGCCGGCTTCCAGCAGCGCCGCGGCGCGCTTGCCGATCTGCCGGCGGCCGCGCTCCTGCAGCAGGCGGCCGAGCCCGGCGCCCTCGCGGCTCGCCTGGCCGATGGCAAGACGGTTCAGCGCCAGAGAGACCTCGCCGGAAAGCACGTCGATCAGATCGCGCGCGAAGGCGACGAGATTCTGGCGCAGCGTTTCGGCCGTCAACTTGCCGGCATCGACCTCGACGGTGCGCACCTTGCCGGCCTGGTAGGTGATCATCGCGGAGATCAGCCCGTCGCGGTCGCCGAACCACTTGTAGAGGCTTTCCTTGGAACAGTTGGCCGCACGCGCGACACCGGCCGTCGTCAGCGCCCGCTCGCCGCCCTCGACCAGAAGGCCGAGCGCACGCTCCAGCACCGCGCCCTGACGTTCCGTCAGTCCCGCGGCGGCTGCGCCTGCCCTGCCCTGTTCCAGCGTCTGCAAGATATCATCCACTTTCGATGCGTACCGTACCGTACGGTTCGGCATGTTCTAGCGATGTCCCCCCTTCCGGTCAACAGCCTTCTTCGCCGGAAACGAAAGGAAGTGATTTGCGGATGATGTGCACCGGTTCACGGCGCAGGACAGCGGAGCGGCATCGCTGCAGCGCACAACGGGAACAAAAATATTCTTCCCGCTATGTCGCTGTTTTGAAACAGAACTCTATCGTTAACTGCCAGGCGGCCGGGAGCGGACAATATTTTTCGCTTCCCAATCCGTTTCCCGTTGTTAAGATTTGTGAGACCCGCGACGCAGCAATCCGTGCGCCGACCCGCCGGCAAGCCTGCATCCCGGGAATTCAGTAGGAGTACGAAGCGAAACGCCCTTACGCCAAGGAGACAGAAAATGTTGAATTTCCTGCCCGACCTTCACGAAGGACATGCTCCCATCACTCTGCAGCAACTTTTCGGCAATGCCCTCGAGGCGCTCGATGCCTGGGAAGACGAGCGCGCCGAACCGATGGTGATCTTCGAGGACCAGATCGTGCCCATCGGCACCGTTTTCGAACGCATGCATGACTGCACCGACATCCTGCCGCGCACCATGGCGGATATCGTGACCGACACCCTCACCCGCGCCCCCGAAAGCGCGGAGGCGGCAATCGTCACCTTCGGCGATGCCGCGCGCATCGCCACCGCCTTTACCCAGCAACGCCGCCTTTGCGGCGAGGCGGCTATCGCGGCCTTCCTCGACCACCATCGCGTCGACAAGCGGCGGCCCGCCTGAAGCGAATCGGAAGGCTCCGGAAACGGAGCCTTCTTCCGCCCGCCCTGCAGACGCCTTTTCTCCGGGGGCAGCCGGCGTGGCTTCATATTTTCAAGCTCGGCGACGCCTCGCACGCGCGCACGATCTTGACCGTTTCCACCGAACCCCCTATTTCTCCCGCATCGATTTGAACGTTGACTTCTGCATTTGCAGGCGACCGCCTGTACCTTGACGACTTCCCCTTCAAATTCGACCACCCATGGTCGCCTCAGGCGACCGACGATTGATTTGACGGTTCAGGAAAGGTTTCGTCATGGCAACTGGCACCGTAAAGTGGTTCAACACGACCAAGGGCTACGGCTTCATTCAGCAGGACAGCGGTGAACCGGACGTATTCGTCCACATCTCCGCCGTACAGCGCGCAGGCCTCGCAGGCCTCAACGAAGGTCAGAAGGTCAGCTTCGAGCTGATTCGCGACCGCAAGTCCGGCAAGATGTCGGCCGATCAGCTGTCCGCAGCCTGATCTTCGCAATATTCGCATCGGAAAGGGCCGGGAAACCGGCCCTTTTTGTTTTTGCGGTCAGGCAAGCCGCAGTTCGGGCCAGCGGCATTCCTGAAGGCCCGCCTGCGTGAACGGGTCGGCCAGCGTGCCGGAAACGATGGCCGCAAGGATCTGCGGCGCCGGCGGGATTCGCGCGACCGTCGCCACCAGCCGGTCGCGCAGCCAGGCGATCGAGCGCGAATCCGACTGGTAGAACGGCGTGAAGACGTAGGAGAGGAGCTGGAACAGACGCACATGGCTTCGACGCGCAGCGGCATAGGCGGCAAGCGCCTCGTCCAGCGATGCCGCCGACGAAAGGGTATAAGCCAGCGTCGCCGCGTCGAGCAGGGCCATGTTCGCCCCCTGCCCGAGCTGCGGGCTGGTCGAATGGGCGCTGTCGCCGATGAAGACAATGCCGTCCGCATGGGGCGGCAGCATCGTGCGGTGCGCGTAGCGCGCCAGCGTCAACTGGTCCCAGTCCGATATCTGGTCGAGGAACGGCATGGTCTCGGGCCAGTAATCGGCGATTGAGGCCTTCCAGCGGTCGAGCCCCGCCTGCCTCACCGCCTCGGCATTCGCCGTCTTGAGGCTCCAGAAGAAAGCGACCTTGTCGCCCTCGCCCGGATGCGCCCGGCCGACGGGCAGGACGCCGATCATCACCTTCGCGGCATCGTAGCGCTGGCTGAGCGCCCGCGGCTCGTGCGCGATCCCTTCGCAGTCGAGCGTCGCCCAGAACGCCCCCCACGGCAGTTCCTTCACGCGCGGCGCGGCGATGGAATCCGCCGCAAGCTGCGAGCGCGCGCCCGTCGCGTCGATCACCAGGTCGTAGTCGCCGACGATCTCGCCATCGTCATCATGCAGCGCCGTGCGGGCGTGCCGCGTCTCGGCCTTTGCCAGCGTGATGCCGGTGCGGATGGGAATACCCTCGGCGGCGACGGCGTCGTGCAATGTCGAGAACAGGGCGACGCGATGAACCGCAAGGCCATAGCGCCCACCGGCCAGCGCATCGTAGCGGACGTCGAGCACGGTGCGACCGCTGCGCGCATCCGCGCCATGCAGCCGGTCGATCCGGTTGCCGAGGGCATGGATTGCCGGGGAGAGGCCGAGCGCATCCAGCACGGTCAGGCCCGTCGGCTGCATCAGCAGGCCGGAACCGACCGGCGACGGCCGCTCGAACCGTTCGATAAGCTCCACGCGATGGCCGCGCCGGGCGAGAAACAATGCGGCGGCAAGCCCCGCCGGCCCCGCACCGGCAATGCCGATATCCAGTGGTTTCATGCCCTTCCCCGATAGACTCCGGGCTTACCGGAGCGTCATGCCTGTTCCGCGTCGTAGACCGCCCGCGCGGCCCTTATCGCGGCATGGTTCTCGGTAGACCACTGCACGAGGGAGCGCAGGAGCGCAAGGAAGGAGTGCCCGAGCGGCGTCAATTGATATTCGACGCTCGGCGGCTGCGTCGGATAGACGGTGCGCGTGAGATAGCCGTCGCGCTGCAGGTCGCGCAGCGTCTGGGTCAGCATGCGCTGCGAAATGTCCGGGATGAAGCGGCGAAGTTGCGAAAAGCGGCGCGGCCCGTCGGCAAGGCCGATGATCATCAGCGAGGTCCATTTGCCGCCGACGCTGGCCAGCACATCGCGGACGGGACAATCGTCCATCGACATGGCGACGCCATCGATGAGGATGACGCGCTCGCCCCGCGCGCTGTCGACGATCCTGTTCATAGCCGGTTCCCTCCAGGTAACCACCGCAGAAAAAACTGCCTTCTTTACACGCTCTATCAGATTACCAGATAAGAGCAAGTCTCAATAAGAGACCAATATGCAGCAGGATGAGGCCCTTTCGCCAGCCCTGCCAGAAAGGGAAAGACATGACCGACACGCTTCTCGTTACCGGCGCCTCCGGCCAGCTCGGCCGCCTCGTCCTCGACGACCTCCTCGCCTCCGGCAAGGTCGCCCCCGCCGGCATCGTCGCCACGACCCGCGATCCGGCAAAACTCGCCGACTATGCCGCCAGGGGCGTGACCGTTCGCGCGGCGGATTTCGACGATCCGGCCTCGCTCGACGCCGCCTTCGCCGGGGCCGGCAAGGTGCTGATCATCTCCACCGACGCGCTGATGGAACCCGGCAAGCGCCTTGTCCAGCACAAGGCCGCCGTCGCCGCCGCCAAGAAGGCCGGCGTGAAGCACATTCTCTATACGTCGATGCCGCAGCCGGAGGATTCGCTCGTCACATTCGCCCCCGACCACCTCGGCACCGAAGAGGCGATCAAGGCGACCGGCATCCCCTATACGATCCTGCGTGACGGCTGGTATGCGGAAAACCTCTTCCAGTCGCTGCCGCATGCGCTCACGACCGGCGCTTGGTACACCTCGACCGGCACCGGCAGGATCGCCCATATCACCCGCGCCGACACCGCCGCCGCGCTTGCGGGCGCGCTTCTGAAGGCGGAGAACGACAGCCGGACCTATACGCTGACCGGCACGAAGAGCCGCACGGCAGAAGAGATCGCCGCGCTGGTTTCCGGGGCGACCGGAAAGCCGCTGAAGGTCGTGCAGGTCACGGATGCGCAGCTTGCCGAAGGCCTGAAAGCCGCCGGCCTGCCGGAAGGCTTCATCCCGACCGTCGTCTCCTTCGATGCCAATACGCGCGAAGGCAAGATCGCCGCAGTCACCTTGGATGCCGAAGCGCTCTCCGGCCGCAAGACGACACCGCTGGAAGACTTTATCGCCGCCAGCAAGGCGGCCTTCCTCGGCTGACAGGCATGGCGGCGTCCCTCGGGGCGCCGCCGCGCACTCAGATATCCTGGCCGCAGGCGCGGCAGAAGCGGCGCACCGTTTCCGCCATGCCGTATTCCAGCGCATCGGCCGTCAGGCCATGACCGATGGACACCTCCGCCAAGCGGGGAATGCGCGCGACGAGTGCCGGCAGGTTGGCGACGGTCAGGTCGTGGCCGGCATTGACGCCAAGCCCGAGCTCGAAGGCGATGTCCGCCGTCTCGCCGAGCTCTTCAACGATGCGAGCCTCCTCGGCCGGATTGGCGTAACAGCCGCCATAGGGGCCGGTATAGAGCTCGATCCGGTCGGCCCCAACCTCCTTCGCGATCGTCAGCGCCTCGCGATCCGGCGTGCCGTCGGCGAAGACGGACACGCGCAGGCCCAGCTTCTTCAGCCGGCCGACGATATCGCCGAGCAGGGCGCGGTTTTTACGAAAATCCCAGCCGTGGTCCGAAGTCGCCTGCGACGGATCGTCCGGCACCAGCGTCACCTGCTCGGGGCGGTGCTCCTCGACGAGGCGCATGAAATTGTCTTCCGGAAAGCCCTCGATATTGAATTCCGCCTCCGGAAACGCGCTGTCGATGAGCGTGCGGATCGGCGCGAGGTCGCTGAAGCGGATATGGCGCTGGTCCGGCCGGGGATGCACGGTCAGCCCGCTCGCCCCTGCCTCGAGCGCGATACGGCCGAGGCCGATGACGCTCGGCCAGGGCAGGTCCCGGCGGTTGCGCAGCATGGCGATGGCATTGAGATTGACCGACAGCTTGGCAGGCATGGGACGCGGACTCCTCGTTGAAGGATCAACGTCTAGCTTGTTGTTTCCACAAGGGCAATCGCCGCAACAGCCTGGCGAACCGGCATTGCGGAAGATTCGCTCCGCCAGCCCGCGCTTGACCCTTGCCGTTGATCAAGAATCATCGATAAACTCGCTTCATCTGAGAAAGTATGCGCTGCGGCGCATTGCGAGGCGGGGACGAAGGGACATCAGGCGGCGACGATGGTCTTCTCTGTGGCGACACGATGAGCACGACCGACCGGCCGGCATGCGAGCGCGTGCGGTTTGCCCTTGATGCTGTCCTGACCAGCGAGACTTTCGCCCGCTCCGAGCGGCTGCGCTCCTTCCTCGCCTACATCGTCCAGAACGAGCTTTCCGGCAAGGCCGCCCAGTTGAAGGGCTACAGCATCGGCATCGACGTCTTCGGCCGGACCTCCGGCTTCGACGCCGGAAACGATCCGCTGGTGCGCGTGCAGGCCGGCAAGCTGCGCAAGCTGCTGGACCAGTATTACGAGACCGAGGGCGCCTCGGACAGCCTGCGCATCCGTGTGCCGCTCGGCAGCTACGTGCCGGAATACATGTTTCGCGAGACCCGGCAGGCCACCGCCCTCCCCGCCGCGACGACCACACGCGCCATCAGCCCGCCGCCGAAGGCGCGCCGCCCCTGGATCCCCGCGCCGGTCTCCTCGCCGCTGGCGCTCCTCTCCCTGCTGCCGCTGGTCTTCCTCGCACCCTTCGCCTATCCGGACCAGACCGATGCGGCGATCGCGAAAGCCCAGTTCGCGCTCGTCATGCAGTCGAAACTCGCCGGCAGCACGCAGGATCTTCCGCATCTGCACATCCTGCAATGCTGGCCTGCCGGCGGTGCCTGCAACGCCCTCGCGCGCGTCGTGGCCGATGCCGCCGCCTACCACAGGACCGTGCGCGTGATCGAAGCGCACACGCCCGACGAATTCCGTGCGCTCTCCTACGCCATCCGGATCGAGAACGGCCCGGATGGTCACGGCGTCTATGCGAAGCTCATTCACGAGCAATCCGGCGCAACGATCTTCGCCCGCCATTTTTCCAGCGAACAGTTGCGCAGCGAGGCGGGCATCGCCTTCGAAGCCGTGGGTTTCGTGGCGCGGGCGCTTTCGGCAAGCGGGCCGCTCTATCGCCACGCGCTGCGCAACGGCACCGCCAGCGACATCATGGAATGCCTCGCGCGCGAGGCGATGGCGCCGCAGGGCGTGCCCTATCCCGGCGGAAGGCACGCCTGTCCCCTGCTGGTACCGGAAGCACTGGCCGACGCGGCACCCGGGACCGGAACGGCGCTGACGCGATAGCGCTCTACAACCGGGCAAAAAAACACATCCCTAGATATAGCGATATGCAGATCGGCACCGGCATCCTATTTTAGGATAATGGGCGAAATGGTAATGTTTATCGCCCGGATTCGACGATCCTGAACATTCATGCACAATAGGGATCGGAAACCGCAGCAGGATCGTATACACTTGCCGGAGTGCACAGGCCGGCAAAACGCATGCGGTAAAGAGTACTATCCGCCGTCTCGACATCCAGCCTTCACAGGGAAGATGGCCTCGCGACGGCGACCGGGGGTAAATACATGACCGATCTTCTTTTTCGGGGGCCGCTTTCATGATGACGAGTGAGTCGAAGAAAGCCGGTGCCCGGTCGGGCGGGCGCAAGTCCATCCGGTTCCTGCCCGTCGCGCCTCTGCCGGAAAACCTGCCGGAAGGCCGCCTTGCCATTGCCGACATGGCCAATGCCTTCGGCGTCACCCACCGCACGCTGCATTTCTATGAGGAAAAGGGCCTGCTGACGGCAGCCCGTGTCGGTCCGATGCGGGTCTACGGCCCCGCGGAAATCCAGCAGATGGCCGTGGTCAATACCTGCCGCGAGACGGGAATGCCCGTCGCCGTGATCCAGGAACTGCTGGAGCGGCTCGCCGCGGCCGCAAGCCAGGAGGAAGCCGACGGCATCTTCCGCGCCGCCATGACCGCGCGCAAGCGCGAGCTCGCCGCCCAGCAATCGACGATCCGCCGCCAGATGCAGCAGATCAACGAACTGCTCGATTTCACCGGCGCGCTGGAAGTCGAGACCAACGACAATGTCCCGCAAGCCAACCTGACGCCGGTGGAGTTGCGCTGCATCGCCCTGATGGCCGAGGGCTACCCCACCAGCCGCATCGCCCGCGCACTCGAAATCGAGCCCGGCGAAGTGCAGGTGATGGAAAAGAACATCATCGCCAAGTTCAACAGCAACAACCGTTTCCAGGCCGTCGCCAAGGCGGTCATGCTGGGGATCGTCGGCCACTGAGGCCGGCGTAAGCGGCCGGACATGACGACCGGCCCTTCATCCGCTTCCTGAAAAGCGGTCCGTCGTGGGGATATGATTTACCGCACGATGGTGAGCGTTTCCGCGGCGCGCGTAATGGCGGTGTAGAGCCAGCGTTCGCGCGTGTCGCGGAAGGCGAAACTCTCGTCGAACAGCACGACATTGTTCCACTGCGAGCCCTGCGCCTTGTGCACGGTCAGCGCGTAGCCGAAATCGAATTCGTCATAGCGCTTGCGCGTCGACCACGGAATCTCCTCGTCGAGATTCTCGAAGGCCGCCTTGAGCAGCTTGATCTTGGCCGCGCCGCGATCCATGTCGTCGTCTTCCGGCCGGATCATCAGGTTGATGCCGGGCTTTACCGTCTCCTTGGACGAGCTCATCACCTGCCACAGCGAGCCGTTGAGCAGCCCCTTGGCCGGGTCGTTGCGCAGGCACACCAGCTTGTCGCCGGATTGCGGATAGTCGGTGGTGAAGCCCTTGAGCTCGCGGAGCCGCTGGTTGTAGCGCCGCCGCGTGCGGTTGGTGCCGACGAGCACCTGGTCGGCGTCGAGCACCAGCGCCTGGTCGACCTCGCCCCGCCCGATGACGCGTGCCGCGCCATAGTCGCCATAGGCGATGTCTCTGCCCTCGCGCACCTGCATGGCGAGCTGGATGATCGGGTTGTCGCGCGCCTGCCGGTGGATGTCCGTCAGCAGGTAATCCGGTTCCTGGTTGGTGAAATAGCCGCCGCCGGAGACGGGCGGCAGCTGGCCGGGATCGCCGAGCACGAGGATTGGCGTGCCGAAGCTCATCAGGTCGCGCCCGAGCGCCTCGTCCACCATGGAGCACTCGTCGACGACGACGAGCGCGGCCTTGGCGACCGGGCTCTGGCGGTTGATCGAGAACATCGGCGAGATCGACGTCTTGCCGGTCTCCTCGTCGGAGACCTCCTCCTCGCCGCGCGGGCGGTAGATCAACGAATGGATGGTCTTGGCGTTCGTCGCGCCCTTGGAGCGCAGCACCTGCGCCGCCTTGCCGGTGAAGGCGGCGAACAGCACCTCGCCGTCGACATTCTCGGCAAAGTGCCGGGCAAGCGTGGTCTTGCCGGTGCCGGCATAGCCGAACAGCCGGAACAGCGGCTCGCGCCCTTCCTTCAGCCACCGCGCGACGGCCTTCAGCGCTTCATCCTGTTGAGGTGCGAATTCCATGCCGGGACTTGGCAGGATTCGCAGCGGCGAAGCAAGAGGCAACGCCTTCCGAGGGGACCGCGGAGAAATCGCATCCCCCTTTATTTGGCCCTGTTCGCCGGCCCGCCGACGCGATATTCAGGGCGCAACTTCCGGAGCGATGATTTGCCCCCCGCCTCCCGCACCCCGAGCGACAGCCCGTCCCCGCATCCCGGCCTCGGCCGGCTGCCCGCAGCCCTGCAATGGGGCCTCGTCGCCATCCTTTCGGCGGCGGCCACCGCGCCGCTCGAGGCGGCCGGCTTCCCGGCGGCGCTGCTGATGGGGCCGATGCTCGCCGGCATCGTCGTTGCGCTTTGCGGCGGCACGATCCGCCTGCCCCGCATCTTCTTCTTCGTCGTGCAGGTCGTGCTCGCGCTGATGATCGCGACCATGGTGTCCGAGGATTTCGTCGGTACCTTTGCAGAGAACTGGCCGCTGATGCTGCTGGTCGTCCTCTCCGTCATCGGCGTCAGCACGCTGTCGGGCTGGCTGATCGCCCGCACCGGCATCCTGCCCGGCACGACGGCGATCTGGGGCTCCTCCGCCGGCGCCGCCTCGACCATGATGGTGATGGCGGAAGCCTATGGGGCGGATATCCGTCTCGTCGCCTTCATGCAGTATCTACGCGTGGTCTTCGTCGCGAGCTTCGCAACGCTCGTCGCCCATTTCGGCGGCCATGACGGCGCGGCGGTGCCGCCCCATGCCTGGTTCGAGCCCGTGCCGCTGCTGCCGCTCGCGGCCATGCTGGTCATCGGCGTCCTCGCAGGCGTCATCGGCCAGCGGCTGCGTATCCCGGCCGGCGCCTTCCTCGTTCCCTTCGCCCTCGCCTCGGTGCTGAATTCAGCGGGCACGGTGACGATCGTCCTGCCGCAATGGCTGCTCGTCGCCGCCTTCACCCTGCTCGGCTGGAACATCGGCCTCGGCTTCACCCGGGCGATCCTGCTGCACGCCCGCCGCGCGCTGCTGCCGACGGTCGTCTCGATCATCGCGCTGATCAGCTTTTCCGGCCTGCTTGCCGGCCTCCTGATCCTCGTCCTCGGCGTCGATCCGCTGACGGCCTATCTCGCAACCAGCCCGGGCGGCCTCGATTCCATCGCCGTCATCGCCGCTTCGAGCAAGGTCGACATCGCCTTCGTCATGACCTTGCAGACGGCGCGGCTGATCCTCGTGACGCTGATCGGCCCGTGGCTCGCCCGCTTCGTCGCGGATCGTGCCTAGAGCAATTCCAGCAAAAGTGCGCAGCGGTTTTGCTGGAATTGCGTAGAAACAAAAGGATAGAGCGTTTTCGCGATTCGGGGAAAAGCGGAAATGCTTTATCCGGACGCGTTTTCGAGCAGGATGGGCTTGCCGTGCGGCGTCGCCTCGGCCGCCCGGGCCCAGCGATCTGAAAGCGCGGCCTGCTCCCCCTCGCTCGCAACGCCTCGCTCGGAAAGCAGCACGGACAGTGCCGCCACCCAGCAGTCGAAATAATCCGCGCCATCGGCGGCGCGGCCCGGGCGGTGCACCTCGCGCGAAAGGGCCTCCGCCCATTCCGCCCAGGTGAAGACACCCTGCTCGTGCAGGCGGACGGTCATCGCGAAGGCCTGCGCCTGCCACGGCTCGGCAAAGACCGGATCGCCCTCGGCGGAGCGCGGCAGGCCGGGCGAATCGATCGGCGTCTCACACCGGCTCAAGATAGCTCTCCCAGGCATCGATCGAGACCGTCAGGCCGGGCTCGGCCCCCTCGCCCCAGATTTCCGCGCCATCGAAGACGACGGTATAGACCCATTGCGGGTTCTCGCCCCTGCCGTGGGCACTGTCGTCCGGGAAGACGAAGGAGCCCTGCACGGCCTCCACCACGCCCACCTTGTCGCGGGCGTAGCGCGGCAGGCGGGTATGCGTTGGCGGATTGAGGTTGCGGGTGCGCACGCGCGCGCCGGCAGCAAAGCGCGGCGCGGTGTCGAGCGGACGGTCGCATGGCCCGCCCCTCGCAAGCACCGCCGGCACCATCTCCGCCTTGAGAACGCGCTTCGGCTCCGCCCCCTTCTCCAGCATTCGCCCTTCGGCAAGCTCGGCGGTGCTGACGAAACCGTGCCGCTCAAGGAGCGTTTCAAGCGCGCGAATCCAGATCTCGTAATAGCTCGCCGAAAGGTAGGTGGCCGGCGGGATGCTTTCCCGCGCATGGCGGCTCTCGTCGATGCTCCAGGCGCCGAAGGCGCCGCAGGAGAGCGTCACGCCGAGCGCCCGCTTTTCCCATTCGGCATGGAAATAGGGCTCGCCCGGTTCCGACGCGACGGGGCCGAAGCCGTGCAGGCCGCCGAGATCGTGCGGCCCGTTCATGGCCGCGCCTCCAGCGGCAGCGCCAGCCCCGTGCCGATCATCGAATCGCGCGTGACGAGATCGGCCAGCGCCTCCTGGTCGAGCCCTTCCGTTCCCACCGGCCGCTCGGGCACGACGAGGTAGCGCAGCTCCGCGGTCGAATCCCAGACGCGGATTTTCCTGCCAGCCGGCAACGCCACGCCGAATTCCTCCAGCACGCCGCGCGGGTCCATGACCGCGCGCGACCGGTAGGCCGGCGCCTTGTACCAGACGGGCGGCAGGCCGAGCACGGACCACGGATAGCAGGAGCAGAGCGTGCAGACGACGAGATTGTGCGTCTCGGTATCGTTGAAAACCGCCCGCATATGCTCGCCCTGCCGGCCGGTATAGCCGAGGCTGGCGATGGCCGCCGTGGCGTCGCGCCGCAGCCAGTCGGCAAAGTCCGGCTCCGCCCAGGCCTTGGCGACGACGCGCGCGCCGTTGCGCGGGCCGATCTTCGTCTCATAGGTCTCGACGATGACGTCGATGGCCCCGGGATCGATCAGCCCCTTTTGCGTCAGGATGGTCTCCAGCGCGCGCACGCGCGCTTCCATCGGCGAGAAATGGTTGTCGTGATGGTGATGGTCGTCGTGATCGTGCGACACGGCAGTCCCTCCGGCTTTGCCCCGACCTTATGCTGTCAGCGCAGCATCGGCCAGAGGCTTGCGACGAGCAGGAGCGCCATCGTGATATTGAACCATTTCAGCCGCACCGGATCGGACAGCCACTGGCGCAGCGCCGAGCCGAAGCCGGCCCAGGTGGAAACGCTCGGGAAATTGACGATGGCGAAGGCAAGGCCGACCACGAGCACGCTCATCGTGTAGTTCGCGGCATTCGTATAGGTCGCCATGGCGGAGACGGCCATGACCCAGGCCTTGGGATTGACCCACTGGAAGGCGGCGGCCTCGAGGAAGCTCATCGGCCGGGTCGCGCCCGCGCTCTCGCCGAGGCTGCGCGAGGTGCCGATCTTCCAGGCGATCCAGACGAGATAGGCCCCGCCGGCGAATTTCAGCACCGTATAGACGAGCGGCACCGTCTCCAGCAGCGCACCGAGACCGAAGCCGACGGCCAGCAGCAGCACGAGGAACCCGACGCCGATGCCGCACATATGCGGGATCGTCCGGACGAAGCCGAAGTTCACGCCCGAGGCGAAGAGCATCATGTTGTTGGGACCGGGGGTGATGGAGGTCGTGAAGGCGAAGACGAGCAGCGCCAGAAAGATTTCGATCTGCATGGCAGACTCTTGTGATCCGGATTGTTTTTTCCGATTGATAGTCCATCTCTTGGTGACGGCCAGCCAATTCTTGTCATTGAGACAATTCCGGCTGGCGGCCCATTGTTCGCGGAGCGCAAGATGAAAGCGGAACTACCGGCAGTTACCCTCCCCGGCGGCCGGCAGGTGCCGGCGCTCGGCCTCGGCACCTGGCACATGGGGGAAGGCGACGCCTCCCGTGCCGAGGAGGCGGCAAGCCTTCGAGCCGGGCTCGACCTCGGCATGACGGTGATCGACACGGCGGAAATGTATGCCGACGGCGGGGCCGAAGAGGTGGTCGGCGACGCGATCGGCGGGCGGCGCGACGAGGTCTTCCTCGTCAGCAAGGTGCTGCCCTACAATGCCAGCCGCACCGGCACCGTCGCGGCCTGCGAGGCGAGCCTCAGGCGGCTCGGCACCGACCATATCGACCTTTACCTCCTGCACTGGCGTGGCCGCCATCCACTGGCGGAGACGGTCGAGGCCTTCGAGGGGCTGAAGGCCGCGGGCAAGATTGGCGCCTGGGGCGTTTCCAATTTCGACGAACCGGACATGAGGGAACTGCTCGGCGCCGCCGAGCCGGCCCGGCCCGCCGCCAACCAGATCCTCTACAATCTCGCCCGCCGCGGCATCGAATACGATCTCCTGCGCTGGAGCCAGGTGCAGGGCATCCCGCTCATGGCCTATTCGCCGCTCGACGAGGGCCGGCTGATCGGCCATCCGGCGCTGGAGGAGATCGGCCGCATCCACAATGCGACGAGCGCCCAGGTCGCCCTCGCCTTCCTGCTAACGCGGGCGAATGTCATCGCCATCCCGAAGTCCGGCTCGCCGGACCGGGTGCGCGAAAATTTCAAGGCCTCCGAGATCCGCCTGACTTCGGAAGACCTCCGCCTCCTCGACGAAGCCTTCCCGCCCCCGACGCGCAAGCGGCCGCTGGAGATGATCTGAAACGAAAAGGGCTTTCCGCCAAGACGGAAAGCCCTTCGTTTTTTCAGTCGCTTTTGCTGTCTTTCAACAGCTCACATTCCCTGCGGACCGCGGTTCATCGCGGCGATGCCGGTGCGGCAGACTTCCACGAGGCCAAGCGGCTTCATGATCGCTACGAACTGGTCGATCTTGGAGGACTTGCCGGTGATCTCCAGGATGAAATGCTCGGTGGTCGCATCGACGACCTTGGCATGGAAGGCGTCGGCGAGGCGCAGCGTCTCCTGACGCATCTCGCCGGAACCGACGACCTTCACCAGCGCCACTTCGCGCTCGATGGGACGCTCCTGGCCGAGCACCTTGGCGCGGACGGTAAGGTCGACCACGCGATGGACCGGCACGATGCGCTCGAGCTGCGACTTGATCTGCTCCAGCACGCCCGGCGTGCCGCGCGTGACGATGGTGATGCGCGAAAGATGCGCCTCATGCTCGGTCTCGGAAACTGTCAGGCTCTCGATATTGTAGCCGCGGCCGGAGAACAGGCCGATGACGCGGGCAAGGACGCCCGGCTCGTTGTCGACGAGCACCGAGAGCGTATGGCTCTCGGCAACCTGCGTTTCCTTGGCGATGAAATAGGCGGAGCCCGTGGGCTGAAGGTGTGCGTTCATGGGTTCTCTACCTTATATCAAACGAGCTGGCGGCCCTTGGCGTCGATCGCGTTGGCGACCGCTTCGTCCGTGGCCTCGTCGGGCAGCAGCATTTCGTTATGCGCCTTGCCCGAGGGGATCATCGGGAAGCAGTTCGCGAGATTCGCCACGCGGCAGTCGAAGATGACCGGGCGCTTGACGTCGATCATCTCCTGGATGGCCGCATCGAGATCGGCCGGCTTGTCGCAGGCGATGCCGACGCCGCCATAGGCCTCCGCCAGCTTGACGAAGTCGGGCATGGCTTCCGTGTAGGAGTTCGACAGGCGGTTGCCGTGCAGCAGCTGCTGCCACTGGCGCACCATGCCCATATACTGGTTGTTCAGGATGAAGATCTTGACCGGCAGGTTATACTGCACGGCGCAGCTCATTTCCTGGATGCACATCTGGATCGAGGCGTCGCCGGCAATGTCGATGACGAGGCTGTCGCGATGCGCGACCTGCACGCCGATGGCCGCCGGGAAGCCGTAGCCCATCGTGCCGAGGCCGCCCGAGGTCATCCAGCGGTTCGGCTGCTCGAAGCCGTAGAACTGCGCCGCCCACATCTGGTGCTGGCCGACTTCCGTCGTGATATAGGTATCGCGGTCCTTGGTCAGCTCGTAGAGCCGCTGGATCGCATATTGCGGCATGATGACGTCGGGGCTCGGCGTATAGGCGAAGGAATTGCGCGCCCGCCACTTGGCAATCGACGTCCACCAGTCGGCCTGGACTGCCTTGTCGTAGTCCTTCGCGCCGGCGCGCCACTGGCGGACCATGTCCTCGAGGACGTTGCCGACATCGCCCAGGATCGGAACGTCGACGCGGACGTTCTTGTTGAACGAGGACGGGTCGATGTCGATGTGGATCTTCTTCGAGTTCGGCGAGAAGGCATTCAGGCGGCCGGTGATGCGGTCGTCGAAGCGCGCGCCGATGCAGACCATGACGTCGCAATCATGCATCGCCATGTTCGCCTCGTAGGAGCCGTGCATGCCCAGCATGCCCAGCCAGTTCTTGCCGGAGGCCGGATAGGCGCCGAGGCCCATCAGCGTGGAGGTGATCGGGAAGCCGGTGATCTCGACCAGCTCGCGCAAGAGGCGCGAGGCTTCCGGACCGGAATTCACGACGCCGCCGCCGGAATAGATGATCGGCCGGCGGGCGGACTTCATCAGGCTGACGGCGGCCGCGATCTGGTTGGCGTCGCCCTGAACCTTCGGCTGGTAGCTCTTCTGGATGGGCGCGTCGGACGGCGGCGTATAGGTGCCGGTCGCGAACTGGACGTCCTTCGGGATATCGACGACGACGGGACCGGGACGGCCGGACTGCGCGACGCGGAACGCCTCGTGGATGATGCGGGCGAGATCGTTGACGTCCTTGACCAGCCAGTTGTGCTTGGTGCAGGGGCGCGTGATGCCGACCGTGTCGCATTCCTGGAAGGCGTCCGATCCGATGAGCGTGGTCGGAACCTGACCGGTGAGGCAGACGAGCGGGATGGAATCCATCAGGGCGTCCTGCAGCGGCGTGACGGCATTGGTCGCGCCGGGGCCGGAGGTGACGAGCATGACGCCGACCTTGCCGGTGGAGCGGGCATAGCCTTCGGCCATGTGGCCGGCGCCCTGCTCGTGGCGCACGAGGATGTGCTCGATGTCTTCCTGCTGGAAGATCTCGTCATAGATTGGCAGGACGGCGCCGCCCGGATAGCCGAAGATATGTTCAACGCCATTGTCTTTCAGGGCCTGCAAGACAATTTCGGCGCCCGTCATCTGGTTTTCTGTTCCGCTCATCGGATTTCCGTCCGTCTCTTTTCGCATTTCGGGTGATTATCGAATTTCTGGGCATAAAAAAAGGCCCCTGGAGGAGCCTGCTTACCGCGCATGGGTGCTTTCGCCGGGTGGTTACACCACCTTGCCCATGCGCCTTCCCACCACAAGAATGATAGCCGTCAGATTTTTCATGGGGCGAATTGTTAGACACAAAGCAAAGGCGCGTCAACGCCTTTCGGTTCGTTTCGCTACGGTACGCCCTCCATCCCGGCTGCAAAGACCCGCAAACGGCCGCCTCAACCCGAAACGTCTTATTAAGCGGCATTCGCTAGGCTGGCGGTTGGTGGCAAGGAGCGCCGGGCGTGCTGAACAATGATTTCCAGACCTCTCTGACGGCAGGCGAGCAGGATCGCCGCGACGGGCTGGCGCCTGGAAACCGCCTGCTCGGCCGCGTCGTCGCCTGCAACGGCTCGCGCGCGACGATCAGCGCCGTGGCCGAGGGCGGCGAGACGGCGCTGACGGAATTGTGGTCCGTCGGACGCCTCATCTCCATCTCCGTCGGCCGCAACCGCGTCGTCGCCCTTGTCTATTCCATGGCCGCCGACCAGCAGAACTGGATCGACAACCGCGACACGGTCTTCCGCATCGAGGTCGAGCTTCTGGGCGAGGTGAATGTCAGCGCGGACGGCCGGGAGGAATTCTCCGCCGGCATCACCGACTACCCTTATCTCGGCGCCATCGCGCACCGCATCCGCGCCTCCGACCTTGCCAAGGTCTACGACACCGGCAAGAACGACGTCTGCGTCATCGGCAAGCTGACGCAGGACGAGAGCCTCGATGCGACGATCCACGTGCCCTCCATGCTGGAGAAGCACTTCGCCATCGTCGGCACCACCGGCGTCGGCAAGTCCACCTCCGTGACGCTGCTCTTGCACAAGGCGATCCAGGCCGACCCGAGCCTGCGCGTGCTGATCCTCGATCCGCATAACGAATTCGCCTCCGCCTTCGGCGACCTTGCCGTCGTCATCGATACCGATACGCTGGACCTGCCCTTCTGGCTGTTCCGGCTGGAGGAACTGGCCGAGGTGATCTTCCGCGGCCGCCCGCCGGTGCCGGAGGAGATGGACATCCTGCGCGACCTCATTCCCGAGGCCAAGCGCGCCTTCCGCGGCTCCAACGAAAGCGGCGTGATGCGCCGCGCAAGCGAGAAGAGCTCGATCACCGCCGATACGCCGGTGCCCTTCCGCATCGCGGATCTGCTGGCGCTCGTCGACGAGCGCATCGGCCGCCTCGAAGGCCGGGCGGAGAAGCCGCACCTGCGCTCGCTCAAGGTCAAGATCATGTCGGCGATCAACGACCCGCGCTACCATTTCATGTTCTCCTCGAACACGATCACCGACACGATCCTCGACACCATCGCCCGCATCTTCCGCATTCCCGGCGAAGGCAAGCCGGTGACGACCTTCCAGCTCGCCGGCATCCCGTCGGAAGTGGTCAATTCCGTCGCCTCGGTGCTCTGCCGCATGGCCTTCGAGATCGGCCTGTGGAGCAATGGCGGCGTGCACATGCTGGTCGTCTGCGAGGAGGCGCACCGCTACGTGCCGGCCGACCCGAGGCTCGGCTTCGCCCCGACCCGCCAGGCCATCGCCCGCATCGCCAAGGAAGGCCGCAAATACGGCGTGTCGCTCGGCATCATCACCCAGCGCCCCGGCGAACTCGACCCGACCATCCTTTCCCAGTGCTCGACGATCTTCGCCATGCGCCTTGCCAACGAGCACGACCAGGAGATCATCCGCTCGGCGATCCCCAATTCGTCGTCCTCGACGACGAGCTTCATTTCCTCCATCGGCAACGGCGAGGCCATCGCCTTCGGCGAGGCCGTGGCGGTGCCGATGCGCATGCGCTTTTCCCGCGTGGAATCGAACCGCCTGCCGAAGGCCGGCAGCTCCGGCGTGAAGACCAGCGAGGACACCCCGCAAAGCGTCGACCTCCGATCGATCGTCGCCCGCATGCGCGCGGTCTCCGGCCCGGACATCTCCAACTTCCAGAATGCCTATCTCGCCTCGCAGGGCCAGGGCACCACGCTGCCGACGGGCTACGAAGATACGCCCTACGAGGACGAGGAAGACTATATCGAGACGCTCCAGGCCGCGGCGCCCGCCCGCCCGGCCGCGCCGCCGCCCGAGCCCTACCGGCCCGACATGCTCCCTGGCGCGGGTAGCGTCTACGAGCCCTCGCCGCAGGAGCGGTTCGACGCCATCCGCCGGGAACTGGCCGAGCCGCAACGCCCCGCCGCCGATCCCTATCGCCAGCCGCAGCGCCCCGCCTTCGGCGAGCAGCAGGAGCCGCGCCGCGAGGGCTCCATCCGCGAACAGCTCCTCAAGAAGCCGCTCAGCAGCCTGATCAGGCGCTAGAGGCCAGCGGATCGATCCGCCGCCAGCTCTCGTCGAGCTGGTTGCGGAACCAGGTCATCTGGCGCTTGGCATATTGCCGTGTCGCCGCCGCGCCGCGCTCGATGACCTGCGCCTCGCTCATATCGCCGGCCAGCATGGCCGCGATCTGCGGCACGCCGATCGCCTTCATCACCGGCATGGCGGGCGAAAGCTCCAGCGCCAGCAGTGCCTTCACCTCCTCCACCGCCCCCGTTTTCAGCATCCCGGCGAAGCGCCGGTCGATGCGGGCGGCAAGCACCGCGCGATCCGGCAGAACGACGATCTTTTCCGCCCGCGCGGCATCGATCACCGCCGGCCCCGCCGCCGCCTGGAAATGGGCAATCGACCGGCCGGTCGTCTCCAGCACTTCGAGCGCCCGCAGGATGCGCTGCCCGTCGCCCGGCATGAGGCGCCGGGCCGTTTCCGCATCGCGCTCGGCCAATTCCTTGTGCAGCGCCTCGGATCCTTCCGCCGCAAGCCGGGCGCGCAGGCGCTCGCGCACGTCATCGGAAATGACCGGCATGTCGGAAAGGCCGCCAGTCAGCGCGCGGAAATAGAGGCCCGTGCCGCCGACGAAGACGGGAAGCTTTCCCCGCGCCCGCAATTCGCCGACAAGGGCCGTCGCCTCGCGCAGCCAGTCGCCGGTGGAATAGGCCGCGCCCGCCGGCACATGGCCGTAGAGCCGGTGCTCGATGCCGCCCATGTCCTCCGGCTGCGGGCGGGCCGTCAGCACGTTCAGCGTGTCGTAGACCTGCATGCTGTCCGCATTGACCACGACGCCGCCGTGCTCGGCCGCCAGCCGCACGGCAAGCGCGGACTTGCCGCTCGCCGTCGGGCCCGTTATCAGGATCGCGTCCCGCATTCGATCAAGGTTTCTCATCATGGCTTTCGTTGCCACGCTTGTCGCCAATCCGTCAAATCCTGTTCTGACGCCCGCCATCGCCGAAAAGGCCGCGGATGCGGTCAAGGCATCCGGCCTCTACTGGCTCGCCGACGGCATCGCCTGCGATATCGCGCTGCGCGACGACAGCGACATCCACGCCACCCGCGACGCGATCCTCGCGGTCATCGCCGGCGCGCCAATCGACCTTGCCGTGCAGGAAGCCGAGACGCGGCGCAAGAAGCTGCTGATCGCCGACATGGATTCGACCATGATCGGCCAGGAATGCATCGACGAACTGGCGGCGGAAGTCGGCCTGAAGGACAAGGTCGCCGCCATCACCGCCCGGGCTATGAACGGCGAAATCGCCTTCGAGCCCGCCCTTCGCGAGCGCGTCGCGCTGCTGAAGGGCCTGCCGGTCTCCGTCATCGGCGAGGTGATCGAAAAGCGCATCACGCTGACGCCCGGCGGGCGCGAACTCATCTCGACCATGAAGGCGAAGGGCTATTACACCGCCCTCGTCTCCGGCGGCTTCACCGTCTTCACCAGCCGCATCGCCGAAACGCTCGGCTTCGACGAGAACCGCGCCAATATCCTGCTCGACGCCGACGGCAGGCTCACCGGCGAGGTCGCCGAGCCGATCCTCGGCAAGCAGGCCAAGGTCGATGCGCTGGTCGAGATTTCCGCGCGCCTCGGCATTTCGCCGGAGGAGGCCATGGCCGTCGGCGACGGGGCCAACGACCTCGGCATGCTGCACCTTTCCGGCGCCGGCGTCGCCCTGCACGCCAAGCCCGCCGTCGCGGCCGAAGCGAAGATCCGCATCGACCACGGCGACCTCACCGCCCTTCTTTATCTGCAGGGCTACCGCAAATCGGACTTCATGACAGGTTGATGATCATCACCACGACGACGCGCCTTACCCTGCGCAACTGGGAGGAGAAGGATCGGGAGCTCTTTCACGAGATCAATTCCGATCCCGTCGTCATGGAATTCTTCCCCTTCCTGCGCACGCGCGCCCAGTCCGACGAGCTCTTCGAGCGCCTTCGCGACATCATCGCGCAAACCGGCCTCGGCTTCTTCGCGCTTGCCAACCGCGTGACGGATGAAGCCATCGGCTTTTGCGGCCTCTCGCGCCTGACGGATCGGCTGGAGCCCTTCGTGCCCGCCGGTGCAGTCGAGATCGGCTGGCGCCTCGCCCGACGCCATTGGGGCAAGGGCTACGTCACCGAAGCCGCCGAAAGGCTCCTGGAGTTCGGCTTCGAGGATAAGGGCCTCGAGGAGATCGTTTCCTTTGCCGTGGCAGGCAACACACGCTCCATCGCGGTCATGAAGCGCATCGGCATGGTGGCCGCACCGGATCGCGATTTCGATATGCCCGGCATCGAGGACGAACGCGCGGAGCTTCGCCGGCATGTGCTCTACACGCTCGACCACGTCACATGGCAGAAGAAAAACCGCTGACGAGGGACAGGGTATAGGATGGCGGCAGCGCCCGGAGCGAGGGTAACGAGAAAAGGCCGCTGAAGCAAAGCTGCAGCGGCCTGAATCTCTTTCTCGGAAATTGATGCCAAACCCCTGACGGGACTCGGCTTTCCGTCAGTCGATGCGCACGGTGATGTAGCGCAGCGCGCCGGTGCGGTTGGAGACCATCATCAGCACGTTGCGCCGGTCCTCCGATTTCAGCTTGGCGACACGGCTCTTGACCTCTTCCGCCGTCGTGACGGCCTCCTGGCCGACCTCGACGATCACGTCGCCCGGCACGATGCCGCGCTCGGCGGCGGCCGAGCCCGGCGCGACCTCGGTGATCACCACGCCCTTGACGCTTTCGACGATGTTGAAAGTCTTGCGCGCATCCTCATCGAGTTCGCCGATGCCCATGCCGAGAACGGTCTCGATGTTCTTCGGCAGCGCCTGCTCCTCGGTATCGGGGGCCGTTCCCTCCTCGGTCGTGCCCTCGTCCGGCGTCGCCTCGTCGGCGGGATCCGCCTGCTTTTCCCCGTCTTCCAGGCGGCCGAGCGTGATCTTGACGGTCATTTCCTTGCCGCCGCGCAGAAGCACGACGTCGACCGCCTTGCCCACCGGGCTTTCGGCGACGACGCGCGGCAGGTCGCGCATCTCGTGCACGTCCTTGCCGTCGAAGCGGACGATGACGTCGCCCGTCATGATCGAGCCGTTGTCGACCGGCCCGCCCTTGATGACGCCCGCGACCAGCGCCCCCTTGGTCTCCGTCATGCCGAGGCTTTCGGCAATGTCGTCGGTGACCGGCTGGATGCGCACGCCGAGCCAGCCGCGGCGCGTCTCGCCGTAGTCGCGAAGCTGGAGGAAGATATTCTCGGCAAGCTCCGTCGGCACGGAGAAGCCGATGCCGATCGAGCCGCCCGACGGCGAAATGATCGCCGTGTTGATGCCGATGACCTCGCCCTTCATGTTGAACAGCGGGCCGCCGGAATTACCGCGGTTGATGGCGGCATCCGTCTGGATGAAGTTGTCGTAGGGGCCGGCATTGATGTTGCGGCCGCGCGCGGAGATGATGCCGACGGTCACCGAGCCGCCGAGGCCGAACGGATTGCCGATCGCCATCACCCAGTCGCCGATGCGCATGGTGCGGGAATCGCCGAAGGGCACGGCCTTCAGCGGCGCCTTCGGCTCCACCTTGAGGAGCGCGAGGTCGGTCTTCGGGTCGGTGCCGACCAGCTTGGCCTTCAGCTTGGAACCGTTGGCGAAGTTCACCTCGATGTCGTCGGCGCCCTCGATGACGTGGTTGTTGGTGGCGATGAAGCCCTTGGGGTCGATCACGAAGCCGGATCCCAGCGAATTGACCGTCTGGGGCTGGTTCGAGCCGTCCTCGCCCTTGAAGAAATCGTCGAAGAAATCCTGGAAGGGCGAGCCTTCCGGCACCTGCGGGATGGGCGCCTTGTCGTCGCTCTTGACGTTCTGCGAGGTGGAGATGTTGACCACCGCGTCGAGCAGGCCCTCGGCGAGATCGGCGACGGATTCGGGGCCTGCGGGCTTCACCTCGGCCCTTGCCGGAACGGCGAGCGGCCCTGCGCCGAGCGAAAGGCTCACCGCGAGCGCGAGTGCCGCATGGGCTACATTGGACCTGGTCTTCAAAGCCATGTTCGGCATCCTCTTTCGTCTGCTGGGTCGCGGCCAGTCTTTGCCTGCCATGAGGCGAAAATCAGTCGGCCGCGATGATTTGCCGTCAAGTCTTGCCCGCATTGGCCACCGGCCGCAAGGGCGGGCTTCACACCCCGCGGATGAACCATACCATCAGCACGCCAAGCGCGACGGCGACGAGCCCGGAGGTGCGCAACTGGTTCTCCGGAATCTGCGGCAGCATTTGCGCCATGCGCCTCAAAACCGAAGGGGCCAGTGCGTACACCAGCCCCTCGATGATCAGAAAGAACGCGATCCCCGTCAGGAAATCGGACACGGAAGCGTTCTCAGTTTGCCGTGGAGGGCGTCGCCGCCGCGCCGTTGGTCGCACCCGAGGCTGCCGCGGGCTTCTGGCCCGACGCATCCTCGAAGAAGCGGAAGAACTCCGAACGCGGCGACAGGACGAGCGTCGTGTCGGCCGAATTCATCGAGTTGCGGTAGGCGCTCATCGAGCGGTAGAACTCGAAGAAGTCCGGGTCCTGCGAGAAAGCTTCGCCGAAGACGCGGTTGCGCTCGCCCTCGCCCTCGCCTCGCAGGATTTCCGAATCGCGCTGGGCGGCCGCGACGAACTCGACGACCTGACGGTCGGCGATGGCACGGCGGCGCTGGCCTTCCTCGTTACCGCGGGCGCGGATGAGCTCGGCTTCCGCAAGACGCTCGGCCTTCATGCGGTCGTAGGTCTGCTGCGAGACCTCCTGCGTGAGGTCGGTACGGCGGATGCGCACGTCGGAGATGGTAAGGCCGAGGTTCGAAGCGTCGTTCGTCAGCTCGCCGCGAACTTCGCGCATCATCGAGGCGCGCTCTTCCGACAGCGCGGATTCGAAGCCGCGCAGACCGTAGACCCGGCGCAGGGCCGCGTCGAGACGGGTACGCAGGCGCGCTTCCGCCGCTTCGCGGTCGCCCGAGACCGCTTCACGGAAGCGGCGTGCATCGGTGATCTTGTAGACCACGAAGGCATCGACCTCGTAGAACTTGCCGCCCGAGACCTGGACACGGATATCGTCGAGGTCGAAGCGCAGCGCCTGGTCCTGGATGTACTGGACGCTGTCGGCGTCCATGAAGCCGAAGGGCAGCTTGAAATAGAGGCCGGGCTCCGTCTTGACGTCCTTGATCTGGCCGAAGCGCAGCACGATGGCCTGCTGCCGCTCGTTCACGACGAAGACGGACGAATAGGCGATGAAGAGAAGAACGCCGATGGCGATCAGGATTGCCGGTACGCGGTTACCCATCACTGCGTGCCTCCCGCCTGCTGCTGGCCGGTGGTCCGGCCGAGTTCGTTGAGGGGAAGGAAGGGAACGACACCCTGTCCGCCCTGCTTCTCGTCGATGATGACCTTCTTGGAGCTCTTCATCACGCCTTCCATGGTTTCAAGGAAGAGACGCTTGCGCGTGACGTCGGGAGCGGCCTTGTACTGCTCGTAGACGGAGAGGAAGCGTGCCGCCTCGCCTTCCGCTTCCTTGACGACGCGGTCCTTGTAGGCCGCCGCCTCTTCGCGGATCTGCGCCGACTGACCGCGGGCAAGACCGAGCTTCTGGTTGGCGTACTGGTTGGCTTCCTCGACGAAACGGTCTTCGTCCTGCTCGGCGCGCTGCACTTCGTCGAACGCATCGGCGACTTCGCGCGGCGGGGCCGCATCCTCGATGGCGACGGTGTTGATCGAGAGACCGGCGCCATAGGCGTCCATGGTCGCCTGGATGGTGGACTTCACGCCCTCGGCGATCGCCTGACGGTTGTCGCGGAAGATGTCCTGGGCCGGACGGCGGCCGACGACTTCACGCATCGCGCTTTCGGCGACCTGCTGCAGCGTCTCGGCCGGATATTCGAGGTTGAAGAGATAGGCCTGCGGGTCGGTGACCGAATAGAGCACCGAGAACTGGACGTTGACGATGTTCTGGTCGCCCGTCAGCATCAGGCCGGACTTGTCGGAATTCGCAGAGGCCGCGCGGCGGCCGATATTCTGCTGCTGCTCGGTGATCTTGACGAGCTCGACGGTCTCGAAGGGCCAGAAATGGAAATGCAGGCCCGGCATGGAGACTTCCTGCTTGGGCTTGCCGAAGCGCAGCTCGACGCCACGCTCGTCCGGCTGGACGGTATAGATGGCGTTCATCAGCCAGAAGACGCCGACGAGCAGCAGCGCGATAACGACGATGCCGCCGTTGAAGCCGCCGGGCATGACGTTCTTAAGCTGGTCCTGGCCACGCCGGATGATCTCCTCAAGGTCCGGCGGGCCGCCATTGCCGCCACCGCCGCCACCGCGGGGGCGGTTCGGTCCCTGCCCCCATGGCCCCTGATTGTTTCCGCCGCCGCCGCCCCAAGGGCCGCCGCCGCCATTCTGATTGCTCCAGGGCATCAATACCTCTTTCTTTGCATCCCCTTGGAGCGCTTCCGCGGATGCGGCAACGCTCCATCGTTTGTTCTAAGCATTTCGCAGATTGTTTCGCCGCGCAACGCTAGGTGAACCCGTTATAGGTATCCCTCGGGCACCTTTCAACAAATCCACGGCGCGTTGCGCGCCCGTGCGGCAAAATAGTTCGTGATCGGCGAAATTCAGGCGGTTTTCCGGCGCCGCCAGGTGACGAAGCGCATGGCGTGGCTGTCCTTCTCGCCCTGCGGGATGGGCTCCTCGACGACCTTGTCGAAAAGGCCGGGGTCGATATCCGGAAACCGCGTGTCGCCCTCGACCTCCGCCTCGACATACGTCACGTGGAGGATATCGGCGCGGTCGAAGACCTGCGCATAGATTTGCCCGCCGCCGATGACGCAGATCTCGTCGACGCCGAGCGCCTCGGCCGCGCGGCCCGCCGCCGCCAGTCCCTCGTCGAGCGAGGCGACCACCTCCGCGCCGGGCGCGGAAAAGGCCCTGTCGCGGGTGATGACGATATTCGGGCGCCCCGGCAGCGGCCGGCCGATCGAATCCCAGGTCCTGCGCCCCATCAGCACCGGCTTGCCGAGGGTCAGCGCCTTGAAGCGCTTGAGATCGGAAGGCAGCCGCCACGGCAGGTCGCCGTCGCGACCGATCACGCCGTTTCTCGCAACGGCCACGACGAGAACGATCCTGGCTTCACTCATGCGGCTCGGGCTCTCCTGGAAATCAGACGGCAATGGGTGCCTTGATATTTGAATCGGCTTCGTAGCCGATCAGGGTGAAGTCCTCGAATTTGAAGGAGAAAAGGTCCTTCACATCGGGATTGATCTTCATGAAGGGCAAGGGCTTCGGCCGGCGCTTCATCTGCTCGCGCACCTGCTCGAAATGGTTGGAATAGATATGGGCATCGCCCAGCGTGTGCACGAAGTCGCCCGGCTGCAGCCCGCTCACCTGCGCCACCATCATGGTGAGGAGCGCGTAAGAAGCAATATTGAATGGCACGCCGAGGAAGATGTCGGCGGAGCGCTGGTAGAGCTGGCAGGAGAGCTTGCCGTCCGACACGTAGAACTGGAAGAGGCAATGGCAGGGCGGCAGCGCCATATCATCGACGAGCGCCGGATTCCAGGCCGAGACGATATGCCGGCGGGAATTCGGATTGTTGCGGATGCTGTCGAGGACGGCGACGATCTGGTCGAGATGCCGGCCGTCATGGGTCGGCCAGGAGCGCCACTGGTAGCCGTAGACCGGGCCGAGGTCGCCGTTGTCGTCGGCCCATTCGTCCCAGATGGTGACGCCGTTGTCGCGCAGATAGGCGATGTTCGTGTCGCCCTTCAGGAACCACAGCAGCTCGTGGATGATGGAGCGCAGGTGCAGCTTCTTGGTGGTCAGCACCGGGAAACCTTCGGAAAGGTCGAAGCGCATCTGGTGGCCGAAGACGCCGCGCGTGCCGGTGCCGGTCCGGTCACCCCGGTCGGTGCCGTTTTCCATCACATGGGCGAGAAGGTCGAGATACTGCTGCATGGTCGCCGCCGATTCGTTGTCCAGCGTTCGATACTAGAGCCGAAGCGGCGGCGGCCAAAGGGCGAAATGGGATTTTCCCGGCTTTCCTCAGGCGAGCGCGCCGAGCTGTCCGAGTTCCTTGGCGGTGAGATAGTAGAAGGTCACGCGCGACTTGGAGCGGTCGTCGGCCATCGCCTTGCAGACGGCCTCGACGGCCTTGTCGGCGGCGTCGCCCGTGATGCCGAGCTTCTTGCCACACCACTTTTCCTTTACGCGGTTGAGTTCTTCGGGGTCGGAGCAGGAGACGAGCGAGGAGTCGCGGTTGCGCAGGGCGATGCCCAGATGGCTCACGATCTTCTTGACGATGGCCTCGTCGGCACCGCTGTCATACTTGCGGACATCTGCGAGATAGTCGGTCATGGTGTCTCCTCTACGATCATTCGGCTGCCGCCGTCATGGGGGTCCCGCCGCATGCCCATGTTTTTCAACGCATGGCGGCAAGTCAAGCGCTAATGAACGCCTGCCCGACCGCGGGGCAAAATCTCTGTCACAAAGCCCTTTTCTTGCGCGCCCGGAATGCCTATATGTGAAGTGCTGCTTCGGCAGCTATGGCAATAAACGGGCGGTGTAATAAACCCATTGGACCCGGGGGCGGTACCCGGCGCCTCCACCAAAAACCGGTCGATTTCGACGGACCGGCTTTTGATGGGGGCGAAATAGGATCGACAAGGGCGTAAAGATCGACTTTTTGCTCGGCATTGTACCACCGTTATCGGGCTAAACTTGTAGTTGCAAACGACAACTATGCGGAAGCTCGTCTCGCTGCCTAATGGCGGTGTGACACTTCACTCAAAGTCCTGACGGGTCGCACCGGCAGGCGGGGTCCGAAGGCACCTGGCAACAGAAGCCTTCACCTTCTCCAATCCCTTGAAATGGTCTATAGCTGTGCCAGATGACTCGTGCCGGAAGGCATGAAGCAAACGAAGAATGCCCGAATACAAGGGCAGGAAGAAAGACAGGAACGGATGGCGCAAGACCACATTCGCTACGACATTCTCGCCCAGGACGCGCTGCGCAGCGTCATTCGCAAGGTTCTGTCCGAAGTTGCGGTCACGGGCCATTTGCCCGGTGAGCACCATTTCTTCATCACCTTCCTGACCAACGCCCCCGGCGTGCGCATCTCGCAGCACCTCAAGGCGAAATATGCCGAGCAGATGACCATCGTCATCCAGCACCAGTTCTGGGACCTCAAGGTCACCGAGAGCCTGTTCGAGATCGGCCTCTCCTTCTCCGATACGCCGGAAAAGCTCGTCATCCCCTTCAATGCGATCCGCGGCTTCTACGATCCGTCCGTCAGCTTCGAACTGGAGTTCGACGTGCCGGCGGTCGAGGAGGAGGAGGATCATTCCGCAGAGGTGACGGCCTATCCCGCCGCGCCGGAAAAGGCCGAGGATGCCGCCGAAGAGCCGGCGCCCCCGACCGGCGGCGGCGACAACAAGGGCGGCTCGGTCGTCTCGCTCGATTCCTTCCGCAAGAAGAACTGAGCCCTTCCGATGAGCGGCGACGTCGTCAATCTCCGCCAGTTCCGCAAGCAGAAGGCGCACTCCGACAAGGAGAAGCAGGCCGAGCAGAACCGCATCGCCTTCGGCCGCACGAAGGCGGAGAAATCCCTGACCCGCGCGCTGAACGAAAAGGCGGAAAAGACGCTGGACCAGGGCCGCCTCAAGCGGCCCGGCGATGCCCCGGATGGCGAAAAAGGCTGACATCCCAGCACCTTGCCGGCATCCCCGGAATCGATCCGCCAACGGCCTGAATCATCCTGTGAGGACGGCATGATCCGCAAATATTCCACCACGCTGCATGGCCACCGCACGAGCTTCTCGCTCGAACCGGCATTCCATGACGAGCTGAAACGCATCGCGGACGCGCGCGCCATGCCGCTGGCGGCCCTCCTGCGGGAGATCGACGATGCGCGCGGTGTCGAGGGCAACCTGTCCTCGGCGCTGCGTCTCTTCGTCCTGCAATGGCTGAAGCAGCGGGCGGGCGACGCCCCGCTCAATTGACGCCGGGCAGCGCGTCGAAATTCAGGCTTTGCCCGTTGCCGACGGGCGGCAACTCGCCGCCGCGCTCGACGCCCTCCTCCGGCGAGACCGGCAGGCGGCGGCGTGCGGCCTCCTCTTCGGCCTTGCGCGCGTCCTCGGCGGCCTTCTGTTCTGCAAGGCGTCTCGCCTGCTCCTGCGTTTCCGCCTCGCGGCGCGCATCCTCGGCAGCCTTGCGCTTTGCCTCTTCGGCGGCCTGCGCGGCGCGCTCCTGCTCGGCCCGCGCGCGCGCTTCGGCGCGCAGGCGCTCTTCCTCCTCCATCCGCAGCCGCGCCGCCTCGGCCTCCGCCGCGCGTGCCTCGGCGCGTGCGCGATAGAGCGCGGCTTCCCGGCGCAGCCGCTGCTTCTCCAGCACGTTGGCCTGCAATGTCTCCACGCGCCGCCGCTCCGTCTCGAAACGGCGCAGCGACAGGTAATTGGCAAGCGGCTGGACATCGAGCTCGACGCCCGGCGCGTCCACAAGGCCGCGATAGCCGAGCGCCACTTCCGGCTCCGCCCCGGCGAGCGCCTCCTCGCCGGCCTTGTAGGTCACGGCGAGCCGGCCGGTCATGCTCTCATCGGCAAGGTCGATATCCGCATCGCCGGAAAGCGCCGCCTTGCCGTCTTCCGCCGTGACGTTCTGGACGCGCAGCTTGCCGCTGGCGATCGCGAAGGGAATGCGCACGGTCCCCAGCGCCGCCTCGCCTTTCAGCACGGCATCCGCGGCAAAGCCGGCGACCCGCTCGGGCGTGACATCGCCTTCGATCCGGTCCGCGGCCGAAAGCAGCGAAGGGAACGCCCCGGTATCGATGCCGCGCACGACGAAATCTGCCACCCGCGCCTCGCCCGAACCGCTCGCGCCTTCGGCCATGGCCTGCACACTCTTGCCGGACGCGTCCACGGCAAGCGTCACATCCGCCTTGCCGCCCGCGATCGCGCCGTCGGGGCTCGCCCAGACGATTTTCGACAGATCGGCCCCGGAAAGCGCGGCCCGCGCCTCGAACAACCCGTTCTCCTCGGAATTCGCCACCTTGAGGCGGCCCGAAAGCTTGCCGCCCAGCCAGTCACCGGCCATGTCCGTCAGCGTCAGCTCGCCGCCCTTCCAGGCAAGATTGCCCTTGAACCCCTCCACCGCGCCGTAAAGCCCCGGCCAGAATGCGCCGGCCTCGAGCGCAACGGTAAGGTCCGCATTCTCAAGCAGCGGCCGGCCGAGCGGCGCGGCATTGAGCCCGCCTTCCACGGCATCAGTCACGGGCCCCGCCACGGCCTCGGCAAGGAAGGCGAAGTCGAGGGTGTCGAATCGAAGGGCGCCGGTTCCGGCAAGCGTAGGAGCCGTCCGGTCGAGCGTCAGCCTGCCGGAAAAGCCGTTGCGGTCGGCCTCGCCGGCGATATCCGTGATGGCGACGGCTTCAGCGCTGTTGTCGACCGATGCCTGCAAGGTCAGCGGCAGCCCCGCGCCGCCCTGCGGCAATGCGATGCCGTTCATCATCAGATAGGGCTCGATATCGTCGCTCTTCGCCGAAAGGGTGAGCGCCCCCGTCAGGAAGTCCGCCGCCGAAAGCGCCGCCGTGCCCCTAGCCGAGATCGATGTCTTGCCGGCATTGAACGCCGCCGAGACCGTCGCCGGCCCCTCCTCCGGCTGCTCGACGCTGAAGGTGACGCTGCCGTCGGGATCGGCGTCGAAGGGAAGCGGATCGAGGCCCAACTGGCCGGCCAGCACCACGGATTGCGGATTGAAGAGGCTGCCCTCCAGCGCAAAGCCGCGCCCTTCCAGAAGCTGCGCAAGACCGGACGCCGAGAGCTTGAGATCGACACGCCCGTCATTGACCGGCCCCGCCAGCGCGAAGGTGGCGGGACCACCCTCCTCCCCGGAAACGGCGGCGCGCAGCGACAGGTTCGCATTGTCGTAGTAGCCGGCATCGGCGACGAAGCGGGTGAGCAGCGGATGGGCCGGCAGGTGGCGCGCCAGGAGATCGGCGACGGGCTGCATGGCATCCGCCTTGAGCGTCACGTCGAGCCCGGCGCTCGGCTCGGTCAGCGTGCCGCCGAGCGTGCCTTTCGCCGAAAGCCCAGCTCCCGCGAGCGAGGCGACATCGAAGCGGCTGAGCGTGAGAAGCCCGTCCTTGGCGGACAGCACGGCCTCGACGCCATCGGCCCTTTCGCCGAAGGCACTTAGATGATCCGCCTTGATATCGAGCGCGATGGAATGGCCGAGCACGGCCGGCAGCGAGGCATCGCCGGCAAAGAGCCCGGCAAGGGCCTGCAGCGAATCCAGCTCCACCTCGTCGCCGCGCAGTTGCAGCGAAAGCGTCGGGGCCGCGTCGGCGCGGGATTCGCGCTCCAGCCGGCCGGTGAGCGAGGCGCCGTCCACGGCGATTTCGAGGTTTTCGAAACGCTGCAAATCGTCGTTGAGGTTCACGTCGGCCGAAAAGCCCGCGGTCTTCAGCCTGCGAATTTCCGGATCGACGGAACCGGCCAGCCAGGTGGCAAGGCCGGATGGCTGATTGGACGCCACCAGCAGATTGCCGACGAAGCCGCGATTGTTCCGGAGCGTCAGGCGACCCTTGGCCTCCAGCGCTGTTCGGCCGGGCAATTGCGCATCCGCGCGGTCGATCCGCCAGCTATTGCCGTCCGGCTTCACATCGAGGCGGATCTCGCGCACCGTCGTATCTCCAACGACCACGGCGGGCAGGAACAGGCTCGCCCGCCCCGGCACCTGCGGAATGGGGATATCGGCGGCGATCGCCAGCAGCGCCTGGAGCCGCTGGCGGGCGGAGACCTGCGGGTTGCGGCCGGTCTTGCCGCCCTCTCCCTTGTTGCCGATGCGGCTGACGTCGATCTGCTGGCCGTCGGCGATCAGCAGGAATTCCGGCGCACGACCCGTATCGAGCGTCGCCTCGCCGGTCACCACATAGGGATCGTCCTGCGGTCCGGCCTCCAGCCGGTATTCGGGAACGCGGATGCGCTCGTTGGAAAGCTCGAATTTTCCGGCGACGCGGATCGGATCGGCCGTCGCCTCGCCCTTGGGACGGGGCTTTTCCGCAAGCGTGAAGCCGCCCTGGTATTGCGGCCGGAAGTCCACCACCTTCAGCACGCCGTCGAGATCGGCGCTGAAGGACAGCCGGTCCGGCACGATACGGGCGCGCATCGAGAGCTCGCCATTCTCCACCTGCCCGCTCGCGAGTTGGAAGGCGCCGGTCTCTCCGTCGAGCGCCGCACGCCCGTCGATGCGCCACGGCCCGCCGAGCGACTTGGCCGAAACCTGCGCGTCGAGGCCGGTGACGTGGCGCGTGCGGCCGGTCTGCTCGTCGACAAACTCGATCTCGCCGCCGGTGATCGCAACGTTTTCGAGGATGACCGTCTTGGCGGGAATGTCGGATTTCAGGCCGCGCGCCCAGTCGAGCGTACCATCGGAAAACAGCTTGACGCGCGCCTTCGGCTCCTCGATGCGCATGTCGAAGATCAGCGCCTCGCCGGAAAGGAACGGCGCAAGCTCCGCATCCATGGAAAAACGCGCGACCTCCACCAGCGGCTTGCCGTCCTCCGGCGCGCCGACGCGCACGTCGCTCAGCGTGACGGAGGGAAACGGCAGCAGCCGCGCATCGACGCTGCCATGCACGGTGACGGGACGCCCCATGATGCGGCTCGCTTCGCGCTCGAAATCCTGCCGGAAGCTGGTCCAGTCGACGAAGAGCGGGGCAAGCAGCGCCGCGAACAGCGCCACGACCACCACGCCGCCGACAAAGAGCCCGATCCTAGAAAGCACGCCGCATGCCTCGAATTCCGTTCAATCGCTTCACGATAACGTCTAATTCTCCGGCAGGGTCGAAAAAATCTTGCCGGGGTTGAGAATGTTGTCGGGGTCGAGCGCCTGCTTGATCTGCCGCATCAGATGCACCGCGCCGCCGAGCTCGCCCGGCAGGAAGGCCTGCTTGCCCTGCCCAATGCCGTGTTCGCCCGTGCAGGTGCCGTCCATGGCGAGCGCGCGCGCATTGAGCCGGGTGACGAAGGCCTCGACCCCGGCGATCTGCGCCGCGTCCTTGTCGTCGAAGATCAGGCTGACATGGAAATTGCCGTCGCCGGCATGGCCGACGATGGGCGCCAGCAGGCCGTGTTCCTCGATGTCCCGTTCCGTCTCGGCCACGCAATCGGCCAGCCGGGAGATCGGCACGCAGACATCCGTCGCGATGGCGGCATAGCCGGGATGCAGCGCCTTGGACGCCCAGTAGACATTGTGCCGCGCCTTCCAGAGCCTGGCGCGCTCCTCCGCGTCCGCCGTCCACTGGAACGCGCCGCCGCCGCATTCGGCCGCAATGGCGCCGAACTCCTCCGATTGCAGCCGGACATTTTCCTCATTGCCGTGGAATTCGAGGAAGAGCGTCGGCTGCTCCGGCAGGGCGAGGCCCGAATAGGCGTTGCACGCCTTGATCTGCAGCGTGTTGAGCAGCTCGATGCGCGCGACGGGAATGCCGAGCTGGATCGTCATGATCACCGCATTGCAGGCGTCCTTCAATGTCGGAAAGCCGCAGATGCCGCCGGCGATCACCGCGGGAATGCCCTGGAGGCGCAGCGTGACCGAGGTCAGGACGCCGAGCGTTCCCTCCGCGCCGACGAAGAGGCGGGTGAGATCGTAGCCGGCCGAGGACTTCCTGGCACGGCGGGCGGTGCGGATCTCCTCGCCCGTCGCCGTCACGGCGGTCACGGCAAGCACATTGTCCTTCATCGTGCCGTAGCGCACCGCATTGGTGCCGGAGGCGCGCGTCGAGGTCATGCCACCGATCGAGGCATTGGCGCCGGGATCGATGGGGAAGAAAAGGCCGGTGTCGCGCAAATAGAGGTTCAGCTCCTCGCGGGTGATGCCGGGCTCGACCGTGCAGTCGAGGTCCTCGGCATTGACCTCAAGCACACGCTTCATGTTACTGAAATCGATGGAGATGCCGCCCTCGGGCGCATTCACCTGCCCCTCCAGCGAGGAGCCCGTGCCGAAGGGAACGACCGGCACCTTGAGTTCGGCGCAAAGGCCGACGACCGCCTTCACCTCCTCGGCATTCTCCACGAAGACGACCCCGTCGGGAAGTTGGGCGGGAATATAGGTGGTGGTATGCGCGTGCTGGGCGCGCATCGCCTCGCCCGTCTGCAATCGCGGCCCGAAGCGCTCCGCAAGGCGCGCCAGCGCCTCGGCAATGCCAGCCTCGTTGCGCGCCCCGGTCCTGATATCCGCCAATGCCATCGTAACGTCCTCACATTCGTGGGGATTTACTCAGCAAATTGCCGCCCGGCTGTCCAGCCGCAATATCGGCTTGTCGCCACCTTTGCCGGCGGCGATCACTCGGCCGCCAGCGGCAGGACCTCGGCCTCATCGCCCTTTGCGAGCATGCGCGCATGCTCCAGCTCGGCGGCAAGACGCTTTTCCTCGTCGGCATGGGGGCTGGTGAAGCGGGCGATCACCAGATAGGCGACCGGCGTCAGGTACAGCGTCACCACCGTCGCAAGGCCGAGGCCGCCGACGAGCACCCAGCCGAGCGAGATGCGCGCTTCTGCGCCCGCCCCGCTTGCCAGCACCAGCGGCACCGCGCCGACGACGGTGGCGATCATCGTCATCAGCACGGGACGCAGGCGGATGTTCGAGGCGTTCTCGATGGCGCTGCGGATATCCTGCCCGCGGTCGCGGAGCTGGTTGGCGAATTCCACGATAAGGATACCGTTCTTCGCCATGATGCCGACGAGCAGCACGAGGCCGATCTGGCTGTAGATGTTGAGCGTCGTCCCCGTCAGGATCATCGCGAAGACGGCGCAGGCAAGCCCGAGCGGCACCGTCACCATGATGATGATGGAGCTGACGAAACTTTCGAACTGCGCCGACAGCACGAGGAAGATGATGGCGATGGCGAAGCCGAAGGTGATGACGAGGCCACTCGAATTCTCCTGCAGCGTCGCGGCTTCCGCCATCGGCATCAGGCGCGAGCCCTCCGGCAGCAGCGGTTCGGCCATGTCCTGCACCATCTTCAGCGCATCGCCGAGCGCCAGCCCGTCCTTAAGGCCGGCGGAAAGCGAGACGGCGCGAAGCTGCTGCTCGCGCGAGAGCTGCGGCGCGACGGCCTTTTCCTCCAGCGAGGCGATGGAGGACATCGGCACGATCTTGCCGTCGCCGGTCTTGAGGAAGATGTTCTCCAGGTCCATCGGGTCGTTGATCGGCGTCGTGGTGGAGGAGAGCTTGACCGGATAGGCCTGCCCCTCGACATAGACGTCGACGACGCTGGTGCCCTCCAGCATCGCCTGCAGCGCGGCGGCAAGGCCGGTGATGTCGATGCCGAGATCGGCGGCGCGCTCGCGGTCGATCGTCACCGAAAGCTGCGCCTGGTTGGCCTCGTAGTTGAGACGCACGTTCTGGAAGCGGCCACTATCCTCGATCTTGCGCACGAGTTCGGCCGCCGCACTGCCGAGCTTGGTATAGTCGTTGCCGACGAGGGCCACCTGCAGGCCGTTGCCGGCGCCGCGGATGCCGAGGCTGTTCGGCTGCATGGTGAAGGCGCGCACGGACGGCACCGTCGCCACGGCGGCGTTGATGTCCTGCACGATCTGCTGCTGCGTGCGGTCGCGCTCGCTCCACGGCGCCAGCGTCAGCACCATGAAGCCGCTGTTCGTCGAGCCGCCCTGCCCCGAAATGGAGAAGATGTTGACGATCTCGCCGTCGTCGTAGAGCGGACGCAGCTTGTTCTCGACCACCTTCATCTGGTCCTGCGCATAATCGAGCGACACGCCCTGCGGCGCGTTCACGCGCAGCATGACCATCGACCGGTCCTCGCTCGGCGTCAGTTCCGACTTGATCGTGAAGAACGAGGTTGCCCCCGCCGCCGTGAAGAGTAGCGCCACGAGGAAGACGACGAAGGGCGCGCCGAGGCAGGCACTCAGCGTCGAGCGATAGAAGCGCGAGGCCGCCCCGCCGATGCGGGCGAGAATGCCGGTATGCTCGTGCTTGACCTCCCTGGTCAGCATGCGCGAGGCGAGCATCGGGCAGAGCGTCAGCGCCACGAAGGAGGAGAGCAGCACGGCGAAGGCCAGCACGAAGCCGAATTCGCGGAAGAGACGCCCCGCTTGCCCCGGCAGGAACGAGAGCGGCACGAAGACGGCGGCGAGCGTCGCGGTCGTCGCGATGACGGCGAAGAACACTTCGAGCGTGCCGTGGATCGCCGCCGCGCGCGGCTTCAGCCCCTCGGCGCGCCGGCGCACGATGTTTTCCAGCACCACGATGGCGTCGTCCACCACGAGGCCCGTCGCCAGCACGATGGCCAGCAGCGTCAGGATGTTGACGGAGAAGCCGGCCATGTAGATGGCCGCGATTGTGCCGATCAGCGCGATGGGCATGCTGATCGTCGGAATGAGCGTCGCGCGCCAGTCGAGCAGGAAGAGATAGATGACGAGCGTCACGATCAGCACGGCGACGACGAGTGCGATCTCCACTTCGTGGATGGCGCCGTCGATGAAGACGGCATCGTCGCTGGTGATCTTGAGTTGGGTGCCCTCGGGCAGGATGGTACCGAGGCGCGAGACCATCTGCTTCACGCCCTCGGAAATGTCGAGGGTGTTGGACTGCGCCTGGCGGATGATGCCGAGGCCGATGCCCTGGCGGCCGTTGGAACGCAGCGCCGTCGAGCCCTCGTCCGGCCCCAGCGTCACCATGGCGATGTCGCCGAGGCGCACGCGGTTCTTGAGGATCAGGTTCTCGAAGTCGGAGGGCTTGGCAAGGTCGGCCGTCGCGCGCACCGTAATGTCCTGGCTGCGGCTCTTCAGCGAGCCGGCCGGCACGTCGAAGGCGGCGGTCGCCAGCGCGTTGCGCAGGTCCGCCACCGTCAGGCCGCGTGCCGCGAGCTTCGACTGGTCGACGTCGACGCGGAAGATCTTCTCCTGGTCGCCATAGACGGCGACGTCCGCGACCCCCTCGACCGAGGCGAGACGGTCGGTGATCTCGTTCTCGGCGAGCAGCGTCAGGTCTTCGAGCGACTGCGTGTCGGAGGTCAGCGCAAGCCGCATGATCGGCTGGCTGTCCGCATCGGCCTTCACGACGCGGGGCTCCTCGGCGCCGTCCGGAATCTTGTTGGCCACCCGGCCGAGCGCATCGCGCACGTCGTTGGCGGCCTGGTTGACGTCCGTCGTATCCGAGAACTGCAGCGTCACGCGGCTGCGCGCGAAGGACGAGACCGAGGAGATATCCTTGATGCCCTGCACGCGGGAGACCGCGCCTTCGATGACGTCGGTCAGCTCGCGGTCCACCGTCTCGGGCGAAGCGCCGTCGAAAGTGGTCGTCACGCTGATGACCGGCTGGTCGACGGAAGGAAGCTCGCGAATCTCCACGCCGTTGAACGCGGCAAGGCCGGCGACGACGATCAGCGTATTGAGGACGAGGGCGAAGATCGGCCGCCGAATGAAGAGCGCGGTAAAGCCCGCCGTGCCGGTATCGTTGAGCCCGCCTGCCTCACCCGACATCACGAGCCCTCCGTCACGGCGGGGGTCTTCTCCTCGGCCGTGCGCACCGCGCCGCCCGGGCGCAGCGTCTGCACGCCTTCCGTGACGACGGCGTCGCCCTCGGCAAGCGCGGCCTTCACCAGCACCTTGTCGGGATTGCGCTGGACGATATGCACCGGAACCCGCTCGACCGTGTCGCCCTTGAGCTTCCAGATATAGGAGCCGTCGGCGCTCCACTGGATCGCCAGCGGATCGACGCTCGGATAGAAGTCGCCTTCGAAGCGCATGTTCACCTGGAAGGACATGCCGGCGCGCAGCACGTCTTCGGGATTGCTGATGCGTGCCCGCACCCGCAACGTCCGGCTTTCCTGCTCGATGCGGTTGTCGACGGCCTGGATCTTGCCGGTGAAGGTCTCCCCCGGCCGCGCGACGGCCGTCGCCGTCAGGTCGCTGCCGACGCGCACGCTGGTGGCGAAGCGCTCCGGCACCCAGTAGTCGACGAGGATTTCCGAGCGGTCGTCGATGCGGGCGATCGCCGAGGCGGTGGTGACGTAATCGCCGGGATTGACCGAAATGATGCCGACCACGCCGCTATAGGGCGCGGTGATGTCGCGGCGGCGGAGCGTCAGTTCCGCATTCCTGAGGGCAAGTTCCGCCGCCTTCAGCACGGTCTCGGCATCCTGCAGGTCGGCAAGGCTGGTGGAGGAGCGCAGGTTCTGGATGCGCTTGAGCTTCTGCTCCGCGCTGTCGCGGGCGACGCGCGCCTGGTCGGCGGCGATCTTCTGCTCGTCGCTGTCGAGCCGGGCGATCACCTGCCCCTGTTCCACGCGCTCGCCGGATTCGACGAGGACTTCCGTGAGGTTGCCGGTCGAATAGGGCGTGACCGTCACGGTGCGGATCGCCTCACCGTCACCGATGGCGTTCAGCCGGTCGTTGACGACGGCCATGGCGACGGGCCTTGTGGCGACGAGCGTCGGCCCGCCGCCGAAACCGCGGCGTCCACCACCCTCTTTCCCGCCTTCGGCCTTGCCGTCACCGGCCGGCGCAATGGCCGCGACGAGCCCTTCGGGCAGACCCGCGGCCTCCAGCATGCCGTTCGCTCCCGGAACGAAGCGGCCCCAAAGCAACACCCCCGCCGCGATCACGCCAAGGCCGATGAGGAGCTGTTTCCAAACCCGCATGCACACACTCTCCGATGGAAGCGAAACATCGCCTGTTGCGACGCGACATAGAGCAAGTATCCCGCTTTGGAAATGAACCGGCAATGAAAGAGTACGATCATTACGAAATTGTAAGATAGCCGGGCCGGTCTGTTACCGAAATGTAAGAAAAAGTGGAGAATTCCGCCGAGCCGGACCTCCTCTCCCTCGACGGGGACGCCGTCTCCGCCGGCGGCCTCGCAAGGGCCCGGACGGCGGCGGTTTCCACAATCTTTCGGCCCTCGTCCTTCCCCGCGGAATAAAAGCAGAACGGAAAACTGGCCTTTCGGGACCGAATCACTACATTGAGCCGCATGATCAGCGGTTACGACGACATTCCCTTCTTCGACGAGGACCCGCAGCTCGGTGGAAAGCCCGCGGCACCGGCCAAGCCGGCCGGCGGCCTCGGCATCGCCGCACGCGCCATGGCGGCCCGCGATGCCAACCGGGCGCCGGACTATCTCTCCGGCCTCAATCCCGAGCAGCGCGAGGCGGTCGAGACGCTCGACGGCCCCGTTCTGGTGCTCGCCGGCGCCGGCACCGGCAAGACGCGGGTGCTCACCACCCGCATCGCCCATATCCTCGCCACCGGCCGCGCCTTCCCCAGCCAGCTCCTCGCCGTGACCTTCACCAACAAGGCGGCGCGCGAGATGAAGGAACGCATCGGCCTCCTCGTCGGCGGCGCGGTCGAGGGCATGCCCTGGCTCGGCACCTTCCACTCCATCGGCGTCAAGCTGCTGCGCCGCCACGCCGAACTCGTCGGCCTCAGGTCGGACTTCTCGATCCTCGACACCGACGACGTGGTGCGCCTGATCAAGCAGATCCTCCAGGCCGAGGGCATCGACGACAAGCGCTGGCCGGCCAAGCAGTTCGCCGGCATGATCGACACCTGGAAGAACAAGGGCCTCGACCCGGCGCAAATTCCGGAAGGCGATGCGCGCGCCTTCGCCAACGGCAAGGGCCGCGAGCTCTACGTCGCCTACCAGAACCGCCTGAAGACGCTGAACGCCTGCGATTTCGGCGACCTGCTGCTGCATCCGATCCGCATGTTCCGGGCCAATCCCGACGTGCTCGCCGAATATCACCAGAAGTTCCGCTACATCCTCGTCGACGAGTACCAGGACACCAACACCGCACAATATATGTGGCTGCGCCTCCTCGCCCAGCGCCCCAAGGGCACGCCGCAGAACGTCTGCTGCGTCGGCGACGACGACCAGTCGATCTATGGCTGGCGCGGCGCGGAGGTCGACAACATCCTGCGCTTCGAGAAAGATTTCCCGGGCGCCAAAGTCATCAAGCTGGAGCGCAACTATCGCTCCACCGCCCATATCCTCGGCGCCGCCGGCCATCTGATCGCCCATAACGAGGACCGGCTGGGCAAGACGCTCTTCACCGACAGGCACGACCCCGACGACGACAAGGTCGTCGTGCACGCCCCTTGGGATTCCGAGGAAGAGGCCCGCGCCGTCGGCGAGGAGATCGAGCAGCTCCAGCGCAAGGGCCACAAGCTGAACGACATGGCGATCCTCGTGCGCGCCTCCTTCCAGATGCGCGAATTCGAAGACCGCTTCGTCACACTCGGCCTCAACTATCGCGTCATCGGCGGCCCACGCTTCTACGAGCGGCTCGAGATTCGTGATGCGCTCGCCTATTTCCGCCTCGTCAGCCAGCCGGCCGACGACCTCGCCTTCGAGCGTATCGTCAATACGCCGAAGCGCGGCCTCGGCGACATAACGATCCGCGACCTACACAGCTATGCGAGAGCCCGCAACATCCCCATGCTCACGGCGGCGGGCGAGATCATCGAGACGGACGAACTGAAGCCGAAGGCGCGCAAGGCGCTCTTCGACGTCGTCACCGATTTCCGCCGCTGGCAGTCGCTGCAGGAGACGATGCCGCATACCGAGCTTGCCGAGCAGATCCTCGACGAGAGCGGCTATACCGCCATGTGGCAGGCCGACAAGTCGGCCGAGGCGCCGGGGCGGCTGGAAAACCTGAAGGAACTCATCCGCTCGATGGAAGCCTTCGAGTCCATGCGCGGCTTCCTAGAGCACGTCTCGCTCGTGATGGACGCCGAGCAGAACGAGAACCTCGACGCCGTTTCGATCATGACGCTGCACTCGGCCAAGGGCCTCGAATTCGAGACCGTCTTCCTGCCCGGCTGGGAGGAAGGCCTCTTCCCGCACCAGCGCGCGCTCGACGAAGGCGGCCGCTCCGGGCTGGAGGAGGAGCGACGCCTCGCCTATGTCGGCATCACGCGGGCGAAACGCCGCTGCCACATCTGGTTCGTCGAGAATCGACGCATTCACGGCCTCTGGCAATCCACAATACCATCCCGCTTCATCAACGAGTTGCCAGAAAGCCATGTCGAAGTGGCGGAGGTGGAACAGTCCTATGGCGGTTACGGCCGCGGCGGCTACGGCCAGTCGCGCTTCGACAAGCAGGAGCCGTTCCAGAACGCCTATTCGACACCCGGCTGGCGGCGCGCGCAGGCGAACCGCACGGATGCGACGCGGGATAACTGGGGCTCACGCTCCGGCCACGCGGTCGAGCGTATCGGCTACGGCGAGAGCGGCCCGCGCGGCCGCACCATCGAGGGCGAGCTGGTCGCCAAGTCGACCACGAGCGAGCCGTCGCAATTTTCGATCGGCGACCGGGTCTTCCACTTGAAATTCGGCAATGGCAACGTGGCGGCGGTCGAGGGCAACAAGCTGACGATCGATTTCGACCGCGCCGGCCAGAAACGCGTGCTCGACGGCTTCGTCGAGCGGGTGTGACGCGATCACCCTCTGCCTGCCGGCATTTCGCCCAGCGGGAGGCTTTCTCATCGTTCAAAATGGAATGCCAAGGACGCCGCACGTTAAGTCCCTCCCCCTTGTGGGGAGGGATTTAGGGAGGGGTCTCCCTTACGCCCCAGCCTTGCGATAGAGCGCGGCGAGTTGCGTGCGGGAGGAAGGCAGTTCCGGCACCACGACCATCATGGTGACATGGCCGCGCTTGAAGGCATTGAGGAACGGCTCGTAGTTCTGGAAGGCGACGCAGCCGTGCGAGCCCTTCTGGTTACGGAGCAGATTGGTATGCGTCAGCAGGCCCGTGCGGTTCTTCGGATCGCGGCCATCGACCGAGAGCATGCGGATCGCCTCGACGCCGTGGAAACGCTGCTCGCGCATCCTCAGGCGATAGATGCCCTTCGGCGTCGGGCCGCTCATCTTCACATGCTCGTAATTCGGATTGTCGCGCATCTTGCCGATGCCGGAATGGGCGCGCAGCTTGGTGCCGTCGGGCATGTAGACGGTCGCGGCCGAGACGTCGTAGATCGCGACCCGCGTGCCCTTGCCCGGCCAGCCGGTGCTGCTCTTGCCCGAGACGAGGCCGCCGAAGAGCGAGCGCTCCGGCTTGACGATGGCGGCGACGTCCTTGTCGTCGTCCTTGTCCTTGCTTTCCTCGCGGGCGGTGCGGGTGGCGGGCTTTTCCTCCGCCGGCTTGCGCTCGATGGTGACGGTCTCCAGCGCCGGCCGGGCTTCGGGCAGCGGGATTTCACCGAGGATCATATCCTCGTCGGACTTTTCCTCTTCCGGCTTCTTCATCACGAGGCCGAAGGGCTGGAGATCCTTGCGGGCGGAAACGTCATTCGGCAGCAGCGCCGTCACCAGCGCGGGCTGGCCGCTCATGGCCTTCTCCTGTTCTACCGAACGCTCGGCGCGGGCGAAGGCGGCTTCCAGCATCAGGGCCTTGGCCTTCTCGCGCTTGACGGCGGAAGCGAGCTGGACGGAAATCTTGCGCTGATGCGCGGCCTGGATCGCTTCGGCGGTGAGCTGCTTCTGGCGGATCTCGCTCTCGGAGGGCGGCGAAAGGCGCGAGAATTTCGCAACCTTGATCATGCGCGCCGGCTGGTTCTTCTCGACGCCGGGCGTGGCGGTGAGAAGGGAAGCGGCGATATTCTTCTTTCCGTCCGAAAGGGAGGAAGCGGCATCCTGCATCGCGCCGAGCGTCGAAACGACGGCCCAGGCGGACCCGGCAATGACGCCGCAAGCAATCAATGCACCGAGAAGGATACCCCCGGAGCGGCCCCCACGGGATTTCGACGCGGAACGCGCGGAATTGTACACAGACGCCATGATACTCGTTACCCGATACTCGTTACTCGACGCGGCCGCGGAAAAAACAGTCCGAAGGCCTTTACGCTGGCGGCAGTGGGGATCACGCGTCCCGGATGTCTGCCGAACGAGCAAAGAATGACGAAATATGGTAAGCAATTCCTAAACGGCGCCTCATGTTTTTGAAGGAATGCGGCCGGGCGGTCCTCAACACCCGGCAAGCGTGCCTTTCACGAAAATGCGGCGCTGGCGTGTCCGAAGGGCCGGACTCCCTAGAATTCGGGATATCGGGCCAGCCAGTCCGTCGCCCGCTCATAGGCGGCGGCTGCGGCGAGCACGTCCCGGTCGCCCCGCGCGCGGCCGATGATCTGGATGCCGGCAGGCAGCCCGTTCGCGCCGAAGCCGGCCGGCATGGCTGCGACGGGAAGCCCGGCGAGCGTCGGGCCGATCACCACCTCCATCCAGCGGTGATAGGTATCCATCGTCCGCCCGTCGATCGCCTTCGGCCAGTCCAGCTCCGCATCGAAGGGGAAGACCTGCGCGGCGGGCAGGATCAGGAAATCGTAGGTCTCGAAAAGCCCGGCGACATGGCGGTGCCAGTCGCTGCGGCCGAGCGAGGCGGCGTAGATCTCCGCTCCCGTAAGGTCGTGGCCGTGCTCGATCTCCCAGATCATCTCCGGCTTCATGCGCGCCCGGCGTTTCGGATCGGCATAGTCGGCGGCCTGCCCGCCGGAAACGAGGAAATGGCGAAGCGTGCGCCAGACCTGCCAGAGCCGCGCCATGTCGAAGCCCGGCGGAACATCCTCCACCGAGCAGCCGAGCCGGCGGAAGACGTCGAGCGAGGCACGGCAGAGCTCCAGCACGCCCGGTTCGAAGGGAAGATACCCGCCGAAATCGCCGAGCCAGCCGATACGGGCGCCGGAAAGATCGCGGCTTCCGTCCAGCGACAGGTCCTCGTCGCGCAGCGAAAGCGGATCGCGCGGGTCGTGCCCGGCCTGGGTCGCAAGGAGCGCGGCCACATCGGCGACGCTGCGTCCCATCGGTCCGTTGACGGCAAGCTGACCGAGGAAGAGCTCGCTGCCGAGCGAGGGAATCCGGCCGAAGGACGGACGGAAGCCCACGACATTGTTGAAGGCCGCAGGGTTGCGCAGCGATCCCATCATGTCGCTGCCGTCGGCGACCGGAAGGATCCGCGCCGCCAGCCCCGCCGCCGCGCCGCCGGAAGAGCCCCCGGCGCTCTTCGTCCTGTCATAGGGATTGCGGGTGACGCCGAAGACCGGATTGTAGCTGTGCGAGCCGAGCCCCATCTCCGGCGCGTTGGTCTTGCCGATGATGATGGCGCCGGCCGCGCGGATGCGCTCGACATGGATGTCGTCATAGTCCGGCACGAAATCCGCGTAGTTCGCAGAGCCGAAGGAGCAGAGGATGCCCCTTGCCTCGGAAAGGTCCTTTACCGCGAAGGGCATGCCATGCAGCCAGCCACGATAGTTCCCGGCCGCAAGCGCCCGGTCCGCCTCCTCCGCCTCGGCGAGCAGCGCCTCGGCCGGGCGAAGGCTGACGATGGCGTTGATGCGCGGATTGACCGCCTCGATGCGCGAAAGATAGGCGGCCATCACCGTGCGGCAATCGAGCCGGCGCTCGGCGATGGCGGCGGAAAGGGCAAGGGCGGAAAGATCGGTGATGTCCTGCAAGGTCGGCGCTCCGGCAATCGTCTGATGCTAGAGCTAGCAGGCAGAGGCAGGCAGCGCCAGCCCGTCCCTAGCGCCGCGCCGCGCGCCGTTCGTCCAGCACCTCGGCCGCCTCCAGCAAGGTGGCGAAAAGGTAGGAGATCTTGTCGCTGCGCGTCTCGCCGTACCAGATCTGCGGCACCATCACGCGGAAGCGCGTTTCGAGGAGGTCGGCCAGCGCCTCCGTGTCGCCCATCCATTCCAGCATGTCGGCATAGAGGTTCATCACGCTCGGCGCCGGGAAGCGCGCCAGAAGGTCCTCGAACCCCTGCTTGACGAGGGCGGGATCGCACAGCGTATCGGCAAGCTGGTGGTCGCCGACATTGGTGTTCGTCTGATGGATCAGCGCATAGAAGCCGAGGCCGAAGCGGTCACCGGTCAGTTCCGCCGCCCGCCGGGCGAAATCCTCGAGGTCCCGCGCGTTCCGGCCCAGCCAGCGCGGCAGGATCATGCGGGCATGGGCGCGGCAGAGGTCAATATTGTAGCGGTCGAGTAGCCATGCCCGCTCGAAGCGCGCCTTGAACGTCTCGAAACTGCCCTCGTTCGCCGAACGGCGATAATCGCTCATGCGCCAGCTGAAATCCTTCGGATCGGCATGGCTGTCGAGAACGGCGTCCGCCTCCTTCAGCAGCGCTTCGAAGCCCTTCCACTGGTCAGTCGTCACCTCGTGCCCCCAGGCCGTGCCGCGCCGCATGAAGGCGGCGGTGCGCAGCGCATCGGCATAGGTCGCAGCGGAAAAGGCCGAGGGACTGCGCTCGAAGAACGCCCGGAAGGGCGCCAGCATGTCGCCCTGCGGCGGCGCAGCACCCGCATCGTCCGGCAGGCCCGAAAAGGGCTCCAGGAACCAGTCCCTGACGAGCGCATAGAGCGGCTTGCCGTTCGCAGCGATGGTGCCGCTCGCCCGCGCCGTCTCGAAGGCCTGACGATAGGCCTCAAAATCCCCCCGTCCCCATGCGGCGCGCATCGCATCGCGCTGCGGAACGAGGTCCGGCAACTCGTCGTGCAGCTCGACGAGATAGAGGTCATAATCGCGGACGAGGCTGCCTTCCAGCGACAGCGGCTCTTCTCCCCCAACGCCGGTCGGGCGGGTGGCATTCCGGTTGCGCCAGGCGCTGAAAATATCCTTGAAACCCATGTCGCGTGATCCCCCCGCCAGCCGGGAAACGATCTACCCGTCCCGCAATCGGAGAGGCAGCAGGACAGACGTTCACAACCGGGCGACTATTCGTGGCTATCACCGTTTTTTGAAGAACGCACGCTCTTTCCGCGCTTCATGCGTGATGCATTTCTCGTCCGACAGGGACCGGAAGGGTGACGGCAAACATGTTCCCGGCGGAACAACCTTGCGGCGTCTTGCCTGCGAGAATGCCATCGGATGAATGGTTCATCCTTTGACATGAAGAGAGGATATTGAAATGCGCAAGTTCATCCTGTCAGCCGTGGTCGCCATCGCCGCAGCGCTCTCCTTCGCCGCCCCCTCGCAGGCCGCCGGTTCCTATGGCGGCGGCTATGGCCACGGCTGGGGCGGCCATCACCGCCATGTCTCGCACTATTACGGCCATCACCATCGCCACTGCCATTGGAAGAAGGTCAAGCGCTACAACAAGTGGGGCCATGTCGTCATCAAGCGCGTGAGGGTCTGCCGCTAAGCGCCGGCCTCATCGACGGAACCGCCATGCCCCGGTTGCGCCGCGACCGGGGTTTTCGCGACGGCCGGGATTTTAGCAAAGGTATGGGCGCATGCCTATTCCGGCCGCGGTCCCTGCGGGGTGATATGGTTCGGAAAGGCGGTGGCGAGGAAGGCGACAGCCGCCTCCAGTGCCTTCTCCCGCGTGGTGCCGTCACCCATCGTCAGGCGCAGCCACAGGCCTTCCAGCAGGGTGCAAAGAGCGAGTGCGACCGCTTCCGGCTGGAAGGCGTAGCCACCCTCCGCCTTGAGGCCGGCGCAGAGCGAGATCACCGTCTCCTGATACTTGACGTCGCGCGCGCCGCAGAGCGCCTGGTAGGTCGGCCGCGACTTCGCCTCGCCCCAGAAGGCGCACCAGGCCGCCAGCTTGCGTCTCGTGCAGATCCTGCGGTCGAAATCGGCGTGGACGAGTGCCCAGATCCGGGCCGCCGGGCTCTCTCCCGCCTTCTCCAGCGCCGCGTTCCAATGGTCCGAATACTCCTCGGACATGAACTGCAGCGTGGCGACGAGCAGGTTTTCCTTGCTCTCGAAATGGAAGTTCACGATGCCGCGGGAAAGGCCGGCGCCATCGGCGACGTCGGCAAGCGTCGTGTCGGAATAGCCGCGCTTGGCAAGCGAATCGATCGTCGCCTCGATGAGCTGCTGCCGGCGCGTCGCCTTTGGGGCCTTGCGTACCCGTTTCTCGCCTTCGCCCGAGCCCTGTTCAGCCCCGCCTGCCCGCATCTTCGCCGTCACCCTGCCTCGCTTGTGCGCAGAAGAGCGGGACAATGCGCCCCGCTGTCAAGAACCTTCTGCGACAGGCAGGCAGCGGGCGCCACTCAGCCGGAGGGCGCGTGCGAGCCATAGGTGCGGAAAAGGCGGCGCAGGGCCTCCGTCCCCTCGCCTGCGATATCGAACCTGCGACCGAACAGCAGCCATTCCGAACAGAGCCCCTTGAGGACCCAGCGCAGCATGGATGCGGCGGAGCGGGGCGTCCAGCAGGCGCAGAGCTGGCCCTGCCGCTCAGCCTTGGCGAAGGCCGTTTCCAGCGTCTGCATGTGCTCGTCGTCGATGTCGTTCTGGCGCTCGGAGATACGGGCGAATTCGCCGGTGGCGTCGCAACGCAGGAGGATCGACAGGATGCGCTGGCGATGCTCGTCGGCGGCCAAGAGTTCCAGCCATTCCTTGCCGACCCGCTCCAGAACGGCGAGCACGTCGACATTCTCCGCCTCCAGCTCGCGGGCGATCAGGTCTTCCTGCGGCAGGGGAAGCGAATCGTAGAGTTCCAGCACGAGGTCCGCCCGGTTGGCGAAGTGCCAGTAGATGGCGCCGCGGGTGACCCCCGCGGCGCGCGCCACATCCTCCATGGAGGCATGGGCGACACCTTTTTCGTAGAAGACCTTCTCGGCCGCCAGCAGGATCTGCTGGCGGGTTTCCTTGGCCTCCGCCTTGGTCCGGCGCATGGCGGCCTACTCCGCCGGGCTTGCGGCCGGAGCCGGCTCCTCTTTCTTCTTCCCGTAGCCGAACAGCTTCATCACGAAGACGAAGAAGACCGGCACGAAGAAGATGGCGAGCACCGTGGCGGTGATCATGCCGCCCATGACGCCGGTGCCGATGGCCCGCTGGCTGCCCGCGCTGGCGCCCGTCGCGATGGCGAGCGGCAGAACGCCGAGCGTGAAGGCGAGCGAGGTCATCAGGATCGGGCGGAAGCGCAGGTGGCAGGCCTCGATGGTCGCCTCGATCAGCGACCGGCCGTCCGCCATCAGTTCCTTGGCGAACTCGATGATCAGGATCGCGTTCTTCGCCGAAAGGCCGATGATCGCGATGAGGCCCACCTTGAAGTACACGTCGTTCGACATGTCGCGGAGCGTCACTGCGATGACCGCGCCGATGACGCCGAGCGGCACGACGAGGATGACCGCGAACGGGATCGACCAGCTCTCATAGAGCGCCGCAAGGCACAGGAACACCAGGAGGATCGAGAGACCGACGAGGATCGGCGCCTGCGAACCCGACTGGATTTCCTGCAGCGACTGCCCCGTCCACTCGTAGCCGAAGCCCGGCGGCAGCTGAGCGGCAAGCCGCTCCATCTCGGTGATGGCATCGCCCGAGGAGAAGCCCGGCTTGGTGTCGCCGCTGATGCGGATCGACGGATAGCCGTTATAGCCCACGGTCTGCGTCGGCGCCTTCACCCATTCGGCGGTCGCGAATGCCGAGATCGGAACCATCCCGCCCTTGGAATTGCGGACGTTGAGGTTGAGGAGGTCGGCGATCTGCATGCGTTCGTTCTGGTCCGCCTGGACCGTCACGCGCTGCATGCGTCCCGCATTCGGGAAGTCGTTGACGTAGGTCGAGCCCAGATTGGTCGAGATCGTCGTGTTGATGTCCGCGAAGGTCACGCCGAAGGTGTTGGCCTTCTCGCGGTCGATCACGATGTTGACCTGCGCGGCGTCCGGCATCCCGTCGACGCGCACGCCCGTGATGACGTTGCTCTTGCCGGCAAGATCGAGGAGCTGAGCCGTCGCGGCCGAAAGGGCCTGCTGGCCGAGGCCGCCGCGGTCCTGGAGACGGAAGGAGAAGCCGCCCGTCGTGCCGAGGCCCTGGATCGGCGGCGGCGACAGCGCGAAGCTGATCGCATCCTTGATCTGGCTCATCGCCATGCTGGCGCGCCCTGCGATCGACTGGGCCGAATCGTCCGGTCCGCGCACGCTCCAGTCCTTCAGCGTCACGAAGGCAAGACCTGCATTCTGGCCCGCGCCGAAGAACGAGAAGCCATTGATGCCGACGATGGTGTCGACCGCCGGCTCCTTGCCGAAGATCTTCTCGGTCTGCGAAAGCACTTCGTCCGTACGGTGGCCGGTCGCCTCCGAGGGAAGCTGCATCATGACGATCACGAAGCCCTGGTCTTCGTCCGGCAGGAACGAGGACGGCAGCTTCATGAACATGTAGCCGAGGCCGGCGAGGATCGCGAGATAGATCACCATCACGCGGCCTGCCTTGCGGACCAGCCAGCCGACCGTGCCGCTATAGCCTCTCGAGCTGCGGTCGAAGCTGCGGTTGAACCAGCCGAAGAAGCCACGCTTCTCGTGATGGTGTCCCTTCGGAACCTGCTTGAGGAAGCTGCCGGCGAGCGCCGGGGTCAGCGACAAGGCGAGGAAGGCCGAGAAGAGGATCGAGACGACCATCGTCAGCGAGAACTGCTGGTAGATGACGCCGACCGCACCGGGGAAGAAGCCCATCGGAATGAACACCGAGGCGAGCACCAGCGTGATGCCGATGACGGCGCCGGTGATCTGCTTCATCGCCTTGCGGGTCGCCTCCTTGGGAGGCAGCCCCTCTTCCGACATGATGCGCTCGACGTTCTCCACGACGATGATCGCATCGTCCACGAGAATGCCGATGGCGAGCACCATGGCGAACATGGTCAGGACGTTGATCGAGAATCCCATAGCGAGCATGACGGCACAGGTACCGAGCAGCGCGACCGGAACGACGAGCGTCGGGATGATCGTGTAGCGGATGTTCTGCAGGAACAGGAACATCACGAGGAACACGAGGCCGACGGCTTCGAGCAGCGTATGCAGAACCTTCTCGATCGACACCTTCACGAAGGGCGACGTGTCGTAGGGGATCGAATATTCTATGCCCGGCGGGAAGAACTTCGCCAGTTCATCCATGCGCGCCTTGATCGCTTCGGACGTCGCCATGGCGTTGCCGCTCGGCGAAAGCTGAACGCCGATGGCGGCGGAAGGCTGGCCGTTGAGGCGCGTCGAGAACGAATAGGTCTCGCCGCCCACTTCGACACGCGCCACGTCGCGCAGGCGCACGGCCGAACCGTCCGCATTGGCGCGCAGCACGATGGCGCCGAACTCCTCCGGCGTCGTGAGCTGGCCCTTGATGTTGACGGGAGCTGCGATCTGCTGGGTGATCGGGTTCGGCTGGGCACCGATGCTGCCGGCCGCGATCTGCGCGTTCTGCGCCTGCACGGCGGCGGTGACGTCCGCGGCCGTCAGGTTGAGGCCGAGCATCTTGGCCGGATCGAGCCAGACGCGCATGGAGCGCTGGGTCGCGAAGAGCTGCGCACGACCGACGCCGGGCACGCGCTGGATTTCCGACAGGATGTTGCGGTTCAGGTAGTCGCCGAGGCTGATGGCGTCCATCGAGCCGTCGGTGGAGGTAAGCGAGACAATCAGCAGGAAGCCGGAGCCGGCTTCTTCGACCTGCACGCCCTGGCGGCGGACCGAATCGGGAAGACGCGGCTCGACGCGGCTGACGCGGTTCTGCACGTCGACCGAGGCCTGGCTCGGATCGGTGCCCGGCGCGAAGGTGATGTTGATTTCGGCCGAACCGGCGGCACTGGAGGTCGATTCGAAGTAGAGCAGGCCGTCGACGCCGTTCAGCTCATCCTCGATGAGCTTGGTGACGCTCTGGTAGGTGTCCTGCGAGGACGCGCCGGAATAGGTCGTCGAGACCGAGATCTGCGGCGGGGCGACGTTCGGATATTGCGCGATCGGCAGGAGCGGGATGGAGATGGCGCCGGCGATCATGATGAAGATCGCGACGACCCAGGCGAAAATCGGCCTGTCGATAAAGAAACTGGGCATAGTCCGGATCCTTACTTTGCCTGCTCGGTCTTGGCGGCATCGCCGCCTTCGGCCTTGCCGGCATCGCCGGTCTTGGCGGCACCTTCGCCGCCCTCAGCCTTGCCAGCCGGGGCAGCGCCCTCGGTCTTGGCATCCTTGCCGGCTTCCGCAGCGCCGCCTTCGGCGGGCGTCTTGGCAGCGTTGGCGACAGCATTCGGGTCCCATTCGGACGGCACGACTTCAGCGCCCGGCTGGACCTTCTGGAAGCCCTCGACGATGATCTTCTCGCCGTCCTTCAGGCCTTCGGTGATGACCCAGCGCGTGCCGGCGGCACGGCCGACGTGAACCGGACGCGGACCGGCCTTGTTGTCGGCGGAAACGACATAGACGAGCGCACTGCCCGAGGCGTCGCGCTGCACGGCCTGCTGCGGCACGAGAACGGCGCCCCTCTCGATGCCCTGTTCGATCTGCACGCGCACATACATGCCCGGCAGGAGGTCGCCATCGGGATTCGGGAATTCGCCGCGCAGCGTCACCTGGCCGGTCGATTCGTCGACGGCCGCTTCGGAGAACAGCAGCTTGCCCGGCTGCGCATAGGTCGAACCGTCGTCGAGCATCAGCGTGACGTCGGCCGAATTGTTGTCGGCCATCAGGTCGCCGTCCTGCAGCGCCTTGCGCAGGCGGATGAGGTCGGTCGCCGACTGGGTGAAGTCGGCATAGACCGGATCGAGCTGCTGGATGGTCGCCAGGTTCTCCGTGCCGTTGGCCGAGACCAGCGCGCCTTCGGTGATGAGCGCGCGGCCGATTCGGCCGCTGATCGGCGCCTTCACCTCGGTATATTCGAGATTGAGCTTGGCCGTCGCGAGACCGGCTTCCGCGATCGCGACATCGGCATCGGCCTGCGCCAGCTTGGCGACGGCGTCGTCATAAGCCTGTGCGGAAGCGACGTTGGACTTCCGGAGCTGCTCCTGGCGAACGGTGTCGTTCTTCGCCTGGGCCTGTACGGCCTTGGCGCGGCGCAACGTCGCCTCGGCGCTTTCGACCTGCACCTGGAACGGCGCCGGATCGATGCGGTAGAGCACGTCGCCTTCCTTGACCAGCGAGCCCTGCTCGAAGACGCGTTCGATGACGATGCCCGTCGCGCGCGGACGAACTTCGGCCGTGCGCGTCGCCGCGATGCGGCCCGGCAGGTCGTTGGTGATCGGCACGTCTTCCGCCTTGACGGTGATGGTGGCCACCTGCGGCGGCGGGAAGCCCCCCGCTCCCTGCGGCGCCTGTTCGTCCTTACAGCCGGCGAGAATCATGAGGGCGCCAAAGGTCGCAATCGAAATCGGTCTCGTAAAACGCATGGGTTCTTCCATAGGCGATGTCGGCAAAAGGCCGGCAAGGAGCTGAAAACGTGAAGATGCGGTGACCGCAGGATCACCGCATCGCAACATACAAACAAGGCTGTATGTTAGTTTCTGTCTTTTGACAACTGAGGATAGCCGCGAGAAAGGCAGCAATCCACCCTCATCACAAAATTGTGATGAGGGTCCTCAACGTATCGCTCGGCCATCCGCGTCGAAACGATGCGTCTGACCCGCCGCGGGCGTCGCGAAGACGACGTCGTCGACCGCATAGTGATGCTCGCCGAACAGCCGTGCCGTAAGCGCACCCACCTTTTCCGATTCGAGATAGACGATCGTATCGGCGCCGAGGTGCTCGACATGCACGACCTTGCCCTGCCATTCGCCGCTCTCGCGCGACAGCGTGATGTGCTCCGGGCGCACCCCGACAGTTTTCGCGCCCGCGACACCGAGGCGCGCCGCATCGATGAAGTTCATGCCCGGCGAACCGATGAAGCCGGCGACGAAGAGGTTGGCCGGACGGTTGTAGAGTTCCATCGGCGAACCGACCTGCTGGATCACGCCCGCATCCAGAACGACGATCTTGTCCGCCAGCGTCATCGCCTCAACCTGGTCATGCGTGACGTAGATCATCGTCGCCTTCAGCTCGCGGTGCAGCCTTGCGATCTCCAGACGCGTGTTGACGCGCAGCGCCGCGTCGAGATTCGACAGCGGCTCGTCGAAGAGGAAGAGCTTCGGTTCGCGCACGATGGCGCGGCCGATGGCGACGCGCTGGCGCTGGCCGCCGGAAAGCTCCGCCGGGCGCCGGGCGAGATATTTCTCCAGCGACAGCATGGCCGAGGCCTTGTCGACGCGCTTGTCGATTTCGGGCTTCGGCGTGCCGGCCTGCTTGAGGCCAAGACCCATATTGTCCTTGACCGACAGGTGCGGATAGAGCGCGTAGGACTGGAACACCATGGCGATGCCGCGCTTGGCCGGCGGCACCGTCGCCACTTCCGTCCCGTCGATGGTGATCGAGCCGGACGTCGCGTCCTCGAGGCCGGCGATGATGCGCAGCAGCGTGGACTTGCCGCAGCCCGAGGGGCCGACGAAGATGACGAATTCGCCGTCCTTCACGTCAAGGTCGATGCCCTTGATCACATCGACATTGCCGAAGGACTTGCGTACGGATTTGAGTTGAAGAGAGCCCACCCGATATCCCCTTTAGAGCTTGACCGTCTGACCGGTTCTGACACTTTCGTCGGCGGCGAGGCAGATCCTGAGCGACTGCACCGCATCGTCCATGTGCCGTGAAAGATCGATGTCCTCACGGATCGCCTTCAGCACGAAGGCCTGTTCGCGGTCGCACAGTTCCTGATGGCCGGGCTCGCCCGCCATCTTCAGGTCCTCGTCCGGCGACAGGAACTTCCCGTCCGGCCCGGTCGCCGCGTTGTGAAGGCGGATGACCGCCGTCTTGGTGTGCGTGTCGATGTCGTCGGACTTGGCGTTCGGGTCCATGACGATGGAGACCGAGCCGTTCGGCGACATGACGTCCTTCACGAAGAAGGCCGTTTCCGAGATCATCGGGCCCCAGCCCGCCTCGTACCAGCCGAGCGAACCGTCGTCGAACAGCACCTGGAGATGGCCGTAATTGTACATGTCCGGCGCAATCTCGTTCGACAGGCGCAGGCCCATGCCGCGCACTTCGACGGGCTTGGCGTCGGTGATCTGGCACATCACGTCGACATAGTGCACGCCGCAGTCGACGATGGGCGGCGTGGTCTGCATCAGCGCCTTGTGGGTCGCCCAGGTCGGCCCGCTCGACTGCTGGTTCAGGTTCATGCGGAAGACGTAAGGCCCGCCAAGCTTGCGCGCCTCGTCGATGAGCCGCATCCACGAGGGATGATGGCGCAGGATGTAGCCGACGATCAGCTTGCGGCCGTTGGCGCGGGCACAGGCGACGACGCGCTCGGCATCGGCGACCGTGGTGGCCAGCGGCTTTTCCACGAAGACATGGGCGCCCGCTTCCATCGCCGCGATGGCGAATTCGGCATGGCTGTCCGAATAGGTGTTGATCGAGCAGAGCTCCGGCTTCAACTCCTTCAGCGCCTCCGGGAAGGACGGCAGGATCTCATAGCCTTCGAGGCCTTCCGGAACGGCGACCTTCGAACGGTTGACGAGACCGACGATCGTAAAGCCCGGATTTTCGTGATAGGCGAGCGCATGGCTCCTGCCCATGTTGCCGAGACCGGCGGAAAGGACACGGATGGGGGTCATGGCAGAGTTCACTTTACAGCTCCCGAAGTGATGCCGCGGATCAGTTGCCGCGAGAAGACGAGGTAGAGGACGAGGACGGGGAAGATCGCCAGCGACAGCGCCGCGAGCACCGCGTTCCAGTTGGTGACGAACTGGCCGATGAAGATCTGCGAGCCCAGCGTGACCGTCTTGGTCGCCTCGCTCGGCGCCAGGATCAGCGGGAACCACAGGTCGTTCCAGATCGGGATCATCGTGAAGACGGCGACCGTGGCCATGGCCGGCCGCACCAGCGGCAGCACGAGGCGGAAGAAGATCGCATATTCCGAAAGCCCGTCGATGCGGCCGGCATTCTTGAGGTCGTCGGAGACGGTCCGCATGAATTCCGACAGGATGAACACGGCGAGCGGGATGCCCTGCGCCGTATAGACCAGGATCAGCGCCGTCAGCGTGTTGACGAGACCCGTCGCCACCATGCCCTGCAGGATCGCGACCGTGCCGAGGCGGATCGGGATCATGATGCCGATGGCGAGATAGAGGCCCATCATCGTGTTGCCGCGGAAGCGGTATTCCGAAAGAGCGAAGGCGGCCATGGCGCCGAACAGCAGCACCAGGGCGATGGCGATCACCGTGACGATGAAGCTGTTCTGGAAGTAGGTGGCGAAATCCCCCTGCCCCAGCACCGTGTAATAGCCGACGAGGTCGAAGGTCTTGGTGGTCGGCAGCTGCATCGGATTGCGGAAGATCGCGTTGCGATCCTTCATCGAATTGATGAGCGTCAGGAACACCGGGAAGACCGAGACCACCGCATAGGCGATCAGGGCGAGGTGAACGAAGGACGAGCGGGCGAGCGAGGTGCGTGCCTTGTTGGACATGTCGGGCCCTCCGGTCAGAACTGGTAGCGACGCATGCGCCGCTGGATCACGAAGAGATACAGCGAGACACCGGCGAGGATGATGAGGAACATGACCGTCGCGATCGTCGCGCCCATCGAACGGTCGCCGAGTTGGAGCTGGAAACCGAAGAAGGTGCGGTAGAGCAGCGTGCCGAGGATGTCGGTGGACTTGTCCGGCCCGGCCAGCGCGCCCTGCACGGTGTAGACGAGGTCGAAGGCATTGAAGTTGCCGACGAAGGTGAGGATCGAGATGATGCCGATGGCCGGCATGATCAGCGGCAGCTTGATCTTCCAGAACTGGCTCCAGCCCGTCACGCCGTCGCATTCGGCCGCTTCGACCACTTCTTCCGGGATGTTCAGCAGCGCCGCATAGATCAGCATCATCGGAATGCCGACATATTGCCAGACGGAGATCAGCGACACGGCGATCAGCGCCGAGCCGGGCTTGCCGAGCCAGGGCGAGAACAGCGACTTCAGGCCGACGAGATCCATGAGATAGGGCGAAACGCCCCAGATCGGCGAAAGGATCAGCTTCCAGATGAAGCCGACGATCACGAAGGAGAGCAGCGTCGGCAGGAAGATCGCCGTGCGGTAGAAGGCGGCGAAGCGCAGCTTGGGCAGCGACAGCATGGCCGCGAGCGCCACGCCGATCGGATTCTGCACCAGCATGTGGATGACGAAGAAGACGAAGTTGTTCCTGAGCGCGTTCCAGAAGTCCGCCGCCCAGCGCTCGTCGCCGAACAGGACCTTGAAGTTGCCAAGGCCGACGAAGGTCGATTGACCGTCCACGACGTTGAACAGGGACAGGCGCAGCGTCTCGATCAGCGGCAGGATCATGACCGCCGAATAGACGATGAAGGCAGGCAGCAGGAAAACGCCGATATGCCAGCGCATGGGACGCTTGATCGGCTCTGCTGCATCACGGGAAGAAGGTATGTCGCTCATGGCCCAGCTTGCCCCTCCGGTTGTTGTTCGTTCGGTTTTTGCATGCGCGAACGCCGTGCGCGGCAGCCCGGCCGCACATGACAAGTTCAGCATACACGATAGTGACGGGGTCGCTGCCCCAATCTGCCCTTCGGCGGCCTCTGTCCACCGGGACGAAGAGGCGATGCGGCAGGCGCGTCTGCAATAGTCAGCCGCGCCGCCCGGGTCCCTCCCCCCGCGCATGAGCGGGGAGAGGACCGGAGCGGGAAAGCCCGCTCCTCAAGCAAAGTCCGGCAGCCGAAGCGCGAGGCTTACTTCGCCGGCTTGTACCAGCTGTCGAGGCCCTTCTGGAGCTTTTCGGCGGCCACTTCCGGCGTGTCGGTGCCGTTGATGACGTTGGCCGATTCCGTCCAGGTCTCGTTTTCGAGGTTCGGCGTGCCGCGCGACAGGATCTGGTAGGTCGAACGGATCGTCGGCTTGCACTTTTCGCGCCAGGAGACGAATTCCTGCGCCAGCGGGTCGGCCATCTTCACGGCCGTCGAGTTCAGGCTGAAGAAGCCCGGCAGCGAGTTGGCGTAGATGTCGGCGAATTCCGGCGAGGAGACGAAGGTCAGGAACTTCTTGGCGGCGTCCGCATTCGGGCTCTTGGCATTGAGGCCGATGCCGATGTCGTTGTGGTCCGAGATGTAGCAGGTGTCGCCGGCATTCTTCACCGGCGGCGGGAAGGCGCCCATCTTGAACTGCGCCTGCGTGTTGAACAGGCCGATTTCCCAGGAGCCGGCCGGATAGATGGCGGCGCGGCCGAGCGTGAAGAGGTTCTGGCTGTCCGGATAGGTCTGCGCCTCGAAGCCGTCGCCGAGATAGTCCTTCCACTTGGCGAGGACGCGATAGGGCTCGACCCAGCCTTCGTCGGTCAGCTTCTGCTCGCCCTTGATCAGCGCCTTGCGGCCTTCTTCACCCTTCCAGTAGGTCGGGCCGATGTTCTGGTAGCCCATGGTGGCAGCTTCCCAGAGGTCCTTCGTGCCCATGGCCATCGGGATGTAGTTGCCGTCCGCCTTGATCTTGTCGAGCATGGCGAAGAATTCGGCTTCCGTGGCCGGCGGCGTGATACCGAGCTGCTCGAAGGCGTCCTTGTTGTAGATGAAGCCGTGGATGACCGAGGCCATCGGCACGCAGAAGGTCTTGGAGCCGTCGTCCGTCGTCCAGGCCGACTTGGCGACGTCGGAGAAGTTCTCCATGCCCGGCAGGTCGTTGAGGGCGGTCAGATGACCCTTGTTGAAGAGTTCGAGCGAGGCGTCGAACGGACGGCAGGTGATGAGGTCGCCCGCCGAGCCGGCGTCCAGCTTGGCGTTGAGCGCGGCATTGTACTCGGTCGGCGCGGTCGGCGCGAAGACGACCTTGATGCCCGGGTTCTTCGCTTCGAAGGCCGGGATGATCTTTTCCTGCCAGATGGCGAGGTCGTCGTTGCGCCAGCTTTCGACCGTCAGCGTGACGTCCGCCGCCTGAGCGATCCCGGCCGTGCCGAGGATGCTCGTGGCAAGAAGCAGACCTTTGATAGCGTTGCGTGTCATTGCATTCTCCCCTTTTATGCGCCGTAGCGCGTTTTGAGACCAGTTTATCCGATGGAATTGAGGGCGCGGCGAAGGCTCTGCCCCGAACGCTCCAGCGCTGCCTGTGCGGCGCCGGGATCCTCCGCCCCCGCGGCCAGAAGCACGGCCGCCTTGACCGAGCCCCCGGAGCGCGCAAGAAGGCGCTCCGCCTCGTCGAGCCCGACACCCGAAATGTCGGAAACGATGCGGCAGGCGCGCCCTTTCAATTTGATGTTGTCGGCCTTGAGATTGACCATGTGCCCGTCATGGACATGGCCGAGATGGATGCCGACGAGCGTCGAGAATAGGTTGAAGGCGATCTTCTGCGCCGTGCCGGCGCCCATGCGCGTCGAGCCGGAAATCACCTCCGGCGGCGTCTGCAGAAGAATGGAGACATCGGCGCCCTTAAAGAGCGGCGCGCCCGGATTGTTGGCCATCGCGACGACGCGGGCGCCCTGCTCCCTCGCATGGGCGGCCATCGCCAGCGCATAGGGCGTGCTGCCGCTCGCGGAAACGCAGATCACGCAGTCCTTCGCATCGACGCCGGCGGAAACGGCATCGTTCACGGCAAGGTCGCGGTCGTCTTCATAGCCGCCGGCAAGGTCGACGAGGCTCGCGGCACCGCCGGCGAGCAGGATGACGATGCGGTCATGCGCGATGCCGTAGGTGCCGGGAAGCTCGAGCGCATCCGCCATGGCCATGAGGCCGGAACTGCCGGCGCCGGCATAGACGAGGCGGCCGCCGGAAAGAAGCGCATCGGCGGCAAGGCGGGCGGCGGCGGCGATATCGGCAAGCGCGGCATCGACCACGGCGGCCGCGGCCTTCTGCCCATCCGCAAGCACTTTCAGCGCGTCCACGGGCTGACGTTCGTCCAGCCCGTTCGCCTGATCATGCCTGCCCTCGGTCCTGCCTGCGGCCATGTCGTTTCTCCTCTGGCCGAAATTAATGCCAAAAAAATACCAATTGTCCATAGGAAATTAATTTATGAGACCACTTTTTTGGCCTCAAATATTTTAATCGATAAAAATCAGTTAGTTACGTAAAAGCTGATTTTCGATACCACCATACCCCTTGGTTAATGGTATTTTTTTGGTATCGTTGTGCTCGGAGGTGCCCATGACTGACTATATTCTCGGTATCGACGGTGGGGGAACGAGCTGCCGCGCGGCGGTGGCGCGGCCGGACGGCATCATCCTCGGTCGCGGCAAGAGCGGCGCGGCCAATATCCTGACCGATCCCAACAACGCGATCATCTCTATCACGGAAGCGGCGAAAGCCGCCTATCGCGACGCCGGGCTCGACGAAGCCGGCGTCAACGGCGCCTCGGCCTTTCTCGGCCTTGCCGGCACCAATGTCGGCGACCTTACCCGCTACGTGCACGACCGCCTGCCCTTCCGCCACACCGACATCGACAGCGACGGCCTGATCGCCCTTCAGGGCGCGATCGGCGACGGCGACGGCGCGGTGGCGATCCTCGGCACCGGTTCCATCTATATGGCGCGCCGGAACAACACCGTCCGCTATATCGGCGGCTGGGGCTTCACCGTCGGCGATCTCGGCGGCGGCGCGCGGCTCGGCCATGCGCTTCTCCAGGAGGCGCTGCTCGCCCATGACGGCGTGCATCCGCGCTCGGGCGTTACCGACGCCATCCTGGAGGAATTCAGGGGCGATCCGCGCGGCATCGTCGAATTCGCGCGCCTTTCCAAGCCCGGCGACTTCGGCCGCTTCGCCCCCGTCCTCTTCGATCATGCCCGCCGGGGCGACGCCCAGGCGATCGCCATCGTCAAGGCGGGCGCGGCGACGGTGAACGAATCCCTCGACGCCATCATGGCGCTTGCCGGCGAACAGCGCCTCTGCCTGCTCGGCGGCCTTGCGCCGATCTATCCGGAATGGCTGTGCGAACGGCACCGCTCGATCCTCGTCGAGGCCGAGGCCGATGCGCTGACCGGCGCCGTGGCGCTCGCCGCCAAGGGCTACCGGCAAAGAGCGGGAGCGGCCGCATGAGCACGCCCCTTTCCGCCATCCTGACGCCGGAAAGCCTGCAATCGGGCGTGCCCGGTCCGCTCTACCTGAAGCTCCGCCAGACGCTGGAGGACGCCATCACCTCCGGCAAGCTGAATTACGGCGACGCCCTGCCGGCGGAACGCGACCTTGCCGACCATGCCAATGTCAGCCGCGTCACCGTGCGCAAGGCCGTCGACGATCTTGTCAAGGACGGCCTTCTGGTCCGCCGCCACGGCTCCGGCACCTTCGTCGCAAAGCCGGTCTCCAAGGTGCAGCAGTCGCTCTCGCGCCTCACCTCCTTCACCGAGGACATGGCACGGCGCGGCCTGACGACGCGCGCCGAGTGGATCGACCGCGGCCTCTTCCATCCCTCGCCCGACGAGATGATGATGCTCGGCCTGCCCGCCGACGCGCTCGTCGCCCGCCTCGGGCGCCTGCGCGTTGCCGACGACATGCCGCTCGCCATCGAGCGCGCCTGCATCTCCGCCGAGTTCCTGCCCGATCCCATGCAGGTGCAGGGCTCGCTCTATGCCGCGCTGGAAAAGCGCGGCTGCCGCCCGGTACGCGCCGTGCAGCGCATCTCCGCCTACAACATGAAGGACCCGGACGCCTCGATGCTCGGCGTGCCGCCGGGTGCGGCAGGCCTTTCCATCGAGCGCATCTCCTATCTGCGCACCGGCCGGGTCGTCGAGTTCACCCGCTCCATCTACCGCGGCGACGCCTACGACTTCGTCGCCGAACTGACGCTGTCCGACACGTGAGCGTCCAATCGCAAAGGGAATTCCATGCAGACCAACATGCGAAAAGAGATCAATGAAATCCCCGAAGCGGCGGCCCGCCTGCTTGCCGGCTCCGCCGACGCCATCGCCGCTGCCGGCAAGGCGCTGCGCGAGCGCGACCCGCAGTTCTTCGTCACGGTCGCCCGCGGCTCTTCCGACCATGCGGCCCTCTTCCTGAAATATGCGATCGAACTCACCGCCGGCCGGCCGGTCGCTTCCCTCGGCCCATCGCTCGCCTCGATCTACGGCGCGAAGCTGAAGCTCGGCGGCGGCGCCGCCATTGCCATCTCCCAGTCGGGCAAGAGCCCGGACATCGTCGCCATGGCCGATGGCGCCACGAAGGGCGGCGCGATCTCCATCGCGCTCACCAACACGCTGCCCTCGCCGCTCGCCGATGCCTGCACCCATTCGCTCGATCTTTCGGCCGGCCCGGAAATCAGCGTCGCGGCGACGAAGTCCTATGTGAATTCCATCGTCGCCGGCCTTGCCGTGCTCGCCGAATGGACGGGCGACGCCGATCTCGACCGCGCCGTGAAGAACCTGCCGGAACAGTTCGCCAAGGCCGTCGCGCTCGACTGGTCCGAGCTTGCCGGCGACCTCAAGGACGCGCAGTCGCTCTATGTCCTCGGCCGCGGCCCGGGCCTTGCCATCGCGAGCGAGGCCGCGCTGAAGTTCAAGGAAACCTCGGGCATGCATGCCGAGGCCTATTCCTCGGCGGAAGTGCTGCACGGCCCCGTTGCCCTCGTCGGCCCCTCCTTCCCGGTGATCGCCCTTGCCGCCCGCGATGCGGCCGAAGCCTCCGTCACCGGCATGGCCGACAGCCTCGCCGAGCGCGGCGCCTATGTCGGCATCACCGCGGCCGGCGCCAAAAGCGCGCGAAAACTGCCCTTCGTCGCCACGGGACATCCGATCACCGACGCGCTGGCGCTGATCGTTCCCTTCTACGGCTTCGTCGAAGCCTGGTCGCGCGGGCGCGGCCTCGATCCCGACAAGCCGGTCAACCTCAAGAAAGTGACGGAAACCCGATGACAGCCCTCACCGCCATTACCGGAGCCCGGATCTTCGACGGCAATCTGTGGCATGACGACAGCGCGCTTATCGTCGAGGGCGGCAAGGTCGCCGCCATCGCCGCGCTGCGCGACGTGCCGGCCGACGCCCGGATCGTGCCGATGGACGGGCTTTCGCTCGTTCCCGGCTTCATCGATCTCCAGGTCAATGGCGGCGGCGGCGTGCTGCTCAACGAGCAGCACAATGTCGAGGGCATCCGCACCATGTGCGCCGCCCATGCCCGGTTCGGCACCACCGGCCTTCTGCCGACGCTGATCACCGACAACCGCGAGGTGACCGCGAAGACCATCGCGGCCGGCCTTGCGGCGCACGAAGCGGGCGTGCCCGGCTTCCTCGGCCTGCATCTCGAAGGCCCGCATCTTTCCATCGCCCGCAAGGGCGCACACGACCCGGCCCTCATCCGGCCGATGGAACAGGCAGACCTCGAGCGCACCATCGCCGCCCGCAAGGGCCTCGATACCCTGCTGATGACGCTCGCGCCGGAAAACGCGACCAACGAGCAGATCGCCGCGCTCCATGCGGCCGGCGTCACCGTCAGCCTCGGCCATTCCGACAGCAGCTATGCCACGGCGGCGGCGGCCGTCGAGGCGGGCGCGCACATGATGACGCATCTCTTCAACGCCATGAGCCAGCTCGGCAACCGCGAGCCCGGCATGGTCGGCGCGGCGCTCGATCTTGGCCATGTCAATGCCGGCCTGATCGCCGACGGCTACCATGTCCACCCCGTCGCCATCCGCGCGGCGCTCCGGGCAAAGCGCGGCCCCGGCCGCATCTTCCTCGTCACCGACGCCATGTCGCCCATCGGCACGGACATGACGAGCTTCTTCCTCAATGGCCGCGAGATCTTCCGCGAGGGCGGGCGCCTGACGCTGGCCGACGGCACGCTCGCCGGCGCGGACATCGATATGGCCTCCTGCGTGCGCTACATGCGCGACGCCGTGGGCATCGATATGGAAGAGGCCCTGCGCATGGCCTCGCTCTATCCCGCCGAGGCCATCGGCATGACCGGCCGCAAGGGCCGCCTCACCCATGGCCACGACGCCGATTTCGCGGTCATCGACGACGGCGTGAATGTCCTGTCGACCTGGATCGGCGGCACTCCGGTCTTCAATGCCTGATGCGTGACGGCCCCGCCGCTCTCCTTGCGGACAGCGGCGGAATCGGCTCTACCCGAGCCCAGCAGGATAGAATTTGTCCGGGAGCGGTACATGCAATTGATCTTCGACGGCCACAACGATGTTCTCCTTCGGCTCTGGGAGCATGCGCGGGAGGGGATCGATCCCGTCGCCGAATTCGCCCACGGAACCGACAAGGGCCATATCGACGCCCCGCGCGCCCTGAAGGGCGGCCTTGCCGGCGGCTTCTGCGCCATGTTCATCCCGCCGAACGAGGACTATCCGGCGCGTAAAGTCGATGCGAACGGCCATTACAGCATTCCGATGGTTGGTCCGCTGGAGCAGCCCGCCGCGCTCGCCACCGCGCTCGAAATGGCCGCCATCGCCTTCCGGCTGGAACGCGCCGGCGCGCTTTCGATCTGCCGCTCCACCGCCGATATCCGCGCCGCCATGGAGGCCCGCCGCTTCGCCGCCGTGCTGCATATCGAGGGCTGCGAGCCGATCGCAGAGGACCTCTCGACGCTGGAGACGCTCTACGCCGCGGGCCTGCGCTCGCTCGGCCCGGTCTGGAGCCGGCACAACCGCTTCGGCCACGGCGTGCCCTTCGCCTTCCCCTCCTCGCCCGATACCGGCCCCGGCCTCACCCCGGCCGGCGTCGCGCTGGTGAAGGAATGCGACCGGCTCGGCATCATGATCGACCTTGCCCACATCACCGAAAAGGGCTTCTGGGACGTGGCGCGCGAAAGCAGCCAGCCGCTCGTCGCCACCCATTCCAACGCCCATGCGCTGACGCCGATCTCGCGCAACCTCACCGACCGCCAGCTCGATGCGATCCGCGAGCGCAAGGGCATTGCCGGCCTCAACTACGCGACCACGATGCTGCGCGCCGACGGCATGGAGAATGCCGACACGCCGCTCTCCGACATGGTTCGCCATATCGACCATATGGTGGAGCGCATGGGCATCGACTGCGTGGCGATCGGCTCGGACTTCGACGGCGCGACGATCCCCGCCGCCATCGGCGATGCGGCCGGCAACCAGGCGCTGGTCGAGGCGCTGCGCGCCGCCGGCTACGGCGAGGACGACCTTGCGAAACTCTGCCGCGAGAACTGGCTGCGGCTTTTGAAAACCGTCTGGCGCGAAGCCTGACGAACAATACGGACAGATTACATGACCAAGCCCCTCATCGAACTCTGCGTCGAAGGCATCGACGGTTTCCTCGCGGCCCAGGAGGCCGGCGCCGACCGGGTGGAGCTCTGCGCGAGCCTGATGGAGGGCGGCCTGACGCCGAGCCTCGCGACGATCCGCGCCGCCGTGAAGGCCGCGCGCATTCCCGTCCACGTCATCATCCGCCCGCGCGGCGGCGACTTCCTCTATTCGGATACCGAATTCGAGACCATGGTCGAGGACATCAGGGCGCTGAAAAGCGAGGGCGTCTCCGGCGTCGTGATCGGCTGCCTCACGCCGGACGGCCGGATCGATGAGGAACGCACCCGCGCGCTGGTCGAGGCGGCACGGCCCATGTCGGTCACCTGCCACCGCGCCTTCGACATGACGGCGGATGCCGGCGAGGCGCTGGAGGCCCTGATCCGCTGCGGCATCGACCGCGTGCTGACCTCCGGCCAGCGCGACACCGCCGTCGAAGGCATTGCCATCCTGAGAAGCGCGGTCGAGCAGGCCGCCGGCCGCATCGTCATCATGGGCTGCGGCGCGCTCGACGCCGGCAACATCCGCAAGGTCCGCGACGAGGCCGGCCTTGCCGAGATGCATTTCGCGGCGCTGACGACCGTACCGAGCGGCATGGTCTTCCGCAATCCGCATGTCGGCATGGGCGGCACCGAGAAGGACCGCGAATACGAACTGACATTGACGGACAAGGACGCCGTCCGGGCGACCATCGCCGCCGCAAAATCCTGACGTGCCATCTTGCGGGCAGCGGTCGGTTATCCCTACCTTTCACGGGAACAAGGAGACCTGCCATGTACATGCCTTCTGCCCCTGCCTGCCTGCGCACCGCGCTTGCCGCCGGCCTGCTGGCCGTCGCCGCTCTTCCTGCCGCCGCCGATACGGTGGGCAAGGTCGGCGTCGACTGGATCGGCAACGATATCTATGTCGATGCGGTGAGCGATCCCAAGGTCTCCGGCGTGACGTGCCATGTCACCTATTTCGACCGCTCGGTCATCGACCGCCTGCAGAAGGGCAACTGGTTCGAGGACCCGTCGAATAATGCCATCTCCTGCCAGCAGACAGGCCCGATCACCATCGACGATATCGATCTTTCCCGCGGCGGCGAGGAGGTCTTCAAGGCCGGCCTGTCGCTGATCTGGAAATCGCTGATCGTCACGCGCGTCTACGACAGAAAGAACGACACGCTGATCTATCTCGCCCATTCGCGCGAGGTGGTGAACGGCTCGGCGAAGATGTCGATCTCGACCGTCCCGCTCTATGGCGAGACCGTGACCTGGACCAGGGGCAAACCATGAAAAACGCCCCGGCCGTCATTGGCTCGGGGCGCGGTTCGCGGAACGGCAAGGCATCTACCTCACATAGACGATCTTGCTGCCGTCGGCCGCCGTTTTGATTTCGACGACATTGTTGAGCTGGACGTTCTTGGAAGCAAGAAGCGCCGTCAGGTCCGGGTTGGACTGGAGTTCAGCCTGCACCCGCTCGACCGAGGCCGGATCGTTCATCCGGTGAGAGAGGCGGTCGAATTCGCCGCGCTGGCTCTGGTCCATTTCCAGCGTCGACATCTGCACGACACTCACGTTGTCGGTGCCGATCGAGCCGGTGGTCATCCTGTCCGCATCCATGCCCTGCTGGGCATAGGCGACGCCTGCAACGGGCGACACGGCGAGAAGCGAGGCAAGGGCGATCGTAACTGTCCTGTTCATTGTCATTCTCCACTGTTTTCATTTGCGGAAGCATGGAGAAAACGGGAGGAGTCTCGTTTGGTTCCTCATGGATTTTCACGAGAACGTGCGCAGCCGAAAGCGCCCGGCGGAGACGACGGGCGCTTTCGCTGAAATTCCGGTGCCTTCGGCCTCAGGCGGCCTGGGCGAGTTCGTCGGCGATGACGGTGTCGAGGTTGAGGAAGCAGACCATCGACTTTTCCAGCGCCACGATGCCGCGGCAGAAGGCGCGCTGGGCTTCCGGGATGATCTCCGGCGCCGGCTGCAGGGCCTCGCTCTTGATGGTCATCATGTCGGAGACCTGCTCGACGAGGAGGCCGACCAGCTTGCCGGCGATATCCGTGACGATGATCGCAGAGCGCTCGGACGGCTCGGTCATCTTCATGCCGAGACGGCAGGCCATGTCGATGACCGGGATCACCGCGCCGCGCAGGTTGATGAGGCCGAGCACATAGGGCGGCGTGTGCGGCATCGGCGTCACCGGCGCCCAGCCGCGGATTTCGCGGATGGCCATGATGTCGATGCAGAATTCCTGCTCGCCGAGATGGAAGGAAACGATTTCGAGATAGGCGCCGGACTGCTTGATGGCGTTGGACATGGACAAGACCTCTTCCCGACGAGGGAGCGAACTGTGAGAGATGCGCGGCGCGCCGTTCGGCGTGCGGCGGACGTCATGTCCCGGAGCCCGAGGGCCTGATGCGCGTCATGGCAAGGTGACAAAGAGAGATTAAACAATGCCTAAGGAAACCTTGCAGAATGAGGTATTCCGGCCGGTTTCGGCACATCGAAACGCCTGACGTAGCGGCAGGCCGGGGCGGTTTCGAACATGGCCGTTCCGTGCTATGGTCCGGCCATGGACAAGACAGCCCGCCGATATACCGTCGTTCCCGCCGCGCTGGTCGCGCTCGGGCTCGCCGTCATGGTCGCGACGGCGGCCTTTGCCGGCTGGCTGGAGCACGGCACGGCGATCTTCCTCAGCCTTGCCGAATCCGGCATGTCTTGGTGCTTCTGATCACAATCGCGCGAGCCCTTCCGCTTTGCCGGCATTGCGGCAATTGGCGCGTTTGCGCGCCCTGCGCCGAAGGACTATGACACCGGGCGAGCGGCGTTGCCGACATGAGCATTTCCAGCCGAAGCGGGATCGCTTCGGCGCCGGACAATGCGGCGAAACAAAGAGTTGGGGCGCTTTCGCGATTCGAAGAAAAGCGGAAATGCTCCGGAGCCCACCGAAGGACTGCCATGAAGACCCTGCGCCTCGTACTCTGGATCGCCGTCGCGCTCGTCGCCGGCCTGCTCGGCTGGTTCACGCTGGAAATGACCCGCTCCAAGGACCAGGTGGCGAGCGGCCCCTTCGGCGTGCCCTTCGAACTCGTCGCCCAGGACGGCAAGCCGATCACAGAGAAGGCCTTCACCGGCAAGCCGACGGCCCTCTTCTTCGGCTTCACCCATTGCCCGGAAGTCTGCCCGACGACGCTCTTCGAGCTCAACGGCTGGCTCGACAAGGTCGACCCGGACGGCAGCAAGCTGCAGGCCTATTTCGTCACCGTCGACCCGGAGCGCGATACGCCCGAGCTGATGGGCCAGTATGTCGGCAACGTCTCCAAGCGCATCACCGGCATTTCCGGCCCGCCGGCCAAGGTGCTGGACATGGTCAAGGGCTTCCGCGTCTATTACCGCAAGGTGCCGCTCGACGAGGAGAAGCCGGACGGCGACTACACGATGGACCACACGGCCTCCGTATTCCTGCTCGACGCGACCGGCCGCTTCACCGGCACGATCTCCTATGGCGAAAACCCGGACGTCGCCGAAAAGAAGCTCGCCAACCTGATCAAGGGATAAGCGCGCTTACCGGCGATCCACCTTTGCCCTCGGCTTTCGGACATGCTAGGCGGACCTGAAACAACAGGAACCCGGCCCGTGAGCGAAATCCGCCTCTACATCAGCACCACCGAGCAAAAGGCGGAAGCGGCGCTTTCGCTGATGAGCGACGCCTTCGAGGAAGAGGGCTACGCCATCGCCACGATGGAGATCGACGAGAAGAACGACGTCTGGGAAGCCTCCGTCTACATGTTCCGGCCGGAAGAGGCGGAGATCCACGAACGCTTCGCCGCCCTGCTCGCCGCCGATTTCCCGGGCGTCGAGATCCAGCGCGAGGTTCTTCCCGATATCGACTGGATCGCCAAGTCGCTCGAGGGCCTGAAGCCCGTGCGCGCCGGGCGCTTCGTCGTGCACGGCTCGCATGACCGCGGCACGGCACGCGCCGGCGAGATATCCATCGAGATCGATGCCGGGCAGGCCTTCGGCACCGGCCATCACGGCACGACGGCGGGCTGCCTGGAAGTCATCTTCGACGTGATGCGCAAGCGCAGGGTAAAGCGCGCGCTCGACCTTGGAACGGGCAGCGGCGTGCTGGCGATCGCCGCGCGCAAGCTCGCCCCCATCCGGGTGCTGGCGACCGACATCGACCCCATCGCCACCCGCGTCGCGCGCGAGAACGTGCGCCTCAACGGCATAGCCTCGGGCATCGCGCTGGAAACCGCGCCAGGCTTCCACTCCACCGCCTTCGGCCGCCACGGTCCGTTCGATCTGATCATCGCTAATATCCTCGCCCGCCCGCTGATGCGCATGGCCCCGCAACTGGCGGCGCAGCTCGCCCCGAACGGCGACGTCATCCTGTCGGGTATCCTCGCCTCGCAACGCTGGAAGGTGCTCGCCGCCTATAACGGCGCGGGCCTGCGCCATGTGAAGACCATCTGGCGCGAAGGCTGGGTGACGATCCACCTCGACAATCGCCGCTAGGCTTCTCTCTCCCCATCTCCATCGCCCTCGGGCTCGCCCCGAGGCCATGGCGCGATGTCGACTGGAAATCCGGGCAAAATAAAAGGCGGTGCCAGAGGCACCGCCTATGGACCGGCGAACCGGCCTGCCCGCGAGCTTGAGGAGGAGGAGTGCTCGAGCGGACCTATGTGTTCCGAGCGCCTTCCCGGAGGAGGGAGGAGGAGTGACCGGCAAGACGCCTGATCGGAACACCTAGCTATGTGCGACACGAAGGACTGGAGGAACTTTCACTTCGTTTCGCTTGAAGCGCGTTTAAGTTCGCTTCGTTGACGCCGCTTATAATCGATAGAAAAAATAGAGATAGTCCCTTTTGCGTCATGGGTGCCATGCGCGGAGCGCATAAGTCCAATCTGAGACCTCTCGATCCGTCCGTATGCCCCACCCGCGTTTCCCTCCCTGCCGGGATCGGTTAGATTGCCGGGACGATTCATCGCCTCACCGGAAGCCACCCATGTTCCAGAGTTTCGACGTCACCTCCACGCCCCAGTTCGGCCGCGAGCGCGCGGATGCGCTGCGCGCCTCCTTCAACACGCTCGGCATCGACGGCTTCCTCGTGCCGCGCGCCGATGAATATCAGGGCGAATATGTGCCGGCCTCCGCCGAGCGCCTGTCCTGGCTGACGGGCTTTACCGGCTCGGCGGGCGTCGCGCTCGTCATGCGCGGCGAGGCCGTGGTCTTCGTCGACGGGCGCTATGTCACGCAGTTCGCCGAGCAGGTGGATGGCGCGGTCTTCACCGGCGGCGACCTCGTCGGCGAACCGCCGCATCTCTGGCTGCAAAATCATGCGCCGAAGGGCTTCCGCCTCGGTATCGATCCCTGGCTGCACACCGGCGCGGAAGTGCGCCGGCTGGAAAAGGCGCTTGCCGGCCTCGGCGGCGCGCTCGTCCTCCTGCCGCACAACCCGCTCGATCGCATCTGGACCGGTCGCCCGAGCGAACCGCTCGGCCGCGTCGCCATCCAGACCATCGACCATGCCGGGGAGCTCGCCAGGGACAAGCTCGTGAAGATGGCCGAGGCGACGGCGAAAGCCGGCGCCGATGCCCTCGCCGTCACCGATCCCTCCTCCATCGCGTGGATCTTCAACATCCGCGGCAGCGACGTGCCGCACACGCCCCACCCGCTCGCCCGTGCCATCATCCCGGCGAACGGCCGCCCGCAACTCTTCCTCGACAAGCGCAAGACCGGCATCGAGCAGGAAGCCTATCTCACGCAGCTCGCCGACCTCGTGCCCCCCTCACAGTTCGACGAACGGATCGCGGCGCTGGCGGCCGAAGGCAAGCGCATCCTCGTCGACCCGGACCACGCACCCTTCGCGCTGGCGGAGATCGTCCGCAGCAAGGGCGGCACGCTCGTCGAGGCCGCCGACCCGGCCCGCCTGCCCCGCGCCTGCAAGAACGACGTCGAGCTTCAGGGCTCCGCCCGCGCCCATCTCCAGGACGGCGCGGCCATGGTGGAATTCCTCGCCTGGCTGGACGGCACGCCCCCGGGAACCGAGACCGAGATCGCCGTCACGAAGAAGCTGGAAGAGGTGCGCCGCCGTGTCGGCGAGCGCCAGCAGAACCCGCTGAAGGACATTTCCTTCGACACCATCTCCGGCGCCGGCGCCCATGCCGCCATCATGCATTACCGCGTGACGACGGCGAGCGATGCGACGCTCGAACCGGGCACGCTCTTCCTCATCGATTCCGGCGCGCAATATATCAACGGCACGACGGACATCACCCGCACGGTCGCCATCGGCGCGGTGCCGGAGGAGCAGAAGCGCTTCTTCACGCTGGTCCTCAAGGGCATGATCGCCATCAGCACCGCCCGCTTCCCCAAGGGCACGCGCGGCTGCGACCTCGATCCCCTCGCCCGCATCGCCCTGTGGAAGGCCGGCGCCGACTTCGCGCACGGCACCGGCCACGGCGTCGGCTCGTATCTCTCGGTGCATGAAGGCCCGCAGCGCATTTCGCGGCTTTCGACGCAGGAGTTGCTGCCCGGCATGATCCTCTCGAACGAACCGGGCTACTATCGCCCCGGCAGCTTCGGCATCCGCATCGAGAACCTCGTCCACACCCTGCCGGCCGCGCCCGTCGAGGGCGGCGATATCGACATGCTCGGCTTCGGGACGCTGACCTTCTGCCCCATCGACCGCCGCCTCGTCGTGCCGGCGCTGATGACGGAGGAGGAGTTCGCCTGGCTTAATGCCTATCACGCCGAAACGCGCGAAAAGATCGCGCCGCTCCTTTCGGACGACGCGACGAAGGCATGGCTGGAAAAGGCGACGGCTCCGATCAGCCGATGACGTGGCGCAGGATCATCACGACGATCCAGCCCACGCCCAGCATCGGCAGCAGAGAGATGCGCAGGCCGACGAGGAAGGCGACCGCCATGGTGAGGGTGACGTCGAGGCCGCCGGTCACGGCGGCCGGCGCCACCAGCGTCGTCAGGACCGCGGCCGGAACGGCATTCAGCGCCGCTTCGGCCCGCGGCGGAATGCGCTTCATGCGCGTGATGAAGACATAGCCGCCGATGCGCGTGAGATAGGTGGCGATCGCGCCGGCCGCGATGATCAGCAGCGTCTGGGTGTGGAACATCGTGTCCATGCTCATGCCTCCCCTTCGATGGCATCGCCGATGGGTGCCGCGCTCTCTTCCCCGTCGATGGGCATGACGGCGGCCACCGCGATGCCGGCCAGGGCGCCGAGGCTGACATGCCAGGGCGAGCCGACGAAATGCAGCGCCAGGATCGAGCCGACGGACGAGGCGAGCACCACCGGCAGCCAGTTCGCCCGGCTGCGGAAGCCGAGCACCAGCCCCATGAAGTAGATCGGCAGCAGCACGTCGATACCGATGGCCTTGGGATCGCCGATGAGGTTGCCGAGGAAGCCGCCGAGCAGCGTCAGGAAAAACCAGGGAATATAGACGCTGAGGCCGAGTACAAGGAACCAGACATAGCCGACGCGAATGCCGGCATCGGCCCGCCGCTCCGTCTCGGCGAATTGCGGATCGACCAGCAGGAAGAGCCCGGTCGCCTTCTGCCAGAAGGTGAAATGCCGGATATGCGCGGCAATCGCCGCCGAATAGAGCACGTGGCGGAAATTTACCGCGAAAATCGACAGCACCACCAGCCACGGCGCGACATGGTGGTTGAACAGCTCGACGCCGACGAGCTGGCTCGCGCCGGCATAGAGGGTGGCGCTCATCAGTGCGGCTTCGGCTATGCTGAGGCCGTTATCGACGGCGACGGCGCCGAACAGAACGCCGAACGGTGCGGCGGCGAGCGCGATGGCCAGCCCGCGCCGGGCGGCGTCGCGGATTTCTTCTTTCGTGGCGGGTGTCATGGGTTCTGCTCTCTTGCGTTGGCTGAAGCCATAGAGCAGGCACGGTCCACCGGCAAACCAATATGGCTGATGGACCGTTCAGCAGGATTGATCGATCGGCGCCCTGTGACGACCGGCGCTGATGGATGAAGATCAGGAGGCGGGCCTCCTGATCTTCAGGCTCAGCTCTTCTTGAGCTGGAACGTATGCTCCGGTCCCGGGAAGCTGCGGGCCTTCACCTCCTCGGCATAGGTGGCGAAGGCTTCGCTCATCACCGGCGCGAGATTGGCGAAATGCTTGACGAAGCGCGGCTTGAAGTCGGTGAAGATGCCGAGCACGTCGTCGACGACGAGAACCTGGCCGTCGCAGGCCGGCGATGCGCCGATGCCGATGGTCGGCGCCTTGATCTCGGCGGTCACCTCGCGCGCCACCGGCTCGACCGTGCCCTCCACCACGATAGCGAAGGCGCCGGCATCGTCGATGGCCGCGGCGTCCTTGCGGATCTTGTCGACTTCCTTGTCGTTGCGGCCAAGCGTGCGGTAGCCGCCGGTCGTGTTGATGAGCTGCGGCATCAGCCCGACATGGCCGAGCACCGGAATGCCGCGCTGCGTTAGGAAATGCACCGTCTCGGCCATTTCCGCGCCGCCCTCGAGCTTGATGGCCGAACAGCCGGTTTCCTTGAGCACGCGGGCGGCGGTTGCGAAGGCCTGTTCCTTGGACTGCTGGTAGGAGCCGAACGGCAGGTCGACAACGACGCAGGCATTGGACGAGCCGCGCATGACGGCCTGGCCATGGGCGATCATCATCTCGATGGTTACGCCGACGGTCGAATCGAGGCCGTAGAGCACCATGCCGAGGCTGTCGCCGACCAGCATGAAATCGACATGCGGATCCATCAGCTTGGCAACCGGCGTCGTATAGGCGGTGAGACTGACGATCGGGCGCTGGCCCTTCAAAGCCTTGATGTCGGCGGGAGCCAGACGGCGTTTGGCGGTGTGTACGCTCATATCACGCTACCTTTTCGCGTTTTTCGGGCCGATGACCCGGTTATCGAGGAGTTTCGTGCCCCCAAAGCGCACGAAAAGCAACAAAAGAACCGGCCTGTCGCCGACGCTGCCGATCTCGGCCAGCGTGTCGGGATCGCGGATGGCGACCACTTCGGGCCTTGCCAGCGGCTCCGCGGCGATGAAGGCCGTAACCGCCGCTTCCAGCCGCTTCGCATCCGTCTCGCCCGCCGCGACCAACCGCTCGGCCTCTTCCAGCGCGCGCGGCACGATGGCGGCGGCGGCACGCTCTTCCGCGGACAGATAGACATTGCGCGAGGAGCAGGCGAGCCCGTCCGCCTCGCGCACCGTCGGCACGCCGACCACCTCGAGGGGCTGCGCGAGATCGGCGACCATGCGGCGGATGATGGCGAGCTGCTGGTAGTCCTTCTCGCCGAAATAGGCGCGGTCGGGACCGGCGATGTTGAAGAGCTTGGTCACGACCGTCGCGACGCCGGCGAAATGGCCGGGACGGACGGAGCCTTCCAGCTCCGCGCCGAGCGTCGGCACGTCGACCACGGTTTCCATCGGCCGCGGATACATGTCGGCGACGCCGGGGGCGAAGAGATAGTGGACGCCCGCCGCCTCCAGCATCGCCTGGTCGCGGGCAAGGTCGCGCGGATAGCGCGCAAGGTCCTCGTTCGCGCCGAACTGCAGCGGATTGACGAAAATGGTGGCGACGACGATGTCGTTGTCGGCGAGCGCCCGGCGGGCAAGCTCCATATGGCCGACATGAAGATAGCCCATGGTGGGAACGAGACCGATCGTCCGGCCGTCCAGGCGGTGCGGCGCCAGCGCCGCGCGCAGGTCCGCGATGGTGGTGAAGGTCTGCATCGCCGGTTCCTCCTTGCTCTCGCCCTCTCCCGCGGGCGGCCCCTTCCGCATGCCTTCTCGGGAGCATTTCGGGGAGCGCCGTTTTCTATCTTGTGCAGCGCAAAAAGACAATCGGGAAAGACTTTTGCCCGCCATCGCTTAACCCGCTGGGCAGCTTTGCGTTTTGCGCACTGTACATTTGCGGCAAGGAACAGTAGAGAGCGCCCACACACGCCCGTTACGCGCGGGCTTGAGAGTGCGGTGCAAGATCGCCGCTGAACCCGAATTCCGAAAGACCCCCTATGACGAGTTTCGAAGGCCTCGCTCCGGCGATGGCAAAGGCGTTGGAAAAACGCGGCTATACCACATTGACGCCGGTGCAGATCGCCGTCTCCAACCCGAAGATCGGCGATGCCGACGCGCTGGTCTCCGCGCAGACCGGCTCCGGCAAGACCGTCGCCTTCGGTCTCGCCCTTGCCCCGACGCTGCTTGACGGCGAAGAGCGCTTCGGCCGCGCCGCAAGCCCGCTCGCCCTCGTCATTGCCCCGACGCGCGAACTTGCCATGCAGGTCAAGCGCGAGCTGGAATGGCTCTACGAGATGACCGGCGCCGTCATCGCCTCCTGCGTCGGCGGCATGGACGTGCGCACGGAACGGCGCGCGCTGGAGCGCGGCGCGCATATCATCGTCGGCACGCCGGGACGCCTGCGCGACCACATCACCCGGGGCAATCTCGACCTTTCCGACATCCGCGCCGTCGTGCTCGACGAGGCCGACGAGATGCTCGACCTCGGCTTCCGCGAAGACCTCGAATTCATCCTGGAAGCCGCGCCGGAAGACCGCCGCACGCTGATGTTCTCGGCCACCGTGCCGAAGGAGATCGCCGCGCTCGCGAAAAACTACCAGCGCAATGCGATGCGTATCTCGACGGCCGCCGAGAAGGAGCAGCATGTCGATATCGACTATCGCGCCCTGCTGACCGCGCCTGCCGACCGCGAGAACGCCATCATCAACACGCTGCGCTTCTACGATGCGCAGAACGCCATCGTCTTCTGCTCGACGCGCGCGGCGGTGAACCACCTGACGGCCCGCTTCAACAATCGCGGCTTCTCGGTCGTCGCCCTTTCCGGCGAACTCAGCCAGAACGAGCGCACCCACGCCCTTCAGGCCATGCGCGACGGCCGCGCCCGCGTCTGCATCGCCACCGACGTCGCCGCCCGCGGCATCGACCTGCCGAACCTCGAACTGGTCGTCCATGCCGACCTGCCGACCAATCCCGATACCCTGCTGCACCGTTCCGGCCGCACCGGCCGCGCCGGTCGAAAAGGGGTGAGCGCCCTGATCGTGCCGCTCAACGCCCGCCGCAAGGCCGAGCGCCTGCTTCAGATGGCGAACCTCAAGGCCAACTGGGCGACCCCGCCCTCGGCCGAGGAGATCCTGCGCCGCGACGACGAGCGCCTGCTCGCCGATCCGCTGCTTTCCGACAAGGTCACCGAAGACGAAGAAGCAACGGTCGCGGCGCTGGTCGAGAAATTCGACTCCCGCCAGCTTGCCGCCGCCGTCACGCGCTTCTTCAAGGCCGGTCGCTCCGCGCCGGAAGACCTGATCGAGGTCTCGCTCGAGCAGCGCAAGCCGCGCGAGCGCAGCAACGATGCCATCCCGGCCGAGACCAAGCGCCCCCGCGACAGCTTTGCCGCCAGCGTCTGGATCTCCATTTCGGTCGGCCGCAAGCAGCGGGCCGAACCGCGCTGGCTGATCCCCATGCTCTGCCGCAACGGCAACATCACCAAGAACGAGATCGGCGCGATCAAGATGCAGCCGGAGGAGACCTATGTAGAGCTCTCCGCCGACGCCTCCGACGGCTTCCTCGGCGCACTCGGCCCGAACAGCATGCTGGAGCGCGGCATCAGCGTGAAGGTGCTGGACGGCATGCCCGACCTGACGCCGCAGTTCTATGAGCGCACGCCCGGCGAGAAGACCCAGCGCTACGACCGCCCGGAGCGCCGCGCCGACTGGAAGCCGAAGGGCGAATTCGAGAAGAAGGGCGGCTACGACAAGAAGCCGCGCTTCGACAAGAAACGCGATTTCGACAAGCCGGAAGGCGCGAGCGCCAAGCCGCATTGGAAGGACCGCGGCGACAAGCCCGACTTCAACAAGGGCGATGTCGACAAGAAGCCCCGCTTCGAGAAGAAGCGCGACTTCGACAAGCCGGAGGGCGCAAGCGCCAAGCCGCACTGGAAGGATCGCGAGGACGGCGGCAAGAAGCCTGCCAAGCCCTTTGCCGGCGCAAAGCCCTTCAAGGGCAAGCGCGACGAGACGTTCGCCAAGCCCGGCGACGCCCGCAAGCCGAAGGGCAAGAAGCCGGATCGGCATTGAAATGCGCGCGGTGCGGAACTTGCAGGTCCGCACCGCGTTTCCCCCGCGCTTTGCGAGGGGATTCATGAATGGCCGTTGCCGAGGATGAGACAAGCGGGTTCAGCCGGTTCGTAACCGGTCTGGGGCGCGGGGTCGCGGGCGCGCTGTTCCTCGCGCTTCCGATGCTGATGACCATGGAGATGTGGCATCTCGGCTATTACATGGCGCGCGAGCGTCTTTTCCTGCTCTTGCTTCTCAACATTCCGCTCCTTGTCCTTCTCGCCCACCGCATCGGCTTCGAGAATATCTCGACCTGGCGCGAGGCGGTGCGCGACGCCATCATCGCCTATGGCATCGGCATCGTGACGAGCCTCGTCGTGCTGGCGGCGCTCGGCCTCCTGCGCGGCGGGATGCCTGCGGCCGAAATCGTGGGAAAGACGGCGCTGCAATCGGTGCCTGCCAGCATCGGGGCCATGCTCGGCCGCAGCCAGCTCGGCCATGAGGAGACGGACGACGGGAAGAAAGGCACCTATCCCGGTGAGCTCCTGCTGATGGCGACGGGCGCCCTCTTCCTCTCGCTCAACATCGCGCCGACCGACGAGATCGTGGTGCTCGCCTACAAGATGACGGCATGGCACGCGCTTGTCGTCGCCCTGTTGTCGATCGCCCTCATGCACGGCTTCGTCTACGCGGTCTCCTTCATCGGCGGCCACGAGCTTTCGCCCGAGACGCCCTGGTGGCACGCCTTCGTACGCTTCACCCTGCCCGGCTACGTGGTCGCGCTCGGCATCTGCATCTTCACGCTGTGGATATTCGAGCGGCTCGGCGACAGTTCGGCCGTCGAGATCATGCTTTCCGTCATCGTGCTCGGTTTTCCCGCCTCGCTCGGCGCCGCCGCCGCGCGGCTGATCCTGTGAGGCTGCCATGACACGATCCGGCACAGGCCGCCACCGCGAACGCCACGACCCGCACTGGATCGAATGGCTGACGGGGCTCGTCTCCGCCGTCCTGATCGCCGGGATGCTCTCATGGATCGGCTGGGAAGCCGTCACCCGCAAGGCCACCCCGCCCGACCTTTCCATCACTGTGCTGGCAACGGAAGCCACCTCCGCCGGCCACCGCGTCGCCTTCGACATCTACAACTCCGCCACCACCACGGCCGCCTCCGTCACCGTGATCGGCCGGCTGACGGAGGGCGACAGGATCGTCGAGGAGAACCAGGTCACCTTCGACTATGTCGCCGCCGAATCGAAGTCGACCGGCGCCATCCTCTTCCGCAACGATCCGGCCGGCCGGGACCTGGACATCCGGGCCGCCGGCTATACCGATCCTTAGGAAAGGCCGATAAGTTGCGGAAAGGATTCTGAAAAGCGGAACCAAATCCATCCACGCGGATTGTCCAGCAACGATAACACCCGTGTCCGGCGGTGAGGGAGGGCATGGCTGATCCAGCAAGGTCGGAACCATGGAACTGCCTCTTCTCATCCTGTTGACGACCCAGGTCCTGCTTCCGCTCTTCTTCCTGCTGTGGCTCTGGCTGCCGCGCCCCACCGACCGGCTGGGCTGGGCGATGCGCGTGCTCTACGGAGCGAGCTACTTCGCCTTCATCCTCGTGATCGGCCGCTGGGATTTCCTAAGCGCGGATCTGGAGTTGGTCCTGCCCATCCTCTTTGTCGCCCTCGCCGCCCTCTCCTACCTGCGCGTGCGGGATCGCCCCTGGAACGGGGCCCGCTCCGCCATCCGCAAGCATGGCCTGACGGCGGCGATGGCGGTCTTCTTCCTCGCGCTGACGGCCCGCGCGCTTTCCGGCTACGGCTATCAGGAAACCGCGGTGGAGCTTGCCTTCCCCTTCGGCCCGGGCACCTACTATATCGGCCAGGGCGGCGGCGCGACGGCGATCAACTACCACCATGCGGAGCGGAGTCAGCACTACGCGCTCGATATCGTCGCGCTCAACCGTTTCGGCGCGCGGGCAAACGGCCTGATGCCCGAGAACCTCACCGACTATGTCATCTTCGACCGCGAGGTGAAAAGCCCCTGCACGGGCGTCGCCATCTCCGCCCATGACGGCATCGCGGACAATCCCATCTCACAGACCAATACGAGCGAGCCCGCCGGCAACCACATCATCCTTGCCTGCGGCACGGCGCGCATCCTGCTCGCCCATTTCAGGAAGGGCTCGATCGCCGTTTCGGGCGGCGCGATCGTCACGGAGGGCGAGACGCTCGGCCGGGTGGGCAATTCGGGCAACTCCTCGGAGCCGCACCTGCATATCCACGCCTATCTCGGCGGCACGCTCGAGCCCGATGCCGGCCTCGGCGTGCCGATGACCTTCGACGGCGGCCGCTTCCTGGTGCGCGGCTCGACCGTCACGATCCCCTGATGCGCTCGAACCAGCCGTCCTCGTCGATCACCTCGACATCGAACTCGCGCGCCTTGTCGAGCTTGGAGCCCGCACCGGGGCCGGCGACCACGAGGTCGGTCTTCTTGGAGACCGAGCCCGCCACCTTGGCCCCCAGCCGCTCGGCCATGGCCTTGGCCTCGTCGCGCGTCATCTTCTCCAGCGAGCCGGTGAAGACGACCGTCTTGCCGGCAACCGGGCTCGACGTCGCCACCACCGCCTCGGCGGCCTCCGGCACCACCTCTTCGAGAAGCCGGCCGAGCACGTCGAGATTGCGCGGCTCCTTGTAGAATTCCACGATGGCCCGGGCGACGACCTCGCCGATGCCGTCGATGCTGTTGAGCTCGTTCCACGCCTCGCCCGAAAGCGGCGCCGCCGCCTTCATCGCCTCCTCGAAGGCGGCATAGGTGCCATAGGCGCGCGCCAGGATCTTGGCATTGGTCTCGCCGACATGGCGGATGCCGAGCGCATAGATGAAGCGGTTGAGGGCAATGGAGCGCCGGGCATCGATGGCGTCGAAGAGCTTGCGAACGCTGACCTTGCCGAAGCCGTCGATATTCTCCAGCTTGAGCAGCAGCGAGGCTTCCTGCCGCCGCTTGAGCGTGAAGATATCGGGCGCCGTGCGGATCGACAGCGACGGGTCCTCCGCCTCGAAGAAGAAGTCGATCTGCTTGGAGCCGAGCCCCTCGATGTCGAAGGCGTTGCGCGAGACGAAGTGCTTCAGGTGCTCCACCGCCTGCGCGCGGCAGACGAAGCCGCCGGTGCAGCGCGTGACGGAATCGAGCCGGCCCGTCTTCTCGTGGCGCTCGCGCACGGCGTGGCTGCCGCAGACCGGGCAGATCTTGGGAAATTCGTAGGGTTGCGCTTCCGTCGGCCGCTTTTCCATCACGACGTCGAGCACCTGCGGGATGACGTCGCCGGCCCGCTGGACGATGACGGTATCGCCGATGCGGATATCGTGCCCCTCCTCGCGGATGCGCTCGCCGCTGTTGCCGATACCCTCGATATAATCCGCATTGTGCAGCGTGGCATTGGTGACGACCACGCCGCCGACAGTGACGGGCACGAGGCGCGCGACGGGCGTCAGCGCGCCGGTGCGCCCGACCTGGATATCGATCTTCTCGACGGTGGTGAACGCCTGCTCGGCCGGGAACTTGTGCGCCGTCGCCCAGCGCGGCGAGCGGGAGCGGAAGCCGAGGCGCTCCTGCAACGCCAGTTCGTCCACCTTGTAGACGACGCCGTCGATATCGTAGTCGAGGTCCGGCCGGGCAAGGCCGATCTCGCGGTAATGCGCGATGATGTCGTCGACGCGGGTCAGCCGCTCGGTCATCGGGTTGACGGGGAAGCCCCAGGATTTCAGCACGCCGATCATGCCGAACTGCGTGTCCGCCGGCATGTCCGACATCTCGCCCCAGGCATATGCGAAGAAGCGTAGCTTGCGGCTCGCCGTCACCGAGGCGTCGAGCTGGCGGAGCGAGCCGGCGGCCGTGTTGCGCGGATTGACATAGGTCTGCTTGCCTTCCGCCGCCATCTTCTCGTTGAGCGCGAGGAAATCGCTCTTGGCCATGTAGACCTCGCCGCGCACCTCCACGACGGCCGGCGCGCCGGCCGGCAGGCGGTCGGGGATTTCGGTGATGGTCAGCACATTGGCCGTGACGTTCTCGCCCGTCGTGCCGTCGCCGCGGGTCGCAGCGGTCACAAGGCGGCCGTTCTCGTAGCGGATCGACATGGAAAGCCCGTCGATCTTCGGCTCGGCGGTGAAGGCGATCGAATCGTCCGGCAGGCGGCCGAGGAAGCGGTAGACCGAGGCGACGAAATCCCGCACGTCTTCATCGGAAAACGTATTGTCGAGCGAGAGCATCGGGCGGGAATGGGTGATCGGCGCGAAGGTCGCAAGCGGCGCGGAGCCGACGCGGCGCGACGGGCTGTCATCGCGGACGAGCGCGGGAAAGAGCGCCTCGATCGCCTCGTTTCGGCGCTTCAGCGCGTCGTAGTCGGCATCCGAAATCTCCGGCGCGTCCTGCCCGTGGTAGAGCTCGTCGTTGCGCGCGATCTCCGCCGCCAGATAGGCAAGCTCCGCTGCTGCTTCTTCTTCGGTCAGGGTCTCGACGGGGGTCTTCGCGTTCGCCATGGCATGCTCCGGATTTGGGAGTCGTTTTAGAGCAAAGCTGACGAAAGGAAAGATGCGAGGGCGCGGATGAGCCAGCCCCTCATCCCGCTGCCGCGACCTTCTCCCCGTAAACGGGGAGAAGGGCCATGCCGCCAGGATTTCCCGCATCACTGAAGAACGGCGAAAACAGCGCCACATCCTCCTTCTCCCCGCCTGCGGGGAGAAGGTGCCGGCAGGCGGATGAGGGGCGGCTATACCCCGCCCGACAGCAGCCGTGCCGCCGCTGCCCGAGCCTCGTCGGTCACGGAGGCGCCGGCCAGCATGCGGGCGATCTCTTCCGTGCGGGCGCCGTCGTCCATGCGGGCGACGCGGGTGGCGACGGTCTCGCTGCCCTCCACCGGCCCCTTGGAGATGAGGAGATGCGTCGCCGCCCGGGCCGCGACCTGCGGGGCGTGGGTGACGGAAAGCACCTGCACCGTGGAGGAAAGCCGCTTCAGCCGCTGGCCGATGGCATCCGCCACCGCGCCGCCGACGCCGGTATCGATCTCGTCGAAGACGAGGGTCGGGGCCGAGCCGCGGTCGGCAAGCGCGACCTTCAGCGCCAGCAGGAAGCGCGACAGCTCCCCGCCGGACGCCACCTTCATGATCGGGCCGGGACGCGTGCCGGGATTGGTCTGGACATGGAACTCGACCGTGTCGATCCCCTCCTCCGCCCCGCCTTCGGGATCGGTGGTAATCTCGACGGTGAAGCGCGCGCGCTCCAGCTTGAGCGCCGGCAGCTCGGCCATGACGGCGGCGGCCAGCGCATCGGCGGCATGGTGGCGCTTTTCCGAAAGCGCGCGGGCGGAGACGGCATAGGCCGCGCGCGCCTCGTTGAGGCGCGCTTCGAGCTGCACCAGCTTCTCCTCGCCGGCATCGAGATCGGCAAGGTCGGCGATCATCTTCGCCGCAAGCGCCGGAAGGCCGGTAACGGGAACCGAATATTTGCGGGCGGCGGCGCGCAGCGCGAAAAGCCGCTCTTCCGTGCGCTCCAGTTCCTTGGGGTCGTATTCCGTCTTGCGTAGCGCCGCCTCGACGGCCATCTGCGCGTCGGAAAGCTGGTTCAGCGCCTGGTCGAGCAGTTCGACCGTCTCTTCCAGCAGCCCCGGTGCCTCGTGGCTCTTGCGCTCCAGCCGGCGCACGAGCGCGGCGATCAACGGCACGGGCGAGGCATTGCCGTTCAGGAATTCGCTCGCCTCGTTGACGTCGCCGGCGATGCGCTCGGCCTTCATCATGCGGGCACGCACTTCGGCCAGCGCATCCTCCTCGCCGTCCTGCGGCGAAAGGGTCTCCAGCTCCTCGACGGAGGAGCGCAGATAATCCGCCTCGCGCGCGGCGGCCTCCACCTTCTCGCGGTGGCGGCGCAGCGTGCGCTCGGCATCCTTCCAATGATGATAGAGCGCGCCGACATCGCCCGCCGCTTCCGCAAGGCCGCCGAAGGCGTCGAGCAGCAGACGATGGGCGTCCGTATCGACCAACGCGCGGTCGTCATGCTGGCCATGGATCTCGACGAGAAGCTGACCGGCCTGCCGCATCAGCTGCACGGAGACCGGCTGGTCGTTGACATAGGCCTTGGTGCGGCCATCGGCCGATTGCTGGCGGCGGAAGATGAGGTCGCCGTCGTCGTCGATGCCGTTGTCGCGCAAAAGCGCGCGCGCCGCGTGGCTCATCGGCACGTCGAAGACGGCCGTCACCTGGCCGCGCTCGATGCCGTGGCGCACCAGCGAACCGTCACCGCGCCCGCCGAGCGCCAGCGAGAGACTGTCGAGAAGAATGGACTTGCCGGCGCCCGTCTCGCCCGTCAGCACGGAAAGACCCGGCTCGAATGAAAGGTCGAGCCGTTCGATCAGGACGATATCGCGGATCGATAGCTGCGCCAGCATTGCCGCATCGTTTCTCTTCGCTCAGGCGCCGATCAGCTTCTTGCCGGCGCGCGCGATCCAGGAACCGGAATTTTCACGCGGCTCGAGACCCTTGGTCTGCAGAAGCTTGTAGCTGTCGGAATACCACTGGCTGTCCGGGTAGTTGTGGCCGAGAACGGCGGCCGCCGTCTGCGCTTCGCTGTCGATGCCCATCGCGTAGTAGGTCTCGACGAGACGCGCCAGCGCCTCCTCGATCTGGTTGGTCATCGGATATTTCTCGACGACGACGCGGAAACGGGTCGCCGCAGCGATATATTCCTTGCGCTCGAGATAGTAGCGGCCGATCTGCATTTCCTTGCCGGCGAGCTGGTCGCGGGCAAAGCGAATCTTCGCCTGCGCATCCTCGACATATTCCGAGTTGGGATAGTTGTCGACGACGGCCTGCATGGCCTCCATCGTCTGCTGCGAGGCGCGCTGGTCCTGCGTCACGCTCGGGATCTGCTTCCAGTAGGCAAGGCCGATGATGTACTGCGCATAGGCAGCATCTTCCGACCCCGGATAGAGCGACAGGTAACGCTTGCCGGCGGTGATCGCCTCTTCGTTGCGGCCCTGGCGATAATTCGTGAAGGCCAGCATGACGAGCGACTTGCGCGCCTGGTCAGAGAACGGGCTCTGGCGGTCGACCGCCTCGAACTTGCGGCCCGCCTCACCCACCTTGCCGGCATTGAGGTTGGCAAGGCCCTGGTTGTAGAGCGTGTCCGGGGATTCGGCTTCGCCGGTCAGTTTCGTGATGTCGATGTCCGGGTCCGACTGGCAAGCAGAAAGACCAATCGAAGACGCCGTAGCGAAAAGCGTAAGATAGACAATGCGCGCCGTCTTCTTCACACCAACAGACCCTGCAACAACCATGTGACAATCCCAGTTAACGGCACTTGAAGCGGACAGGCCGCACACGCGCCCCGCGTTGTATCTCCAAATACAGGAAGATCGCAACGCCATGCCGACGCATTAACGCATTTTTATGGCAATCGTACCGGGAGGATGACGCCGGGCCGACCCTGGTTCAAAGAGACCAGGGGGCGAATTCCGGAGCGTTGACGGCGATCAGCTCGCGCTGGCCGGCGCGCGAACGCGGCGCGGAGGCCTCGACCACCTCATAGGCGGTGCGGTCGCTGAGCAGCGCCTTGAGCGCATAGGCATTCATCTTGTGGCCGCCGCGATAGGAGCGGTAGCAGCCGATGAACTGCGCACCGGCAAGGGCGAGGTCGCCGACGGCGTCGAGCGTCTTGTGGCGGACGAACTCGTCCTTGGCGTAGCGCAGGCCCTCGACATTGATCACGGTGTTGTCGTCGGAGATGACGACGGAGTTTTCCAGCGACGAGCCGAGCGCATGGCCGGAAGCCCAGAGCCGCTCGACATCGCGCATGAAGCCGAAGGTGCGGGCGCGCGACAGCTCGTTGCGGAAGGTGGTGGAGGTCAGGTCGCCCTTCCAGGACTGGCGGCCGATCAGCGGGCAGTCGAAATCGATCTCGACCTCGAATCGCGTGCCGCCGTCATAGGGCAGGAACTCGGCCCAGGAGGCGCCGGCTTCGATTCGCACCGGCTTGACGATGCGGATATAGCGGCGCTTCACGGAGAGCGCGACGAGGCCGACCTGGTCGATGGCGTCGATGAAGGGGGCGGAGCTGCCGTCCATGATCGGCATTTCAGCGCCGTGCACTTCGATCAGCACATTGTCGAGGCCGAGCGCGTAGAGCGCAGCCATGACGTGCTCGACCGTGGCGATCGACGCTGCGGGAGAAAAGCCGAGGACGGTGCAGAGGTCGGTATTGCCGACCTGCGAGGAGACCGCGCGGTATTCGCTGACCGTGCCGTCGTCGTGCAGGCGCTGGAAGACGACGCCGCTGTCGGCCTCGGACGGATTGAAGGTGATCGATACGGCCGCGCCGGAATGGACGCCCGTCCCGGAAATCGTCACCGGGCTGGAAATCGTCGTTTGGAAACCGAGCATACCGATCGTCATCTGCATTCGCCTTATCTTACTATCGGCTCATTCTTCGCCGACATTGTCTGTTCAGGGCTCAGGAAGCCATTCGCCGGACGCGCCACGTCCGCCGACTTTCATGCCGGACCGTCTGGAGTGTGATGTGCACTCCGGCAAGGCCTTCCGCGCGAATCCTGACTATCCCCTTTGCCCAGCCTGAATGTAGTAGGCCCCTCACCTTCAGACAAATCACTGTTTCTTTCGTTTTGTTACGCATGTTTCAGCTAACAAGTTATTGAAAGGAAACGGAAATAAAAATGCCCGGATCGGCGATCCGGGCATCTTGTTTCAGGGGGCTACCCGAAGGGCGTCAGTTGGACTGCCGGCGGAGGAACGCCGGGATTTCCAGCTGGTCGTCTTCCTGCAGCGCGCGCGGCTGCGGATTGGCGCGGCCGTGGTCGTCGAGCTGGCCGCGACGCGGTGCGTAGAGGCTGGCTTCGGCCGAGAGCGGGCGGCGCTGCTGCTGGGCGGCAGGAGCGGCCTGCTCCTGTGCATGCGCTTCCTCATGACGGCCGAGCGACGAGGTCAGGCGCTTGAGGAGGCCCATCGGGCCGCGCTCTTCCTGGTGTCCCATGGCCGGCTGCTGGGCGGTGCGGTGGTCGATTTCTGCCTGCACGACCGGCGGGAAGTCCTCGATCTTCGGCATGCGCATGGCCTGCGGCTCCTGACGGATGATCGGAGCGGCGGGCTCGACGCGCTGCTGCATGACCGGGGCCTGCTGCACGGGCTGCTGGACCGGGATCGAACGCTGGACGACCGGCATTTCGGCGGGCGCTGCGAAGATGCGGTTCTGCAGGCGCGGCTCTTCGTGGTGCGCGGCGACCTGCTGGACCGGTGCCGGGCGGCTTGCCGAGATGGCGAGTTCCCGCTCGAGGTTTTCCTCGGAAGCGCGGATCGCTTCGGCAATCGGGTCGATGACCGGCTGCTGGGCGACCGGCTGCTGCATGACCGGCTGGTGCTGCATCACGGGCTGCTGCGCGACAGGCTGCGGAGCGGCGGCGACGGGCTGGACCTGCGGCTGGACCGGAACGGCGGCCGACGGACGGACTACTGGCTTGCTATGGCCGCGAAAGTCAGCAGAACGACCGGCCACCTCCGAGGCCGAGCGATCGATGCCGGTGGCGACGACGGAGACGCGGATGAGGCCTTCGAGCTCTTCGTCGAAGGTGGCGCCGAGGATGATGTTCGCATCCGGATCGACTTCCTCGCGAATACGGGTCGCAGCTTCGTCGACTTCGAAGAGGGTGAGGTCGCGGCCGCCGGTGATGGAGATCAGCAGGCCCTGCGCGCCCTTCATCGAGGTTTCGTCGAGCAGCGGGTTGGCGATGGCGGCCTCGGCGGCGGCCATTGCGCGGCCTTCGCCCGAAGCTTCGCCCGTGCCCATCATGGCGCGGCCCATCTCGCGCATCACCGAGCGGACGTCGGCGAAGTCGAGGTTGATGAGGCCTTCCTTGACCATCAGATCGGTGATGCAGGCGACGCCCGAATAGAGCACCTGATCAGCCATCGCGAAGGCGTCGGCGAAGGTGGTCTTGTCGTTGGCGATGCGGAAGAGGTTCTGGTTCGGGATGACGATCAGCGTGTCGACCGACTTCTGGAGTTCCAGTATACCTTCTTCGGCGAGGCGCATGCGGCGGCCGCCTTCGAAGTGGAACGGCTTGGTGACGACACCGACGGTCAGGATGCCCTTGTTACGGGCGGCCTGCGCGACGATCGGGGCAGCACCCGTGCCGGTGCCGCCGCCCATGCCGGCGGTGACGAAGCACATGTGGGTGCCGTTGAGGTGATCGATGATCTCGTCGATGCACTCTTCGGCGGCCGCGCGGCCGACTTCCGGCTGCGAGCCGGCGCCGAGGCCTTCGGTGACCTGGACACCCATCTGGATGATCCGCGAAGCCTTGGTCATGGACAGCGCCTGGGCGTCGGTGTTGGCGACGACGAAGTCGACGCCTTCGAGGCCCGCGGTGATCATGTTGTTGACGGCATTGCCGCCGCCGCCGCCGACACCGAAGACGGTGATGCGGGGCTTCAGCTCAGTGATGTCCGGCTTCTGCAGCTTGATAGTCATTGCATTGTTCCTTTCGTTTCCGGCCGCTTCGCCCAGCCGGTCTATTCACGATACTCGTTGTCGGTCTTTCCCGGCGGCACGCCGTCGGGAAACCCGTCAGAAACTTTCCTTCAGCCACTGGCCCATGCGGGCGATGCGGCCGTTGCCACCCGTGAGCTGCGAGAGCATGCCGCCCTGCACAGCGTGTTCTTCCAGTTCCGCAACCTGCGGATAGATCATGAGGCCTACCGCGGTCGAAAAGGCCGGGCCCTTCGCCGCCGTCGGCAGGCCGGACACGCCGAGCGGCCGGCCGATGCGGACGTTGCGGGCGAGGATGCGGCGGGCCGCTTCCGGCAGGCCGGTCAGCTGGCTTGCGCCGCCCGTCAGCACGATCCGCTTGCCCACGATCGGCGAGAAGCCGGAACGCTGGATGCGGTCACGGATAAGTTCAAGCGTCTCCTCGATCCGAGCCCGCACGATGCGCGAGATGAGCGTGCGCGGCACGTGGGTCGGCTGGTCGCGGTCGTCCTCGCCGATCGGCGGGACGGTGATGATGTCGCGCTCGTCGCCGGCGTTCGGCAGCGCCGAGCCATGGACGACCTTGAGGCGTTCGGCATCCTCGATGCGGGTCGAGAGGCCACGCGCGAGGTCCGTGGTGACGTGGTGACCGCCGAGCGAGACCGCGTCGGAATGCACCAGTTTGCCTTCGGCGAAGACGGAGATCGTCGTCGTGCCGCCGCCCATGTCGATGCAGGCGCAGCCGAGCTCGACCTCATCGTCGACGAGAGCCGAAAGGCCGCTGGCATAGGGCGTCGCCACCATGCCCTCGACGGAGAGGTGCGCGCGGTTGATGCACAGTTCGAGATTCTTCAGCGCGGTGCGCTCTGCCGTCAGCACATGCATGTCGACGCCGAGCACGTCGCCGAACATGGAGAGCGGATCGCGGATGCCGCGCTCGCCGTCCAGCGAGAAGCCGGTCGGCAGCGAATGGAGGATGGCGCGGTCCTGGCGCAGCGACTGCTGGCCGGCGACGGCGAGCACCTTGCGCAGGTCGTTGGCGTCGACTTCCTGGCCGCCGAGGTCGATGGTGGCGGTGTAGACGTCGCTCTGCAGGCGGCCGGCGGAAACGTTGACAATCAGGCTCTCGATGGTGAGGCCGGCCATGCGCTCGGCCGCATCGACGGCAAGGCGTACGACGCTCTCGACGGCGTCGAGATCGGTGATCACGCCGTTCTTCACGCCGCGGGATTTCTGGTGGCCGATGCCGATGACTTCGACATTGTGCGTGCGGCCCGGCAGGATCTCGCTCTCGGCGCGCGGCGTCAGCCGGCCGATCATGCAGACGATCTTGGTGGAACCGATGTCGAGGACCGAAACGACGTGAGCACGCTTGGAGGAAAGCGGCTTCAAGCGCGGCAGGCCGAAATGGGACGAACCGAAAATGCTCATGTGCGCTTCGCTGCCTTCTTCAGGTCCTTTGCCCTCTGCTCGACCGCCACATTGCGGCGTTCGAGCGCCCCTTCCGTGAGCCGCACCGTGGTGCGGTCCTCGAGCCGCAGGTCGACCGCGGCGATGTCCCGTTCCAGCAGCCCCTCCTCGCCTTCCAGCGTCGCCAGCATGTCCATGGCGCGCGGCACGTTGTGCTCCGGCAGCTTCACGACGATGCCGTTGTCGAGGCGCAGGTCCCAGCGGCGGCCGGCGACCCGGATATAGGCCTTCACCCGCGCCTTGATCTCCGGCCAGTTGTCGAACTCGTCAGCAAAGCCGGCGGCGGCCGTCTCGGCGTCACGGCCGACGAAGAGCGGCAGCGAGGAGAACTTGTTGTCACGCAGCGGCGCGATCACCGAACCGTTCTTCTCGATCAGCGACAGGTCGTTGCCGTGCTGCCAGATCGCGAAGGCCTCGCGCTCCTTGAGCGCGATCTCGATCGTGCCCGGATAGACCTTGCGGACGGAAACGTCCTGCACCCAGGGCAGATCGGCGAGCTTGGCGCGCGCATCCTTGACGTCGAGCGCGACCAGTGAGGTCGTGCCGTCGAGGCCGAGGCGCTCGAGAATGTCGATCTCGGAGGTCTCGCGGTTGCCGGAGACCTTCACGTCCTCGATGGCAAAGCCCATCGCGGTGGTCGAGGCCTGGGCGAAATCCTGCGAATGGCCGCCCAGCGACATGCCGTAAAGGCCGGTCGAGCCGAGGAACAGCACCGTCGCGACGCTGCCGGTATGGCGCGGAATGGCGATGCGGCCGGCAGCAAGGCTGACGAGAAAACGCACGACCCGGCGCAGCGGTCGCGGCAGCACGCGGCCGGCTTCCGGCTCGGAAAGCCCGGCGGGACGCACCCTGCTCTTCCTGAGGCTCAACGCAAGCACGACGCGTCCTCCACCATCCACTTCAAGAATTCACCAAAGGAATGGCCGGCATGGTCGGCCATTTCGGGCACCAGGGAGGTAGGGGTCATGCCGGGCTGGGTGTTGATCTCCAGCCAGATAAGCTCGCCATTCTCGGAAAAACGGTCGTCGTAGCGGAAGTCGGAACGGCTGACGCCACGGCACCCGATCGCTTGATGCGCCTTGAGTGCGAGTGTTTGTACTTTTTGGTAAATATTCGGTGAAATTTGCGCCGGGATGACGTGTTTCGAACCGCCTTTTACATATTTGGAATCGTAGTCGTAGAAGGAATGGCCTTGCGGAATAACTTCCGTGACGCCGAGCGCGACATCGCCCATGACGCCGCAGGTCAATTCGCGGCCATAGACGTAGCGCTCGACCATGACGCTGTCGCCATAGCGCCATTCCGAGGAGGTGATGATCTGCGGCGGATGCGACTGGTCTTCCTTGACCATGACCACGCCGAAGGACGACCCCTCGCGCACGGGCTTGACCACATAAGGCGGCTTCATCGGATGGCTGGAGGTGAAGTCGAAGCGATTCATCAGGCGTTGCTCGGCAACAGGAATGCCGGCCGCCTTGGCGATGATCTTCGCCTGCGCCTTGTCCATGGCGAGCGCGGAAGCGAGCACGCCGGAATGGGTATAGGGGATTTCCAGATATTCGAGGATGCCCTGGATGGTGCCGTCCTCGCCGAAGGGACCGTGCAGCGCGTTGAAGGCGACGTCCGGCTTGAGATCGGCAAGCACGCTGGCGACGTCATGACCGACATCCACGCGCGTGACCCTGTAGCCGACAGCCTCGAGCGTATCGGCGCAAGCATTCCCCGACGAAAGGCTCACCGGCCGTTCCGACGAAAAACCACCCATCAGCACCGCGACATGCTTCACGCTCATAGAACCCTCGACTGTATTCCGCACACTGCCCCTCGACCCTTGCGCGGACCTGATTTGCCTTGCGGTCCGACTCGACGGGCGAGTTGGGACCACTAGAGCGCCATTAAGGTTAATGAAGCGTTTACTTTCGTTAACCTGACGCATCGCGGGACAAATTTTCCTCGCGCCGAATCAGGCAACGCTTCGATTCTCTCTCTGGAATCAGAGAGTTGCGCGCGGCGCAAGAAAAACCGGCGAATCGGGCATCATCACGTCCATGCGCGCACCGGCGATGCGTTTCGTAAATGCTCGGGTCTCAGGGAAGAACGAAAAGTACGATTTTTCGCCCATTCGGGTAGTTTTATTGTTTCGTCGACCGGATGGTTGGCGTAAAAGCCCGCTGCTGCCTCCCAAGACGGCAAACAAGAAACATCAAAAAGGCACCCCCGATGAGTAAGACACTCTCTTCCGGGTCGCCGACCGCAGCGCATTCCAACCGCGCCGGGCTCAATTCCCCGGCGCGCGTTCTTTTTGCAAGCCTGGTCGGAACGACCATCGAATTCTTCGATTTCTACGTTTACGCCACCGCCGCCGTGCTGGTCTTCCCGACGCTGTTCTTCCCGAACAGCGATCCGACGACGGCGCTGCTCGCCTCCTTCGCGACCTTCTCCATCGCGTTCTTCGCCCGCCCGCTCGGCGCCATCGTCTTCGGGCATTACGGCGACCGCATCGGCCGCAAGACGACGCTCGTCGCCGCGCTCCTGACCATGGGCGTCTCGACCGTGATCATCGGTCTCCTGCCGTCCTATGACTCGATCGGCGTGCTCGCGCCCCTGCTGCTGGCGCTGTGCCGATTCGGCCAGGGCTTCGGCCTCGGCGGCGAATGGGGCGGCGCGGTGCTGCTCGCGACGGAAAACGCCCCTCCGGGCAAGCGCAGCTGGTACGGCATGTTCCCGCAGCTCGGCGCGCCGGTCGGCCTCTTCCTCTCCTCAGGCATCTTCTGGCTGCTGCTGCACGTCATGTCGCAGGACGCGCTGCTCGCCTGGGGCTGGCGCATTCCCTTCGTGGCGTCCATCGTGCTCATCGCCGTCGGCCTCTGGGTCCGCCTGTCGATCACCGAGACGCCCGCCTTCCAGAAGGCCATCGAGAAGCAGGAACGCGTGGAAGTGCCGGTCGTCGAGCTCTTCCGCAACCACAAGCGCAGCCTCGTGCTCGGCACCTTCGTGGCGCTCGCCACCTTCGTGCTGTTCTATATCGGCTCGGCCTATCTGCTGTCCTATAACGTCAAGGTGCTGAAGCTGCCCTTCGTCGAGGCGCTCGAGATCCAGCTCGTCGGCTCGGTGCTGTTCGGCCTGTTCATTCCCTTCGCCGGCAAGCTCGCCGAAAGGTTCGGCCGCCGCGAGGTGCTGATCGCCACGACCGTGCTGATCGGCGTCTTCTCGTTCTTCCTGCCGGGCCTGATGACCGGCGGCGAAACCGGCACCTTCGTCTTCGTGATCTTCGCGATGGCGCTGATGGGCATGACCTACGGCCTGATCGGCACGGCGCTTGCCGCGCCCTTCCCCACGAAGGTGCGCTATACGGGCTCGTCGATCACCTTCAACTTCGCCGGCATCTTCGGCGCCTCGCTTGCGCCCTATATCGCGACCTGGCTGCAGGCGAATTACGGCATGGCCTATGTCGGCTACTATCTCGGCCTCTCGGCCGTCATCACGCTGGCCTGCATCCTGCTTTCGGGCAAGGAAGAGGTCTGAGCCTTCACGGAGAGGGCCCCGAATCGAAAAACCCGCCGCGTCGCCGCGGCGGGTTTTCTTTTGCCGGCGATCAGTCGTCCTCGCCGACGATCTTCCAGACGATGCCGCCGATGACGGCCCCGAGGATCGGCGCCACCCAGAACAGCCAGAGCTGCGAGAGCGCCGCCGTATCGGCGAAGAGCGCCACGCCCGTCGAGCGCGCCGGGTTCACCGACGTATTGGTGATCGGGATCGACACGAGGTGGATGAGCGTCAGGCCGAGGCCGATGGCGATCGGCGCGAAGCCCGCCGGCGCGCGGCCGTGGGTCGAGCCGAGAATGATGATGACGAAGAACGCCGTCAGCACCGCCTCGGCAACCAGCGCCGCCGTCAGCGAATAGCCGCCCGGCGAAAGCTCGCCATAGCCGTTCGAGGCAAAGCCGCCCGCCTGGAAACCGTCCTTGCCGGAGGCGATGAGGTAGAGCACGGCCGCCGCAACGACGGCGCCCACGACCTGCGCCACGATATAGGGAACGAGGCGGGAAGCCGGGAATTTGCCCGCGACCGTCAGGCCGACGGAGACAGCCGGATTGAAGTGGCCGCCGGAAATGCCGCCGACCGCATAGGCCATGGTCAGCACCGTGAGGCCGAACGCCAGCGCGACCCCGAGGAAGCCGATGCCGAGCGCCGGAAAGGCGGCGGCGAAGATGGCGCTGCCGCAGCCGCCGAAGACGAGCCAGAACGTGCCGAGGAACTCGGCGGAAAGTTTCTTGAACATGAATGCCCCCTGGTCCAGGCCCCGCTGGAGCGGAGCCGCGCCGCGCAACCGTCGCGCGACCGAGCATAGCATTCACTAAACCTTGCTGAACAGGGGATGAATAAAACCTGCTCGCCGCACGCTGAACGCGCCCGGCAATCAGGCATCTTCGCAAACGACCCTCCAAAGCACCGCACCGATGATCGCGCCCAGCATGGGCGCCAGCCAGAACAGCCAGAGCTGCGGGAGCGCGGCCGTCTCGGCAAACAATGCCAGACCCGTGGAGCGGGCCGGGTTCAGCGACGTATTGGTGATCGGGATCGATACGAGGTTGATCGCGGTCAGGCTGAGGCCGATGGAAATCGGTGCAAAGCCTGCGGGCGCGCGCTCGTGGATCGAGCCGAGGATGACGAAAAGGAAAAGCACCATCAGCACCGTTTCGGTGACGAAACCCGCCGTCAGCGAATAGCCGCCCGGAGAGAGGTCGCCATAGCCGTTCGCGCCGAAACCGCCCGCCACGAAGCCGGCCTTGCCGCTGGCGATGAGGTAGATCACCGCTGCCGCCGCGATCCCGCCGGCAACCTGCGCGATGGCATAAGGCAGCACATGGGCGGCCGGGAACTTGCCGGCAACGGCCAGACCCAGCGAAACGCCGGGGTTCATATGCCCGCCGGAAACATGGCCGATCGCATAGATCATGCTCATCACGGCAATGCCGGCGGAAAAGGCGATGCCGACGATCCCGATGCCGATCTGCGGAAAATGCGCGGCCAGAATGCCGCTGCCGCTGCCGACGAAAACGAGCCAGAACGTGCCGATGAACTCGGCCGTGAGCTTCCTCAACATGAATAATCCCCCTTCGAAGCCAATGCAGCAGGGCTTCGGCGCACTCTCGGTGCGCACGATCTCAGACAGTTTTGGATGAGCTTGCCGAAGGGGGAGAGGGAGTAGCGTGGCGTCGATGCCGCACGCGAACTCCCCAGCAAGCTTGATGTATCAGGCCGTTGCGCGGCCCAGGAATTCCTTCACCTCGTAGCCCGGGATGAAATTGCCGAGGCGCTTGATCTCCCAGTGCAACATGATGCCAGAATGCTCCAGCACGCGGCTGCGCACGGTCTCACCGAGATATTCCAACTCGTAGCCGGTCGCCTGCCCCGTATTGATCATGAAGTTGCAATGCATCGGCGACATCTGCGCGCCGCCGATCATCATGCCACGGCAACCCGCCTCGTCGATCAGCTTCCAGGCGGAATGGCCTTCCGGATTCTTGAAGGTCGAGCCGCCGGTCTTCTCGCGGATCGGCTGCACGGTCTCGCGATGCTGGCGCACGGCGTCCATCTTCGCGCGAATCTCGTCCTTGTCACCCGCCTGCCCCTCGAAGACGGCATGGGTGAAGATGAGGCCGGCGGGCGCGGCGGAATGGCGATAGGTATAGCCCATGTCCGCATTGCTCAGCACATGCGTGTTGCCCTTGCGGTCCACGGCATGAACCTCGGCGACGAGGTCCTTCGTCTCCCCGCCATTGGCGCCGGCATTCATGCGCAGCGCGCCGCCGATGGAACCGGGAATGCCGTAGTAGAACTCGAAGCCGGCAATGCCGTGATCGAGCGCCATGGCGGCGATGTTCTTGTCCGGGCAGATGCCGCCTGCCTTGATGCGATTCTCGCCGACGAGCTCGACATCGCCGAAGCCCTTGGCCGAAAGACGGATCACGACGCCCGGAATGCCGCCGTCGCGCACCAGCAGGTTCGAACCGACGCCCGTCACCGTCAGCGGCACCTCTTCCGGCAGCAGCTTGAGGAAGGTCGTAAGGTCCTCGACGTCATGCGGGTGGAACATCAGCTCGGCAAAGCCGCCGGCGCGGAACCACGTCACGCGATCCATCGGCGCATCCGGCGTCAGGCGGCCGCGAACGTCCTTGATACCCTCGCCCAGCGACGCCAGAAGTTTTGCCCCGTCAACCGTCTTCATGCCACCTCACCCGAAATGCCTGCCAGTTCCTTCGGCAGCGCCTGCGCCCAATACGTGATGCTGCCAGCCCCCAAGAGAACCACAAAGTCGCCCGGCTTTGCAATGCCGGCCACGAGAGGCGCCAGCGCCTCCGGCGCGGTCAGGAACCGCGCGTCGCGATGGCCGGCGGACTTGATGCGCGAAACCAGCTCCTCCGCGCTCACGCCGTCGATGGGGTCCTCGCCCGCCGCGTAGATCGGCGCGATCATGATCGTGTCGGCATCGTTGAAGCAGCCGGCGAATTCCTCGAAGAGGCTTGCCACGCGGCTGTAGCGATGCGGCTGGTGCACGGCGATGATGCGGCCCGAGCAGGCTTCGCGCGCGGCGCGCAGCACGGCCTTGATCTCGACCGGATGGTGGCCGTAGTCGTCATAGACGTTCACGCCGTTCCAGCTTCCGGTGAAGGTGAAGCGGCGCTTGACGCCGCCGAAGCTCGCCAGCCCCTTGGCGATCGCCTCCGGCGTAATGCCGAGACGCTGGGCGACGGCGATGGCGGCGGTCGCGTTGGAAACGTTGTGGCGGCCGGGCATCGGCAGGCGCAGATCCTTCATGGAAATCACTTGGCCGGTGCGGCGGCGGCGGATCTCCACGTCGAAGATGGAGGTCGCGCCGTCCATGCGGATATTGGAAAAGCGCACGTCCGCCTGCGGGTTCTCGCCATAGGTGATGACCTTGCGGTCCTCGATGCGGCTGACCATCGACTGCACTTCGGGATGATCGAGGCACATGACGCCGAAGCCGTAGAACGGCACGTTCTCGACGAACTGGCGGAAGGCCGCGCGCACGGCGTCGAAATTGCCGTAATGGTCGAGATGTTCGGGGTCGATATTGGTGACGACGGCGACGTCCGCCGGCAGCTTGAGGAAGGTGCCGTCCGATTCGTCGGCCTCCACCACCATCCACTCGCCCTCGCCCATGCGGGCATTGGTGCCGTAGGCGTTAATGATGCCGCCATTGATGACGGTCGGGTCGAGCCCGCCTGCTTCGAGAAGCGTCGCGACCATCGAGGTCGTCGTCGTCTTGCCGTGCGTGCCGCCGATGGCGATGGCGTTGCGGAAGCGCATCAGCTCGGCGAGCATTTCCGCGCGGCGCACGACCGGCAGCAGCTTTTCGCGCGCCGCGACGAGTTCCGGATTGCTCTTCCTGATGGCGGTCGACACGACGACGACTTCCGCGTCGCCGAGGTTTTCCGCCCTGTGGCCGACGAAGACCTCGATGCCCTTGTCGCGCAGGCGCTGCACATTGGCGCTGTCCGACTGGTCGGAGCCCTGCACGCGATGGCCGAGATTGTGCAGCACCTCGGCGATGCCGCTCATGCCGATGCCGCCAATGCCGATGAAATGAACGAGCCCTATGCTCTGCGGCATCTTCATGGCCGTTCTCCCTTGAATTGTGCGATCGTCTTGCCGCCCGCAATAGCCTCAACCATCAGGGCGAGCAAGCGCGCGGCGTCCGGTTTGCCCGCCTTTCTGGCATTCGCGGCCATCGCCGCCATGCGCGAAGGGTCGTGCATCGCCTTGGAGACGATGCCGGCAAGGCGCTCCGTCGAAAGCTCGGACTGGGCGATCACCTTCGCCCCGCCGCCGGCGGCAAGCGCCGCGGCATTGGCCGCCTGGTCATGGTCGAGCGCGTAAGGGTAAGGCACGAGGATGGAGGGCCGGCCGATGACCGAGACTTCCGAGACCGTCGAGGCGCCCGAACGGCTGATGACGAGATGGGCGTGGCCGATGCGCGCGGCCATGTCGGTGAAGAAGGGCGAGACGTCGGCTGGAATGCCGAGATCGGCATAGGAGCGCACCACCTCGTCGCGGTCTTCCGGCCGCGCCTGCTGGGTGATCCTCAGCCGCGCCCGATCCTGCGGCTCCAGCGCGGCGATCGCCGAGGGAATGGCCTTGGAGAAGAACTGCGCGCCCTGGCTGCCGCCGAAGACGACGAGGCGGAATTCACCGTCCGCCGAGGCCTCATAGGGAATGGCCGATGCGTCCAGCACGGCCGGGCGCACGGGATTGCCCGTCGTCACCGTCTTTTCCGAATATTGGCCGCCCGTCTCGGGCAGGAAGCCGCCGGCGATAGCCTTCACGCGAGCGGCAAGCACCTTGTTGGCACGGCCCATCACGGCGTTCTGCTCGTGGATCATCGAGGGGATGCCCATGCCGGTCGCGGCAAGCAGCGGCGGCAGGGTCGGATAGCCGCCGAAGCCGACGACGACCTTCGGCCGCAGCCGCGCCATCAGCCTGCGCGCGGCGCGAATGCCTTTCCAGAGGGTCAGAAGCGAGCGGACGACGCTGACCGGGTTCTTCGAGCCGATGGTGGCGGAGGGAACGACATGGATCTCGTCCGCCGGGAACTTGCCGGCAAATCGCTCGGCCCTGCTGTCGGTGACGAGATGGACCGACCAGCCGCCGGCCTTCAGCTCATGCGCCAGCGCCTCTGCCGGAAAGAGATGGCCGCCGGTGCCGCCGGCGGCGAGAAGAACGATGCCCTTGTCCATTCAAAACCCTTATTCAGCGGGCGCCACGATGCCGCCGCGGAAGAGGCTGCGCTCGGAGGCGCGCTTTTCCGGCCGGTGACGGGTCAGCGCCAGGATGAAGCCGGCCGTCACGCAGATCGCGATCATCGACGAGCCGCCATAGGAGATCAGCGGCAGCGTCATGCCCTTGGCCGGCAGCAGCTCCAGATTCACGCCGATATTGATCATCGACTGGATGCCGATCTGCAGCACGAGGCCGGCAACGGCAAAGCGCGTGAAATCGTTGCGCTCCTTGAAGGCATGATTGAGGCCGCGCATCACCACGAAGGCGAAGACCAGCACGATGGCCATGCAGAAGACGATGCCGAATTCCTCGGCCGCGACCGAGAAGATGAAGTCGGTGTGGCTGTCCGGGATGATGCGCTTGACGATGCCCTCGCCCGGTCCCTGGCCGAACCAGTCGCCGCGAATGATGGCTTCCCGCGCCGTGTCCATCTGGAACGTGTCGCCCTCGCCGGTCATGAACTTGTCGATACGCGCCGCCACGTGCGGCAGCAGCGTATAGGCCGTCAGGAGGCCGCCGACGCCCGCCCCGCCGAGGATGATGATCCACAGCCACGGCATGCCCGCCATGAAGAACATGCCGCCCCAGACGGAGGCGGTCAGGATCGTCTGGCCGAGGTCGGGCTGGGCGACGAGCAGCGCCGCGACGATGCCGAAGAGGATGATGGCGAAGAGGTTGCCGGGGATTTCCGGCTGGCGCGCATGCTCGGCGAAGAGCCAGGCGCAGATCACCACGAAGGCCGGCTTCATGAATTCCGAAGGCTGGATGGAAAGGCTGCCGATGGAGATCCAGCGCCGCGAGCCCTTGACCTCGACGCCGAAGAACAGCGCCAGCACCATGGCCGCGAGCGAGACGATGAGAAGGATCATCGCCGCCCGCCGCACCTGCCGGGGCGACATGAACGAAATGCCGAGCATGATGCCGATGGCCGGGATGAGGAAGAAGGCGTGGCGCCGGACGAAGTGGAAGCTGTCGAGGCCGATGCGCTCGGCGACGGCGGGGCTCGCCGCGAAGGACAGCATGAAGCCGAGGCCCATCAGGAGGATGAAGGCCGCGAGGAAGAACCGGTCTATCGTCCAGAACCAGTCCGCCAATGCACCACGTTCGGCACGACTAACCATGTCTCTTTCCTCGTTTAAATTTCCACCAGCATGGACACGCCCGGCAGCGCCGCCACGTGTTTCACGAAGGCGTCGCCCCTGACTTCAAAATTCTTGTACTGGTCGAAGCTTGCGCAAGCCGGGGATAGAAGAACGGCGACCGGGCCGCCGCCGTCCCTTTCGGCATCCGCCGCCGCATCGGCCACCGCCCGTTCCAGCGTGCCGGCGATCTCGAAGGGCACCGCCTCGCCGAGCGTCGCGGCGAAAGCCGGCGCCGCCTCGCCGATGAGATAGGCCTTGGCGATCCTCGGGAAGAAGCCGCCGAGGGTGGAAATGCCCCCCTCCTTCGGCACGCCGCCGGCGATCCAGTATATGCGCTCGAAGCTCGACAGCGCGGGCGCCGCCGCATCGGCATTCGTCGCCTTGGAATCGTTGACGAAGAGCGCGTCGCCCTTGCGGCCGACCGGCTGCATGCGATGCTTGAGGCCGGGGAACGAGGCAAGGCCCGCGCGGATTTCCGTTTCCCCGAGCCCGACGGCAAGGCAGGCCGCGACGGCAGCCGCCGCGTTCTGCGCATTGTGGCTGCCGCGCAGCGTCTGGATGGCGGAAAGATCGGCGATCTCGCGGGAGGTTCCGCCCTGCGCCAGGAGGAGCCGCGAACCGTCGGCATGGATGCCGTCGGCGACGACGTTGCGCCGGGAGATGCGCACGACCTTCGTGCCGGCCCGCTCGATGCGGTCGGCGATCATCGCGCAGAACGTATCGTCGACGCCGACGATGGCCGTGCGGCTGCCGGCGACGAGCCGTTCCTTGACATCGGCATAGTGCTGCATCGTGCCGTGACGGTCGAGATGGTCGGGCGTGAGGTTCAGCAGGATGCCGGCGGAGGGGTTCAGCGTCGGCGCGAGGTCGATCTGGTAGGACGAGCACTCGACCACGTAGAAGCGGCCCGCCTTCGGCGGATCGAGCGTCAGCACGGCCGTGCCGATATTGCCGCCGAGCTGCGTGTCACGGCCGCTCGCCCGAAGGATATGGGCGATCAGCGCCGTGGTGGTCGACTTGCCGTTGGTGCCGGTGATGGCGATGAAGGGGCAATCGGGCGCCTGCGCCCGGCGCTCGCGCACGAAGAGCTCGACGTCACCGATAATCTCGACGCCCGCGGCGCGCGCAAGGTCCGCGCTCCAGTGGGGCTTGGGATGGGTCAGCGGCACGCCGGGCGACAGCACCAGCGCGTCGATGCCCTTCCAGTCGAGCGTGCGCAGGTCCGCGGTCCGGATGCCGGCGGTGGACGCGTTCTCGACGCTCGCGGGATTGTCGTCCCAGGCGGTCACGTTCGCGCCGCCCGCGGCTAGCGCCATTGCCGTCGCAAGGCCCGAGCCGCCGAGCCCGAAGAGCGCGACCGACTTTCCCTTGAAGGTGGTGACGGGGATCATGGCGCCTTACCGCAGCTTCAGCGTCGAAAGGCCGACCAGCGCCAGCACGACGGAGATGATCCAGAAGCGGATCACCACCTGGCTTTCCGTCCAGCCCTTCTTCTCGAAATGGTGGTGGATCGGCGCCATGAGGAAGACGCGCTTGCCCGTGAGCTTGAACGAGGCGACCTGGATGATGACCGACAGCGTCTCCATGACGAAGAGGCCGCCGATGATGGCCATGACGATCTCGTGCTTGGTGGCGACGGCGACGGTGCCGATGAGGCCCCCGAGTGCCAGGGAGCCGGTATCGCCCATGAAAATGGCGGCCGGCGGCGCGTTGAACCACAGGAAGCCGAGGCCGGCGCCGATGACGGCGCCGAGCACCACGGCAAGCTCGCCCGTGCCGGGCACGAAATGGATCTGCAGATAGTTCGCGAAGACCGCGTTACCGGCGAGATAGGCGATGAGGCCGAAGGCCGCGGCCGAGATCATCACCGGCACGGTGGCAAGGCCGTCGAGGCCGTCCGTCAGGTTCACCGCATTGCCGGCCGCCACGATGACGAAGCCGCCGAACAGCACGAAGAAGATGCCGAGATTGACCAGCATGTCCTTGAAGAACGGGAAGGTGATCGAGGAGCCGAAGGTCGAGCCCGCCGCGCCCGCCGACAGCGTGGCATGCATCATGAAATAGGTGGCGATGCCGGCGATGACGAATTCGAGGCCGAGGCGCGCCTTGCCGGAAAAGCCTTTTTCCGTCTGCTTGGTGACCTTGAGGTAGTCGTCGTAGAAGCCGATGGCGCCGAAGCCGAGCGTGACGAGCAGCGTCGCCACCACATAGACGTTGGAAAGGTCGGCCCAGAGCAGCGCGCTGCCGACGATGCCGGCAAGGATCATCAGGCCGCCCATTGTGGGCGTTCCGGCCTTCTTGAAATGCGTCTGCGGCCCGTCGGCGCGGATCGGCTGGCCCTTGCCCTGGCGGATGCGCAGCGACGAGATGATCATCGGGCCGAACAGGAAGACGATGGTGGCCGAGGTGAACAGCGCAGCGCCGGTCCGGAAGGTAATGTAGCGGAACAGGTTGAACACCTGGATGGTGTTCGCCAGCTCGACGAGCCAAAGCAGCATTGTCACCCTTTCCCCAAAAGGTTCTGTGAAGCATCCCGGCGTGACCGGCCGGCGATGAAAGCAGATCGCATAAAAGACGAGGTCCGGCGGGCGTCTGCCCGGCCGAACCTCCCACAATTCTAACGCTCCCTCTCCGGGAACGCCTCGTATTTGTCAAGCAGGGCCGCCACGATGCGGCTGAAGCCCGTGCCCTTCGATGATTTGACGACCAGCACGTCGCCCGGCTGCACGCCTTGCAGCGCATGGGCGGCCAGCTCGTCGGCGGTTTCACGGTAGTCGATCTCGATGCCCTCGGGCAGCGCGTCGCGCAGCGCCGCCATGTCCGGGCCGGCGAGCCAGACGGTGCCGATGGCGGCCTCGAGCAGCGGTTCGGCAAGGCCGGCATGCACGGCGGGCGAATGCTCGCCCATCTCCAGCATGTCGCCGAGCACGGCGATGCGCCGGCCCCGGCCATGTGGCTCCGCATCGCGCAGCAGCGCGATCGCCGCGCGCATCGAGGCGGGATTGGCATTGTAGCTATCGTCGATCAGCGTGAACCAGCCGCCGTCCTTGGCCAGCCTGTAGCGCCGGCCCCGGCCCTTTTCCGCCTGCATGGCGGCAAGACCGGCCATCGCCTTCTCGATATCCCCGCCGGCAAGATGCACCGCGCCGAGCACGGCGACAGCGTTTTCGGCGATGTGGCGGCCCGGTGCGCCCATCGGCACTTCGAGCGTCTGCCGGCCGACCGCCGCGCGCAGCAGGCTGCCATCCGGCCCGCTGGTGAAATCGAGCAGGCGGAACTCCGCCTGCGGATCGGCGCCGAAGCTGTGAATGTGCGAGACGCCGGCCTTGCGCGCCGCCGCTTCGAGGAAGGCATATTGCGCATTGTCACGGTTGAGGATGGCGTGGCCGCCCGGCACGACGCCGTCGAAAATCTCCGCCTTGGCGGCGGCGATCTCCTCGAGGTCCCGGAAATTGCCGAGATGGGCCGGCGCGATGGTCGTGATCATCGCGATATGCGGGCGCACCATGGAAACCAGCGGACGGATCTCGCCCGCATGGTTCATGCCGATCTCGAAGATGCCGTAGTCGGTGGTCTCGGGCATGCGCGCCAGCGTCAGCGGCACGCCCCAATGGTTGTTGAACGAGGCGACGGACGCGTGCACGTTGCCCGAGGGCGAAAGCGCCTGGCGCAGCATCTCCTTGCTCGTCGTCTTGCCGACCGAGCCGGTGACGGCGATGATCCGCGCCGCCGTGCGGTCGCGCGCCGCGCAGCCGAGGTCGACGAGCGCCTGCAACACATCCGGCACCACGATCATCGGCGTGACGAGACGGCCGAGCGCCGGCAGCTTGCCCTCGCTGACGACGAGCAGCGCCGCGCCGTTGGCGACGGCGAAGCTTGCGAAGTCATGGCCGTCGACGCGGTCACCCTTGATGGCGAAGAAGGCTTCGCCCGGCGCGATGGCGCGGCTGTCGATGGAAATGCCGGTCACGCCCTGCGGCATGTTGCCGATGGGACGGCCATGCACGGCTGCGAGCAGGTCAGCGGTGGTCCAGAGCCATGTCACCTGTCGAGTTCCTCCAGTGCCTTGCCGAGTTCGGCATGGTCGGAGAAGGGCAGCGTCACGGAGCCGACGGTCTGCCCCTCCTCATGCCCCTTGCCGGCGACGATCAGCGTATCGCCCGATTGCAGCATGCCGACGGCGCTGCGGATCGCCTTGGCGCGGTCGCCGATCTCGGTCGCGCCCTTGGCAGCGGCCATGATCTCGGAGCGGATGACCTCGGGCACTTCCGAGCGCGGATTGTCGTCGGTGACGATGACCACGTCGGCAAGCCGCGTCGCGATCTCGCCCATGATGGGCCGCTTGCCCTTGTCGCGGTCGCCGCCGCAGCCGAAGACCACGATGATGCGGCCCGTCGTGAAGGGACGCACGGAAGTCAGCACGTTCTCCAGCGCATCCGGCTTGTGCGCATAGTCGACATAGGCGAGCGCGCCGTTCCTGGCATGGCCGACAAGTTCGAGACGGCCGGACGCGCCGATCAGCTTTTCGAGTGCCGCCATGGCGACGGAAGCGGAAACGCCGGTCGACATGGCAAGGCCCGCCGCGACCAGCGCATTGGCCACCTGGAAATCGCCCGCCAGCGGAATGTGCACTTCATGGATATCGCCGCCGGCATGGATCTCGGCGGTCTGCTTGTGGCGGAAATGCTCGACGCGCTTCAAGGTAAGGTAATCGCCCTTGCGGCCGACCGTGCGCACATCGAGGCCGGCCTTGCGCGCGGCCTCGATCGCCGCGCCCGACCATTCGTCGTCGGCATAGATGACGGCGGGCGCGCCCTTCGGCAGCAGCGTATCGAAAAGCCGCATCTTGGAGGCCATGTAGTGCTCGACCGTCGGATGGTAATCCATGTGGTCGCGGCCGAGATTGGTGAAGGCGCCGGCGGAAAGCCGCACGCCGTCGAGGCGCGACTGGTCGAGGCCGTGGCTGGAGGCTTCCATGGCGGCATGGGTAACGCCGGCATCGGCAAGCTCGGCGAGCAGCGCATGCAGCGAGACCGGATCGGGCGTCGTCAGCGAGCCGTAGTCGTTGCGGCCGGGCGCGATGACGCCGGTCGTGCCGATCATCGCGGCCGGATGGCCGGCCTGCTCCCAGATCTGCCGCGTGAAGGAGGCGACGGAGGTCTTGCCGGCGGTGCCGGTGACGGCGACCATGGTCTCCGGCTGGCGGGCGTAGAAACGAGCGGCGGCCAGAGCCAGGAAGCGGCGCGGCTCGGCAACGGCGATGACCGGTACGGACGTCTCGATCTTCACACCCTCGGCGACGACGACGGCGGCTGCGCCCCGGGCCACGGCATCGGCGATGAAGGCGCTGCCGTCAGCCTTGGTGCCGGACAGGGCAACGAAGAGGTCGCCGGGCTTGACCTTGCGGCTGTCGCTGGCGATGCCGGTCGCGTCTATCGCGGCTGCGGCGCCCAGGTCGTTGGTTTCGGGTCCGGCAAGGTCACTGATCTTCATTGTCCGCTCTGCTGCTTTTCGTTGGTAGCCGCTTCGCTCACGAATCGGCGTCCCGTCTTCTCCATTCAATAAGACACAAGCAAGGCAGACCCGTCCTCACCAAATTTCGGCTTTACACCGAGAAGCGCGGCGGACCGGCGGATGATCTCGCCCACCATCGGCGCGGCGTTGAGGCCGGCGGTGCGTCCGCCGCCTTCGCCCGTCTGCGGCGCGTCGATGAAGGTGAGGACCACATATTGCGGATCGTCGATCGGGAAGCCCGAAAGGAAGGCGTTGAAGTTCTGCGTGTTGGAATAGCGCCCGCCGACGACCTTGTTGGCCGTGCCCGTCTTGCCGCCGACATTGAAGCCGGGAACGAGCGAGCGGCGGCCGGAACCGTCGTTCGCGTTGAGCTTGAAGAGGTAGCGCATGCTCTCGACCGTCGAGGGCTTGATGACCACCTTGGCGATCTCGTCGGCCTCCTCCCGCGTGCGCGGCAGGAAGGTCGGGTTGAGGAGCTTGCCGCCGTTGATGAGCGCGGCGCCGGCGACCGCCGTCTGCAGCGGCGTCGTGGAAACGCCGTGACCGAAGGAAATGGTGATCGAGTTGATCTTCTTCCACACATGCGGCTGGCTCGGGGTCTTCACCTCCGGCAACTCGGTATCCATGCGGGTCAAGAGCCCCATGCGGGTGAGGAATTCCTTGTGCCCTTCGATACCGATGACATCGGCCATCTTGGCCGTGCCGATATTGGAGGAATACTGGAAGATCTCCGGAACGGAGAGCACGCGATGCTTGCCGTGGAAGTCCTTGATGGTGAAGCCGCCGATGCGGATCGGCGCGCGGGCGTCGAAGCTGTCGGTGATCTTCACCTTGCCGGAATCGAGCGCCATGGCGGTGGTGAAGCTCTTGAAGGTCGAACCCATCTCGAACGTGCCGTTCGACATGCGGTTCATCCAGCCTTCCTTCGCGCCCTCCGCCGGATTGTTCGGGTCGTAGTCCGGATAGGAGGCCATGGCGAGCACTTCGCCGGTATGCACGTCGAGCACGACGGCGCCGGCGGCCAGCGCCTTGTAGCGCTCCATGCCGTCCTTGACGACTTCGCGCACGATCGCCTGCACGCGCAGGTCGATGGAAAGCCGCACCGGCTCCAGCTTGGCGTCGCTCGTCATGCCGATGGCGGCAAGGTCGGCAAGGCCCTGGTTGTCGATATAGCGCTCCATGCCGGCAATGCCGCGGTTGTCGATATTGACGTGGCCGACGATGTGCGAGGCGGTGGCGCCGCCCGGATAGAAGCGGCGCTTTTCCGGCCGGAAGCCGATGCCGGGAATGCCGAGCGCGAGGATGCGGCTCTGCTGCTTGGGGGTGAGCTGGCGCTTCAGCCACTGGAAGCGGGACTTGGAGGTGAGCTTGCGGTAGATGCCGCGGCGGTCGAGGTCCGGCAGCACGGTGGCGAGCATTTCCACCGCCTCGTCCGCATCGACGATCTTGTGCGGCTCGGCATAGAGCGAGACGGTGCGGATGTCGGTGGCGAGGATCTCGCCGTTGCGGTCGACGATGTCGGGGCGCGAGGCCATCAGGTGGTCGGCCGGGCCGATGCTGGAGACGGTCTCGGTGGAGGCCATGCCGTACTGGACGAGCCGGCCGCCGATCACCGCATAGGCCATGCCGAAGCAGCAGATCATCACCGCGACGCGGCTGCGGGCCTGCGAGCCCGAGCGCTTGCGCGTGCCCTCGAAGGCCTGGCCACCGGTCCTGGCGTTGTTGTTGCCGCCGGCGTTGAAATGCGCCTTGCTCTTGACGTCCATGATGCGGGAGAGAAACGACATCAGCGTGCCACCGATCCGGTTTGGATTGCGTCCGTGCCCGAGGCAGGTTTCTTGGCCTTGGCGACCTTGTCTTCCGGCAGCGCCGGCAGTTCGGCGGTCGGCATCGGCAGCTCGCTCGGCCGGGCGAGCTGGGTCGATTCCGTCGGCACGAGCTTCAGGTCGCTTTCGAAGATCTTGACGAGGCGGTTGAGGCGGTTGGGCTGCGTCAGCAGCGCCCAGTCGGCCTTGAGGAGGTCGATCGTGTCCTCCTCCAGCTTGATCTCGGCATCGAGCTTGCGCACCTCCTCGAGCTTGTTCTCGGCCTGGTGCTTGATCGAGTAGGTGACGGTGGCTGCAGCGGTCATGACGGCGATCATCACGACATCAAGGGTACGGAACATCACTCAGCTTCCCATCTTCTCGAGGCCGGCAAGGTTGGGCAGGTTGAAAATGGACAGGTCATCCGTCCCGGCGGGGGCGCTGGTGCGCTCGCCCGCTCTCAGCTTCGCGGACCGGGCGCGCGGGTTGACCGCACTCTCCTCGTCGCTGGCGGCCACCATAGGGCGCCCGACTGGTGCGAAGGTTGCCGCCCTGTCGTGAACCTCCGGCAGATGGCGCGAGCCCGCCGCCTTGCCGGAGCGATCCTGGAAGAATTTCTTGACGATGCGGTCTTCCAGCGAATGGAAGCTGACGACCACCAAGCGGCCGCCCGGCTTGAGGGCGCGTTCGGCGGCGATCAGCGCACGGGCAAGCTCGCCCAGTTCGTCGTTGACGAAGACGCGCAGCGCCTGGAAGACGCGCGTCGCCGGATGGATCTTGTCCTTGGCCTTGCGCGGCGTCGTCAGCTCGATGAGGTTGGCGAGCTGGCGCGTCGTGGTGAAGGGCTCTTTCTCGCGCGCCTTCTCGATGGCGCGGGCGATGCGGCCGGCCTGCTTCTCCTCGCCGAGGAAGCCGAAGATGCGGATGAGGTCGGAGACCTTGGCGCGATTCACCACATCGGCCGCCGAAACGCCGGAGGCGGACATGCGCATGTCGAGCGGCCCGTTCTTCTGGAAGGAGAAGCCGCGGTCGGCCTCGTCGATCTGCATGGAGGAAACGCCGATATCGAGTACGACGCCATCGAGCCCGCCCGCGGGCGCGTGGCGCGCGAGATCGGAAAAGCGCGAATGGACGAGCGTGAGCCGGCCGCCGGAGGCCTCTACGAGCCCCTGCCCGCCGGCAATGGCCGTCGGGTCGCGGTCGAGGCCGATGACGCTCGCGCCCTCGGCAAGGATCGCGGACGTATAGCCGCCTGCGCCGAAGGTGCCGTCGAGGATGACTTGACCGGGCTTGGGCTGGAGCGCCTCGATGACCTCGGAGAGAAGAACCGGAATGTGACGGACCGATCCGCCATCGGCATCAGAAGAACCTCCGCCAAGATCCGCCGCCATTCCGATTCTCCGTCTTACCCCGAGCCCGGACCTCGCGTCCTGAACTCTTCCCGGGCGGCCGCCTGCGTGGCTTGAAATGTCTGCGGCGCCCAAAGCTGAAAATGATCCGCCCGACCGACAAAGGTCACCTCCGCGGTGATGCCCGTATAGTCCCGAATGAAATCCGTGACCGGCAGGCGCCCCTCCGAATCGAGCTTCATGAAGACGCCGCCCCCGTGAATGAGGAGCGACATCCGGTTGGCCCTCGGCGAAAAAGCATCCTCGCTGGCGATCTGGCGCTCGAAACGATCGAGCAGATCCAGCCCGCCGACGCTGATCGCCGGAAACATGAAATCCTGGAAGCAGTAAAGTTCCCGGATGTCGCGCTGCGACAGGACGGAACGAAATGCCGAAGGAACGGAAACCCTCCCCTTGGCATCGATCCTGTTTGTCGCATTCGACAGGAACCGGTTCATGACGCGATACAGCCGCTTCCCAAGCCGGAGCACTGTGCATCCACCCCGGCATCACCAACACAACACAACGCGCACGAACCAGCCCTGATGCAACGCATGCGCGCCGCACCGTCCCCAGCCGGTTTGCCTCAAAGCTTTGCGATGATCGGACGCTCATGCGTCCTCGTGCAGTATGGTTCTGGGATAACATGGGACCACATGGGCGTCAATGGGAAGAGACCTCTTACCCGCTGTTCAGACCGTCAAATGTTTATAAGGCGTTAAGTTTAACAAAAGGTTAGGAACGACCCGCCAACGCCTTGAATCTGCACGCGCAAAAACGCCGCGGGCGCGCATTCCGGCACGCCGCACGCATGGCGCGAACGCCCGTGATTCCAGCGCGTTGGCGGCATCGAAAAATTCATGCCTGAAAGGAAGATTTTGCCAGTTGGCCTGTAAGCCGGGTTCTGTATGGCTCCGGCTTTCGCCGGAACGTGGCAGCCATTCATCTGGGACCGGACTTGCGCCCGGCCTCTTGCAACCCACCCGGATGACCGGCCCGGAAACAGGCTGAACCGCTTGCGCGGTTCGCGTCATCCCTATTCGGTTTTGCTCCCGGTGGGGTTTACCTTGCCGTCCATGTCGCCATGGCCGCGGTGGGCTCTTACCCCACCCTTTCACCCTTACCTTCCGAGGAAGGCGGTTTGCTTTCTGTGGCACTTTCCCTGGGGTCGCCCCCGCCGGACGTTATCCGGCACCGTGTTTCCGTGGAGCCCGGACTTTCCTCACCCTGCGGCCTTTCGACCCTTGCAAGGCGCGGCTGCCCGGCCAACTGGCAGGGGCTGACTAGCCCATGACGGGCCGAAACACCATAGGCTCAGCGAAAATGAACCGCGAAATCGGTGGCATAGTCCGGCTCGTCGAGCCGGCCGCGAATCAGAAGGTCCGCGCCGATGCGGCCGATCTCGTCCGAACTCTTGGCCGCCGCCCCGTTGCCGCCGGTCAGAAGCGCGATCCGCTCGCCGCCGACGAAGCCGGCATAGGGATAGCCGTGCACGGTGAATGTCGTCACGCATGGCGCGGAGACGAGACGCACCGGATCGAGATCGGGAATGGAGCGGGCCAGCAGACGCTTGAGATGGGCGATGGCTGCCGGATTGCCCTCCCCGCGGAACCAGTCGGCGATCGCCGGCTCCTCGGCGATCTCGATATCCGTCGGGTCGCCGCCGATCTTGAGATAGGCGTGCCCGTCCGGATAGACGATGGGCGGCAGCAGGTAGAAATGCTCGGACGGATCGGCGCTTTCGTCGATCCATGACGGCATGGCCGCAAAGGCCTCCGCCTGCAGCAGTGAAAGCTGGGCCAGCACCACGGTCCGCGCCTTGACGGTAAGCTTCGGCACCCTGGGCAGCAGCCCCGGCGCCCGCGAAAAGCCGCCGGTCGCGACCAGCACGCGCCCGCCGGTGACGGCTTCGCCCGATCGCAGCGCCACCGATGCATGGCCGCCCGCGTCCTTCACGGAGACCACATCGTCAGAAATGGAGACGCCGCCCGCCTTTTCCATGCAGATGACCTGCGCGGTGACGAGCTTGCGCGGGTCGATATAGCCAGCGCCCTTCGCCTCGAAGACGCCCGCCGAACGTTCCGGCAGCGAGAACCATGGAAAATGCGCGCGCAGTCCCGCCCGGTCCAAGAGGGGCGCATCGAGGCCGTAGCGCGTAGCGACCGCCGCGACGGACGAGACGAAGTCCCCATCCGCATGGCCGCTGATCAGGCAGCCCGTCTCGCCGTAGAAGGCGATGCCGCTCTCTTCCTCGATTTCGCGGTAGCGGGCGATGGAGCGGTTGGCGAGCAGCGCCCAGTCGCGATCCTGGTCGATCGTGCGGGTGATGCGGCCGCTGTCATAATGGCTGGCGAAGACACCGTCATGCGCCTTCCAGTCCGCCGGTTCGCCCCGGCCGACGAGCGCCACCGAAGCGCCCGTTCGGGAAAGGTGCCGCGCCGCCGCCGCCCCCATCATGCCCCTGCCCACGACGACGAAATCGAAATGCCGAACCATGCTCACCCTCGTTCTTCAGCGATGGCATAGCATGGCGGCGCACCGAATCCAGCCCGGCGGGCCGGGCCTCAATCGATATAGCTCAGCACCTTGCCGCAATAGCGCTTGGAAACCGGGTTCATGCGCTTGGCACCATGGCCGGCATTGTATTTCAGGATGGTGCCGCAGGTCGTGCCGCCGCCGAGGTCATGCGCCATGGCGAGGTACTTCATGCCGAACTTGATGTTGGTCTCGGGATCGAACAGGCCCTTGGCGCTGCCGCGATAGCCCATCATGCGCGCCGTCGCCGGCTTGATCTGCATCAGGCCGATTTCGCCGGCGCTGCCGCGGGCCCGCGGATTGAAATTGCTCTCGACACGGACGACGGCATGGGCGAGATCGACCGGCACGCCATAGGTCTTCGCATAGGTCTGGATGAGGCTGGAATAGCTGGCCGCCTGGACGCCGGTCTTCAGCGGGTTCTCCGCCTTCGGATAGCCGGTGGTGCTCTTGAAGGTCTTCAACTGGCCGACGACGACGCCGTTCCTGTCGGCCGCCGCCTTGCGCTTGCTACGCTTGGCCGACACCTTCCGGGTCTTCTGATTGCTCCCGGCCTTTTCCGCCTTGGACGATTTCACCAGCGCTCCGCGATGATCGCCGGAAGCGGCATGCGCCATGCCGGCGGAAAAAACGGACACGCAAAGGCAGGCCGCGCTGATGGCAGCAAGTAGTCTTCTCATCTAGTTTCAGTCTCCAAAAGGCGCAAAGGCAGAGCCCTGGCCCGCGGCAATCCAAGCCGCGCACCCTGCGCAAACGTCTCGATCCTCATTGATCGCGGTCAGGCCCTGACCGCATGCTGCGCTGCAATGAACGCAGCCGGAAAGAACATGCCCAATCGGGTCAGGATGTGGCGAAGCGGTAAACTTCTGTTACAGACCGTAATATTCGAATATAAGAATGGGCTGTCAAACACCCAGCAGCGGCAGCGTTGAAAGCAGCCGATGCAGCGTATCGATGGTCGAGAAATCGGCGATGCCGTCGACCTGCGCGGGCCGGAAATGACGCTGGAAAGCGGCGACGGCACCCTCCGTCTTTTCCGAATAAATCCCATCGATTTCAATGCCGTAGCCGTAGAGCGACAGCATGGTCTGCAGCGCCTCGACGGGCTGGCCCGCATCCCCGCGCTGGAAGAAGCGACCGCCAGCGACCGGCGTGGGCTCGACCCAATGCCCGACTCCTCCGGCATGAAGGCGCCCCCAGGGGAATTTTTCACCCGGATCGACCTTGCGGACGGGGGCCACATCGCTGTGCGCCAGCACCCGTTCGGGGGCGATACCCCACCTTTCGCCACAATCGAGACAAAGTTCGACGACCGCCCGTATCTGCGCGTCCGGGAAATCCGGCAGCCCGCCGGGGTGCCCGGCATTGACGATCTCGATGCCGATGGAGGCCGAGTTGATGTCGGTCTCGCCCTTCCAGAAGCTCTTGCCCGCATGCCAGGCACGATCCGCCTCCCGGACGAGCTGCTCGACGCGGCCGTCCTCGTGAACGAGGTAATGACAGGAAACCTCGCTTTCCGGCGCGCGAAGCCATTTCAGCGCGCCTTCAGCCGTTTCCATGCCGGTATAATGCAGGAGGATGATGTCGGGGGAGCGCCCGCCCGCCCGTTCGCCGAAATTCGGCGACGGCGCGGCGGAGGCGCCGGAATAGTCACATGTGAATGCGCTCATGCAGCGCAGCGTTCCTTCTCGATCGCCTCATAGGCAGCGTTGAGCGCGGCCATGCGGTCGTTCGCGATCTGATGGAACTCGGCCGGCACGCCACGCGCCACCAGCCTATCAGGATGGTTCTCGGAGGCAAGCACCCGGTAACGCTTGCGGATCTCGGAAAAATCGTCGCTGGGCTTGACGCCGAGCACCTTGTAGGGATCGCGCCCGCTGATATGGACGTGGCGCGCCGTGATCTGCTCGAAGCGCTCCTCGGCCATGCCGAAGATTTCCGCCACGCGGACGAGGAAGGCCATCTCGTTCTCGTGGATCAGCCCGTCCGCCTTGGCGATATGGAACAGGCCGTCGACGATATCCTCCAGGATCGGGCAGTTCTTCTCGCAGGAGACGCACAGCGCCTTCATCTTCTCCGCATAGGCCTCGTAGCCGGAAACGTCCTGCCGCGCGAGGTTGTACAGCCGGGCGACATTGGCCGCCTGGTTGTCCGGATACTTGAAGATGTCCTTGAAGGCGTCCACCTCGGCGGTCGTGACGACGCCGTCGGCCTTCGCCATTTTGGCCGAAAGCGCGATCATCGCGACGGAAAAGGCGACCTGCCTGCGCGTCTCCGGATCGCCCTCGAAGAGCGTCCGCACGGCTTCCACCACGCCGGACAGAACATTGCTGGCGGCATCGGAGACGATGCCGACGAGACGGTCCCATACGGCACTGACGAAGCAACTGGGGGAGTTCTGGAACATAAGGTGATCTTGAGCAGACAATTGCAGGGAAAGCAAGGCAGGAAATACCCGGATGACAAAATTTTGATGCCCCTCAATAAGTGGATGCATCCGATTTTCCGGCACCGTGATTTTCGCCTGTGGAGCACAAAAGACAATCCGTCACAGAACGCGGATAAGTTCGCCGCGCCGTTTCCCTTCCGGGGATTCTGCGCTAGACAACCCGCACCATCGAGACGAGCTGAAGCCGAGGAGGAAACATGGCCAAGCAGAAAGTCGCAATGCTGACCGCAGGCGGACTGGCGCCCTGTCTGTCGTCCGCCGTCGGAGGCCTCATTGAGCGCTACAGCGACGTCGCACCGGAGATCGAGCTCGTCGCCTACCGCTCGGGCTACCAGGGCCTGCTGCTTGCCGACCGCATCGAGATCACCCGCGAGATGCGCGAGAAGGCGCCCCTCCTCCACCGCTATGGCGGCTCGCCCATCGGCAACAGCCGCGTGAAGCTGACGAATGCCGCCGACTGCGTAAAGCGCGGCCTCGTCAAGGAAGGCGAGAACCCGCTGCGCGTCGCCGCCGAGCGCCTCGCCAAGGACGGCATCACCATCCTCCACACCATCGGCGGCGACGACACCAACACGACGGCGGCCGACCTTGCCGCCTATCTCGGCGCCAACGGCTACAACCTCACCGTCGTCGGCCTGCCGAAGACGGTCGACAACGACGTCGTGCCGATCCGCCAGTCGCTCGGCGCCTGGACGGCCGCCGAAGTCGGCGCCGGCTTCTTCGACCATGTCAGCAACGAGCAGAGCGCCGCGCCCCGCACCCTCGTGGTGCACGAGGTGATGGGCCGCCATTGCGGCTGGCTCACCGCCGCCACCGCCCGCGCCTATATCCAGAAGACCAGCGGCAACGAATATGTCGAAGGCTTCATGATGAACACGCAGCTGAAGAACATCGACGGCCTCTACCTGCCGGAGATGGACTTCAACCTCCAGGCCGAAGCCGAGCGCCTCAGGGCCGTCATGGACCGCACCGGCTTCGTCACGCTCTTCGTCTCGGAAGGCGCCTGCCTCGACGCCATCGTCGCCGAGCGGGAAACGGCCGGCGAGACCGTCAAGCGCGACGCCTTCGGCCATGTGAAGATCGACACGATCAATGTCGGCAACTGGTTCTCCAAGCAGTTCGCCGCCCTGCTCGGCGCCGAGCGCTCCATGGTGCAGAAGTCGGGCTATTACGCCCGCTCCGCCCCCGCCAACCGCGACGACCTGCGCCTCATCCAGAGCATGACCGACCTTGCCGTCGAAAGCGCGCTCAACAAGGTCTCGGGCGTCACCGGCCACGACGAGGGCCAGGGCGGCAAGCTGCGCACCATCGAGTTCCCGCGCATCAAGGGCGGCAAGCACTTCGACACCTCGGCGAAATGGTTCGGCGAGGTGATGGCCGTCATCGGCCAGAAGTGGAAGCCGGCAGCCTGAGCGCAGCGGGCTTGACGCCAGAAATTTGCAATGGCTTGCTCCCCGGATCGACCATCGATCCGGGGAGTTTTCATGTCCTTCGACCATTGGCTTGCCTTCGCCGCCGCCTCCGCCGTCATGCTCGCCATTCCCGGGCCGACGATCCTCCTCGTGATCTCCTACGCACTCGGCCACGGAAGGCGGACGGCGGGCGCGACCGTCGCGGGCGTGGCGCTCGGCGATTTCACCGCCATGACCGCCTCCATGCTCGGCCTCGGCGCGCTGCTCGCAGCCTCCGCGGCCATCTTCACCGTTCTCAAATGGGTGGGTGCGGCCTATCTCGTCTGGCTCGGCATCAAGCTCTGGCGCGCGCCCGTGACGATCGGCGCGGAGGGCGAAGCCCCGGCGGAGGAAAAACCCTTCCGCATCTTCGCCCACGCCTATGTCGTCACGGCGCTGAACCCGAAGAGCATCGTCTTCTTCGTCGCCTTCCTGCCGCAGTTCCTCGACCTCTCGCGGCCCGTCCTGCCGCAGATGGCGATCTTCGAGGTAACCTTCCTGGTACTCGCGACGCTGAACGCTTTTTCCTATGCGCTGCTCGCCTCCGCGGCCCGCAAGACGATCCGCAAACCCTCGGTCCAGAAGATCGTCAACCGCACCGGCGGAACACTGCTGATAAGCGCCGGACTGCTGACGGCAAGCCTCAAGCGCGCGGCCGCCTGAGGCAAGGCGAGCGCTGCGGGTTGCCGCTTGGCGCCTGATCGGTTATGAGCGGGGCACGGCCACGGCCGGTTGATTTGCAAAAGCATGGGCGTTCCGGCGCCCGCGCACCCCGGCAAACCGAGAGCGACGACCATGGCTGATACCCCCGTTTCCCGTCCGGCACGCATTGCCGCGCTTGCCTGCGCAGGCCTTCTTGCAACGCTTGCCGGCTGCGCCAGTGTCGCCGAGGACGCAACGACCGCCAGGACCGTAACGCCGGCTTCGGCAACGCCCGCCACCACGGATATCGCCTCCGCCGACGGCGCGGCCACCGAAGTCGCCTATGCCGCCATGCCCGCGGCAAAGCCCGGCACCGAGAACACGCCGGAAGCCCTGCCGACCCCGGTCGCCGTCGCGGCCGTCGAGGATGCGGGCGGCGCGGCCATGCCCGTTTCCGCGCTCGCCGAGGCGAGGCCCGTGACGGGCGCTGCCGCGGCCACCGCTGCCCTTGCCGGCAACACCGCCGCTGCCGGCGTGGTCCCGGTCAGCGAAATGCCGCAGGCGACCGAAATGGCCATCGGCGTCTCCGTCATGGAACCGGGCTTCGACACGGGCGAGCCGGAAGGCCTCGAACAGCTCGTCGCCACCCACAAGATCGTCCCCATCGCCAAGCCCGCGCTGCTCAGCAACGCCGTGCTGACCACCGAGACCCGTCTCGTCATGCCGCGCGCCGAGCAGCCGATACAAAAATCCGGCACGCCGATCGACGGGCTGATCACAAAATATGCCAGCCTCTACGGCATCCCGGAATCGCTGCTCCACCGCGTCGTCAAGCGCGAGAGCCGCTATAATCCGAAGGCCTTCAACCGCGGCCATTACGGCCTGATGCAGATCAAGTATGCGACGGCCAAGAGCATGGGCTACGAAGGCCCGGCCGAAGGCCTGTTCGACGCCGAGACCAACATCAAATATGCCGGCAAGTACCTGCGCGGCGCCTGGCTCGTGGCCGACGACAAGAACGACGGCGCCGTGCGCCTCTATGCGGCCGGCTATTATTATCATGCCAAGCGTAAGGGCCTGCTCGACGAGACCGGGCTGAGATAAGGCGGCGTTAGCTGCCCCTCATCCGCCTGCCGGCCACCTTTGTAACTTCCCTTTATCCGCGAAAGCCGGTGTATTTGGCATTGCGGTGGCGGATGGCATCCCGCAGCACTTTTGGGACACCAAGCCCGCGGGAGAGCCCGGGTCTCCATCCGCCGTTCCATCGAACCCGAACAGTCGCCAGGGCCGCTCGACATTGCGAAGCCCGCTTAGGCAAGGATGGGATCGGATGGACAAGGTTGTCGTCGGTATCGACGTATCGAAGGACTGGCTCGACGTGCATGTCGCACCGTCGGGTGAACATTTCCGGGTCGGCAACGATCATGCCGGCGTGGAGGCGCTGATAGCCCGGCTGTCGTCGCACGGCCCCGCTCTGGTGGCGCTGGAGGCGACGGGCGGCTACGAGCATGTGGCGGTGGCGGCGCTTTCGGCGGCGGGGCTTGCCGTGGTGGTCGTCAATCCGGCACAGGTTCGCGCCTATGCGAATGCTCTGGGCAAACATGCCAAGACCGATCCGATCGACGCGGCAGTGATCGCGGCCTTCGTCGAAGCGGCCAAGCCCGACATACGTCCCTTGAAGGACGAGGCGGCGCGGGCCTTCGGCGAACTGGTGACACGGCGGCGCCAGATCGTGCAGATGATGGTGGCGGAAGAGAACCGCGAGCGGATGGCCGCATCCCCGCCCGCCCGCAAGAGCATCCGGCGCGTCCTGACGGCGCTGCGGCGCGAGCTGGAGAGCCTTGATGCCGATATGGACGACCGGATCCGCAAATCACCGTTGTGGCGGGTGCGCGAGAGGCTGTTGACCTCGGTGCCGGGCGTGGGACCGGCGGTGGCGCGCACGCTTTTGGCACATATGCCGGAACTGGGCAGCCTCGACCGGCGACAGATCGCGGCGCTGGCCGGGCTTGCACCGTGGACGCGGCAATCGGGCAAGTGGAAGGGCAGGAGCTTCATCGGCGGAGGCCGGAGCAACGTGCGGTCCGTGCTGTTCATGGCAGCCCTCGTGGCCAGTCGCCACAATGCGGTGCTCAAGGCCTTCCGCGATCATCTCGTGGCGGCCGGCAAGCCGAAGATCGTCGCCATCGTCGCAACCATGCGGAAGCTGCTGGCCATGCTCAACGCCATCATCAGGGACCAAAGGCCATGGCAAAACACTTGACAACAAAGACAGTCGCTCTCCCCGCAAGCGGGGAGAAGGGATATGCCGATCCGGTTTCCTGAAAATATCAACGTCTTAGGGATGCGGGGCATGGCCACATGTCCCTTCGCCCCGCTTGCGGAGAGAAGGTGCCGGCAGGCGGATGAGGGTCCCTTAACCCGCCGCCTTCAGCCAGAACGACATCGGCTTCCCGCTTTCCTCCGCCTCACCGATATCCTGCCACGCCAGCGTCGTCGCAAGATCGGCGCGGTGCACGTAACCCCGCCGCCCCCAGAACGCGTCGAGCGGCACGTAATCGGCCGGACGCAACGGATGGTCCTTCGGCCGCTCCACCGCGCAGAAGGCGCACCAGTCGAAACGGCCGAGGCGGCGCGCATAGGCTTCGCGCTCCTCGAAGAAACGAACGCCCAGCCCCCTGCCCCGATAGCTGGAGAGCAGGACAGATTCCCCGAAATAGAACACCCTCGCCGGATCGATCCCGGCCGCGACGAACGGCGCCCTGAATTCCTCCGCGGCATCCGTCATCGGAACGCCCGTCGAGGCGCCGACGATCCGCGCGCCGTCGAACGCCAGCACGAAGAGGCTTTCGGGCGAGCGCGCATAGGTCGCAAGATAGGAAGCCTCGTAATCCTCGCTCCCCTCGTAAAGATAGGGAAAGGCGCGGAAGACCTCGATGCGCAGGCGCGCGAGGTCTGCGATATGCGGCGTGACGGCCTCGCCGTGGACGATCTTGATCTGCATGATCCGTAAATGTTCCCAAGGGCTTGAACAATGCTATAAGGCGATCGGGTTTCGGCCTTGCGACAACGATATGAGGGATGACATGCCAGCAAAAGAGACGATCCGCGCCTATTACGACGCTTTCAACAGGCAGGACATGGAGGCCTTCCTCGATCTCTTGCATGACGACGTCGTCCACGACATCAACCAGGGCGGACGCCAGGTCGGCAAGGACGCCTTCCGCGACTTCATGGCGCATATGAACCGCTGCTACCGCGAGACGCTGACGGACATGGTCATCATGTCGAGCGACGACGGTGCGCGCGGGGCGGCCGAATTCGTCGTCAACGGCCAGTATCTCGTCACCGACGAGGGCCTGCCGGAAGCGAACGGCCAGACCTATGTCCTGCCCGCCGGCGCCTTCTTCGAGATCCGCGACGGCAAGGTCGCGCGCATCTCCAACACCTACAATCTCAACGACTGGATCGCTCAGGTCGGCGCCTGACCGGCCTGAAGCTTCGACGCATCCAGCGCGTCGAGGATGCTTTTGACCAGCGGCTGGGGCCGATAGCCGAGTTTCGACGGCGTCAGCCCCAGCCGGATCACCGCAAGCCCGCGCGAGGGGATGATCGCCGCCGACTGGCCGTCATGCCCGAGGATCCAGAAGGCGTCCTCCGGAAGACCGTAATCCGCGTCGCGCTTTTCGCCCGGCCCGTTCGTCCAGGTCTGCATATGGCTGTAGATGCCGCCCGATGCCTTGCTGGGCGCCGCCATCGCCGCGACGAAGCCCTGCGGCAGCAGCCGGCTTCCCTTCCAGACGCCGTCGTTCAGCAGCAGTAGCGAGAACCGCGCCCAGTCGCGCGCCGTCGCATACATGTAGGACGAGCCGACGAAGATGCCCGTCTCGTCGGGCTCCATGACGGCACTCGCCATGCCGAGCGGGCCGAACAGGGCCCGCGTGGGGAAGGAAAGCGCCTGCACGCGCCCGCCGAGCGCGCCCATCCAGAACCGTGAAAGCAGGACGGCCGTGCCGCTCGAATAGTTGAATGTCTCGCCCGGATTGGCCGCCAGCGGCTGGGAGATCGCAAAGCGCGACATGTCGGGCTCGAGGAACAGCATGCGCGTGACATCCGTGACGGAGCCGTAGTCCTCGTTGAAGGCAAGCCCGCTCTCCATGGCGAGGAGCTGGCCGAGCGTGATGGTCGAGCGCGCATCCCCGCGCCATTCCGTGAAGAGACCGGCCATGTCGGGCGACAGTGCGCCCGCCAGCATCAGCCGGCCGATCAGCGCGGCATTGACGGTCTTGGTCATCGACCAGCCGAGGAGCGGCGTCGCCGCGGAAAATCCGTCACCATAGGCCTCGGCGACGATGCGCCCGTCATGCACCACGACGATCGCCCGCACGCCGGGGCCGGCAAGCGCTGGATCGGCGAGGAGAGCGGCAAGACGCGCGTCCGGCGTCACCGCCTCGCCGTCCGGCCAGGGGGTGGCGGGATCGCCTGCCGCGATCCTCGGCAGGGGCACGTCGGAGACCGCCTGCTGCGCCGCGCGGAAATCGCCGTCCGGCACGCCGGAGCAGCCGAACCCCTCGTGCCAGACGGCATAGCCCGGCGCGAAGAGGCCGAGGAGATGCGTCGTCACCGTCTTTTCCTTGAAGTCGACGTCCTGCCGCATCAGCTTCAGCAGCGGATGGCCGGGCGCCTGGACGTCCTCGGCCAGCACCTTTGCCGGGTCGCGCCCGGCGACGAAGACATTGGAGCAGACGATCTTGGCCGCATAGCCCGAACCGACGCTGAGCAGCGAGGGCGGCGATACGATGAGCCAGCTCGCCCCCACCACAAGGACAAGGGCAAGGACGGTCAGCGTCCAAGCGGCCAGCCTTTGCAATCGTCTCATCGCGGCCTCTCCTTCGGCAGGAGACAAGCAGGATTCCCTTGTCATGAAAAGGCTTTTCGGGTCGCCGGTGGCAGGCCAGCTCTGCGGCCGGCCGACCTGTTGACCGAAATGCCACGCTATCGCCCCGAACGGCGCCTATTTTTGCGGAACCATCGCCGGATTGGTGCGTTCGGGCGGTGTTGTCATTCGTGCGTGGGGCTTCGCGCGTCAAACGAGTGGGAAGGACCATCTTATGAAATCCATCATCTTCGGTGCCGCCGGCATCCTGGTAACCGCGGGCGCGCTGCCGGCTTTCGCGGCCGATATGGCCGTGGCCGAGCCTCCTGTGGAGACCCCGATCGTCGAGACGGCGGGCGTCTACGACTGGGGCGGCTTCTATGTCGGCGTGAACACGGGCTATGCCTGGACGCAGGGCGACTATACCGGCGGCGGCCTGCCGGGTGACCACAGCATGGACGGCTGGGCCCTCGGCGCCTTCGCCGGCTACAACTTCTTCAACAACGGCTGGGTCTACGGTGTCGAAGCCGATGTGAAGCACGACTTCAACAACGAGCGCTTCACGAGCGGCGGCGGGCCCGTCGAATATGAAACGACCTGGGGCGGCTCGGTCCGCGCCCGTCTCGGCTACGCCATCGACCGCACCCTGATCTACGGCACGGGCGGCTATGCCTTCACCAATGCCAAGCTGACCGACCCGGGCGGCGCGACCGACAAGGAAACCTTCCACGGCTGGACCATCGGCGCCGGTGTCGAACATGCCTTCACCGACAATCTCGCCGGGCGCGTCGAATATCGCTACACGGACTACGGCAAGTCCGACGTCTTCGGCGTTGCCGGTTCGGATGGCGACATCGATTCGCATTCCATCATGCTCGGCGTGAGCATGAAGTTCTGACCGAGGGTCGGGGCGATCCGTCGCCCCGGCTTAACCTCCCGCTAACCGTAATTTTACGAAAATGCGCGATAGGTCATGGGACCCGTCTCGCGCGCTCCCCTTTACGGCCCGGTTCATTCGAGGCAGGATTGGTAAACGCGCAAAAACGGGACCTCCATGCGTCGGTTGATTCTGGCTCTCCTGCCCCTCGCCCTTCTGGCGACGTCCTGCTCCACCACGGATTACGACCTCGGCGTCACCGGCTCGCTTCCGCCGCGTTTCGCCGACAAGGACCCGCAGGATTTCGGCGCCCGCAGTCCGCACCGCCATCAGGTTCACGGCATCGACGTGTCCAAGTGGAACGGCGACATCGACTGGCAGGCGGCGAAAAAGGGCGGCGTCTCCTTCGCCTTCCTGAAGGCGACCGAGGGCACCGACCGCATCGACGGCCGCTTTGCCGAATATTGGCAGGGCGCGAAGACGGCCGGCGTCCTCCACGCCCCCTATCACTTCTATTACTTCTGCTCGACGGCGGATGCCCAGGCGGACTGGTTCATCGCCAATGTGCCGAAGGAAGCCGTGCAGCTTCCGCCGGTTCTGGATGCCGAATGGAACCCAGCCTCGCCCACCTGCAAGACCCGCCCGCCGGCCGATGAGGTGCGCACGGTCCTCAAACGCTTCATGGATCGCCTGGAGGCGCATTACGGCAAGCGGCCGATCATCTATACGACCGTCGACTTCCACCGCGACAACCTCGTCGGGTATTTCGACGGCTATCCCTTCTGGCTGCGCTCGGTGGCGAACCACCCGGAAAACATCTATCCGGCGCGCAAATGGGCTTTCTGGCAATATACCTCCACCGGTGTCGTTCCGGGCGTTCCGACCAATACGGACATCAACGTCTTCGCGGGCTCGGCCAAGAACTGGAACAAGTGGGTCGCCTCGGTTTCCCGCTGACGCCGCTGGCGAATGCAACACAGGCGCGAGAAAGAGCGGCGGCGTGAGGCGCCCGCCGTTTTCTTCTTGCTTCCGTCACATTCATCTGAGACAGCCGGGCAACCGAGACGCCGGGCGATCCCGGATGACAGGGCAACGGACCAAGGAGCACAACGGATGCGGCACCCCCTGAAGACGACACTTGCAGCAAGCCTTGCGGCCTTTCTTCTGGCCGGCGGCGCCCATGCCCAGACGGCGCCCGCCTGCGGCGGCGACCTTGCCGCCTTCCTCGAAGGCGTGAAGGCCGAGGCGCTGTCGCGCGGCGTTTCCGCCGAGGTCGCCGACCGGGCGCTGGCCGGCGCGGCGATCGACCAGAAGGTGCTGTCGCGCGACCGCGCGCAGGGCGTCTTCCGCCAGACCTTCCTCGAATTCTCCAAGCGCACGGTCAGCCAGGCCCGCCTCGACATCGGCCGCAAGAAGCTGAAGGACCTTTCCGACGTCTTCGCCCGCGCCGAGCAGGAATTCGGCGTGCCGGGCCCGATCATCGCCGCCTTCTGGGCGATGGAGACCGACTTCGGCGCCGTGCAGGGCGATTTCAACACCCGTAACGCCCTCGTCACGCTCTCGCATGACTGCCGCCGGCCGGAAATCTTCCGCAAGCAGCTCCTCGCGGCCATCGAGATGGTCGGCCATGGCGACCTCGACCCGAACGGCACGACGGGCGCCTGGGCCGGCGAGATCGGCCAGGTGCAGATGCTGCCGAAGGACATCATCGAATTCGGCGTGGACGGCGACGGCAATGGCCATATCGACGTCAAGAAGAGCGCGCCCGACGCCATCCTGACGGCGGCCAAGTTCATCCAGCATCTCGGCTTCACGAAGGGCCAGCCCTGGATCCAGGAAATCAGCGTGCCGGACAACCTGCCCTTCGAGAAGACCGGCCTGCAGCCGGGCATGAAGGCGAGCGACTGGTTCGCGCTCGGCGTCAAGCCGCGCGACGGCGACACCTCCTTCGGCAATCTGGAGGCCTCCGTCGTGCTGCCGCAGGGCCGCAAGGGGCCGGCCTTCATGACCTATCCGAACTTCAACATCTATCTCGAATGGAACCAGTCGTTCATCTACACGACCTCGGCCGCCTATTTCGCGACCCGCCTTGCCGGCGCCCCGCCCTATGAGCGCGGCACCCCGGAGGAAGGCCTTTCCGAGGACGGCATGAAGCAGCTCCAGACCAAGCTGCAGGCCCATGGCCACGATGTCGGCAAGATCGACGGCATTCTCGGCTCCGGCACGCGCACGGCGATCCAGAAGGAACAGCTCCGTCTCGGCCTGCCGGCCGACGGCTGGGCGACGCAGGCCCTGCTGTCCGCCCTCTGACGGAAATCGGGTGGCGAGCCGCCGCCCGGTGCGATAGGACTGTCACGACCTGAGCGGCGCTGCCCGACCGAAACCGGGCAGCGCCGCTTTTCTGTCGCACCGCATCCGTCCGCCGGATGCATTCGGGGGGAATGATGCAACAGTCGCTTGCGGCCGCGCCGACGCGCATGAATATCCAGACCTGGGGCCTGCTCGCCCTTCTCGGCATGATCTGGGGCGGCTCGTTCTTCTTCGCCCGCGTCGCCGTCGCCCATGTGCCGCCCGCAACGCTGGTGCTGCTGCGCGTCGGCATCGCGGCGCTTGCCCTGCATGTCTATATCGCCGGCCGCTTCGACATCTATCCGACGCTGCGCGCCCGCTGGCGCGAATTCCTGCTGCTCGGCCTCATCAACAACGCCGTGCCGCATCTCCTGATCTTCCTCGGCCAGACGCAGATCGGCGCGGGGCTCGCCTCCATCCTCAACGCGACGACACCGATCTTCACCGTGCTGATCGCCAACAGCATGACGGTGGACGAGAAGCTCTCCCCGCAGAAGGTCGCAGGCTGCCTCATCGGCCTTCTCGGCACGGCGGTGCTGATCGGCCCGCGGGCGCTGGCGCCTTTCACCGGCGACGGCGGCCCGCCGCTCTGGGCGGTCATCCTGCCGGTCTTCGCCGCCATCTCCTACGGCCTTGCCGCGACCTACGGCAAACGCTTCCGCGGCATCGCCCCGCCGGTCACGGCGGCCGGGCAGCTCACCGCCGCGACGCTGCTGGTGCTGCCGGTCTCGCTCGTCGCCGATTCGCCCTGGCAGCTTCCCCTGCCCCCGCTGCCCGCCATCCTCGCCGTGCTGGCGCTCGCGCTGCTGTCCACCGCCTACGGCTACATCCTCTTCTTCCGAATCATGGCCGCGGCGGGCGCCACGAACACCTCGCTCGTCACGCTGCTCGTGCCGCCCAGCGCCATTCTCGCCGGCATGCTCTTCCTCGGCGAGCGGCTGACGCCGCTCGGAATGCTGGGCATGGCGCTCGTCCTCATGGGCCTCGTGGTGCTGGATGGCCGCGTCTTCGCCCGTTTCAGGGCCGGCTGAGGCCGGTGCGGAGCATGGCGGAACAAAGCGCCTTTCCGGCCGTTTCATGGCAATCCGGCGGATTGCGGGTGCGGCTTGCGCCACAATGGTAAATGCACAATGTCGGCATTCGTCATCCGGTAGGGATTGTGATTTTTTTGTGGCGAGTACGAAAACGGAGGAAATTCAGCAGGTTAGCATTGTGAATAACGGTCCGGCGCGGGCCTGATGTTGCAACGCAGCAACAAAACACCTTTCCAACCCGCTTTTTTCGGTCGTAATATCGAACCGTAGACGCAAGGAGGTCAGCCATGGGACTCACACATTCCTTGAATGTTCTGATGATCGGTGCAGCGTTCCTCTTCGTCGCGACGATGATCTTCATCTGAGGCGGCACAAGCGAAGCAGAAAGGTCAGGGGCTAAATCGAGAAACCCTGCCGAAACCCATTCAAAGCAATGCATGGCCCCGGAGACGGCGCCATGCATTTTCATTTTCAGGAAGGGGTTTCAGGAAGGCGTCAGGCCGCCGCGCCCGCCGCACGGCTGCGTTCCGCCTTCGCGAAGCCGACGCCGTCGCAGACCGCCGAGACCAGCATCGACCGGTTCATCGTATAGAAGTGGAACTCGTCGATGCCGCGGGCGATGAGATCCTCCACCTGGCGGATCGCCAGCTCCACCGCGACGGCCGCGCGCTCCTGCGGCCGGTCATCGACCGGGCCGAGGCGGTCGGCCAGCCAGCCGGGCACGGTGGCGCCGCACATGCCGGCGAATTTCTGGACCTGCGAGAGATTGTGCACCGGCAGGATGCCCGGCACGATCGGGATGAAGATGCCGGCCTTGCGGACCCGCTCCAGGTAGCGTTCGAAATCGTCGTTCTCGAAGAAGAACTGCGTCAGCGCGCGCGTCGCGCCCGCATCCACCTTGCGCTTGAGCATGTCGACATCGGCGGCGACATCCGGGCTCTGCGGATGCTTTTCGGGATAGGCCGAGACGGAGATCTCGAAACCGAGGCCGCGCAGGCCCGCGACGAGCTCGGCCGCATTGGCATAGCCACCCGGATGCGGCTGGTACGGCGCGCCGACGCCGCCCGGCGGGTCGCCACGCAGCGCGACGAAATGCTTGACGCCGACGCCCTGGAAGTCGGCGACCACGGCATGGGTCTCCTCCTTCGTCGCGCCGACGCAGGTAAGGTGCGAGGCGGCCGGCAGGCCCATCTTCAGGAGATGGCCGACCGTCGCCAGCGTCGGCACCTTCGTGGTGCCGCCCGCGCCATAGGTGACCGACATGAAGCCCGGATCATAGGCGGAAAGCGCGCCGGCCGTTTCCCACAGCTGGCTTTCGCCTTCCGGCGTCTTGGGCGGGAAGAATTCGAAGGACAGGCGAAGGGCCTTTCCCCCTGGCGTGACGGTCGCCGGCTTCATGTCAACTCCTTCTGCGGATCGCAATGGGGTCGGCCGCCTCCGCGCGCTGGTCGCGGGCAAGCCAGATGGTCACGGTGAGCGCATCGGCATCCGGATGCGCGGCTTTGAGATCGACGACCTCCTCGACGGAGAGCCCTGCCCGCTCCAGCCATTCGGACATGGTCTGGTGGGAGAAGCCGAGGCGGATATGGGCATGCTCGTCGCGCAGGTGCTCCAGCGCGTGCGGAGCAAGGTCGATGATGGCGAGCCGGCCGCCTGGAGCCAGCATGCGCGCGGCCTCGGCGATCGCCGCCTCCGGCTCATCGAGGAAGTGCAGCACCTGATGGATCGTCACGACGTCGAACTCGTCGCGCTCCAGCGGCAGGTTGAAGATGTCGCCATGGCGGATAGACGCCTTGGTGATACCGGCGCGGTCGAGATTGGCGCGGGCGACCGCCAGCATGTCGCGGCTGGCATCGACGCCGACGCCGCGTCGGTAGAGACCTTCGAAGAGCTGGAGGATGCGCCCGGTGCCCGTGCCGAGATCGAGGAAGGCGTCGACCGGCTCGGTGCCGATCAGCGCCGCAAGTTTCGCCTCGACCTCCGCCTCGCTGACATGCAGGCGCCGCATCGCATCCCACTCCGCCGCGTTGCGGCTGAAATAGGCCTGCGCCTTGTCGGCGCGCACGCGCTTCAGCGCCCGCAGCCGCTCGTCGTCGCGGGCGAACACCGCATCCGCCGGATCGATGGCGTCGAGCAGCTGCCGGGCGAGCGAAACGGCGACGCCCCCCTGCCCGAGACGAAAGAAGGCCCAGGCGCCCTCCTGATAACGATCGACGAGCGCCGCTTCCGAAAGAAGCTTGAGATGGCGCGAGATGCGCGGCTGGGACTGGCCGAGAATGTCGGTGAGGTCCGTCACGGTGAGGTCGCCATGCGAAAGCAGCGCGAGAAGGCGAAGGCGCGTCGGCTCGCCCGCCGCCTTCAGGATCTCCACGATATCGTCCAGTCCGAGTTTCTGCATCTCGCCCATGATCTTTCCAATCAAGACATAAAGATATCTTTATGCGATTAATCGACGCCACACAAGAGCCATTCCATGCCGCCGATCTTCCCATCAACAGGGACAAAGAAAAACCCCGGCGAGCCGGGGTTTTCAAGTGAGCGACGATGGAAGGGAGCTGCCCCTCATCCGCCTGCCGGCACCTTCCCCGGAGGCGGGGAGAAGGGAGTTGTGGCAATGCTTTTCCAAAAGGAAGGAAAACAGGGCGGCAATGTACCTTTTCCCCGCCTCCGGAGAGAAGGTCGCGGCAGCGGGATGAGGGGCATTCGCCCGCCACCCTTTCGCCTACTCCCACTCAGCGCGTCAGGCGCTTGTAGGTCACCCGCTTCGGATTGACGGCATCCGCGCCGAGGCGGCGGATCTTGTCCTGCTCGTAGTCCTCGAAGTTACCCTCGAACCATTCCACGTGGCTGTCGCCCTCGAAGGCGAGGATGTGGGTGGCGAGGCGGTCGAGGAACATGCGGTCGTGCGAGATGATGACGGCGCAGCCGGCGAAGTTTTCCAGCGCGTCTTCCAGCGCCGCCAGCGTTTCCGTGTCGAGGTCGTTGGTCGGTTCGTCGAGCAGGATAACGTTGTAGCCGCCCTTCAGCATCTTGGCGAGGTGCACGCGGTTGCGCTGGCCGCCCGAGAGCGTGCCGACCTTCTGCTGCTGGTCGCCGCCCTTGAAGTTGAAGGCACCGCAATAGGCGCGGCTGTTCATCTCGTGCTTGCCGAGCTTGAGCACGTCGTTGCCGCCGGAGATTTCCTCCCAGACGGTCTTGTCGGCGCCGAGCGCGTCGCGACTCTGGTCGACATAGCCGAGATCGACCGTCTCGCCGACGGTGATCGTGCCGGAATCCGGTTGCTCCTGGCCGGTGATCATGCGGAACAGCGTCGTCTTGCCGGCGCCGTTGGGGCCGATGACGCCGACGATGCCGCCCGGGGGCAGCTTGAAGGTGAGGTTCTCGATGAGAACGCGGTCGCCATAGGCCTTGGTGAGGTTCTCCGCCTCGATGACCACGTTGCCGAGACGCTCGCCGACCGGGATGACGATCTGCGCGTCGCCGGGGCGGCGGTCGGACGCGGCCTTGACCAGTTCGTCATAGGCCTTGATGCGGGCCTTGGACTTTGCCTGGCGGGCCTTGGGCGAGGAGGCGATCCATTCCTGCTCGCGCGACAGCGCCTTCTGACGGGCGCCCTCCTCGCGTTCTTCCTGCGCCATGCGCTTGGCCTTGGCCTGCAGGTAGGCGGAGTAGTTGCCCTCGTAGGGGATGCCGCGGCCGCGGTCGAGCTCGAGGATCCAGCCTGTGACGTTGTCGAGGAAGTAGCGGTCGTGGGTGATCATCAGCACGGAGCCGGGATATTCGCGCAGGTGCTTTTCGAGCCAGGCGATCGTCTCGGCGTCGAGATGGTTGGTCGGTTCGTCGAGCAGCAACAGGTCCGGCTGGGCGAGTAGCAGCTTGCAGAGCGCCACGCGGCGCTTCTCACCGCCCGAGAGGCTTTCGACGCCCGCGTCGCCCGGCGGGCAGCGCAGCGCGTCCATGGCCATCTCGACCTGGCTTTCGAGGTCCCACAGGTTCTGGCTGTCGATGATGTCCTGGAGCTTGGCGCCCTCTTCCGCCGTCTCGTCGGAATAGTTCATCATCAGCTCGTTATAGCGGTCGAGGATCGCCTTCTTGGGGGCGACGCCTTCCATGACGTTCTCGAGCACGGTCTTGGACGCGTCGAGCTGCGGTTCCTGCGGCAGGTAGCCGAGGGTCGCGCCTTCGGCGAGCCACGCCTCGCCGGTGAATTCCTTGTCGAGGCCGGCCATGATGCGCAGCACCGTCGACTTACCGGCGCCGTTCGGGCCGAGGATACCGATCTTGGCATCGGGGTAGAACGAGAGGTGGATGTTCTCGAGGATCTTCTTGTTGCCATAGGCCTTGTTGAGCCCAGACATGTGGTAGATGAACTGACGTGCCATGAAAACGCGCTCCGGATCGGACAAATTTGCCCGCTATGTAGGCGAATTCTCCGCCCGCGGCAATCAGCGAAAGCCCCGTCCCCAGCCGCCGCGTCCCAAGCTCCGGCAGGCAGGTGATTTCGCACGAAGAATAGCGAAGCAGGCGGGAAATCGAAAAATAGATGCCACCTCCCATTGTCTTCCCCCCGCAAATCGCGTTGACCTTTCCGAGGGAGGACGTGCCGTGTTTTCAGAGGTCAGGACGCTGAAGAGCCCGAGCGGGGCGACGCTGGCGCTGCGGCATGAGCCGGCGCGGGGCGAGGCGCGGGGCATTCTTCTTCTCAGCCACGGCCTTGCCGAGCACAGCGCGCGCTATGCCCCCTTCGCCGCCCGCATGGCGGGGGAAGGCTTCCACGTCTACGGCCACGATCACCGGGGCCACGGCCACACCACCGCGCCGGATGCGCCGCGCGGCCAGTTCGCGCCGCGAAACGGCATCGGGCGTGTCGTCGAGGACATGCGCGCCGTGCGCGACCTGGCCGTCGGCGCGCATCCCGGCCTACCGGTCGTACTCTTCGGCCATTCGATGGGCGGCCTGCTGGCGCTCGCCTTCGCTGAGGCGCATCCAGCCGACATCGACGCGCTCGCCGTCTGGAATTCCAACCTCGAACCGGGTGCGGCAGGACGGCTGGCGCAGGCCATTCTGATGGCCGAGCGCATGCTGAAGGGCTCGGACGTGCCGAGCGGGCTCCTGCCGCGGCTCACCTTCGGCGCCTGGGGCAAGGCCATCGCCGGCCGGCGGACGGAATTCGACTGGCTGTCGCACGAGCCGGGCGAGGTCGACGCCTATATCGCCGATCCGCTCTGCGGCTTCGACGTCAATGTGTCGATGTGGCTCGACATCTTCACTGTCACCTATGCCGATGCCTCGGTGGAAGGCCTTGCGCGCCTGCCGAAGACGCTGCCCATCCACCTCGTCGGCGGCGAGGAGGACCCGGCGACCGACCATGGCCGCGCGACACACGCCTTTGCAAGGCGGTTGAAAAAATCACGACTTGAGGATGTCACCGCGATCGTCTATCGCGGCATGCGTCACGAAACGCTGAACGAAAGCCCGGCGCTGCGCGATCCCGCCATCGACGCCTTTGCCGGCTGGTGTCGTCGGGTTGTCGAGGAAAGACGCCGGCTACCGGAAAAAGCATGAGCACGACCGCCGCAACGCCGCTGCGCAACGAGGTGAGCCTTGGGCTCTTCCTCATGGTTCTTTCGGTGCTCATCTCGCCGATCATCGACATTTTCGCCAAGCTCGCCGTCACCGCCGTTCCGGCGACGGAAATCACCTTCGTGCGGCTTCTCTTCCAGATGACGGTTCTGGGGCCGATCTGCCTGATGCGCGGCTCGCTCACGGACGTGACATGGAGGAAGATGGGCCTGCACGCGGCCCGTGGCCTGCTGATGGCCATCACCATGATCAGCTTCGTCACGCCGCTCGCCGTCATGGAGGTGGCCGATGCCATCGCCATCTTCTTCGTCGAGCCGATCATCCTCACCATCCTCGGCTCCATCTTCCTGAAGGAGACCATCGGCTGGCGGCGCTACACGGCCTGCGGCGTCGGCTTCCTCGGCTCGCTGCTCGTCATCCAGCCGAGCCTGCAGGAAGTCGGCCTCATCGCCCTCCTGCCGGTGGTGGCCGCCGCCTCGCTCGCCCTCTTCTTCCTGCTCACCCGCATGGTGGCGCAGAAGGAGGACCCGTGGTCGATGCAGTTCTATGCGGGCCTGTGGGGCGCGCTCTTCGCCGGCCTGCTCCTCGTCGTCGGCGGCAAGGCCGGCATCACCATGCTCACCCCCGTCATGCCGGATGTGAAGCACACGCTCTTCATCGCGGGCGCGGCCGTCGCCGCCACCATCGCCGGCGTGCTCGGCGTCTATGCCTACCGCTCGGCGCCCGCCTCGACGCTCGCTCCGCTGCAATATCTGGAGATCGTCTCGGCAACGATCCTCGGCTGGTGGGTCTTCGGCCATCTGCCGGATGCGGTGAAATGGCTCGGCATCGCCATCATCATCGCCTCGGGCCTCTACGTCATCTGGCGCGAGCGGAAGATCAACAAGACGGCGACCATTCCCACGGTTTCGACGCCGATCTGACCCAAGGCGCGCAAGGCGCACGCGGCAGGCATCAAGTCAGTCGAACCCGTCATGATGTCCGCCATGCGCCCCGCTATCCTGCCCTCCGGCTTTTTGTTATCCAAGGGAAAACGGGCCGGGACGCCCGGCGGGCACCGTCGCGCGCCCGCCCTTGGCGCCGGAAATGCCCTGGAGGGAGCACGGGATGGACAAGTCGAACCTGCCGCTGGCCGGCATCCGCGTCATCGAGCTGGCGCGGGTTCTCGCAGGCCCCTGGGCCGGCCAGATGCTGGCGGACCTCGGTGCCGACGTCATCAAGATCGAGAACCCCGACGGCGGCGACGATACGCGCGCCTGGGGCCCGCCCTTCGTCACGGGCAGGGACGGCGAGAACCTTTCCGCCGCCTATTACCACTCCACCAACCGTGGCAAACGCTCCATCGCCCTCGATCTCAAGACCGAGGAAGGCCGTGAGACCGTCCACCGCCTCATTGCGACGGCCGACGTGGTGATCGAGAACTTCAAGGTCGGCGGCCTCACCAAATACGGCCTCGACTACCAGAGCCTCGCGAAGCAGCATCCGAAGCTCGTCTACTGCTCCATCACAGGCTTCGGCCAGGACGGCCCCTATGCCGCCCGCGCCGGCTACGACTATATCGTGCAGGGCATGTCAGGCTTCATGTCGGTGACCGGCGCGCCGGACGGCGAACCGATGAAGGCGGGCGTCGCCATCGCCGACATCTTCACCGGCATCTATGCCGTCAGCGCCATCCAGGCCGCACTCATCCATGTCATGAAGACCGGCACCGGCCAGCATGTCGACATGGCGCTGCTCGACGTGCAGTCCGCCGTCATGGCGAACCAGAACATGAACTTCCTCGCCTCCGGCAAGGCGCCGGGCCGGCTCGGCAACGCGCATCCGAACATCTCGCCCTACGAGGTCGTACCGGCCTCCGACGGCCATATCATCCTCGCCGTCGGCAATGACGGGCAGTTCCGCAAGCTCTGCGGCATCCTGAAGCTTGCCGGCGTTGCCGACGACGAGCGCTTCGCCACCAACCGCGCCCGCGTCGCCAATCGCGGCGAGGTGCGCCGCCTGGTGACCGGCGCGACGGCGGCGATCAGCAAGGCCGACCTCCTCGACGCCTGCGAGCGCGAGGGTGTCCCCGCCGGGCCGATCAACTCCATCGCCGAGACCTTCGACGATCCGCAGGTGAAGGCGCGGGGCCTGCGCGTCGACCTGCCGGATGCCGACGGAAACCTCATTCCCGGCGTGCGCACGCCCATCGTCTTCTCCGGCACGCCGCTCGTCTACGACCGCCCGAGCCCGCGGCTCGGCGAACATACCGATGCCGTCATGGCGGAACTCGAAACTCTCGAAGCAGGAAAGAAAAGCGCATGAAGACCGGTGGCCAGCTGATCGTCGATGCCCTCGCAGCCAATGGCGTCAAGCGCGTCGCCTGCGTGCCGGGCGAAAGCTATCTGGCGGTGCTCGACGCACTGCACGACACCAATATCGACGTCGTCGTCTGCCGCCAGGAAGGCGGCGCGGCGATGATGGCCGATTGCTGGGGTAGGCTCACCGGCGAGCCCGGCATCTGCATGGTCACGCGCGGTCCCGGCGCCACCAACGCCTCGGCCGGCCTGCACATCGCAAGGCAGGATTCGATCCCGATGATCCTCTTCATCGGCCAGGTGCAGCGCGACGCGCGCGAGCGCGAGGCCTTCCAGGAAGTGGAATACCGCCGCGCCTTCACAGAGGTCGCCAAATGGGTGGCCGAGATCGACGATGCCCGCCGCATCCCCGAATTCATCACCCGCGCCTTCGCCGTCGCCACTTCCGGCCGGCCCGGCCCCGTCGTGCTGGCGCTGCCCGAGGACATGCTGACGGACGAGGTCGAGACGGTCGAAGCGAAGCCCTACATGCCTGTCGAAGCCCATCCGGGCCGCAGGCAGGTCGAGGAACTGGCAGGCCTGCTCGAAAAGGCCGAGCGCCCCATCGTCATCCTCGGCGGCACGCGCTGGTCGCAGGAGAGCGTGAAGGGGATCACCGCCTTCGCCGAGCGCTGGTCGCTGCCGGTGTCCTGTTCCTTCCGCCGCCAGATGCTGTTCGATCACCAGCACCCCAACTATGCCGGCGATTCCGGCATCGGCATCAACCCGGCGCTCGGCAAGGAAATCCGCGAGGCCGACCTCGTCGTGCTGCTCGGCGGGCGCTATTCCGAAATGCCCTCCTCCACCTACAGCCTGATGCAGAGCCCCTACCCCGCGCAGAAGCTGGTGCACGTCTATCCCGACCCGTCCGAGCTCGGCCGCGTCTACCGCCCGGACCTTGCGATCTGCGCCGCGCCGGAGGACTTCGTCGCCGCGCTCGACGGTCTTGCGCCGAAGACCGCGCCGCGCTGGACCGCCCGCACCGCCGCCCTGCATGAAAGCTACCTGAAATGGTCGACGCCGCCGATGGAAGGCCCCGGCGCGGTCCAGATGGGACCGATCATGGCCTGGCTCGAGGAAAACACGCCCGACGACACGATCTTCACCAACGGCGCGGGCAACTACGCCACCTGGGTGCACCGCTTCCACCGCTTCCGCCGCTTCGGCACGCAGGCCGCCCCGACCTCCGGCTCCATGGGCTACGGCCTGCCGGCCGCCGTCGCGGCCAAGCAGCTCCAACCGGAGCGCGAGGTCATCTGCTTTGCCGGCGACGGCTGCTTCATGATGCATGGCCAGGAATTCGCGACCGCCGTGCGCTACAAGCTGCCGATCATCACCGTGGTCGTCAACAACGGCATCTACGGCACGATCCGCATGCACCAGGAGCGCGAATATCCCGGCCGCGTCAGCGCCACGGACCTCACCAACCCCGATTTCGCGGCGCTTGCCGTCGCCTATGGCGGCCATGGCGAGACGGTGGAGAAGACGGAAGACTTCGCCGCCGCCTTCCTGCGCGCCCGCGCCAGCGGCAAGCCGTCGATCATCGAGGTGAAGCTGGACCCGGAAGCAATCACGCCGACGCGCACCCTGTCGGATATCCGCGGCGGGAAATGAGGCTTGGGGCTGGAAAGCCCCTCATCCGCCTGCCGGCACCTTTGTAACTTCCCTTTATCCGCGAAAGCCGGTGTATTTGGCATTGCGGTGGCGGATGGCATCCCGCAGCACTTTTGGGACACCAAGCCCGCGGGAGAGCCCGGGTCTCCATCCGCCGTTCCATCGAACCCGAACAGTCGCCAGGGCCGCTCGACATTGCGAAGCCCGCTTAGGCAAGGATGGGATCGGATGGACAAGGTTGTCGTCGGTATCGACGTATCGAAGGACTGGCTCGACGTGCATGTCGCACCGTCGGGTGAACATTTCCGGGTCGGCAACGATCATGCCGGCGTGGAGGCGCTGATAGCCCGGCTGTCGTCGCACGGCCCCGCTCTGGTGGCGCTGGAGGCGACGGGCGGCTACGAGCATGTGGCGGTGGCGGCGCTTTCGGCGGCGGGGCTTGCCGTGGTGGTCGTCAATCCGGCACAGGTTCGCGCCTATGCGAATGCTCTGGGCAAACATGCCAAGACCGATCCGATCGACGCGGCAGTGATCGCGGCCTTCGTCGAAGCGGCCAAGCCCGACATACGTCCCTTGAAGGACGAGGCGGCGCGGGCCTTCGGCGAACTGGTGACACGGCGGCGCCAGATCGTGCAGATGATGGTGGCGGAAGAGAACCGCGAGCGGATGGCCGCATCCCCGCCCGCCCGCAAGAGCATCCGGCGCGTCCTGACGGCGCTGCGGCGCGAGCTGGAGAGCCTTGATGCCGATATGGACGACCGGATCCGCAAATCACCGTTGTGGCGGGTGCGCGAGAGGCTGTTGACCTCGGTGCCGGGCGTGGGACCGGCGGTGGCGCGCACGCTTTTGGCACATATGCCGGAACTGGGCAGCCTCGACCGGCGACAGATCGCGGCGCTGGCCGGGCTTGCACCGTGGACGCGGCAATCGGGCAAGTGGAAGGGCAGGAGCTTCATCGGCGGAGGCCGGAGCAACGTGCGGTCCGTGCTGTTCATGGCAGCCCTCGTGGCCAGTCGCCACAATGCGGTGCTCAAGGCCTTCCGCGATCATCTCGTGGCGGCCGGCAAGCCGAAGATCGTCGCCATCGTCGCAACCATGCGGAAGCTGCTGACCATGCTCAACGCCATCATCAGGGACCAAAGGCCATGGCAAAACACTTGACAACAAAGACAGTCGCTCTCCCCGCAGGCGGGGAGAAGGGATATGCGGGACCGGTTTCCCGAGATCATGAACATAGAAGAGGGAGCGAGGCATCGCCTCTTGCCCCTTCGCCCCGCTTGCGGGGAGAAGGTCGCGGCAGCGGGATGAGAGGCAGCGCCTCCCCGCCACTCCTTACCCGCGAATATGCCGCGTCTGCTCGTAGGTCTTGGTCGAGCGCATGCCGGAGCGGCAATAGCCGAGCATCGGGCGCGGCAACTCATCGAGCGCGTCGACCATGCCCTGCACCGCCTCCGCCGTCACGCCCATCGGGCCGACCGGCACATGGGCCGTCTCGATGCCGAGTTCCTGCGCGCGGGCGGCAATGGTGGAGAAGTCCGGCTGGCCGGCTTCCTCATGGTCCGGGCGATGGCAGACGATGGACTTGAAGCCCATGGCGGCGATCGCGTCGAGGTCCTCGACCGTGATCTGGCCGGAAACCGAATATTCGTCGTTGATCTCGCGGATATCCATGGACGTGTCCTTTCGAAAGAGATGCGCAAACCGTTTAAGCCCGCGCCGCGGGAGCGTCAATCGTGCGAGGGCCAATCGACATTCAGTTCAGGCTGAGCCGAAAATGGTGCTTTTCCGGGATCCGGAGCGCAGCGTACTTCGGTACGTGAGCACCGGAAGCCCGGAAAAGTGCCGTTTACAGGCCGGCATGGGCTGAATGTCGATCGGTTCTACCGAAGCTCGAAGGCAAGCCCGTAGCCGACGCTGTCGCCGGGGCCGAAATCGGGCGCCTCGCCGGAGACGATCAATTCCTCGCGCGAGGCGAGCCGGTGCGAGACCGGCTCGATGCCGAGCACCGCGCAGCCGGGCGACTGGTTCCGCCAGACCTGCAGATAGGGCAGCGTATCCGTGCGGAAGCGGATATGCATGCTGCGCCCGCCAAGGGCGGCTATCGGCCCGACGGCGATTTCCGCCCAGCCGTGCTCGGCCGTCTCCGCCGCGGGCACGCAGAAGATCGTCATGTCCCCCTCGTCGAAACGCCACGGCAGGCTGCCGCCGGGCAGCATGGCGCCGGTCAGCCGCGTGCTTTCGTCGAAGAGGCCCGTGCCGAAATTGATGTGATACATGGCGAAGGGCGGCCACGGCCCGTCGCCGGTATTGGTGACGACATCGTCGAGGGTTATGTGCCCGGTGCGCCGGTCCGCCCGCCAGCGGCGCGCAAGATCGGCCGACCCGCCATGGGCGAGCGACACGGCGACCCGCCCCTCGCAGACCACCTCCCCCTCATCCTCCTCGATGAGGATGTCCCGCGCCGGATGGGAAGAGAGCGAACCGTGCAGCGGGTAGCGCCGCCCGTCCGCCGCCCCCTCCACCGGCACCGGATGGCGGATGTGATCGGGCCCGCAGGTGAAGAGGAAACCCGGCAGCGCCCTATCGATGCGCGGGTCGCCGTCCGACGGAATGGCCGAGCCCGGCGCGATGTCGATGCCGCGAAAGACCGCGCTGCCGACATCCAGCGCCGATTGCGGCGTCAGGTCCAGGCGGAAGGAATGGTCGGGCGTGTCGGCGGCAAGGGCGAAGGTCATCGGGACTCCGGCGGGCAGGATGAAACCGCGGCATGCTAGAGCATTTCCGGCAAAAGTGCGAAGCGGTTTTGCGTTCGGAAATGCAGCGAAACAAGGAGTTAGAGCGTTTTCATGATTCGGGAAAAGCGGAAGTGCTCCTGCGCCGCGCCCCTGTTTTCACGGAACCCGGAGGCTGGGTCACAAGTTTTTGCCATACGCGTTGACCTTACGTTCACCATCGATTCAGTTTTTCCATATTAAGGTCTGAATTGAAGTGTTCCGTCCGCGCGATATATGCAATCTGGCAGGTCAAAAATCGTGAATTCGATATTCAAAACAAGCGTTTCGCTCCTTGCAGCGGTGTCCGCCCTCGGATTCGCCGTCCTGCCTGCAAAGGCCCAGCAGCCCCGCGACACCATCCTCGTCTCCCCCGACGGCGACATCCTGGACTATGTTCCCAACGACGGCAGCGTGCGCTGGGCGCGCGACAATCGCGGCCGCCGGGTCCTCGTCGATTCCTGGGGCGACATCGTCGCCACGGCCATGCCGGCCGCGCGCTACTACGGCGACGGCGACAATTACAATCCGCGGCGCGGCCGTTATCGCGAGGTCCGCGGCTATCCCGAGACCAGCCCGGACTACTTCCCGCCCGCACCGAGCGACGACAACGACCTGACGACCAGTTCCGTGCCGGAAATGCGTGACGGCCTCAACGGCAATGTCGAGCGCCAGCCCCTGCCGGGCAGCGATTTCGGCACCTCGCAGCCCCTGCCCGATTTCTCCGACAATCCGGGCGACACCGCCTCGCTGCCGGCCGATACCGATCCGAATGCCGAATTCGTGCCCGGCCCGAAATTCCAGCCGGCCAAGGCGCTCGGCAAGATGTCGTCCGCCGAAGTCACCGCGCTTCAGGTGTTTCTCGACCGCGAAGGCTTCTCGCCGGGCGTGATCGACGGCAGGAAGGGCTCCAACGTCACCAAGGCGATCGAGGCTTGGCAGAACGCGACGGGCGAAACGCTCGACCCGAACAATGCCGACGACATCCTGGAGCGCCTGCGCCTTTCCGGCGGCATGGCCTTCACCACCTACGAGATCAGCGCCGCCGACGCGGCTGGCCCCTATGTGGCGGCGATCCCGGACGACTATTCCCAGAAGGCGGCCCTGCCCCACATGTCCTTCACCTCGACCACCGAAATGCTGGCCGAAAAGTTCCACATGGACGAGGCCTACCTGAAGGAGATCAATCCGGGCGTCGACTTCACCATCCCCGGCACGATCGTCAAGGTCGTGGATACCGGCCGGGCGAAGACCGGCAAGGTGGCGAAGATCCTCGCCGACAAGGCGCGCAAGCAGGTTCTCGCCTATGATGCGGGGGGCACTCTGATCGCTGCCTATCCGGCAAGCATCGGCTCGGCCGACACGCCCTCGCCCTCCGGCACCGTCACGGTCCAGCGCGTCGCGCTCAATCCGGGCTATACCTACAATCCGAAGATCAACTTCAAGCAGGGCGGCAACGACAAGATCCTCACCCTCCAGCCCGGCCCGAACGGCCCGGTCGGCACTGTCTGGATCGCGCTCTCCAAGCCGACCTACGGCATCCACGGCACGCCGGAGCCCTCGAAGATCGGCAAGACGCAGAGCCACGGCTGCATCCGCCTCACCAACTGGGACGCCACCGAGCTCGCCAAGATGACGAGCGCCGGCGTGACGGTCGAATTCGTCGACTGAGGTCTCCCCGCGAGCAAGCATCAAAGCCGGCCCGCAAGGCCGGCTTTTCTTTTGGCGAACGAAAAGGCCGGGCGCGAAATCCGCTGCCCGGCCTTTTTTAAGTCTCATCCTCGCTCAGGCGGCGCGGGTGTAGCCGGAATTCTCCGCCGGCTGGGCGGTGCCGCCGGTGCGGAAGGCGCTGAGCTGGGCGGCGATGGAGGCCGCTTCGGCCGTCAGGGCCTGGCTTGCGGCATTGGCCTGTTCCACCATCGCGGCGTTCTGCTGGGTGATCTGGTCCATGGCGTTGACCGCCTGGTTGACCGCCTGGAGGCCGGTCGCCTGCTCGGCCGTGCTGGCGCGGATCGCGTTGAAGACCGAGCTGACCTCCACGACCTGCGAAACGATCTGGCGCAGCGACTGGGCGACCTCGCCCACCGAGCGCACGCCGTCCTCGACCTGGCCATGCGACTTGGCGATGAGGTTCTGGATGTCCTTGGCCGCGTCCGCGCAGCGCTGGGCGAGCGCCCGCACCTCCGAAGCGACGACGGCGAAGCCGCGCCCCGCCTCGCCGGCCCGCGCCGCCTCGATGCCGGCATTGAGGGCGAGAAGGTTGGTCTGGAAGGCGATCTCGTCGATCACCTCGATGATATTGGCGATGGCGGCGGAGGAGGCCTGGATCTCACCCATGGCGGTGATCGCCTCTTCCACCACTTCGCCGCTGCGCTGGGCATTGTCGCGCGCGGCCATGACGAGAGCGTTCGCCTCGTTGGCGCTCTGCGCCGTCTGGCGCACGGTCGTCGTCACCTGCTCGACGGCGGCCGCCGTTTCCTCGAGGTTCGCCGCCTGCCGCTCGGTGCGCTTGGCGAGATCGTCGGAGGCCGAGGCGATCTCACGGGCGCTGAGGTGGATCGAGCCGGCGCCGGTACCGATATTGCCGATGGCCTGTGCAAGCGTGGAAATGGCGTGGTTGAAGTCGTGGCGCAGCGTTTCGTAGGCTTCCGGCAGCGCGCCGGTGATGCGGGCCGTGAGGTCGCCGTCCGAAATGCGCTTCAGCGCGGCACCGAAACTGTCGCTGACGATCTTGCGCTCCTCGGCGACGACCTGCGCCTGCACCGCCTGCTGCTTGGCGACGTCCGACATGTCCTGATAGACCGAGATCGACAGGTCCATGTCGAGGAACATGGCCTTCAGCAGGCTGGAAAAGCGCGAGGCGAATTCTTCCGGCGTGATTTCCTGGCGGGAGAAGAGCCCACCCTTCGGCCAGAGCGACCTCACCGCTTCCGTCAGCAGGTGCTCGACGATGAGCGCATAGCCGCCGATATACCAGCGCGGCTCCAGGCCGATGCGCGCATGCACATGGCCGATCGTCTGCACCTTCGTCGCATAGTCGCCGGTGAAGTCGCCGGCGGCGATGTTCGCCCAATGGCCGAGCTGCGCAGTCTTGGCGCGGTTCATATGCGCGTCGTTGGAAAAGAGGTGGTTCACCTCCGGGCTCTTGCGCACGATGGCGTAGAACTTGTCGAGCGCCGGCCCCATCTCCTTCTCGATGAAGGGCTTGAGGGTGCGCAGCCGCTTCAGCGCGGCCTCGTCGAGGCCGAGATAGTCGAGACGGCGCGCGATGTCATGGTTCGGGCTGGCGGTCGAGGCAGTCTTCATTCTGGGCGGTATCCTGGCAACGCGAGAAACGGAGGAGAAAGCAACGAAACTCCAGCGGAAGGGCGGCGCCGCACGGCACGCCCATCCCCGCGACCCTTCATGGGTCCAGCCGAAGGCTCCTGGCCTTCATTGGATAGCTTTCTGACGGGATATCATTAGGTTAGGCGTGGTAAATTGTTCCTTACCCCACCGTCGCTTCCGGCATGAAAAACGGCCGCGCAATTGGTCGCAGCCGTTCTTGCCTTTTGTCAACTTCAAAGGGCTCAGGCCGCCCGCCGGATCGTACGGAAGAGCCCGCGCTCGCCCGCCGGCCGATGGCGCGCCGGCACGAGACGCAGCACCTCCCCGGCAAAGAGCCGCGCGTTTTCGCGCGCCTTGTCGAGATTGCTGACCTTCGCCGGGTCCATCGAATAGAGCGTGCCGCCGCAATCGAAGATATCGCGGAAGGCGGTGCGCTCGCCGATCGGCGTATCGAGCACCGTCACGCCGCGGGCGGCGAGCAGCGCCTTGATCGCCGCCATGGCGCGGGTGGTGACGAGCGAATTCATGCGCGTCAGCACGACCGAATGGTTGATGCGGATGCCCCCCTTCTCGTCGAGCTGCTTCAGGAGTTCGAGGATCTGCGCGGCGCCGCGCGCATCCATCGCACAGCCCTGCACCGGGATCATCACATGGTCGGAAAGGCCGATGGCCGTTGCCACGAGCGCATCACGCGCGCCGGCAAGGTCGATGATGAAATAGTCGGTCACCGCGCGGTTCTCGCGGATATGGCTCTGCAGGGAGCCCATGGAGACTTCCGAGATGACGGCGATGTTGCGCTGACGGCCGGAAATCTCGTGCCAGTGGCTGATCCAGCGCTGCGGGTCCGCATCGAGAATGGTGACGCGGTATCCCTGGCTCGCAAGCTCGGTGGCGAGAATGAGGGCTGCGGTGGTCTTGCCCGCGCCGCCCTTGGCATTGGCAAATGTGATAACTGGCATGACTTTCCTCTTGAAGGCTGCGAGCGTGCTCATCGCTCCGGTCGAACCGCCGAAGAATGGCGCCCGCTTAAGCGAACCTTTCAAAACATGGTTAACAAAGAGGAAATTTCCGGATCGCGAAGATTAACGATGCGGACGGACGGCATGCGGATTTTGCAAAGAAAAAGCCCGGAAAAACAACGTTTTCCGGGCCTCTGTAACTTGTTAACGGTAAGAAATCAGATGCACTCGATGAAGAGCTTCTTGGCCGCATCGAGCGTCAGCTCCACCGGATTGCCGCCGGCCGTGGGGTCGACGATGGCCATGGCGGCCATCTCGTCGATGCGGTCCGTGCCGACGCCGAGCGCGGAGAGCTTGTCCGGCACGCCGACTTCCTCGCGCAGGCGCAGCACATAGTCGAAGAAGCCGTCGAAGCCGCCCGCAATGCCGAGATAGGCGGCGGCGCTGGCGATCCTCGCCTCGATGGCCGGCCGGTTGAAGGCCAGCACCGGCGGCATCACGACGGCGTTCGTCATGCCGTGATGCGTGTTGTAGATCGCGCCGACCGGGTGGGACAGCGAATGGATCGCGCCGAGGCCCTTCTGGAAGGCGACGGCGCCCATGGCGGCCGCCGACATCATGTTGGCGCGGGCCTCGATATCCGTACCGTCCTTGTAGGCGCGCGGCAGGTATTCCTTGACGAGACGCATGCCTTCGAGCGCGATACCCTGGCTCATCGGGTGGTAGAACGGCGAGGAATAGGCTTCGAGGCAATGGGCGAAGGCGTCCATGCCGGTGCCGGCGGTGATGACCTTCGGCATGCCGACCGTCAGCTCCGGGTCGCAGATCGTCACCGAAGGCAGGAACTTCGGATGGAAGATCACCTTCTTGGTGTGCGTCTCGGAATTGGTGATGACCGAGGCGCGGCCGACTTCCGAGCCGGTGCCGGCCGTCGTCGGCACGGCGACGATGGGCGCGATGCCGTCGGAATTGGCGCGGGTCCACCAGTCGCCGACATCCTCGAAATCCCAGACCGGGCGCGTCTGGCCGGCCATGAAGGCGACGGCCTTGCCGAGGTCGAGGCCGGAGCCGCCGCCGAAGGCGACGACGCCGTCATGACCGCCGGCCTTGAAGGCCTTCACGCCGGCTTCGAGGTTCCTGTCGGTCGGGTTCGGGTCGACCTCGGCGAACATCGCCCGGCCGAGGCCTGCGGCCTCCAGGATGTCGAGCGCGTTCTGCGTGATCGCCATGGTCGAGAGGCCGCGGTCGGTGACGAGCAGCGGCTTCTTCATGCCGACCGCCTTGCAGTGGTCGGCCAGTTCCTTGATCCGGCCCGCGCCGAACTTGATCGCGGTCGGGTAGCTCCAGTTGGCGGTGATGGTCATTCTGTTCAAGCTTTCCTGAAGTGGTAGGATTTCGGACGGGTAAGGTTGTGGAAGCCGATGACGGAGAGCGAGCCGCCACGGCCCGTTTCCTTGACGCCCGTCCAGCACAGCGCCGGGTCGAGATAGTCGGCGCGATTCTGGAAGACGGTGCCGGTTTCGAGGTCGCGGGCGATGCGGGCAGCCCGTTCGCTGTCCTTCGTCCAGAGCGAGACGGTCAGGCCGTATTTGCAGTCGTTCATCAGGGCGAGCGCTTCCTCGTCGCTCTTCACCTTCATGATGCCGACGGCCGGGCCGAAGGTCTCTTCCTTCATGAATTCCATGGAGTGATCGACATCGACGAGGATCTGCGGCGCGACATAGGCGCCGCCGTCATCGGCCGGGAAGAGTTTCGGGTCGACCAGCGCCTTGGCGCCCCTGGAGACCGCATCGGCGATCTGCGAGCGCACGGTCGCGGCGAAGCGCTTGTGCGCCATCGGGCCGAGCGTCGTTTCCGGATCGAGCGGATTGCCGAGCTTGTAGTTGGAGACCCAGGCGACGGACTTCTCGACGAAGGCGTCGTAGAGCTTCTCGTTGACATAGATGCGCTCGATGCCGCAGCAGCACTGGCCCGAATTGTAGGTCGCGCCGTCCATCAGCGTATCGACGGCGGCGTCGAGATCAGCGTCCTCCATGACATAGCCCGGATCCTTGCCGCCGAGCTCGAGGCCAACCGGCGTGAAGGTGCCGGCGGCGGCGCGCTCGATGGACCGGCCGCCTTCGACGGAGCCCGTGAAGTTGATGAAGTCGAACGAATTGGCGGCGATCAGCGCCGAGGTCGTGTCATGGTCGAGGAAGACGTTCTGGAAGACGTCCTCCGGCACGCCCGCCTCGTTGAAGGCGCGCACCAGCCTTTCGCCGACCAGCAGCGTCTGCGCGGCATGCTTGATGATGACCGTATTGCCGGCCATCAGCGCCGGGGCGATCGTGTTGATCGCCGTCATGTAGGGGTAGTTCCACGGCGCGATGACGAAGACGACGCCGTGCGGCTCACGCTCGATGCGGCGCTCGAAACGGTCGCTCTCCTCGATGACGATCGGCGCAAGCGAGGAGCCCGCGATCTCGGCGACATAGTTGGAACGCTCGTTGAAGCCCTTGAACTCGCCGCCGTAGCGGACCGGACGACCCATCTGCCAGGCGATTTCCGGCACGATCTCGTCGGCCATCTCGTTGACGCGGGCGACGCCCTTGAGGACGAGCTGGATGCGCTCTTCCAGCGGGCGCTTCGCCCAGGCCTTCTGCGCTTTCTTCGCACGGGCGACGGCGGCCTGTGCGACGGCCAGCGGCATCGCCTCGCGCTCGGCATAGACCGAGCCGTCCACGGGGGATATGCATTTGATCACAGTCATGATCGACTTCCTGTTGGTTCTATCGGAATTTCAGTCTCTGGCGCTCGGCCGCCCCTCATCCGCCATGCGGCATATCCCTGACCGAACCCTTTCGCAGGCCAAGTCCCCTCTCCCCGCTTGCGGGGAGAAGGTCAGGGTGAGGGGCAGTTCCCGAAACGCTTCTACGCCCTCTCGAAGCCGCGCGCCACCTCCCAGTCGGTGATGCGGCGATCGTACTCTTCCTGCTCCCATTCGGCCGCGCGGACATAGTGATCGACCACGTCGTCGCCGAAGGCGTCGCGCAACATCTCCGACCCCTTCAGGGCCGCAGCCGCGTCGCGCAGCGTCTTGGGAATCTCGCGAATGTCCTTGCCGCCATAGGCGTCGCCCTCGAAGGGCGCTTCCAGCTCGAACTTCCCCTCGATGCCTGCGATGCCGGCGGCCAGCAGCGCCGCCATGGCGAGGTAGGGATTGAGGTCGGAGCCGCCGACGCGGCATTCGATGCGGATGCCCTTCGTGCCCTCGCCGCACAGGCGGTAGCCGGCCGTACGGTTGTCCTTGCTCCAGATCGCCTTGGTCGGTGCGAAGGTGCCCGCGACGAAGCGCTTGTAGGAGTTGATATAGGGCGCGAGGAAATAAGTGATCTCGCTGGCATGGGCGAGCAGGCCCGCCACATACATGCGCATCATCTCCGACATGCCGTATTTGGCCTCCCTGTCGAAGAACTTCGCTTGCCTGCCGTCGAGGCTCCAGAGCGACTGGTGGATATGCGAGGAGGAGCCGGCGGCGTTGTAGTTCCACTTGGCAAGGAACGTCACGGCCTTGCCGCGCTGCCAGGCGATCTCCTTGGTGGCGTTCTTGATGATCGAGTGCCGGTCCGCCATGGTCAGCGCCTCGGCATAGCGCACGTTGATCTCCTCCTGGCCGGGCGAGGCCTCGCCCTTGGAGTTCTCGACCGGAATGCCTGCGCCCTGCAGGCCGTTGCGCAGCGCGCGCATGACATCCTCTTCCTTGGTGGTCTGGAAGATGTGGTAGTCCTCGTTGTAGCCGCTGGCCGGCTGGAGGTCGCGATAGCCGCTCTCGCGGGCATGGTCGTAGGTCTGGTCGAAGAGGTAGAATTCCAGTTCGCTCGCCATGAAGGGCTTGAGACCCATCGCCTCGAGGCGCTTGACCTGCTTCTTCAGGACGGCGCGCGGCGAATGCGGCACCTCTTCATGCGTGTGATGGTCGAGCACGTCGCAGAGCACCAGCGCCGTGCCCTCCAGCCAGGGAAGCTTGCGCAGCGTCGAAAGGTCGGGCTTCATCGTGTAGTCGCCGTAGCCCGCGGACCAGCCCGTCGACTTGTAGCCCGGCACTGTTTCCATCTCGATATCGGTCGCCAGCAGGTAATTGCAGCTATGCGTTTCCTCGTAGGCGCCCTCGACGAAAAACTGCGCGTGGAAACGCTTGCCCATCAGGCGCCCCTGCATGTCCACGAGGCATGCCAGAACGGTGTCGATGCGGCCCTCGGCCACATCCTTCTTCAGGTCATCGAATGTATAGGTCACGGTCATCGGGGTGGTCCTGCGGGGTTATGGCGTCGTACCGGACCGGGCCGACAAGGGCCCGGTCCGAAGTCGTGGCGTCAGCCGTTGACGTAGGGCGGGCCGGCCTTGTTGATCACGCCGTTATAGTCCTCGAAGATCTTGACGACCTTGGCGGCCGTCTCGCTCTGTTCGGCGATCTCCTTCCAGAAGACCTTGGCGGCGTCCTCGACGACCTTCCATTCCTCGGTCGGAACGCTGGTGAGCTTCAGCTTCGTACCTTCGGCGCGCAGCTTCGCCTCGCCGCCCCAGTACCACTGGTCGCGGTAGTTGTTGCCGGCCTCGATGGCGGCCATGACCAGCTTCTTCAGGTGGTCCGGCAGCTCGGCCCACTTCTTCTCGTTGACGAAGAACGAGCCGATCCAGGCGCCCGAGATGTTGTTGGTCAGGAAGTGGTCCGTCACGTCGGCCCAGCCGACCGTGTAGTCCTCGGTGATGCCCGACCAGGCCATGCCGTCGAGCTCGCCGGTCTGCACGGCGACCTGCGCGTCCTCGTAGGGGATCGTGACGGGCACGACGCCGAACTGGCTGAGGAAGCGGCCGGCCGTCGGGAAGGTGTAGAGGCGAAGCCCCTCCAGATCCTTGACCGAGGTGATGGCCTTCTTGGTGTTGAAGTGGCACGGGTCCTGACCGGAAGACGACAGCCACACGACGCCGCCGACCTTCTCGTAGGACGAGCGCCAGATATCGGCGAGGCCGTACTGCTTGAACAGCACCGGCACGTCGAGGATCTGTTTGGTGGCGAGCGGGAAATAGCCGCCGAAGGTGGCGACATCCGCCGGCGAGGCCATGGAATCGTCGTCCGAATGCACGGCGTCGATGGTGCCGGCCTGGAGCGCGCGGAAGAGCTCGCCCGTCGGCACGATCTGGTCGGCGAAGTAGAGCTCGATCTCCAGCTCGCCCTTGGCGGAGGCGTTGATCGCATCGACGATGGGCTTGGTGACGTGCTCGCCGAGCGCGGCGCCCGCATAGGTCTGGAAGCGCCACTTGATGGCCTCCTGGGCCCTCACGATGGCGGGCGCGGAAAGCGTGGCGGCACCGGCTCCGATCGTAACCGCCCCGGCCCGCGTCAGAAATTGCCTTCTATTGGTCATATCTCTTTCCCTCTGGTTCGTTTTCGCATCTGCCCCGGAACGGCCGTTGCTTCCGGCGGCATGGTCTTCTTTTCTTCTGTGCGGCCTCATGTGGCTGCCCCGGCGTCTGCGGCCGGGGCGGTATTCGTCATTGCCCCTTGGCGTAGAAGTGCTCCGGCAGCCATGTCGCGATATCCGGGAACAGGCCGATGATGAGCAGGCTCACGATCATGATGCCGACGAACGGCCAGATCGACGCGTAGATATCCCGCATGGTGATGCCGGGCGGCGCCATGGCGCGCATCATGAACAGGTTGTAGCCGAAGGGCGGGGTGATGTAGGCGATCTGGCAGGTGATCGTGTAGAGCACGCCGTACCAGACAAGGTCGAAGCCCAGCTTCTGCACCAGCGGAATGTAGAGCGGCGCCACGATGACGAGCATCGCCGTGTCGTCGAGGAACATCCCCATGATGAGGAAGGAGAGCTGCATCAGCACCAGCACCTGCCAGGGCTCGAGGCCGAGGTCGCCGAGGAAGAAGCGCTCGATGGACTTGACCGCGCCGAGACCGTCGAAGACGGCGCCGAAGCAGAGCGAGGCGATCAGAATCCACATGAACATGCAGCTGATGCCGAGCGTCTTCTGCAGAACGTCGCTCCACAGCCGCCGCGTCAGGCGGCCGCGCTGCCAGGCGACCAGCGCCGAGGAGATCGCGCCGATCGCCGAAGCCTCCACGAGGCTGGCGATGCCGCTGAGGAACAGCCACATCATCAGCGTGAAGATACCGAGCGGAAGGATGCCGGCGGTCAGAAGCCTCAGCTTCTCGCCCATCGGCACCTTGCGGTCTTCCGCCGGCAAGGCCGGCCCGAGCGACGGATTGATCCGGCAGCGGACATAGACGTAGATCGCCATCAGCGCCGCCATCAGGAGGCCCGGGAAGACGCCGGCGAGCCAGAGCTGGCCGACCGGAACGCGGGCGATCATGCCGTAGAGCACGAGCACGATGCTCGGCGGGATGAGGATGCCGAGCGTCGAGCCGCCCTGCACCACGCCCGTCGTCATCACCTTGTCGTAGCCACGGCGCAGGAGCTCCGGCAGCGCGATGGTGGCGCCGATCGCCATGCCGGCGACGGAAAGGCCGTTCATCGCCGAGATGATGACCATGAGGCCGATCGTGCCGAGCGCGAGGCCACCGTTGATCGGCCCCATCCAGACGTGGAACGCCTTGTAGAGGTCTTCCGCGATGCCCGATTCCGAGAGCATGTAGCCCATGAAGACGAACATCGGCACCGTCAGCATCGGGTACCATTTGACGAGCTTCATGGCGGAGGCGAAGCCCATTTCCGAGCCGCCCGTACCCCATAGCAGGAAGGCCGCGACGACGCCGACGAAGCCGATGACGGCAAAGACGCGCTGCCCGGTGAGCAGCAGCACCATCATGCCGGCGAACATCGTGATTGCGATGAATTCATAGCTCATGCGATGGGCCTTCCCCGCAACTCGGCGATATCCTTGAAGAGCGAGGAGATGGCCTGCGCGAGCATCATCACGACGCCGAAGGTCATCACGATCTTGATCGGCGCCATATAGGGCGCCCAGGCGGAAAAGCTCTTTTCCTTGAACTGGATGGCATAGGTCGTGCTAGCGATGCCGCCGAACAGCATGAAGCCGAGGAAGACGATCAGCGCGATGGCCGTGACCGAATCGAAGGCCGCGCGCCGGCGCACCGACCACTGGCTGTAGAACAGGTCCATGCGGACATGGTCACCCGTCTGCATCGCGAAGGCGCCGCCCAGCATGTAGTAGGCAGCCATGGTGAACTGGGCGGATTCCAGCGTCCAGTTGGCCGGCAGATGGAAGGCCTTCGAGACGGATGAATAAAGCAGGATCGCGAACATCACGAAAATCAGATACATCGCAAAAATACCGACACGCCGGTTGAACGTGTCGACGAAACGTACATAGCTCTTGATGAAATCAGGCATGACCGTTGCCTCCCTTGGCAGCGGCGGCATCAGCCGGGCCGGACCTCCGATAAATCAACGCAAGCATCCGCTTGGCCTCTCCAGTTCGTGTTCATTTCCGTTTCCACGGCATTTCCCCGGGCCGGTTATTGATTGATTGCGGGAAGGCTCTTGGCGAGCAGCCCCGTCAGATAGCCGGCCACGACCCTCTGGCCGGCCTCGTCTCGGATGAGGTCGTTGCGGACCTCGATCATGACATTGGCAAGGCCGTTGGAAAGGCCGTGCTCCCTCAAGGTATGCGTCACGCCGTCATCCGGCCCGTAGGGCTCGTTGCGGCGGGCGTCATAGCGTCCGTCGGCCGCAGCAGCCTCCAGCATGGCGTCGGCGAGGCGCGCGTCGGTGTCGTGCAGGATGCCGATCTCGACGGCACGCGGCGCACCGAAATAGACGGGCGTGAAACTGTGCATGGTCACGATGACCGGCGGCCGGCCCTCGGCGATCCGCGCCTTCACGAGGCCGGAGAGCTTTTCGCGGAAAGGCAGATAAAGCGCCTCGGTGCGCGCATCGCGCGCCGCCCGGTCGAGCCCGGCATTGCCCGGCACGTCGAACACCTCGCTCTTTTCCGGCATGGCGGCAGGCGATTCCGGCGGACGGTTGCAATCGTAGACGAGACGGGAAAAGCGCTGGAAGAGCAGTGTCGCATCGAGGCTTTCGGCCATCAGGCGCGAGACGGCGAGCGCCCCCGGATCCCAGGCGATGTGACTGGCCAGCGCCTCTTCGGAAAGGCCCAGCGTACCGAGAGACTTCGGCAAGACGCGCGATGCGTGCTCACAGACCAGGATGACCGGACCGCGGGCAACGGCATTCTCCAGGGCGACAGGATCGCCCTCCTCCACACTCAGAATTCCCATGAGCCTGATCCCCTCGACCGGCCTTTATCGTTGATGAAGAGAATTCTTCACCATTTTGCCGCTGTCAACCGCACATTGAAAAAATCTCTTCAAAAAATCATTTGACTCCAATTGTGACAGCGATGTTTAATTTTCCAAACTCCGGCACCAGACCGGAGCGCAGGGGAATAAACTTGACGCCCAACACAGCATCCATGACGGTGTCGGATGTGATCCATGCTCATTTCGATACGCTGACGCGTGCCGAAAAGCAGCTTGCCGCATCACTGCTCGACAATTACCCCGTCTCCGGCCTCGGCAGCATCACGACGGTCGCGGAAAACGCCGGCGTGTCGACGCCGACGGTCGCGCGCATGGTGCAGAAGCTCGGCTTCCGCGGCTTTCCCGATTTCCAGGCGCGCCTGCACCACGAGCTGGAGACCACGCTCTCCAGCCCCATCACCAAGCACGACCGCTGGGCCGCGAACGCGCCGGGCACGCATATCCTCAACCGCTTCGCCGACGCGATCATGACCAACATGCGCCAGACGCTCGCGCATGTGGAGACCGCCGAATTCGACGGCGCGAGCGCCCTGCTCGCCGACCGCCAGCGCAGCATCTACATCATCGGCGGACGCATCACGAAGGCGCTCGCGGACTATCTCTTCACCCATCTTCAGGTCATCCGCCCGAACGTCACGCAGATCGCCTCCAATCCCGCCTCCTGGCCGCATTACGTGCTGAACATGAAGGCCGGCGACGTGCTGGTGATCTTCGACATCCGCCGCTACGAGCAGGAGATGGAGACGCTCGGACGCGTCGCCCGCGAGCGTGGCGTGGAGATCGTGCTCTTCACCGACCCCTGGGCCTCGCCCGTCGCCAAGGTCGCGGCGAAGGTCTTCCGCGTCCATATCGAGGCGCCGTCGGCCTGGGATTCGTCCGTCGTGACACTGTTCATCGTCGAGGCGCTGATCGAGGCCGTCCAGAGCTCGGGCTGGGAGGAGACCAGCGACCGCATGAAGACGCTGGAGGGCCTTTTCGAGGCCAGCCGGCTCTTTCGCAAGCCCCGGCCGGAGGTTACCGCCAAGCCTTGAATCCATATGGGAAAAAACGGGACTAAACTGTCACGTAAGCTTCATCTGCCGCAAGTAATCACCCTTCGCCGCCTGACACACAAAAGGAGAACACCCGTGATGTCACAGACGAGACGCCTGCTTTCGCTTTCCACCGCCCTGGTGGTCGCCTCCTCCACGCTCGCCTTCGCAGAGCCGAGCGCGGAACTCATCGAAGCTGCCAAGAAGGAAGGCATGCTGACCACCGTCGCCCTTCCGCACGACTGGTGCGGCTACGGCGACGTCATCGCTGCCTTCAAGGCCAAGTATCCGGAAATCCAGGTCAACGAACTGAACCCGGATGCCGGCTCGGCCGACGAGATCGAGGCCATCAAGGCCAACAAGGACAACAAGGGCCCGCAGTCGCCTGACGTGATCGACGTCGGCCTCGCCTTCGGCCCCTCCGCCAAGGCGGAAGGCCTGCTCCAGCCCTACAAGGTCTCCACCTGGGACGAGATCCCGGACAACGTCAAGGACGCCGAAGGCTACTGGTACGGCGACTATTACGGCGTGATGTCCTTCTTCGTGAATAAGGACATCGTCACCAATTCGCCGAAGGACTGGGCCGACCTCCTGAAGCCTGAATATTCCGGCCAGGTGGCGCTTGCCGGCGACCCGCGCGCTTCCAACCAGGCCATCCTCGGCGTTCTCGCCGCCGGCCTCGGCAAGGGCGCGAAGGCGGGCAAGGAAGCCGGCGAAGCAGGCCTTTCCTATTTCGCCGAGATGAACAAGGCCGGCAACTTCGTTCCGGTCATCGGCAAGTCCGGCACGCTCGCCCAGGGCTCGACCCCGATCGTCGTCGCCTGGGACTATAACGCGCTGAGCTGGGCCAAGACCCTCAACGGCAACCCGCCGACCGAGGTCGTCGTTCCGGAAACGGGCGTTCTCGCTGGCGTCTACGTCCAGGGCATCTCGGCCTACGCGCCGCATCCGAACGCCGCCAAGCTGTGGATGGAGCATCTCTATTCCGACGAAGGCCAGGTCGGCTGGCTGAAGGGCTATTGCCATCCGGTTCGCTTCAACGCCATGGTCAAGGCCGGCAAGGTTCCGCAGGACCTGATCGACGCGCTGCCGCCGGCCGCTGCCTACGAGAAGGCCTACTTCCCGACGCTCGAGGAAGTCGACGCCAACCAGGCCGCCGTGACCGGCGCCTGGGACAGCGTGGTCGGCGCGAACGTCCAGTAAACCACATCCCCGCCGCCCCGGCCTTCCGGCCGGGGCGGCGACCGCGGTATGCCAAGACGGCAACCCCACGAGGCTAACCCAATGTCTTCAGACAGCTCTGCCGCGAAACAGTCGACGAAAGCGCCGTTGCGCCTTCCGCTGCACTGGCTCGGCGCGGCGCCATTCGCGATCTTCGTCCTGCTGTTCCTGATCATGCCCACGATGCGCATCGTGATCGGCGCCTTCCAGACGCCGGACGGCGGCTTCACGCTGGACAATATCCGCGGGCTGTTCACGACGTCGATCATGTCGGCCTACTGGATCTCCATCAAGATCTCCATCGCTTCCGCCCTCCTCGGCTGCCTCATCGGCTTTTCGGTCGCCGCCGCCGTGGTGCTCGGCGGCCTGCCGAAATGGATCCGGGGCCCGCTGCTGACCTTCTCGGGCGTCGCCTCCAACTTCGCGGGCGTACCGCTCGCCTTCGCGTTCCTGGCGACCCTCGGCCCGGTCGGCCTCGTCACCGTGTTCCTGAAGACCCAGCTCGGCATCGACCTGCGCGCGCTCGGCTTCAACATCCTTTCCTTCTGGGGGCTGACGGTCACCTACCTGTTCTTCCAGATCCCGCTGATGATCCTCATCATCACGCCCGCGCTCGACGGCCTCAAGCGCGAATGGCGCGAGGCGGCGCAGATCCTCGGCGCGACCAACGCGCAATACTGGCGCATGGTGGCCTTCCCGATCCTGCTGCCCTCCTTCCTCGGCACGCTCGCGCTGCTCTTCGCCAATGCCTTCGGCGCCGTCGCGACCGCCATCGCGCTCACCGGCTCCTCGCTCTCCATCGTGCCGATCCTGCTCTTCGCGCAGATCCGCGGCGACGTGCTCGGCAATCCCCATCTCGGCTATGCGCTGGCCTTCGGCATGATCGTCGTCACCGGCATCGCCAACACGATCTACATCTGGCTGCGCGCGCGCAGCGAAAGGTGGCTGAAATGAAGAAGTTCTGGGCCTGGGGCGCCCTCATCATAGGGCTGCTCTATTTCATCCTGCCGCTCCTCGGCATGACGAACTTCTCGCTGAAGATGCGCCGCGGGGTCTATTCCTTCGATGCCTATGCGGTCGTGCTCGGCGATCCGCGCTTCCAGGAGACCTTCACCTATTCCGTCGTGATGGCGCTGTTCACCATCGCCTTCGGGGTGCTCCTCGTCGTGCCGACGGCCTACTGGGTGCGCCTCAAGCTGCCAGGCCTCCGGCCCTATGTCGAGTTCGTCACGCTGCTGCCGCTGGTCATCCCGGCCATCGTCATCGTCTTCGGCTACATCCGGCTCTACAATACGTCGAGCTGGCTGCCGCTGACGGGCTCGATCACCGGCACCAACATCCTCCTGATGTTCGGCTATGCCACGCTGTCGCTGCCCTACATGTACCGCGCGGTGGACACGGGCCTTCGCTCCATCGACATCACCACGCTGACGGAGGCCGCCCAGAGCCTCGGCGCCGGCTGGACGACGATCCTCACCCGCATCATCCTGCCGAACGTGCTCGTCGCGGTGCTGTCGGGCGCCTTCCTGACCTTCGCCATCGTCATCGGCGAGTTCACCATGGCCGCCCTCCTCAACCGCCCCGCCTTCGGCCCCTACATGCAGCTTCTCGGCGCCAACCGGGCCTATGAGCCGGCCGCGCTCGCCGTGATCGCCTTCGCCATCACCTGGGGCTGCCTCGGCCTGATCCAGCTCGTCTCGCGCTTCCAGAAGGGCGCGCAAAGCCCTGTCTAAGGATTTCCCATGAGTTTCCTCACACTCTCCAGCATCCAGAAGTCCTTCGGCCCGGTGCAGGTCGTCAAGGACTTCAACATGGCCATCGAGAAGGGCGAGTTCATCTCCTTCCTCGGCCCGTCCGGCTGCGGCAAGACCACCATCCTGCGCATGATCGCCGGCTTCGAGACGCCCTCGGGCGGCACGATAACGATCAACGGCAAGAGCCAGGCGAACCTTCGCCCGAACCAGCGCAACATCGGCATGGTCTTCCAGGCCTATGCGCTCTTCCCCAACATGAACGTCGCGGAAAACGTCGCCTTCGGCCTCAAGGTCGCCGGCCGGCCGAAGGCCGAGATCGACGCCCGCGTCAAGGAAATGCTCGGCCTCATCAAGCTCGACCATCTCGCCGACCGCTACCCCTACCAGATGTCCGGCGGCCAGCAGCAGCGCGTGGCGCTCGCCCGCGCGCTTGCCCCGAAGCCCCAGGTCCTCCTCCTCGACGAACCGCTCTCGGCCCTCGACGCCAAGATCCGTGTGTCGCTGCGCGAGGAAATCCGCATGATCCAGCAGCAGCTCGGCATCACCACGGTCTTCGTCACGCATGACCAGGAAGAGGCGCTGTCGATCTCCGACCGCATCGTCGTCATGAACGCCGGCAAGGCCGACCAGATCGGCACCCCGGCCGAAATCTACAACCACCCCTCCACCCGCTTCGTCGCCGGCTTCGTCGGCACGCTCAACCTCATCGAGGCGAAGGTGGTAGACGCGGCCGCGAACCGCGTCACCATCGGCGACCAGGGCGTGACGCTCCGCGAGCCCCTCGGCAACGCCAAGGCCGGCGATACCGTCTCGCTGGCGCTGCGCCCCGAGGCCGGCTCCATCGCCCCCGACGCCAAGGGCGATACCGCGCTTTCCGGCGAGGTCGTCTCGTCCAACTTCCTCGGCTCGGTCATCCGCACCCGCATGAAGGTCGGCGGCAGCGTCATCTCCTTCGACATGTTCAACAGCCCCGGCCTCGTGCCGCCGGCCGTCGGCGAAACGGTGACGCTGCGCTTCACCGCCGGAGACCTCCTGGTCATCCACGACTGAACGTCCATTCCACGCCTTACCGAAGGCGTGGAAAAATCTGTCGTGAATCGTGTTTTTTGCGTCGCCCGCGGATTTGATCTGCGAGCGATTGCCGTTTAGTCTCCCATCGTTCTCAGGGCGGGGCGAAATTCCCCACCGGCGGTATCCGGAGCGATCCGGGAGCCCGCGAGCGCCTTCCGCAAGGAAGGGTCAGCAGATCCGGTGCGATGCCGGAGCCGACGGTCACAGTCCGGATGGAAGAGAGCAAGCAGGAGGCCCGTTCCGCGATGGGCCGGCCTCGTGCGTGTTCGCCCAAGGGACCCGTTGAAAAATGGCTCAACCCTTGAAAGGCCAAGACATATGAATGCCAATGCCACCCCCTCCGCCCGCATCGCCGTCATCCGTGCCCGCTGGCACGCCGGCATCGTCGACCAGGCGGTCACATCCTTCATCGCCGAATGGCAGGCCCTCGGCGGCCGTGCCGAAGACGTCGACGTGATCGACGTGCCGGGCGCCCTCGAAATCCCGCTGCACGCCCAGCTCCTCGCGAAGACCGGCCGCTACTCGGCGATCCTCGGCGTCGCCCTCGTCGTCGACGGCGGCATCTACCGCCACGATTTCGTCGCCGGCACCGTGGTCGACGCCATCGTGCGCGTCGGCCTCGACACCGGCGTGCCGGTGCTCTCGGCCGTGCTGACGCCGCACAATTTCCAGGAATCGGAAGCCCACATCGCCTTCTTCCGCGACCACTTCGTTATCAAGGGCAAGGAAGCCGCCCACGCTGCCCGCCAGATTCTCGACGCGCGGGCGCAGGTGGCGCTGGCGGCGGTTTCCTGAATCGGTTTCTCAAGAACCGGAATCGGCTCGTGAAGGCGAATCGATAAACCGCTGAAAAGACTCTGGAAGCCCGGCAGCGATGCCGGGCTTTTCCGTCCTCTCTCCTGCGTCTAAGCCTGCAAGTTCTTCAGATAGATCGACAGCAACTGGATCTGCGACGAGATGCCCAGCTTGCGGTAGACGTTCCGCCGGTGGACCTTCACCGTCCCCGTCGAGATATCGAGCTTCAGCCCGATCGATTCCGACGAATGCCCCTGCAGCACCAGCTCGATGATCGAGGCCTCGCGGTCGGTGAGGTTGAGCTTGCGCCAGACCTTGTCCGCCGCGCTCACCGGCTCGCTGCGCCGCCCGCGCCCCTGCCCCGCAAGCGCGAAGCGTTCCGCAAGGCCGCTCCAGGCCTGGCGCACGAAAGCGGCGACGAAGGGTTCGGCATCCGCCAGCAGCGCGAATTCGGCGGCCGGGAAGACCCCCGTCTTCTCGCGCCGCATCAGCGAGACGACCACCGTCACGCCGTCGCCTACCGGCGCGAAGAAGCCCAGTTCCTCGGCAAGCCGTGTCTGCGAGTAGTAGGTGCGGTAGTATTCGCTGGAGAAGAAGCGGTCCGGCGCGAGCTCCCGCATGCGGAAGACGCCGGCCCGGCCCGCCCGCGCCGTGTGGTAGAACGGATCGAGCAGATACGGACCCACCTGATAAAGCGTCACGAAGACATGGTAATCGTCCGCATCGAAGGTGCTGAAGAGGTCGATCGGCCGGGCCTTGTCGCGATAGGCGAAGATGACCATGTCGTCGAAGCGCACGAGCGCCCGCGTCATCGCCAGCAGGGCTTCGCCCGCCTGCCCGTCGGAGCGTTCCGCCGCATCCGTCCAGTCGGCGAGCGTGCGGAAGAGTGCCGTGAAATCGACCCGCATGGCGCTGATGCTCCCCCGATCCCCTTGCGGCGCACGTTTTTCGCCGCGCCGGGATATACTCCTTCCATAGCCGGTTTACGGATAAAATACCTCTCTCGGGGTATATACCGCCCACCGGCGGCTGACTAGCATCCTCCCCGACGGTGGCTAAAGCGGCGCAAGATCGCTTCAACGCAACAACCGCAGGGAACAGACGTGACATCCGCCTCCACGAACGACATCGAGTTCCGGTCGGTGACCAAGCGCTATGGCGCGGTGACCGCGGTCTCCGACATAAACCTTTCCGTGCCGAAGGGTGCCTTCGTCGCGCTGCTCGGCCCGTCCGGCTGCGGCAAGACGACCTGCCTTCGCATGATCGGCGGCTTCGAGCAGCCGAGCGAGGGCGAGGTGCTGATCGCCGGCAATGTCGCCAACGGCGTGCCGGCCTATCGCCGCCCGGTCAACATGGTGTTCCAGCAATATGCGCTCTTCCCGCATTTCGACGTGGAGAAGAACGTCGCCTACGGCCTGAAGCAGCTCCGTCCGCGGCTGCCGGCCGAAGAAATCTCCCGCCGCGTCGGCGAGGCGCTGGAAATGGTACGGCTTTCCGGCTTCGCCAGGCGCCGCATTCATGAAATGTCCGGCGGCCAGCAGCAACGCGTGGCGCTCGCCCGCGCCCTCGTCAACAAGCCCTCCGTGCTCCTCCTCGACGAGCCGCTGGCGGCGCTCGACAAGAAGCTGCGCACCGCCATGCAGATCGAGCTGCAGACGCTCCAGCGCGACCTCGGCATTACCTTCGTTCTCGTCACCCATGACCAGGAGGAGGCGCTGTCGATGAGCGACCTCGTCTGCGTCATGAGCGCCGGCCGCATCCGCCAGCTCGCGACGCCCCAGGAGGTCTACGACCGCCCGGCCGATCTCTTCGTGGCCGATTTCGTCGGCAAGACCAACCGTTTCGACGGCACGCTGGAGGCCGGCGGCACCATCCGCCTCGGCAACGGCACGGCTCTGCCCGCCCCGCGCGGCGATCTTCAGCCGGGCGCCGTCACCGTGGCGCTCCGCCCCGAGGCGATCCGCCTTGCGCGCGGCGCGGAGGGCGCGACGACGCTGGAGGGCACCGTCACCCATCGCATCTTCCTCGGCTCGGCCGCCGAATACTCCATCGCCATCGACGGGCTGGGCGACCTCCTCGTCACCGCCGAACGCCATAACCAGTCGGAAAACGACCTCGTCGCGCCGGGCGAACGGGTCGCAATCAGCTTCGATCCCGGCACAGCGCATATCTTTCCGGCCTGAGGGGAAACAGGCCCCAAACACAAGGGAACAGTGTGATGTCGAAATGGTTCAGAGACAATGCCCCGATCAGCGCCCATGAGCTGACGGAAGAATTCATGCGCCTGAAGCGCGGCTCCGTCACGCGCCGCCACTTCCTCGGCGTCACCGGCCTCGGCCTTGCCGCCGCCGTGCTCGCCCGCCAGCCCGGCCTCTTCAATTCGGCCGCCTATGCGCAGCAGGAAGACCTCGGCTCGGCCATGTCCATCGCTACCTGGCCGAACTACCACGACCCCGCAACCTTCGAGGCCTTCACCGCCGAGACGGGCGTCGCCGTCGAGGTCAACGTCTTCGGCTCGAACGAGGAGATGCTGGCAAAGCTGCAGGCCGGCGGCACCGGCTGGGACCTGTTCGTGCCCACGAACTACACGATCTCCACCTATGCCGGCCTCGGCCTGATCGATCCGCTCGATCTTTCCAAGGTGCCGAACTTCGACCAGAAGACCCAGAATGTACGTTTCACCAATGAGGGCACGGTCGACGGCAAGGTCTATGCGCTGCCGAAGAACTGGGGCACGACCGGCATCGCCGTCAATTCCGACAAGGTGAAGTCCAAGGTCACGAGCTGGAAGGAATTCTTCGAGATCGCCATGACCGAGGCGGACGGCCGCGCCATGGTGCACGACTACCAGCTCACCACCATCGGCAACGCCCTCGTCTCGCTCGGCTTCTCCTTCAACTCGGTCAAGCCCGAGGAGCTTGCCAAGGCCGAGGAGCTGCTGATCAAGGTCAAGCCGCACCTCTATGCCATCAACAGCGACTACCAGCCCTCCATGCGCGCCACCGACGCCTGGATGACCATGTGCTGGACGAACGACGGCGCGCAGCTCAACCGCGACATCCCGGAAATCCACTTCACGCTCGGCTCCGACGGCGGCGAGATCTGGTCGGACTTCTACGCCGTCCCGAAGGCGGCCGCCAACAAGCCGGCCGGCTATGCGCTGCTCAACTACCTGATGGACCCGCAGCATGCGGTGAAGGAGCACATCGCCAACGGCGCGCCCACCACCGACAGCCGCGTCATCGCCCTGCTGCCGGCCGAGATCACCGGCAACAAGATCGTCTATCCCGACGAGGCAGCGCTGACCCCGCTGGAATTCGGCGCTGCCGTGACGCTCACCGACCCGGCGCGCGCAGAGCTGATGGCGCGGTTCAAGTCGGCGTAACAAAGCACGGGAAGCCGTTCCGACCTGCCGATCTCCCCCCCTTGTGGGGGAGATGCCCGGCAGGGCAGAGGGGGGTGTGGCACCCACCTGCCCCCGCCGGATCGTCGTCCTGGCTGCGCCGTTGCTACCCCCCTCTGTCGGCTTCGCCGACATCTCCCCCACAAGGGGGGAGATCAGAGGGAGTATGCCGCAATGTTTTTCCTTCTCCCCGCTTGCGGGGAGAAGGTGGCCGGCAGGCCGGATGAGGGGCGACCCTCGCAATTCGCAACAGGACCAATGCAATGCCCCTGACGACGACGGCGAAAAGACGGCTGGTGACGACGGCGCTGCTGGCGCCGGCCTCCCTCTGGCTGTTCGTCTTCCTGGTGCTGCCCTTCATCGCCATGGTGGTCTTCTCCGTTGGCGAGCGCGGACCGGCGGGCGGCTACCAGGCGGCCTTCACCCTTGCGCAATATGCCAACCTGCCGGCCCGTTCCGCCGCCTACTGGAACACGCTGATGCTGGCGCCGGTCGGCGCTTTCCTCTGCCTGCTGGTCGCCTATCCGACCGCCTATTACCTCGCCGTCAAGGCAAGCCCGCGCCACCGGCTGCTGCTGGTCTCGCTGGTCGTCGTTCCGTTCTGGACGAGCCTTCTGGTGCGCACCTATGCCTGGATGTATATCCTCGGCTCGCGCGGCATCCCGAACCTCCTCGACATGATCGGCATCGAGAACGTGCGCCTGCTCAACACGCCGGGCGCCGTGCTGCTCGGCATCGTCTACGGCTACCTGCCGCTGATGATCATGCCGATCTATGTCAGCCTCGAAAAGCTCGACCGCCGGCTGCTGGAGGCTTCGGCCGATCTCGGCGCGAAGCCCGTCTCGACCTTCTTCTCCGTCACCCTGCCGCTCTCGCTGCCGGGCGTCATGACGGGCGTCGCGCTCGTCACGATCCTGCTGCTCGGCGAATATCTCATTCCGCAGCTTCTCGGCGGCGGCAAGGTCTTCTTCATCGGCAATGCGCTGGTCGACCTCTTCCTGCAATCGCGCAACTGGCCCTTCGGCTCGGCCATCGCGGTCACGCTGGTCGCCATCGTGGTCGTGGTGCTGATGGTCGCCATGCGCATCGCCTGGAAAATCTCCGGCACGAGACAGGTGGATCTCGTCTGATGCGCGCGCTGATAACCTCCGTCTATCTGTTCCTCTACGCGCCGATCGCGCTGGTCGTACTGTTCTCCTTCAATGCGGGGCGCAATGCCAGCGAGTTCACCGGCTTCTCGACGCAATGGTACGGCAAGGCGCTCGCCAATCCGTTCCTCGTCGCCGCGTTGCAGAACAGCCTGATCATCGCCTTTACCAGCGCCACGCTCGCCGCCGTCTTCGGCACCATGGCCGCCCTTGGCCTGGAACGCCTCGGCGCGCGCACCCGCGCCCTCTTCGACGGCCTGCTCGCCGCCGCCATCGTCGTGCCGGGCGTCGTCATCGGCATCGCGACGCTGGTCGCGCTCGTCGCGGTCTTCGGCGTCGTCAATCCGGCCATCGCCTCGCTCTGGCCGGGTGAGAAACCGCCGCAACTCGGCCTCGGCTACGGCTCGATCATCGCCGCACACGGCCTCTTCACCATGGCGCTCGTGACGATGATCGTGAAGGCGCGCATCGCCACGCTCGGACGCGACATCGTCGAGGCCTCGGCCGATCTCTACGCCACGCCCTTCACCACTTTCCGCGATATCGTCCTGCCGCAGATCCTGCCCTCGGTGCTGGCCGGATTCCTGCTCGCCTTCACCTTCTCCTTCGACGATTTCATCGTGGCCTTCTTCGTCGCGGGCTCCAAGACGACGCTGCCGATCTACGTCTTCGCCTCGATCCGCCGCGGCGTGACGCCGGAGGTCAACGCCATCGCGACGATGGTGCTGGTCGCCTCGCTCTTCCTCATTCTCGTCGCCCGCCTCCTGATGCGGGAAAAGAAAACGAAATCGCCTGCCGGAGAATAACAGATGATCCTGAAGAACCGCGTCGCCATCGTCACCGGGGCCGGCTCCGGCATCGGCCGGGCCGGCGCGCGCATCATGGCGCGCGAGGGCGCGACCGTCTGCGTCGCCGACCGCGACGAGACGCGGGCCGGCGAGACGGTCGATCTCATCCGCAGCGAGGGCGGCACGGCCGAGGCCGTCATCCTCGACGTCACCGACGACGTGGAACTGAAGATGGCGATTGCCGGCGTGCTCTCGCGCCACGGCCGCATCGACATCCTGCACAACCATGCGGGCGCGCAGGTTGCCGGCGATCTCGAAAGCGTCGCGCTCGACGGGCTGGATCTTTCCTGGAACCTCAATGTGCGCGCCCATCTCATGGCCGCCCGCCTCGTCATGCCGGCCATGAGGGCGCAGGGAAAAGGCGTCATCCTCAACACCTCCTCCTCTTCAGGCGTGCTCTACGACCGCGAGATGATCGCCTATACGACGACCAAGCACGCCGTCATCGCCATGACGAAGCAGATGGCCGGCGACTATGCCCGCCACGGCATCCGCGTCAACGCGCTCTGCCCCGGCTGGGTCGACACGCCCTTCAACGCCCCCTTCATCGACCAGATGGGCGGGCGCAGGGCCATCGAGGACTATATCAGGGAAAAGGTGCCCATGGGCCGCTGGGCGAATGTCGAGGAGATCGCCGAACCGATCCTCTTCCTCGTCTCCGACCGGTCAAGCTACATGACCGGCCAGATCCTCGTGGTGGACGGCGGCGAGACCGTCGTCTAGCTCTGCTCAGCGCAGTTCCGGACGCAAAACCGCCTCACACTTTTGCTGGACTTGCTCAGACGGACCCCAGCCCGCCCTGATGCACGACGATGCGCGCGTGGTAGGGCACGCGCTTGTAGAGATCGAGCACATCCTGGTTGACCAGCCGCACGCAGCCCGAAGAGGTCGCCTTGCCGATCGACCTCCATTCCGGCGAGCCGTGCAGGCGGTAGAGCGTATCCTTGCCGTTCTGGAAAATGTAGAGCGCGCGGGCGCCGAGCGGGTTCTTGACGCCCGGGTCCATGCCGCCATTCTCGACGGAATAGCGGGCAAGGCTCGGCTGGCGCTTGATCATGTCGTCCGGCACCTTCCAGCGCGGCCAGGGCTGGCGCCACTGGATGACACCCTCGCCCTCCCAGGCAAAGCCGTCGCGGCCGATGCCGACGCCGTAGCGCATCGCCGTGCCGCCCGGTTCCACGACATAGAGGAAGCGCGTGGCCGTATCGACCACCACCGTGCCTGCCGGCTCGCCGGTCGGGTCCTTGACGCGCTGGCGGTAGTATCTCGGATCGATCTCCTTGTAAGGGATCGCCGGGATGAGATGGCCGCCATCCTCGACGACGGCATAGCGCGCCGCCAGCTCCTCGTCCGTTGCCGGCACGATCGGATAGCTGACCTTCTGGGGAAGCGGGACGGCCCTGGTCGAGGTTTCCGTGGTTGCGCATCCTGCGAGCGTCGCGGCGGCGCCCAGGAAGAAGGCTCTGCGCGACAAAGTGCACACCGTAGGCATTCTCTATATCGACTCCAATGAAAACGTGTTGGAGCCGATGGCTAGCCAAAGCAGGAAGGGGCTGGCAAGAAGCGGGAGCATCACATCTTCGGCATCCGCCCCGCATAGTCGCGGACAGATGCAAAGCGGCCACGCTGGACCATGCCGGGAGGGCAGAAAACGATGGCGCTTGTGGAAATCGACCCCGCCCATGTCCGCGAATTTCCCGACCCGGAAAGCTTCTGCCGCTGGCTCTCGGACAACCACGACAAGGCGCCGGAAGTCTGGATCCGGATTCACAAGCGCGCCTCGGGCCTTCAATCCATCAACCCGGAAGAGGCGATCGAGGTCGTGCTCTGCTGGGGCTGGATCGACGGCATCCGCAAGGGGCTGGACGACAAGAGCTTCCTGCAGCGCTACAGCCCGCGCGGCCGCAAGAGCGTCTGGAGCAAGAAGAACGTCGATACGGTCGGCCGGCTGATCGCGGATGGCCGCATGACGGAACATGGCCTGAAACATGTGGAGGCAGCAAAAGCCGATGGGCGCTGGGACAGGGCCTATGGCAGCGGCAAGAATCTGGAGATCCCGCCGGACCTGCAGGCCGCCATCGACGCGGAACCGGCCGCGGCCGAAATGCTCGGCAGGCTCACCGAGCAGAACCGCTTCGCCCTCGCCTTCCGCGTCCACAATCTGAAGACGGAAGCTGCGCGCAGACGCAAGATCGAGACATTCGTGGAGATGTTGAAGAACGGCGAGACGATCTATCCGCAGAAACGGAAATAGATCGTCCCGTTCAGGTGGACTGGCCCGCGAGCCAGTTGTGCCAGTCGTTCTCGCTGCCGGAGAAGACGTTGAGGTCGATCCTGCCCGTCACGCCATGCGACAGGCCCGAGCCGGAATATTGCCAGAACAGCCAGCGGCGGTTCGGATAACGCTGCGACGGATGCGCGGCGACCGAGCGCAGCCAGAAGTGATAGTCCTTCAATTCGCCAGACAGATTGTCCTCGTAGAAGTCCGGCGCGGTATAGATGATCGGCCGCTTGCCGTAGTGCCGTTCCAGCATTTCGGCGAAGACGCGGATTTTCTCGACATATTTCGCGCGCGACAGGCGCTTCTTGCAGGCGGAATCGCCGTTATATTCGGCATCGATCACCGGCGGCAGCGCATCCGGGTCCTTCGGCACGTTGCGGATGAACCACTCGGCCTGCGAGCTTGCGACCCGGCACCAGTAGAAGAAGTGATAGGCCCCGCGCCGGATGCCGGCTTCCTTGGCCTGGCGCCAGTTCTTCTGGAACATCGGATCGAGATGGTCGCCGCCGTCGGTCGCCTTGATGAAGGCGAAGTTGGCGCCCTGCGTGCGCAGCCGCATCCAGTCGATATCGCCCTGCCAGCGCGAGACGTCGACGCCGTGCACCTGATAGTGCCGCGGCGCGCGCTTGCCGAAATTGATCGGATGGGCATCGCGGAACTGCTGGCTGTAGACGCGCGAGCGCTTGCCGAGGCGCCGGGTCGGCATTTCGGTCATCGTCGCGGAATCGGCCGGACGCTCGGAGGGAACGGCGGACTGTTTCGTCACCGTCTCGAAGACATGGGTTTCCGGGATGGGCCCGGCCCAGGCGAGCATTTCCTCCGCGTCGTCGGCCTTCACCCTGCTCTGGCCGACGGCCACTTCCGGCACCGGCCCGCCGCCCTTGGTGACGGAGCTCGTGGTCTCGCGCGAAGGCTTGACCGCCAGCACCGTTTCCGGGGTCGCACTCGATGCACAGCCGGCCAGGGAGGCGCAGCCGAGGAGGATCGCTGTCAGGACCGAAAGACGCATTGGCACTCGCACGCAAAACAAACCGAAGCCCCGCCCTTTCGACACATGGACGGAATTACTAACGGAAGATTACCGCGAAATGTTAAATACAATCTTTACGGCCGACCGTGACATTTCAGGCACTTAGGGCATTTCCGCTTTTCCTCGAATCGCGAAAACGCTCCAACCCTTTATTTTGCGCAACCCCGGACGCAAAACCGCTTCGCACTTTTGCTGGAATTGCTCTGGGTCCGCGCCTTCATCCTTTCGCCCCCGCCCGCAGCCGCCGCCGTGTCTCCGTCGGGCTTTCATGGTAGTGCGCGCGATAGCTGCGGGAGAAGGCGGAGGAGGAGTTGAAGCCGGTGAGCGCGGCGATGTCGGCGAATTCCGTCTTGGTCTCGATGACCTTGCGCCGGGCGGCATTGAGGCGCAGCGCGAGATAGTGCTGGTGCGGCGCGACGCCCATCGATTCCTGGAACAGGTCCTGCAGGTGCCGCGCACTGATGCCGACGCGCCTGGCAAGCTTTGCCAGCGTCAATGGCGCATCCATCGTCTCCTCCATCAGCCGCACCGCCTGGCTGACGCGCTGGTCGGCGACACGCATGTTGCCGAGCGCCGGCACCTGCAACAGGCCGCCGGTGCGCTCGTGCTCGTAGATGAATTGCCGCGAGACCTCCAGCGCCAGCGAATAACCCTGCCGGCGGCGGATGATCTCCAGCATCAATTCGAGCGTCGGCAGCGAACCGCCGGTGGTGACGCGCTTGCCGTCGATGACATAGCGCTCGCGCATCACCGCGATCTGCGGATAGCGCGAGGCGAATTCCTCCATGTCCTCCCAGTGGATCGTCACCGAATGGCCGTCGAGCAGGCTCGCCTCGGCGAGCAGCCAGCTTCCCGATTCGATGCCGGCCATCGCCGTGCGGTGGCGCGCCGTCTGCGAAAGCTGGCGGCGCAACAGGGATGTCGCACTCATCTGCCATTGGTAGCTCGACAGCACGAAGAGCGGCGCCGTCTCCCGCTCCGGCCGGAAGGGGCCGTCGACGGGCACGGGAATGCGGCTGCGCGTCTCCACCGGCTCGCCGTCCGGCGAGAAGATGCGCCAGCGGTAAAGCGCCTGCCCCGAGATGCGGTTGGCGGCGCGCAGCGGTTCGATGACCGAGGCGACGAGGATGAGGTTCGTCTCGGGCAGCACCAGGATGTCGATGTCGAGCGTGTCGGATGAGGGATCGAGCATGGCGGAAGCTTGGCCGCCCATCTCTCGAATTGTCAAGGATGGATCCGAAAAGTGAAAGCATTGCGCCTTCTCTTGGCTCGTAATGTCCGCAACGAGAATACTGGGAGAACGACAATGCCTCTTGCCATGAACCGCGACGTCTTCATCACCTGCGCCGTCACCGGCTCCGGCGACACCGCCGGCAAATCCCCTCACGTTCCGCGCTCGCCCAAGCAGATCGCCGAATCGGCCATCGAGGCCGCCAGGGCCGGCGCCGCCGTCGTGCATTGCCACGTGCGCGATCCGGAAACCGGCGCGCCGAGCCGCCGCAACGATCTCTACCGCGAAGTGACCGAACGCATCCGCGACGCCGAGGTCGACGTCGTGCTCAACCTTACCGCCGGCATGGGCGGCGACATGATCTTCGGCAACACCGAGCAGCCCCTGCCGCTGAACCCCAACGGCACCGACATGGCCGGCGCCACCGAGCGCGTTTCCCACGTCGCCGAATGTCTGCCGGAAATCTGCACGCTCGATTGCGGCACGATGAACTTCTCGCTCGGCGACTACGTGATGACCAACACGCCGTCCATGCTGCGCGCCATGGGCAAGATGATGACCGATCTCGGCGTCCGCCCGGAGATCGAGGCCTTCGACACCGGCCATCTCTGGTTCGCCAAGCAGCTCGTCGAGGAAGGCATCATCGAGGACCCGGTGCTCATCCAGCTCTGCATGGGCATTCCGTGGGGCGCGCCCGACGACCTCAACACCTTTATGGCGATGGTCAACAACGTGCCGTCCAACTGGACCTTCTCGGCCTTCTCCATCGGCCGCAACGCCATGGCCTATCCGGCCGCTTCCGTGCTTGCCGGCGGCAATGTCCGCGTCGGTCTGGAAGACAACCTCTATGTCGCCAAGGGCCAGCTCGCCACCAATGCGCAGCTCGTCGACAAGGCCGTCAACATCATCGAAAGCATGGGCGCCCGCGTTATTGGCCCGGCCGAAGTGCGCGAGAAGCTGAAGCTGACGAAGCGCGCGCCGCGCGGCTGACGATTTGGGCTGCCCCTCATCGCCCTAACCCTCTCCCCGTGAACGAGGAGAGGGAACCTGCCAAACGCAGGGTTGGAAATGAAGGAAACCGGCGCGGCATATCCCTACTCCCCGCCTGCGGGGAGAAGGTGGTGGCAGCCGGATGAGGGGCAGCGACACCCGCACACAATAATGAATTGAGGGAACGCATGAGCACCACCATCAACAAGGCAGCCTGCGTCGGCGGCGGCGTCATCGGCGGCGCATGGGTCGCGCGCTTCGCGCTGGCCGGCATCGACGTCAAGGTCTTCGACCCGCATCCGGAAGCCGAGCGCATCATCGGCGAAGTCATGGCCAATGCCGAGCGCGCCTACGGCATGCTCACCATGGCCCCCCTGCCGCCGAAAGGGAAGGTCACCTTCTGCAAGAGCATTCAGGAAGCGGTCGAAGACGCTGACTGGATTCAGGAAAGCGTGCCCGAGCGCCTCGAGCTGAAGCGCGGCGTCCTCACCCAGATCGACGCGGCCGCAAAGCCCGACGCCCTGATCGGTTCCTCCACCTCCGGCCTCATGCCGACCGATCTGCAGCGGGACATGAAGCACCCCGAGCGCCTGTTCGTGGCGCACCCCTATAACCCCGTCTACCTGCTGCCGCTCGCCGAACTCGTCGGCGGCCAGAAGACGTCGCGCGCCGTGCTCGAAGACGCCAAGGCCAAGCTCGCCCCCATCGGCATGAAGGGCGTGATCATCAACAAGGAGATCGAGGCCTTCGTCGGCGACCGCCTGCTCGAAGCCGTCTGGCGCGAAGGCCTCTGGCTGATCAAGGACGACATCTGCGACACGGAAACGCTGGATGACGTGATCCGCTATTCCTTCGGCATGCGCTGGGCGCAGATGGGCATGTTCGAGACCTACCGCATCGCCGGCGGCGAAGCGGGCATGCGCCACTTCCTCGCCCAGTTCGGCCCCTGCCTCTCCTGGCCCTGGACGAAGCTCACCGATGTCGTCGATCTCAACGACGAACTGGTGGAAAAGATCGCCAACCAGTCCGACGCCCAGTCTGGCGCGCGCGGCATTCGCGAGCTAGAGCGCATCCGCGACCAGAACCTCGTCGGCATCATGCATGCGCTGAAGGCCGGCGACGAAGGCCGCGGCTGGGGTTCGGGCAAGCTGCTCGCCGACTTCGAGGCGCACCTGTGGGCCAAGGCCGGCAAGGCGAAGGTCGAGGTCTCCTCGAGCGAACCGCTCCGCCTCGTCGACACCAAGGTCAACGCCGCCTGGGTCGATTACAACGGCCACATGACGGAGCACCGCTATCTCCAGCTCTTCGGCGACACCTCCGATGCGCTGCTCCGCCTCATTGGCGTCGACTTCGCCTATGTCGAGGCCGGCCACAGCTACTACACGGTGGAAACCCACATCCGCCATCTCGGCGAAGGCAAGCTCGGCCAGGCGCTCTACACGACGCTCCAGCTCCTCTCCTCGGACAGGAAGCGGCTGCACTTCTTCACCCGCATCCACGACGCCGCCAGCGGCGACGTCATCGCGACCGCCGAGCAGATGATGGTCCATGTCGACTCGAAGGCCGGCAAGAGTGTCGATGCGCCCGCCGAGGTGCTGGCGAAGATCGCGCCGATTGCGGAGGCCCATGCGAAGCTGGCGGTGCCGGAGGGGGCGGGACGCAGCGTCGGGCAGAGGAACAAGTAGGGCGCAAGCCTCCACCCCCCTTTGCCCTGCCGGGCATCTCCCCCACAAGGGGGGAGATCGGCTGGGGGTAAGGCGGTGCCACGATCCAATCTCCCCCCTTGTGGGGGAGATGCCCGGCAGGGCAGAGGGGGGTAGCCAAAGATGGCGCCTCCCGCAAAAGAAATACCGGGAGGACTTTCAATGAATTTCGCACTCACCGACGAACAGCAGATGATCGTGGACACGGTCCGCGCCTTCGTCGAAACCGAAATCTATCCGCATGAAAACGAGGTCGAGCGCACCGGCCATGTGCCGCCGGAACTCGGCCAGGAAATCGCGCGCAAGTGCAAGGAGATCGGCTTCTTCGGCTGCAATATGCCGGAAGAAGTCGGCGGCGCGGGCCTCGACCACACGTCCTTCACGCTGGTCGAGCGCGAGCTTGGCCGCGGCTCGATGGCGCTGACGGTCTTCTTCGGCCGCCCCTCCGGCATCCTGATGGCCTGCAACGACGAGCAGCGCGAACGCTATCTGCTGCCCGCCGTCAGCGGCGAGAAGTTCGATGCCCTCGCCATGACCGAGCCGGACGCCGGCTCGGACGTGCGCGGCATGAAGTGCTTCGCCCGCAAGGACGGCGACGACTGGGTCGTCAACGGCACCAAGCACTTCATCAGCCACGCCAACATCGCCGATTTCGTCATCGTCTTCATCGCGACGGGCGAAGAGGACACGCCGCGCGGCAAGAAGAAGCTGATCACCTGCTTCCTCGTCGACCGCGGCACGCCCGGCTTCGAGATCCGCGAGGGTTACAATTCCGTCTCCCATCGCGGCTACAAGAACTGCATTCTCAATTTCGACGAATGCCGCCTGCCCTCCGCCCAGATCCTCGGCGAAGTCCACAAGGGCTTCGACATCGCCAACGACTGGCTCTACGCGACGCGCCTCACCGTCGCCGCAACCTCGGTCGGCCGCGCCCGCCGCGCCTTCGACTACGCCCTCAACTATGCCGCCGAGCGCAAGCAGTTCGGCAAGCCGATCGGCGCAAACCAGGGCGTTTCCTTCAAGCTCGCCGACATGATCACCGAGATCGACGCCGCCGACCTCCTGACGCTATCGGCCGCCTGGCGGCTCGATCAGGGCCTGCCGTCGAACCGCGAGATCGCTTCGGCCAAGGTCTACGCCACGGAAATGCTCGCCCGCGTCACCGACGAGGCGATCCAGATCTTCGGCGGCATGGGCCTGATGGACGACCTGCCGCTCGCCCGCTTCTGGCGCGACGCCCGCGTCGAGCGTATCTGGGACGGCACGTCGGAAATCCAGCGGCACATCATCAGCCGCGACCTGCTCCGACCGCTGGGGGCGTGATGAATATGGCAATCTTTGCCCGTAAGCCCCCCCTCTGGCCTGCCGGCCATCTCCCCCACAAGGGGGGAGATCAGCAGGGGGCTAGAACCTCGCTAAACCGGCAGCGTCGGAGATGGGCAACACATCGCCCCATCCAATCTCCCCCCTTGTGGGGGAGATGCCCGGCAGGGCAGAGGGGGGTGACACCGTGACCCGCTCCCTCGACCGCCTCATCCGCCCGAAATCCATCGCCGTTTTCGGCGGCAAGGAAGCCCGGCGGGTCATCTATCAGTGCGACAAGATGGGCTTTTCCGGCGATATCTGGCCGGTGCATCCGCGCGAGGACGAAATCCTCGGCCACAAATGCTACCGTTCGGTCGCCGACCTTCCCGGCGCGCCGGATGCTTCCTTCGTCGGCGTCAACCGCGAGCTCACCATTAGCATCATCCGTGACCTCGCCGCGCGCGGCGCGGGCGGCGCGGTCTGCTACGCCTCCGGCTTCCGCGAAGCCGTCAGCGAGCTTGCGGACGGCGATGACCTGCAGAGGGCGCTGGTGGAAGCCGCCGGCGACATGCCGATCCTCGGCCCCAACTGCTACGGCTTCATCAACATGCTGGATGGCGCCCTGCTCTGGCCCGACCAGCACGGCATGCTGCGCATCGAAAAGGGCGTCGCCGTCCTCACGCAGTCCTCCAACATCGCCTGCAACGTCTCGATGCAGCAGCGCGGCCTGCCGCTCGCCTATATCCTGACGGCCGGCAACCAGGCGCAGACCGGCCTTGCCGATCTCGCCTGCGCCGTGCTCGAAGACCCGCGCGTCACCGCCGTCGGCCTCCATATCGAGGGCTTCGACAGCCTCGCCTCGCTGGAGCGCCTGGGCCTGCGCGCCCGCGAACTGAAGAAGCCGGTCGTCACACTGAAGGTCGGCAAGTCGGAACAGGCCCAGCTTGCCACCGTCTCGCACACCGCCTCGCTCGCCGGCAACGACGCCGTCTCCTCGGCGCTGCTTGCCCGGCTCGGCATCGGCCGCGTCGAGACCCTGCCGGAACTGCTCGAAACCCTGAAGCTGTTGCATGTCGCCGGCCCCCTTTCGAGCCATGACATCTCCTCCATGTCCTGCTCGGGCGGCGAGGCCTCGCTGATGGCGGATGCCGGGGTGAAGCGGAAGGTCGTTTACCGCGACCTGAAGCCCGAACAGCGCCAGCCGCTGCGCGAAACGCTCGGCCAGATGGTGACGATCTCCAACCCGCTCGACTACCACACCTTCGTCTGGGGCAACCGCGAGAAGCAGACCGCCGCCTTCACCACCATGATGCAGGGCGGCTATGCGCTGAACCTCGTCGTGCTCGATTTCCCGCGCCTCGACCGTTGCGACGCCGCCGATTGGACCACCACCTGCGAGGCCCTGATCGACGCGGCTCGGGCGACGGGCGAAAATGCCGGCATCGTCGCCAGCATGGGCGAGAATCTGCCGGAAGCAACCGCCGAAATGCTGGTGCGAAACGGCGTCGTGCCCTTCTATGGCATCGAGGAGGCTCTTGCCGCCGCCGATGCCGCCGCCGGCATAGGAGAAGCCTGGTCGAAGCCGCTTGCCGCCCCGCTGCTCAAGGCCGCGACAAGCGAAGGCGAGGCGATCACGCTCACCGAGCACGAGGCCAAGCAGGCGCTCGCCGCCCATGGCCTTCCCGTCCCCAAGGGCCTCACCGCCGCAACGGCGGAAGGAGCCGCGCAGACAGCCGAAACACTCGGCTTCCCCGTCGTGCTCAAGGGTCTCGGTGTCGCGCACAAGACCGAAGCCGGGGCGGTCAAACTCAACCTCGCCGACCGCGAAGCCGTTCTCGATGCGGCAAAGGCCATGGCCGGCGTCGCCTCGGGCTTCCTCGTGGAAAAGATGGTGGGCAAACCGGTCGCCGAACTCATCGTCGGCGCGATGCGCGATCCCGTCGCCGGTCCGGTGCTGACCATCGGTGCCGGTGGCATCCTCGTCGAACTGCTTGAAGACTCGGCGATTTTGACCCTGCCGACCGACGAGAAGACGATCCGCGAGGCGATCTCCGGCCTCAAGATCGCCAAGCTGCTGAACGGCTATCGCGGCGCGCCGCAGGGCGATATCGACGCCCTTGTCGCCGCCGTCGCATCAGCGGCATCCTATGTCGTTTCAAACGCTTCAATAATCGAAGAACTGGACGTTAATCCCATAATGGTGCTCCCCGCCGGCGACGGTGTCGTGGCGGCCGATGCACTGATCCGTCTGAGGAAACAATCATGACCGGACCGATACGCCAGCGCCGCGAAGGCGGCATCCTCGAAGTCACGATCGATCGCCCCAAGGCGAACGCCATCGACCTTGCGACCAGCCGCATCATGGGCGAGGTCTTCCGGGAATTCCGCGACAACGACACGCTGCGCGTCGCCATCATCACCGGCGCGGGGGAGAAATTCTTCTGTCCGGGATGGGACCTGAAGGCCGCTGCGGCAGGCGATGCCGTCGACGGCGACTACGGCGTCGGCGGCTTCGGCGGCATGCAGGAGCTGCGCGACCTCAACAAGCCGATCATCGCTGCCATCAACGGCATCTGCTGCGGCGGCGGATTCGAGATCGCGCTGTCGACCGACCTCATCCTCGCCGCCGAGCACGCGACCTTCGCCCTGCCGGAAATCCGCTCCGGCACGGTGGCCGATGCCGCCTCGATCAAGCTGCCGAAGCGCATTCCCTATCACATCGCCATGGACATGCTGCTCACCGGCCGCTGGCTGGACGTTCAGGAAGCGCATCGCTGGGGCTTCGTCAACGAGATCCTGCCGGCCGACAAGCTCATGGACCGCGCCTGGGAGCTGGCGCGCCTGCTCGAAAGCGGCCCGCCGCTCGTCTACGCCGCCATCAAGGAAGTGGTGCGCGCGGCCGAGGGCGACACCTTCCAGGGAACCATGAACAAGATCACCAAGCGGCAGTTCCGCACGGTCGATATTCTCTATTCCAGCGAGGATCAGCTCGAGGGCGCGCGCGCCTTCGCGGAGAAGCGCGATCCCGTCTGGAAGGGGCGATAGGCGGCTTGGCCGGCTCGAAAAAGAAAGGAGATCAGGGAGAAGAATGATCCCGCGCCGGCATAAAAACCGGCCGCAAGGTTGCCTTACAGGCGAAAAACAGAAATTCTGCCAATCACAACGACAAATGCCCGCAAAAGGGCCAGCGAAAGGGAACAGGGGAATGACTGATTACACCAAATACCTCACCGGCCAGGTCACGCTCGGCAAGATGAACCGCCGCGAGTTCATGGGACGCGCCGCTGCCTTCGGTATCACGCTCGCCGCCGCCGGCACCCTATTCGACACCGCCGCAAAGGCCCAGGAGCCCAAGCGCGGCGGCAACCTCAAGCTCGGCCTCGAAGGCGCAGCCGCCACGGATTCCAAGGACCCGGCAAAGGCGCTCTCGCAGTTCATGTTCGTCGTCGGCCGCAACTGGGGCGACATGCTCGTCGAATCCGAGCCGCTGACCGGCAAGCCCGTCCCGGCGCTCGCCGAATCCTGGGAGCCCTCCGCCGACGCAGCGACCTGGACCTTCAACATTCGCAAGGGCGTGAAATTCCACGACGGCAAGGAACTGACCGTCGACGACGTCGTCAAGACCCTGCAGCGCCACACCGACGAGAAGTCGGAATCGGGCGCGCTCGGCGTCATGAAATCGATCAAGGAAATCAAGACCGACGGCGACAAGCTGGTGCTGGTGCTGACCGAAGGCAACGCCGACCTGCCGCTGCTGCTCACCGACTACCACCTCGTCATCCAGCCGAATGGCGGCCTCGACGACCCGAACGCCCAGATCGGCACCGGTCCCTACAAGGTGACGAGCTTCGAGGCCGGCGTTCGCGCCACCTTCGAGCGCAACAAGGACGACTGGCGCCAGGATCGCGGCTTCGTCGATACGATCGAGATGATCGCGATGAACGATGCGACCGCCCGCATCGCCGCGCTCTCCTCCGGCCAGGTGCACTATATCAACCGCGTCGACCCGAAGACCGTCGATCTCCTCAAGCGCGCGCCGACCGTGGAAATCCTCTCCACCTCCGGCCGCGGCCACTATGTCTTCATCATGCATTGCAACACGGCGCCGTTCGACAACAACGACCTGCGCATGGCGCTGAAATACGCCATGGACCGCGAGACGATGCTGGAGAAGGTGCTCGGCGGCTACGGCAAGATCGGAAACGACTTCCCGATCAACGAGACCTATGCCCTCTTCCCGGAAGGCATCGAGCAGCGCGCCTACGACCCGGACAAGGCCGCCTTCCACTACAAGAAGTCGGGCCACAGCGGCTCGGTGCTGCTGCGCACCTCCGACGTCGCCTTCCCGGGCGCGGTCGACGCTGCCGTCCTCTACCAGGAGAGCGCCAAGAAGGCCGGCATCGAGATCGAGGTCAAGCGCGAGCCGGGTGACGGCTACTGGTCGAACGTCTGGAACGTCCAGCCCTTCTCCACTTCCTACTGGGGCGGCCGCCCGACGCAGGACCAGATGTATTCCACCGCCTATCTCTCGACGGCGGACTGGAACGACACCCGCTTCCAGCGCCCGGACTTCGACAAGATGCTGCTGGAAGCCCGTTCGGAACTCGACGAGGCCAAGCGCAAGGACATGTACCGCACCATGGCCATGATGGTGCGTGACGAGGGCGGCCTGATCCTGCCGATGTTCAACGACTTCGTGAACGCCTGCGGCAAGAACGTGAAGGGCTATGTCCACGATATCGGCAACGACATGTCGAACGGCTATGTCGCAACCCGCGTCTGGCTCGACGCCTGATGACCGGCAACGGACCGGCGCACGGTCCGGAGCTGACAGCGACGGCGGCTGCGGGCGAAGCCCCGCAGTCGGCCGGCGTTGCCGGATCGGTTGCGTCCACCGGAACCCCAGCCATCGAAGCTACGCCTTCGACCTGGGCAAAACTCAGCAAACGCAGCCCGCTGGCTGCGCTCATCCTGCAACGCCTCGCGCTCAGCGTGGCCTTGCTCTTCGCCGTGTCGCTGATGATCTTCGGCGGCGTGGAAGCCCTGCCCGGCGACTTCGCGACGACCTATCTCGGCCAGTCGGCGACGCCCCAGGCGGTGGAGAACATCCGCAAGGACCTCGGCCTCGACCAGCCGGCGACCACCCGCTACTTCAAGTGGCTCGGCGGTGCCGTCCAGGGTGACTTCGGCAAGTCCTGGGCCTCGAAGCAATCGGTCAGCGAGCAGATCGGCAAGCGCCTCGGCAATTCGCTGTTCCTCGCCTTCTTCGCGGCGATCATATCGGTGCCTCTCGCCGTCGGCCTCGGCATGCTCGCGGTGCAGTACCGCAACCGCCTGCCGGACAAGATCATCAACGTCATCTCGCTTGCGGCGATCTCGCTTCCCGAGTTCTTCGTGGGCTACCTGCTGATCCTGTTCTTCGCCGTGCAGATGGGCGTCGCGACCTTCCCCGCGACGGTCTACGACACGATGACGCTCGGCCAGCGGCTGTCGGCCATCGCGCTGCCGACCGCCACCCTCGTCCTCGTCGTGCTCGCCCACATGATGCGCATGACGCGGGCTGCGATCCTCAACGTCATGTCGTCGGCCTATGTCGAGACGGCGGAACTCAAGGGCCTCAGCGGCATCCGGATCATCGCCAGGCATGCGGCGCCGAACGCCGTGGCCCCGGTCATCAACGTCATCGCGCTCAACCTCGCCTATCTCGTGGTCGGCGTCGTCGTCGTGGAGGTGGTCTTCGTCTATCCCGGCATGGGCCAGTACATGGTCGACGCCGTGACGGTGCGCGACATGCCCGTCGTGCAGGCCTGCGGCCTGATCTTCGCCGCCTTCTACATCTTCCTCAACATGTTCGCCGATATCCTAGCGATCGTCGCGAACCCCAGATTGAGGCATCCGCGATGAGACTTTCCACCATTCCCGTCAGCGCGTGGATCGGCATTCTGGGCATTGCCCTTGCCCTCTTCTGCGCCATCTTCGCCCCCTTCATCGCGCCGCATGGCGAAAGCGAGATCGTCGGCTCCGTCTGGCAGCCGATGGGCGGCGACTACCTGCTCGGCACGGACAATCTCGGCCGCGACCTCTTCTCGCGGCTGATCTTCGGCGCCCGCACCACGATCTTCGTGGCGCTGGCGGCAACCGTGCTCTCGTTCTCGCTCGGCATGCTGCTGTCCTTCACGGCCGCAGTGACGGGCGGGTTCATCGACCAGGTCTTCTCGCGCTTCAACGACCTGATGATGGCGATCCCGACGCTGATCTTCGCCCTCGTCGTGCTGGCCGTTCTGCCGCAGCAGCTCTGGATCCTCATCCTCGTCATGGCGATCCTCGACTCGACCCGCGTCTACCGCATCGGCCGCGCCGTCGCGCTCGACGTGGCAGTCATGGAATTCGTGGAGGCCGCAAGGCTGCGCGGTGAACGCACGGGCTGGATCATCTTCCGGGAAATCCTGCCCAACACGCTCTCGCCGCTGCTCGCCGAGTTCGGTCTGCGCCTCGCCTTCTCGATCCTGTTCCTTTCCACCCTCTCCTTCCTCGGCCTCGGCATCCAGCCGCCGGCCGCCGACTGGGGCGGCATGGTGAAGGACAACAAGGACGGCATCATCTTCGGCATTTCGGCCGCCCTCATTCCGGGCGGCGCGATCGCTGGGCTGGCCATCTGCGTCAACCTCGTCGTCGACTGGCTGATGAAACGCACCTCGAGCCTGAAGGGGGGACGCGGCGATGCCTGATCTTCTTTCCGTCCGCAATCTCAAGATCGAGGCGACGAGCTACCCGCCCGGCGAACCGCCGAAGACCGTGACGCTCGTCGAGGGCGTGAACTTCGACGTGCAGAAGGGCAAGGTGCTCGGCCTCATCGGCGAATCCGGCGCCGGCAAGTCCACCATCGGCCTCACCGCGCTCGCCTATGGGCGTGGCGGGGTGCGCATCACCGGCGGCGAAGTGAAGCTCAACGGCGAGGACCTCCTGAAGCTCTCGCCGTCGGGCATCCGCAAGGTGCGCGGCAGCAAGGTCTGCTACGTCGCGCAATCGGCGGCCGCGGCCTTCAACCCGGCCCACCGGCTCGGCGAGCAGGTGATCGAGGCCTCGCTGAAACACGGTATCATGAGCCGTACGGACGCGGAAAAACGCGCGCTCTACCTCTTCAAGGTGCTCGGCCTGCCGAACCCGGAGACCTTCGGCCAGCGTTATCCGCACCAGGTCTCCGGCGGCCAGCTGCAGCGCGCCATGACCGCCATGGCGCTCTGCCCCAACCCCGAGCTGATCATCTTCGACGAGCCGACCACCGCGCTCGACGTGACGACGCAGATCGACGTGCTCGCCGCCATTAAGCATGCCATCGAGGAGACGCATACGGCCGCGCTCTACATCACCCACGACCTTGCCGTCGTGGCGCAGATCACGGACGATATCCTCGTGCTCCGGCACGGCAAGATGGTGGAATACGGCTCGGTAAAACAGATCATCGAAGAACCGACGCAGGACTATACTCGCGCCCTCGTCAACGTGCGTGGCACCGGCCGGGACGAAGCGCCCGACCAGACGGACACGCTCCTGAAAGTGGAGAACGTCACCGCCGGCTACTCCAACGGCTTCAAGGTGCTGCAGGACGTTTCCCTGCACCTGCCGAAGGGCCAGACGCTGGCGGTGGTAGGCGAATCCGGTTCCGGCAAATCCACCCTCGCCCGCGTCATCACCGGTCTCCTTCCCCCGCAGGAGGGTACGATCAGCTTCGACGGCAAGCCCTTGCCGAAGGCGCTGAAGGGCCGGTCGAACGACGAGCTGCGCCGCATCCAGATGATCTACCAGATGGCCGACACCGCGATGAACCCGCGCCAGACGGTGCGCGACATCATCGGTCGCCCCCTCACCTTCTACTATGGCCTGCGCGGCCGGGAGAAGACCGAGCGGGTCAAGGAGCTGCTGGACCAGATCGAGATGGGCGGCCGCTTCGCCGACCGTTATCCGGCCGAGCTCTCCGGCGGCCAGAAGCAGCGTGTCGCCATCGCCCGCGCCTTGGCGGCCAAGCCCGAACTCATCCTCTGCGACGAGCCGACCTCCGCGCTCGACCCGCTGGTGGCCGAGGGCATCCTGAAGCTTCTCCTGAAGCTGCAGGAGGAAACGCATGTCTCCTACATGTTCATCACCCACGACATCGCCATCGTGCGCGCGATCGCCGACAGCGTGGCCGTGATGCACCGGGGACGCCTCGTGCGCTTCGGCCCGAAATCGAAGGTGCTTTCACCGCCCTTCGACGACTACACGGACCTGCTGCTGAAATCCGTTCCCGAAATGGAGATCGGCTGGCTGGAGCGGGTACTGACGACCCGGCGCATGGAGAGCGCCGGGAATTGACGCATGCGGGCGGCTTCGGCCGCCCGTTTTGCAGCAGCATAGCCCGTCATCCGGCCTGCCGGCCACCTTCTCCTTGGCTGCGGGGCGAAGGAGATATGCCGCGCCGGTTTCCCCAAATCTTCATCGTTGCGTGGGGCAAGTCCCCTCTCCCCGCTTGCGGGGAGAGGGTTAGGGTGAGGGGCAACGCCTCAAGCACGACGGCCAGCGCAGGGCACGTGGCCTTCGCTCAATTCTGCGTGCAGGTCACATCCCCGAGCCGGCTCGCCGATTCCCCCTCGACACTCACCGTCTCTTCGCCGCGCGCCGTGCAATTGCCTTTCTCGCCGACGCCGCTGCGGAACTTCACCATGGGCTGGCCTTCGATCATCACGCTCGGCACGATCTCGTAGAGTTCGGGCGGGCAGTTCACCACGTCGGAAAGGCGCAGCGCCGGGGCGCCGCCGATGAAGACGCTCTTGGAGCCGGACATGGCGCAGGCGGGAATGGGCGCCAGGGCATCGTCGGCAAGAGAGACGGACGGCGCGATGCCGAGGGCCAGGATTACGGCCGAAAAATGCTGGAATTTCATCTGGTTTTTCCCTTTTCACGCGCCGCGCGGGACAGCGCCCGCAGCGTTTCGAGCGCCCGTTCGGCGTCCCGCTCCGGCACGAATATATGGTCGTGATGGAAGGCGGCAACCACATTGGCGCTGATGCCCGCCCTGGTCAGCGCCGTGGCGAAGGCCGCCGTCAGCCCCACCGCTTCGAGTGAGGAATGTACCGTGAGCGTGATCATGCGCATCGGCCCGCTGGCGGAAAGCCCTTCGGCGGCGTCAGCCGGCAGGATCAGCGTGATGCCCTCCTCCTCCCGGAAAAGGCCGATCGGCCCACGCGCAAGATGGGCCGCGATATCGCTGGCCGGCACGCTCGCATAGACGAAGCTGCCCGTCACCAGCGCCGGCTCCATGGTCGCCAGCAGCACGTCGAGATCGGTAACGCCGCTCATGGATTGGCCATCCGGCGCACGGCATCGCAAAGCGCCGCAAAGCCGACCCTCGCGCCATCACTCATGAAACGGGCCCGCAGCCAGGCATGGATCATCTGCTTTTCCTCACGATATTCCACCGGCACGCCGGCAAGGACCAGCCGCGCCGCATAGGCCCGGGCATCGTCACGCAGCGGATCGAAAAAGGCCCCGCTGATGAAGGCCGGCGGCAGGCCGGCGAGACTTTCCGCCCGCAACGGGAAGGCATGTGTCGCGTCCCCCGGCGCCGCATAGACTTCGCGATAATAGGCGACGTCCGCGGTGGAGAGGCCCGGCGCCTTGGCCATTTCCACATAGGAACCGGACACGAGATCGCCGCCGAGGCCCGGATAGATCAATGCCTGCCCGGCTATGCCCTTCAGCCCCACATCACGCGCCTTCAGCACGAGACCGGCCGCGAGATTTCCGCCGGCGCTGTCGCCGATCACGACGACCGGATGGCTCTCCAGCAGAAGCTCGACGAGCACCGCCCAGCAATCATCGAAGGCGGCGGGCCAGACGTGTTCCGGCGAGAGGCGGTAGTCGACCGAGACGAGCTCCGCCCCGGCCGCCTCGGAAATCTCCGCACAAATGGCGTCATGGCTTTCGAGCGAACCGACAACGAAGCCGCCGCCGTGGATGTAGAGGAGCCGTGTTTCGCTCGCCACCTGCGCGGGGCGATAGCGGCGCACCGGAATGCGCTCCGCCACCAGCCCGTCCTGCTTGACCATGCCGGCCGGCGGCGGTGCGTCGAAGGCGGCGCAGAGCGCATCATACCAGGCGCGCTGCTGGATGATGTCGGCATCGACGGCATCGGCAGGATAAAAATCCTCGCAACGTTTGTGGAAGGCGAGAATGCCCGCCTCGGTCGGCACGGGACGATCGGTCATGGCTGGGTTCCGCTGGCGCTCAGGTCTTCTGGAAGGCGAGATTGAGGCCGAGCCCGACGAGGATCGTGCCGCCGACGCGTTGCATGGTCTTCTGCATCCGCGCCGAGCCCTTCACGCGGCTCGCGATGACGCCGGCCAGGAACACGCAGACGATATCGGCCGAGGTGAACATGAGGTTGACGATGGTGCCGAGAACAAGAAGCTGCGCCCAGACCGGCAGGGCCGCCGCGGGATCGACGAACTGCGGCAGGAAGGCGAGGAAGAAGATCGCCGTCTTGGGGTTCAGCACCTCCACGGAAATGCTTTCGACGAAGGCGCGCCAGCCGTTCTTGCGCGCCAGCTCCGCCGGAAGCGCGCCCGCGAGATCGGCCATCGGCTCGGCCTTGGCGCGGAACATGCGCACCCCGAGCCAGACGAGGTAGAGCGCACCGAGCAGCTTGACCGCCAGATAGAGCGCGGGCACGGCATGGAACAGCGCCGTGAGGCCTGCGGCGGCGGCGATCACATGTGCATAGCCGCCGAGGTGGATGCCGAGGCTTGCCATCAGGCCGGAGCGGCGGCCGCGCGCAATCGTCTGCGCCGCCGCGTAGAGCATCGCCGGGCCGGGCATATAGGCGAAGACCGCCGTCGTCACGAAAAAGGCAAGCATCATCTCGAACGGCGGCATATCCTCTCCTCCAGGCCTCGTCTCCTGCCCGCGAGCTTATCGCGGAAATGGCGGGCGGGGAACTCTCGGCGGCATTTCATCCGCAGCCATTCGCCTTGCCTCTCCGCCGCCCGTCCTATTAAGTGCCGCCATGGCTTTCACTTTCCGGCAATTGCAGTATTTCGTCGCCGTCGCGGAACAGGGATCCGTGACGCGGGCGGCGCAGAACCTGTCGATCTCGCAATCCTCGATCACCGAGGCGATCAAGGAACTCGAATCGGATCTCGGCGTCGAGCTTTTCGAGCGCCATCCGCGCGGGCTGACGACGACGCATAACGGCCACCAGTTCCTGCGACATGCGACGAAGATCCTCGCCAATGTCTCGGACGCCCGCCGTTCCTTCTCCGACAACCGGGCGCCGGAAAAGGGCCAGCTCAATCTCGGCGTCACCTCGCTTGTCGCCGGTTACGTGCTGTCGGACCTGCTCTCGCGCTATCGCCGCGCCTTCCCCGGCATCGATGTCAGCGCCATCGAGGACAACGGCTCCTATCTGGAGCACCTGCTGGTCGGCGGGGAACTGGACGTGGCGGTCATGGTCATCTCCAACCTGCGTGACCGCATGGCGCTGCAGGCCGAGATCATCGAGACCTCGCCCTATCGGCTGTGGCTGCCCATCGGGCATCCGCTCGTCTCTGCCGACATCATCTCCGTCAGCGACATCGCCAAGGAGCCGCTGATCATGCTGACGGTGGACGAAATCGAGGAAAATACCGGCAAGCTGCTGAGCGCCCTCGGCGCGAGACCACATGTCGCCTTCCGCACCCGCTCGGTGGAAGCGGTGCGCAGCCTCGTGGCGACGGGCGCGGGCATCGCGCTCCTGCCCGACCTCGTCTACCGCCCCTGGTCGCTGGAAGGCGACCGCATCGAAAGCCGCGACGTCTCCGGTGCGCTGCCGGTGGTGCAGATCGGCATGGTCTGGCGCAAGGGCTCCGGCCTGTCGCAGGCGGCGCGCGATTTCGTGGGACTGGCGGAAGCGCTGAGGAGCGGGCGCGGGCGCTAACGTAAAAGTATATCAAGGAATGCTGAGTAAGCCGGAGATTGAGTTTTTTACTGATCCGGCGCTACGAGACGACTGATGAGAATATTTGTTCGGTTGATAACCATCACGATGACAACGGTCCTTTGCATCGTTGTTTTCAGCGCCCTGTTCGAGTTCCTGAACGCACTGCCGAATCTCTCCTGGACGCTGCAGCCCCAACGTGGTGAGCTACCTTTTTACTCTGCCTTGCTCTGGGGGGCGGTGCTTCGCGCACCGGGTTATATCGTCACCGGCACGGTCCCGCTGCTGGCCATTCTTTCCGTCTTCGAATGGCGAGCGATAGGAAACCGATGGGCCTACCTTCTCCTCTGGTCGGTGGCCGGAATTTTCGTTACCTGCCTGCTGTTCCTGTGGCTTCAGCCGTCCCGCCTCCTCGCCGCGGCCATAGCCGGCTGCGCCGCGGGTTCCCTATACTGGCTCCTTGCCGGCCGTCGTGCGGGATTTGCGCCACGAAACGACAATTAACTTCACCATTCGGAATTTCCGATACCGGCATTCTGATTAATGAATTTGCGAAAGCGGCGAAATCGCGGCACCTTTCCTTTCGGGAACAATACCGCTCAAAGCGGATCAAACCGGGAGACTGTCATGAAGCGACTTCTGCATTCCTGCACCGCGCTTACCCTTTCGCTCGCCTTCACCACCGCCGCCATCGCCCAGGAGCCGCTGAAGGAACTTGGCCCCGGTGAGGGCGAGGTCTCCATCGTCGCCTGGGCCGGCTATATCGAGCGCGGCGAGACGGACAAGGCCTATGACTGGGTCACCGACTTCGAGAAGAAGACGAGCTGCAAGGTGACGGTGAAGACCGCCGCGACCTCGGACGAAATGGTCGCGCTGATGAACGAAGGCGGTTTCGACCTCGTCACCGCCTCGGGCGACGCCTCGCTCCGCCTCGTCGCGGGCAAGCGCGTCCAGCCGATCAACATCGACCTCATCCCCAGCTGGAAGACCCTCGACGAGCGCCTGCAGAACGCGCCCTGGTACACGGTGAACGGCGTCCACTACGGCACGCCCTATCTCTGGGGGCCGAACGTCCTGATGTACAACACCGAAGCCTTCAAGGGCGAGGCGCCGAAGAGCTGGAAAGTCGTCTTCGAGGAAATGACGCTGCCGGACGGCAAGTCCAACAAGGGCCGCGTGCAGGCCTATGACGGCCCGATCCACATCGCGGACGCCGCCCAGTACCTGATGGCGCACAAGCCGGAACTCGGTATCAAGAGCCCCTACGAGCTGAACGAAGACCAGTACAAGGCCGCGCTCGACCTCCTGCGCGTCCAGCGCACGCTCGTCGGCCGCTACTGGCACGACGCGATGATCCAGATCGACGATTTCAAGAACGAAGGCGTCGTCGCCTCGGGCTCTTGGCCGTTCCAGGTCAACCTGATGAAATCGGAAGGCCAGCCGATCGCCTCGACCTTCCCGGAAGAGGGCGTGACCGGCTGGGCCGACACCACCATGCTGCATGCCGAAAGCCAGCACCCCAACTGCGCCTATATGTGGATGGAGCATTCGCTTTCGGCCAAGGTGCAGGGTGACGCGGCCGCCTGGTTCGGCGCGGTTCCCTCCGTTCCGGCTGCCTGCAAGGGCAATGCGCTGCTGACCGACGAAGGCTGCTCGACCAACGGCTACGACAACTTCGACAAGATCGCCTTCTGGCGCACGCCGACGACCAAGTGCGAAAGCCAGAGCGAGTGCGTACCCTATCACCGCTGGGTCTCCGACTATATCGGCGTCATCGGCGGTCGCTGAGAACAGCCCCTCACCCTAACCCTCTCCCCGTAAACGGGGAGAGGGAACGTGCCCCACGACAGGTTTCGCTTCGACGGCAGAAGGCCGCAGCGGAAAACGCCTCTTCGTGCCTCCTTCTCCTCGCCTGCGGGGAGAAGGTGCCGGCAGGCGGATGAGGGGCGGAACACAAAACACCGGGAGCCCCCATGACCGCCGTCCTGTTCCAGCAAGTATCCCGCCACTTCGGCGCCGTGCGCGCCGTCGACAGCGTGGATCTCGCCATTGCCGAGGGCGAGTTCTTCGCCATGCTCGGCCCGTCCGGCTCCGGCAAGACGACCTGCCTGCGCCTGATGGCCGGCTTCGAGCAGCCGACCTCGGGCCATATCGAGATCTTCGGCGAGACGGCCGAGGGCGTGCCGCCCTACCGGCGCAACGTCAACACGGTGTTCCAGGACTACGCCCTCTTCCCGCATCTCTCGATCCTCGAGAACGTCGCCTATGGTCTGATGGTCAAGGGCGTCGGCAAGGCCGAGCGGCTGAAGGCGGCGGAAGAGGCGCTCGCCATGGTGAAGCTGCCCGGCTACGGCACGCGCCGCCCCGGCCAGCTCTCCGGCGGCCAGCGCCAGCGCGTGGCGCTCGCCCGCGCCCTCGTCAATCGCCCCCGCGTGCTCCTCCTCGATGAACCGCTCGGCGCGCTCGACCTCAAGCTGCGCGAGCAGATGCAGGAAGAGCTGAAATCGCTGCAGAAATCCCTCGGCATCACCTTCGTCTTCGTCACGCACGACCAGGGCGAGGCGCTGTCGATGGCCGACCGCATCGCCGTCTTCAGCGACGGCAGGATCCAGCAGCTCGGCACGCCGGAAGAGGTCTACAAGCGGCCGCAGACGCGCTTCGTCGCCGATTTCGTCGGCTCCTCCAACGTGCTGCCGCCGGACTTCGTGGACGGCCTCGGCTATGGCAGGCACTATGCCAGCCTGCGTCCCGAGGACATAGCGCTCGGCGAGGCGCCCGGCCGCAAGCAGTTCACCGGCCGCGTGACGGCCGCAAGCTTCCTCGGCGCGGCGAACCGCGTCACGGTGGAGGCGAACGGCGCGCGCGTCGCCGCCATGCTGCCGGCCTCCATCGCGGTACCCGCCGAGGGCGAGACCGTCACCCTCTCCTTCCTGCCGCAGGACCTGCACACCATGGACGGCGCCCAATGAGCACCGTCACCGACACCTCCATCCTCGCGCGCCGGCAGGGCGCCTTCGGGCGGCTCTCGGATTTCTTCTGGCGCAATCCGGGCATCCTGCTGCTCCTGATGCTGACGCCGCCGCTGCTCTGGCTCGGCGTCATCTATCTCGGCTCGCTCTTCGCGCTGCTCCTGCAGAGCTTCTTCTCGATCGACGACTTCTCCGGGCTGATCAATTACGAGTTCACGCTCGCCACCTACAAGCAGCTCCTCATACCCTCGAACTTCGACATCATCCTGCGCACCGTGCTGATGGCGGTGCTGGTGACGATAGCGTCAGCGATCATCGCCTTCCCCATTGCCTATTACGCGGCGCGCTATGCCAAGGGAAAATGGAAGGTCATCTTCTATCTCGGCGTCATGCTGCCGCTGTGGTCGAGCTATCTCGTGAAAATCTATGCCTGGAAGCTGATCCTTGCCAAGGAAGGCATCCTCACCTGGTTCTTCGCCAAGCTGCACCTGCTGTGGCTGCTCGATGCGTGGCTTGCCCTTCCGGTCGTCGGCGGTTCCTCGCTCTCGATCAGCTATACCGGCACCTTCATTGTCTTCATCTATGTCTGGATGCCCTTCATGATCCTGCCGATCCAGGCTTCGCTGGAGCGCGTGCCGGGCAACCTGATCGAGGCATCCGCCGATCTCGGCGGCAATCCCGGCCAGACTTTCCGCTACGTGCTCTTCCCGCTGGCGCTGCCCGGCATCATCGCCGGCTCCATCTTCACCTTCTCGCTGACGCTGGGCGACTACATCATTCCGCAGATCATCGGCTCGTCGCGACTGTTCATCGGCCAGGCGGTCTATGCCCAGCAGGGCACGGCCGGCAACATCCCGCTGGCCGCCGCCTTCTCCGTCGTGCCGATCGTCATCATGGGCCTCTATCTCTGGATGGCCAAGCGGCAGGGAGCCTTCGATGCGCTCTGACAAGAACACCTCCGCCCCGCTCGGCCTGAAGATTGCAGCCGGCGCCGGCCTTGCCTTCCTGCACCTGCCGATCCTGCTCATCTTCCTCTATGCGTTCACCACGGAGGAAAAGAGCTACCAGTTCCCGCCGCCCGGCTATACGCTGCAATGGTTCGCCGTCGCCTGGAACCGGCCGGATGTCTGGGAGGCGATGGGGCTTTCCGTCCGCGTCGCGTCGATCTCGACGGCCGTCGCCCTCGTGCTCGGCACGCTCTGCGCCGCCGCCGTTTCCCGCACGCGCTTCTTCGGCCGTGAGACTGTCTCGCTGCTGGTGATCCTGCCCATCGCGCTTCCCGGCATCATCACCGGCATCGCGCTGCGCTCGGCCTTCTCCTTCGCGGAGATCCCCTTCTCCTTCTGGACCATCGTGCTCGGCCACGCGACCTTCTGCGTCGTGGTCGTCTACAACAACGCCGTCGCCCGCTTCCGCCGCATCTCCGGCTCGCTGATCGAAGCCTCGATGGACCTCGGCGCCGACAGCTTCCAGACGTTCCGCTACGTCATCCTGCCGAATATTGGCACGGCGCTGCTCGCCGGCGGGATGCTCGCCTTCGCGCTGTCCTTCGACGAGGTGATCGTCACCACCTTCACCGCCGGCCAGCAATCCACCCTGCCGATCTGGATGCTGGAAGAACTCGTGCGCCCCCGCCAGCGGCCCGTGACGAACGTCGTCGCCATGGTGGTCGTGCTCGTCACCTTCCTGCCGATCCTCGGCGCCTACTACCTCACCCGCGACGGCGACCAGGTCGCCGGCGGCGGCAAATGAACCAAACGACAAGGGAGAACATCATGGACACCCAGATGCTGATCGGCTCGCGCTTCGAGGCCGGCACCGAGGCGGAAGAGCACATCCTGAACCCGAAGACCGGCGGCAAGATCGTCGACCTGCCCGAGGCGTCCCACGCGCAGATCGATGCCGCCGTCGATGCCGCCGAGAAGGCCTTCGTTTCCTGGGCGACCACGACGCCCGCCGAACGCTCCGGCTATCTCCTGCGCATCGCCGACGCCATCGAGAAGGACGCCGATGCCTTCGCCGCGCTCGAATCCCTCAACTGCGGCAAGCCGATCAACGCGGCCCGCAACGACGAGCTGCCCGCCATCGTCGACTGCTGGCGCTTCTTCGCCGGCGCGATCCGCTCGCTGCATGCGCCCGTCGCCGCCGAGTATCTGCCCGGCTTCACCTCCATGGTGCGCCGCGACCCGGTCGGCATCGTCGGCTCCATCGCGCCGTGGAACTATCCGCTGATGATGATGGCCTGGAAGCTCGCCCCCGCCATTGCCGGCGGCAACACCGTCGTCTTCAAGCCCTCCGAACAGACGCCGCTGACGGCGCTGAAGATGGCGAAGCTCTTGGCCGACATCCTGCCGGAAGGCGTGGTCAACATCGTGCTCGGTCGCGGCGAGACGGTCGGCAACGCGCTGATCAACCATCCGAAGATCAACATGGTCTCCATTACCGGCGACGTCGCCACCGGCAAGAAGGTGCTGGCTGCCGCCGCCAAGACCGTCAAGCGCACCCATCTGGAACTCGGCGGCAAGGCCCCGGTCGTCGTCTTCGACGATGCCGATCTCGAAGCCGTCGTCTCCGGCATCCGCGCCTTCGGCTACTACAATGCCGGGCAGGACTGCACCGCCGCCTGCCGTATCTATGCGCAGGACGGTATCTACGAGAAGCTGGTCGCCGACCTCTCCGCCGCCGTCTCGACCATCAAGTACAACGACCCCGACGATACGCAGAACGAGATCGGCCCGCTGATCTCCAAGCGCCAGCGCGACCGGGTGGCGAGCTTCGTCGAGCGCGCCGCCGAGGTGAAGCATATCGAGATCACCGCGGGCGGCCGCCCCGGCAGCGACGACGGCTACTTCTTCCAGCCGACGGTCGTGGCCGGCGCGACGCAGGACGACGAGATCGTGCGCCGCGAGGTCTTCGGCCCGGTCGTCTCCGTCACCCGCTTCTCCGATGCCGAGCAGGCCATCGGCTGGGCCAACGACAGCGACTACGGCCTCGCCTCTTCCGTCTGGACGAAGGATATCGGCAAGGCGATGAAGGCGGCCTCCCGCCTGCAATACGGCTGCACCTGGATCAACACCCACTTCATGCTGACGACCGAAATGCCCCATGGCGGCGTCAAGCAGTCGGGCTACGGCAAGGATATGTCGATCTACGCGCTGGAGGACTACACCGCTGTCCGCCACGTCATGATCAACCACGGCTGATCCTCCCCGCCGCCCTCGCGCGCGGCCACCCGCCGGGGCGTCTCCAGCGCCCCGGAACTTTCTTGCCCTTCACGCGTCTTGCCTTCCATCAAACAGGAGGCACCGCCATGCTGAAATGGGCCTTGATTTTCCTCGTCATCTCACTGATCGCCGGCTTCCTTGGTTTTTCCGGCGTATCGGCCGCGACGGCCACCATCGCGAAGGTCCTCTTCGTGATCGCGCTCGTCATCTTCCTGATTTTCCTGGTTCTTGCCCTGATGGCCGGCAGCGCCGTGGTCTGAGACCGTTCAAGGCGATTTGAAGCCGAATACCCTTCCGGCCGCCCGTCGCGCAGGCTATACCAGTCCCAGGAGGACGGGGATGATCTGGGCATTCGCGGTCGCGGCGGCGGCCATTCTGTATCTCGCATTGCGCTTCCGGCGCTTCCAAAGCTGGGTTGAACCCGTTCTGACCATCGTGGTCGCCATCGGCCTTGCCGGCGCGCTTCTCGTCTGGTTCGTCGACGAGCGGGCGCCGTCGAGCGATCCCGCGACACCCGGCAGCACGGCAGCGGCGCTTACCGCCGACGACGTTTCCCTCTCCGAAATGCAGGCGAGCGTCGGCCAGACCAAGACGAGCTACCGCGTCACCGGCCGCCTCACGAATAAAGGCGCGGTGCCGCTGCAATCCTTCCGGCTCGACGTGGTGCTCTCCGATTGCCCGAACGGCACCTGCCGGGAGGCCGGTCGCGACAGCGCGCTGGTCGTGCTGCGCGTGCTGCCGGGCGAAAGCCAGGCCTTCAGCACCTTCGCCGTCTTCCCCGGCCTCGACCTCACCCCCGTCACGACGCCCGAATTCGACTTCGGCGTCAGGGACGTGCGCGCCGCCACCCGCTAGGCATTACACGGAAAAAGATCAATCCGCCTCGCCGGCGCCGGCTGTCAGCATCCGGTTGATGGCATCGCCGGACGCCGCAGCTGAGAGTTTCGCGAAGCTGCCGTCCTTGAGGATGGCGTCCATCTGCTCGGCGATGGCGGCGTGGGTGACGCGGGCGATCGTCGAGCCGAGCGAGATGCGGCGCACGCCGATATCGGCGAATTGCGGCACCGTGAGCTGGCGCAGCGGCCCGGCGGCAAGCGCGTTGACGGGCTTCGAGACGGAGGCGAGCACGCGCTTCAACTCCTCGACGCCCGGCGGCACCGGGACATAGAGCAGATCCGCCCCGGCCTTTTCGAAGGCCTGAATGCGGCGAATGGCTTCATCCAGATCGTAGACGCCGTTCATCACGCCGTCGGCGCGGGCGCAGAGGATGAAGGGCCGGCCGAGCGAGCGGGCGGCGTCAGCGGCGGCGCGGATGCGCTCGACGGCGAGGTCGAAGGCATAGGCCGGGTTGCCGTCCACCATCTGCGTGTCTTCGATCGAGCAGCCGGAAAGGCCGACTTCGGCCGCAAGGCGGATCGTTTCGGCCACATCGTCGGGTGCATCGGCAAAGCCATTCTCGAAATCGCCCGAGACGGGAAGCGGCGTGGCGCGGACGATATCCTCAGCGTGTTTCAGCGATTCCTCGCGCGTCACCCGGCCCATGTCGGGCCGGCCGAGCGTGAAGGCGAAGCCGGCGGAAGTGGTGGCGAGCGCGACGGCCCCGGCCGCCGCCATCATGCGGGCCGAACCCATGTCCCACGGATTGGGGATGACGAAGCAGCCCGACTGGTGCAGGTCATGGAACCGTTGATGGCGTTCGGCAAGGTTCATCAGGCGCGCACCCTCTCGGCTTTCGGATCGTACATCGGCGCGAGCGAGGCTTCCGCCTTCACCCGCACGCCGGCGATCTCGATCTCGTATTGCGAGGCGAGGATATCCGTCTCGCTTTCGCCTTCCGAGGGAACGTAGCCCATGCCGATGGCCCCGCCAAGGGCATGGCCGTAATTGCCCGAGGTGACGGTGGAGACGATCTTCCCGTCACGCACCAGCGCCTCGTTGTGGAAGAGCAAAGGCTCGGGATCGGTGAGGCGGAACTGCACCATGCGGCGCTTCAGCCCCTCCTCCTGCTTGCGCAGAACCGCGTCGCGGCCGATGAAATCACCCTTCTTCGTGCGCACGGCAAAGCCGAGGCCGGCTTCCAGAACGTGATCCTCGTCGGTGATGTCGTGGCCGAAATGGCGGTAGGCCTTTTCGATGCGGCAGCTATCGAGCGTGTGCAGGCCGCAGAGCTTCAGGCCGACATCGGCCCCGGCCGCCTCCAGCGCCTCGAAGACATGGGCGGTCTGGTCGGTGGAGACGTAAAGCTCCCAGCCGAGTTCGCCGACATAGGTAACGCGGTGGGCGCGGGCGAGGCCCATGCCGATCTCGATCTCCCGGGCGGTCGCGAAGGGGTGATGGGCGTTGGAGAAGTCGTTGGGGCTGACCTTCTGCATGAGGTCGCGCGCCTTCGGTCCCATGACGCAGAGCACGCTTTCGGCCGCCGTGACATCGGTGATGACGACGAACTCGTCGGCAAGATGCTTGCGCAGCCAGGCGAGGTCGCGCTGGAGCGTCGCGCCGGGCACAACGAGGAAGAAGGCGGTTTCCGAAAGGCGCGTCACCGTCAGGTCGCTCTCGATGCCGCCGCGGGCATTGAGCATCTGGGTATAGACGATCTTGCCGGGGGCGACGTCCATCTGGTTGGCGCAGAGCCTTTGCAGGAAGGCGAGCGCATCGCGGCCTTCCACACGGATCTTGCCGAAGGAGGTCATGTCGAAGAGGCCGACGCCGTTGCGGACGGCAAGATGCTCTTCCTTCTGGTTCTCGAACCAGTTCTGCCGCTTCCAGGAATAGCGGTATTCCCGCTCCTGCCCTTCCTTCGCGAACCAGTTGGCGCGCTCCCAGCCGGCGACCTCGCCAAAGACCGCCCCGCGCGCCTTCAGGTGCTCGTGCAGCGGCGAGCGGCGTACGCCGCGCGCCGTCGCCATCTGGCGATAGGGGAAGTGATCGGCATAGAGCAGGCCGAGCGTCTCGGAGACGCGGTCCTTGAGATAGGTGCGGTTCTTCTGGAACGGCTGGGCGCGGCGGATGTCCACCTCCCAGAGGTCGAAGGGCGGCTCGCCGTCGTTCATCCACTGGGCGAGCGCCATGCCCGCGCCGCCGGAGGAGACGATGCCGATGGAATTGTAGCCGGCGGCGACCCAGTAGCCCTTCAGTTCCGGGGCTTCGCCGAGATAATAGCGGTCGTCGGGCGTAAAGCTCTCCGGGCCGTTGAAGAAGGTGTGGATGCCGGCGGTTTCCAGCATCGGCAGGCGGTTGATGGCATTTTCGAGGATCGGCTGGAAGTGGTCGAAATCCTCCGGCAACTGGTCGAAGCAGAAGTCCTCGCTGATGCCGTCCATGCCCCAGGGCTTGGCCTTCAGCTCGAAGGCGCCGATCAGCATCTTGCCGGCGTCCTCCTTGTAATAGGTGCACTCGTCCGGCACGCGCAGCACCGGCAGGCGCTGGAGGTTCGGGATCGGTTCCGTGACAATGTAGAAATGCTCGCAGGCATGCAGAGGCAGCGTGACGCCCGACATATCGGCGAGCGTGCGCCCCCACATGCCGGCGGCGTTGACGACATTATCGGTCTCGATGGTGAAGGTCTCACCGTTCTGCTCGCAGGTAACGCCCGTCACCCGGCCGTCCTTCGTCAGCACCGACGTCACCTTGACGTTCTCGATGACGGTCGCGCCGTTCTGCCGCGCGCCCTTGGCAAGCGCCATGGCAATATTGGCGGGGTCGCATTGGCCGTCGAGCGGTAGGTGCACGGCAGCCTTCACATCCGCCGTGTTGAGGTGCGGATAGAGCCCCTTCACTTCGTCCACGCTGATCTCGCGCACGTCGATATCGAAGGCGCGGGCGAGCGAGGCCTGGCGGTAGATTTCCTCCTTGCGCTCTTCGGTGAGCGCCACGGTCATCGAGCCGCACTGGCGCATGCCGGTGCCGATGCCGGTCTCGGCCTCGAGCTTGACGTAGAGGTCGGCGGAATATTTGGCGAGGCGCGTCATGTTCTGCGAGGCGCGGAGCTGGCCGATGAGGCCGGCGGCGTGCCATGTCGTGCCTGACGTGAGCTGCTTGCGCTCCAGCAGCACCACATCCGTCCAGCCGAGCTTGGCGAGGTGATAGGCGACCGAGCAGCCGGAGACGCCGCCGCCGATGATGACGGCTCTCGCCTTGGAGGGAATGGGCTTCGTCATGCGCGCAGTCTTTCATTGTTGGGATCGAAGAGCGGGCCGTCCGGCTGGACGGTCGCCTTGAAGCGGTCGCCGTAGATTTCCACCTCGATTTCCGTGCCGGGCACGGTAAGGTCGGCGCGCAGCATGCCGAGCGCGATGGATTTGCCGGTGCGGTAGCCCCAATTGCCCGAGGTCGTCTCGCCGACGACCTTGCCGCCGTGCCAGAGCGTCGACATGTAGGGCGCGTCGCACTCGCCGGCTTCCACCGTCAGCGTCACGAACCGCTTGGTGACGCCCTGCTGCTTCTCGCGCTCCAGCGCCGGCTTGCCCTTGAAGTCGGGCTTGGTCCAGTCGACGAAACGGTCGAGGCCGCCCTGCAGGATCGTGTAGTCGGTCGAAAGATCGCCCTTCCACGCGCGGTAGCCCTTCTCGATGCGCAGGCTGTCCAGCGCCTCCATGCCGAAAGGCTTCAGGCCATGCTTCTGCCCCGCCGCCCACACGGCATCGAAGATGGCGGCGGTGTCCTCGATCTTCGTGTGGATTTCCCAGCCGAGTTCGCCGGCGAAGGAGACGCGCACGAGCTGGCACCAGCGGCCGGCGATCTGGCAACTCTGGTGCGTCAGCCAGCCCTTGGAAAGGTCGGCATCGGACACGTCGGCGAGGATGGCGCGGGAATTCGGGCCGGAAAGAATCTGGCAGGAGAAGCTATCCGTCACGTCATCAATGGTGAAGGCGGCGTCCTTGGGAAGATGCTTCATCAGCCATTCGAAATCGTGCCACTGGGCGGTCGCGGCGGTGATGAGGAAGAAGAAGTCCTCGTCCAGCATCATGACGGACATTTCCGTGACGATGCGGCCCTTGTCGTCGGAGAAATAGGCAAGGCCTATGCGGCCGGGCTTCGGCACCTTGCCGGTGATGAGCGAAGAGAGCCACGCCGTCGCGCCTTCCCCCTTCACGCGGAAGCGTGAGAATCCGGGAAGGTCGAGAATGCCGGCGGCCTCGGTAACGGCGCGGCACTCCTCCTCGATGCGCGGACGCCACGGCCCCTCGCGGTTCCAGGTCTGGGTGGATTCTTCCGAAAGATCGTCGCCGGGCTTCGCATACCAGTTGGCGCGCTCCCAGCCGTTATAGGGCTTGAACTGGCCGCCGAGCGCCTTGATGCGGTCGTGGATCGGCGAGAGCTTCCTGTCCCGGCCCGCCGGCCATGCATGCTTGGGGAAGTGCATCGCATATTCGTGGCCGTAGATTTCCATGCCCTTGGCGATGCAATAGTCCTTGTCGGCGGCAAAGCTGGTGTAGCGGCGCGGATCGCAGGACCACATGTCCCATTCCGTCTCGCCTTCCGTGACCCATTCCGCCAGCACCTTGCCGGCCCCGCCCGCCTGACAGATGCCGAAGGTGAAGACGCAGGCCTCGAACGCGTTCGGCACGCCCGGCATCGGGCCGATCAGCGGATTGCCGTCGGGCGCATAGGGAATGGGGCCGTTGATCATGCGCGACAGGCCCGCCGTGCCGAGGATCGGCACGCGCTCCACGGCGTCGTTGAGATACCATTCGAGGCGGTCGAGATCATCGGGGAAGAGCTGGAAGGAGAAATCGTCCGGCATCGGATCGTCAGGCGTCACCCAATGCGCCTTGCAGTTCCGCTCGTAGGGGCCGAGATTCATGCCCGTCTTTTCCTGACGGAGATAATAGGACGAGTCCACGTCGCGCAGCAGCGGCAGCTTGTGCCCGGCCTCCCGCGACCATGCGGCAAGCTCGGGGATTTCCTCGAAGAGAATGTACTGGTGGCTCATCACCATCATCGGCACGTCGCGGCCGAACCACTTTCCCACCTCGCGGGCATAGTAGCCGGCGGCGTTGACCACCTTCTCGCAGCGGATTTCGCCCTGTGGCGTGGAGATCACCCACTCCTCCCCCTCGCGCCGGGCACCGGTGGCGGGACAGAAGCGGAAGATCTTCGCGCCCATGTCGCGCGCGCCTTTTGCCAAGGCTTGCGTGAGCTGTGCGGGATCGATGTCGCCATCATTGGGATCGTAAAGCGCACCGGTAAGGTCGTGCGTTTCGAGGAAGGGATACCTGCCCCGCATCTCGTCGGGCGTCAGGATGTCGAGGTCCATGCCCTGGTAGCGGCCCATGCCGACGACGCGCTTGAACTCCTGCAACCGCTCCTTCGAATGGCCGAGGCGGATCGAGCCGGTGACATGGTAGTTCATGGGGTAGTCGACCAGTTCGCCAAGCTCCCGGTAGAGCGAGGCGGAATAGCGCTGCATGTTCATGATCGACCAGGAGGAGGAGAAGGTCGGCACGTTGCCGGCGGCATGCCATGTCGAGCCGGCGGTCAGCTCGTTCTTCTCGAGCAGCACGCAATCGGTCCATCCGGCCTTGGCCAGATGATAGAGGGCGGATGCGCCGACAGCGCCTCCACCGATGATGACGACACGGGCATGGCTTGGCAGTGCGGACATTCTCGATCCCCTTATTCGACGGGAATTTGTGGCAACCAAAGCGCCGGGGGACAAGCGGAGGATTTCGCTTTATTAATCGAGGATGCCGATTAGACTATTGTCAAACATTGAGAAAATGCGGCGCGTTCATGCAGATTGCCCTGATTGAGACATTCCTCGACCTGATGGAAACGCGCAATTTCAACCGCACGGCGGAGCGGCTGAACATCACGCAATCGACAGTCACGCATCGCATCAACGCGCTGGAGGCGCTGTTTGCGCGAAAACTCTTTTCGCGCAACAAGGGCGGCACCCAGCCGACGGCCGCGGGCCTGCGCTTCCTCGACCACGCCAAGGCCCTGCAGCATCAATGGCACGAGGCGGCACGGGCGGTGGAAACGGCAGGCGCCTACGAGCGCTCCATGCGCCTCGGCCTGCAGCACGACCTTGCCGCCCACTATGCCGGCGACTGGCTGGCGGCGGTGCGCAAGGAACTGCCGGGCACCTCGATCTATCTGGAGGTGGACTATTCCAACCAGATGAACCGAGACCTCGGGGCCGGCGACCTCGACCTCGCCATCCTCTTCACGCCGCATTACCTGCCGGACCTCCATTACGAGCGCATCGGCGAAGTACGCTACGACATGGTGAGCAACCGGGTAAGCCGCATCGAGGACGTCAGGCCGGAGGATTATATCCAGGCCGTCTACTCCCCCGCCTTCGACCGGCTGCACCGGCAGGCCTATCCCGGCCTTTCCACCGCGCCCATCGCCAGCGGCGAGACGACCGCGATCCTCGCGCTGATGCAGAAGCTGGGCGGCTCGGCCTTCGTGACGGCGGCCGACGCCGCGCGGCTGGTGCAGGCCGGCGCGGCAAGCCGGGTGGAAGGCGCCGAGCCTATCGCCCAGCCGGTCTACGCCGCCGTCAACGTGCGCACGCGCCACGCCCACCAGCACCGCCGCATCATCACCGCCCTACAGGCTTTGCTGGCCGCATCGAATCCTTGAAACCGGCCGGGCCGATGCCTATTAACGGCGAACCCTAACCGACGAAGGAGTCCCTCATGGCCGCCCGCGACCGCTATTCGCGCAAACTGGAATGCGCCATGTGCGGCAATGCCGGCTATGCGGAAGTCTCCGAGGACGACATGCCGACCCGCGCTCACCCGGATTTCACCGTCGATTCCCTGCCGCGCGGCTTCCTCACCGAACGGCCCTCGAAATATCCCGACAAGCACATGATCCGCTGCCGCTGCGGCCATGTCTTCAAGTTCCAGCAGAAGACGGTCTACGCCGCGGGCGGCGAGCCGCGGCGTTAGTCCATCAAGCTGAAAGGGGATTGTCTTGAGATCGGTGCTCTTCGATGTGGATGGCGTCCTCGTCCATGGCTATACGGGGCAGACGGAACGCCGCCGCCGATGGGACGAGCACCTGCTTGCCGATCTCGGCATCGATCCGGCGGCATTCCGCGATCTCTTCATCAAGCAGGCCTTCGAGAAAGAGGTCCTGACGGGCCGCAAGGCGCTGCTTTCGGCCCTCGAAGAAGTCCTTCCGCAACTGGGTTTTCTTGGCTCACCCTTCGTCGTCGCCAGCTATTGGCTGGATCGCGACAGTCACCTGAACCGGCAATTGCTGGATGTCGTCCGCCGCCTCCGGCGGACGGGACGCGCCCGCCTCTATGTCGCGACCAACCAGGAACACCTGCGCGCGTTCCATCTCTGGAACAGGCACGGCTTCGAGAACCTGTTCGATGATATGTTTCACGCGGCCCGGTTCGGCGCGCTGAAGCCCATGCGCGCCTTCTTCGAGCGCGCCGCGGAAATCCTCGGGCCCCAGGACGAACCGCCCCTCTTCTTCGACGATTCGGAGGCGGTGGTGCAGGCCGCCAGCGCCTTCGGGTGGGAGGGCATCCTCTATCGCGGGCTCACGGACTGCACCGCTCACCCCTGGATTTCAACAATCCTGTCGCAGTAATCCTGAAAAACGCACCACCGCCGGGCCCGGACCGATACGCGCCCTACCCCCGCCCGACGAATGGCATGTTGGTCGCCATGACCGTCATGGTCAGCACGTTGGCGTCGAGCGGCAGGCTGGCCATGTAGACGACCGCGTCGGCGACGTGGCTGACCGACATGGTCGGCTCGGAGGCGATCTCGCCGTTGGCCTGCAGAACGCCGGCATTCATGCGGGAGGTCATGTCCGTTGCCGCATTGCCAATGTCGATCTGACCGCAGGCGATATCGTATTTGCGCCCGTCGAGCGCGGTCGACTTGGTGAGGCCGGTGATGGCGTGCTTCGTCGCGGTATAGGGCGCGGAATTGGGGCGCGGCGCGGTCGCGGAAATCGAGCCGTTGTTGATGATGCGCCCGCCGCGCGGGCTCTGGTCCTTCATGATGCGGAAGGCCTGCTGGGTGCAGAGAAACGCGCCGGTGAGGTTCGCGGCGAGGATGCTCGACCATTCCTCGAAGGGAATGTCCTCCAGCAATGCCGGCGAGACATTGGAGCCGGCATTGTTGACGAGAACGTCGAGCCGGCCGAATTCCTGCTTCACCTCGGCAAAGACGGCCGCCACCTGCAAGGGATCGCCGACGTCGCAGGCGATGCCCCGCACGGGATTGCCCGTCGCCGCAGCGATCTCCCCCGCCGCCGTCTCCAGCACGGCAAGCCGCCGCCCGGTAATGACGACGGCATAGCCTTCGGCGCTGAGGGCGCGCGCGATTGCAAGGCCGATGCCTGTTCCGCCGCCCGTCACGAGTGCTATCCTGCCCTTGCCGGTGCTGCCCCATTGCGTCATGTCGGGTTCCTCCTCAGAATCGATGCCACAGGCCTTATGAGGACCTATCGCCCCGCACCGGGAAAGTCACCTCAGGACATGAATAGACCGCCCGAAGCCAGAATACGCGGCTTCGGGCGGCAGCTCCGTGATCATGACATGTCATTGGCGCAATACGCAGTACAAACCCGCGCCATAAGCTTACGATCAGGAGTGAAGCAGGACACGCTCGCGGCGCTCGTTCATCGCCGTCAGCTCTTCATGGATGTGGATATTCCGTGCCTCGTCCATCGCCGCGGCAATGGTCTGGCTGATTACGCGAACGCTGTTTTCTGAAAGAAGCGGCGACCCGCCGCGAGATTCTGCTGCATGCAACTTGCAAAGTGCGCTGGCCAGAAGCCGCGCATATTCCTCCGGTTTGCGACCCATGTTCCCCACCAGTTTTTGATTATGGCCACATAAAACCACAATATTGGGCATAAAGCCACAACTTTCTCACATGCTAATACAAAAAAATAGCCGGAACCGCCCGACTGTTGCAAGCGGGAAACACCGGAAAACCGGGCTGTCCGGAAATGGGTCAGGCCTGCTGCCGCCCCCTCAGCTCCGTGTGGGAAACACGATCTCGGCCTGGAAGCCGTCGGGCATGCCGGGGATGGGCGAGGTCAGGACGAGGCTCGCCTGCATCTGCCCCAGGAGCCGCTCGGCGATGGACAGGCCGAGGCCGGAACCGGCCGCAAGGGTCCTGCCGCGGGCAAAGCGCTTGCGCACGGCGGCAAGCTCCTCGTCGCTCATGCGTGGGGCGCCGTTGCGGATGCGCACATCGCCCGCCCCGGTGAGGTGAATGTCGACCGGCGCATCGGCCCGCCCGTGCAGCAGCGCATTTTCGATGAGATTGCGCAGCACGATGGCGAAGGCGTCCGCCTCGCCCTCGTGCAGGACGGGCGCGGCAAGGTCGCTTGCGAGACGGATGCGTCCGGCATCGGCCGAGGCGCGCTGGAAATCGGTGACGACGACACGGGCGACATCGGCGACGTCGAAGGTGTTTTCCGTCATGCCGATGCCCGCCTCGGCGCGGGCGAGCTGCAGCAGCTTTTCCGTAAGCTTGGTCAGCTTCTGCAGCGAGGCTTCGATCTGCTGGGCGCGCGCGCGTTCCGGCACATCAGTCAGCTCGGAGAGGAGAAGTTGCGTCTGCGCCAGCGCGCCTGCGATCGGCGTGCGCAGCTCATGGGCGCTGTTGGAGGTGAATTCGCGCTCGGCCGCAAGGACCGCGCGCAGGCGGGCAAGCAGGAGATTGACCGAGCGGAGGATCGGCCGCAGCTCCTGCGGCAGACCCACCGCCTCGATGGCGGCGAGATTGCCGCCATCCTTCTCGCCGATCGCCGCGCGCAACGTTTCGACCGGCGCCAGAACACGGCGCACGATGAACCAGACGGCCGTGATGGTGAGGGGAACGATGAGCAGCACGGGCAGGAGCAGGGCGAGCGAACCCTCCCGCGTCGCCTCCCGCCGCTCCTTCGCCGAATCCTGCACCTGCACGAAGATCGTCTCGTCCAGCGTCGCAGCCGTGTAGATGCGGCCCTTGCGCCCTTCCCAGAATCCCACCTTGAGCGGCGCGCCGAAGGGATCGACGGGCGCGGTGTGCGAATGCAGCAGCACCCTGCCCGTCTCGTCGCGCACCTGATAGGTCAGGTATTCCTCCTCGGAGGGGCCGCGCGTCGCCTCGATGCGCAACGGGGCGTTCGGCTCGTCGCGATGCCTCAGGTCATCGACCACCAGCGGCACGAGGCGCTCGGCGGTCTCCTGCAGGGCGCTGTCGAAAATCTCGCCGAACTCGTCATGCATGACGAAGGCGCCGAAGCCGACGGCGACGAGCCAGAGCAGCGTGATCGTCGCCGTGATCCACAGCATGAGCTGGCCGGCAAGGCTCCTTCCCCCTCTCATCGGCCCGCCTCTCATCGGCCGAGCCTGTAGCCGATGCCGCGCAGGGTCTCCACGCAGCCCTTGCCGAGCTTCTTGCGCAGCCGGCTCACATAGACCTCCACCGTGTTGCTTTCGATTTCCGAGCCGAAGGCATAGAGCGCCTCCTCGATCTGCCCCTTGGAGACGATGGCATCGGGCCGGGCGGCAAGCCGCGCCAGCACCGCCCATTCCCGGCTGGAAAGATCGACCGGCTCGCCCTCGCGCAGCACCCGGCGATCGGCAAGCTGGATCGTCAGCGGCCCGGCCTCCACCAAGGGAAGGGCCGTGCCGGCATAACGCCGGGCGACGGCCAGCATGCGCGCATTGAGCTCGCCGAGGTTGAAGGGCTTGACGAGATAATCGTCCGCCCCGCTGTTCAGCCCCTCGATGCGGTCGGAGATCTGGTCGTGTGCGGTGAGGATGATGACGGGCGTGATGGCACCGGCCCGGCGCAGGTCCGTCAGCAGCGAAATCCCGCTGCCGTCCGGCAGGCGCAGGTCGAGCAGAATGAGGTCGTAGGCAACCGTGTCCGTCGCCGTGCGGCCGTCGTCCAGCGTCTGCATCCAGTCGACGGCATGACCGAGCCCGGCCACATAATCACGCACCGCCTCGCCCAGAACGGCGTCGTCCTCGATCAGCAGAACTCTCAATCGCCCGGCACTCCGCATCGCGGCGGCGCATTGACCGCCGCCGCCTTCCGAATCCGGACGATACATGGGCAGGAGCCGTCTTGCCATGCCCATCGTTCAGGACGTAGCACCCTCGCGGCAGCCGGAGACGATGTCGAGGGACGGATCGCGCACAGTGGTATCGACCCGCATCATGCCGAGCACGGTGTGGAAGAGGTTGTCGTGCGATTGCGGTTCCCTGGTCTTGCCTTCAAGGCAGGCAGCGGAATAGGCCGCCTTCTCGTCCTTGCCGAGCCAGAGCACGAAGGGCACATGGGTCTGATGGCTCGGCGCGATCATGTAGGGCGCGCCGTGCAGGTAGAGGCCCAGCTCTCCGAGCGATTCGCCATGGTCGGACATGTAGAGCATGGAGACGTCGAGGCGGTCCTCCTGCTTCTGCAGCCGGTCGATCACGCTTGCAAGGATGTGGTCGGTATAGGCGATCGTATTGTCATAGGCGTTGACGATCTCCTCCTTCGTGCAGTCGGAGAACTCGGCGCTGCGGCATTCCGGCTGGAAGTGGCGGAACGCCTCGGGATAGCGCTGGTAATAGGCCGGACCGTGGCTGCCGATCTGGTGCAGCACCAGCACCGTGTCCCGGTTCACCGAGCCGATCCAGCCGTCCAGCGCATCGATCAGCACCTGATCCTGGCACTCGCCGCCCGAGCAATAGGCCGGATTGCCGTTCTTGATCAGCGACTGCTCCTTCACGCGCTTGGCGATTTCCTTGTCGCCGGTATTGTTGTCCCACCATTCGACATCGACGCCGGCATGGGAGAGCACGTCGAGCAAGTTCTGCGTCGCGAGCCCCTTGCGGTGCGTATAGTCGGAGCGGGTATAGACGGAGAACATGCAGGGCAGCGAGACGGCGGTCGCCGTGCCGCAGCTCGTCGTGTCGGGGAAGTAGAGGATATCCTTCCTGGCCAGTTCGGGATTGGTATCGCGCTCATAGCCGCCGAGCGAGAAATTGTCGGCGCGCGCGGTCTCGCCGGCAACGACGATCATGAGGCGCGGCTTGCGCTGGCCAAGCGGCGCGTCGCTGACACGCGCATCCTCGCCGAGCGGTGCGGCCACCACATTCAGGTCGCCGGACTGGCCGGCCGCGAACTGGACGGCGGTGACGAGCGGCACGATGGGATTGAGCGTCTCGAACCAGTCGTGATGCGCCCTGACGGCGGCGGCATAGACGCGGGCGTGGGAGAGCCCCGCGACGAGCGCGACGACAAGCGCCGGCACGATGACGGCAAGGTTGCCGCGCACCTTGCCGAAGAAGGTGCGGTGGCGGACCTTCACCCAGATCAGAAGGAGCGAGGGCAACACGCCATAGGCCAGCATGTGGATGACGAAGCCCGGCGTGATGAGATGGCCGGCTTCCGCGCTGTTCGTCTCGGCGGCATTGCGGATCATCTCGATGTCGATGACGACGCCGAAGCGGTCCATGAACCAGGCGCCCGCGGCGCTTGCGAGGATGAGCGCGATGAAGAGCGGCTTCATCACATATTTCAGCGAAACGGCGACGCAGAGCGCGATGTAAAGGCAGGCGACCCCAAGGGCGATGGACGCGAAGGTGGTGGGACGGCCCTCAAGATAGGACCAGCCCTTCGACCAGAAGCTCCAGTTCGTGAGCGCCAGAAGATAAAGCGCCGTCAGGATGCTGACGGTAACGCTGCCAAGTTCAGGCCGCCAGAGGGAGAAGCGGCCGGTTCCTTCGCGCATGAATGGTCCTTTCACGTCAAATCGGGCAAGGCCGCGCACGGTCCGCCATTTTGTTTCCCCCTGCCCCGCCAAGCTGACAGCCGCCTGAACGATCCGGCCGCGTTCAGCCCGATGTCAGGTTTTCACCGGATAAACCGGTACTGGAATGCGAGGTGATACGTGAAACCCAGACTGCTTTATCCCGGCGCGTTGTTCGTCGGCGCCCTGGTCTTTTTGGTCCTGGCCATCCCGCTCGCCCAGACCCAGTTCGCAAGATCGCACAGCGAAGACCTGCAGAGGGCTTTCGCTTGGCGGAGCGACTGACGGTCCGGAACCATGCAGGTCCCGCCCGAGGTCGGGAAACTGCTGCGCCTTGAAAATCCGATTGCAAAGTGCAATCGGATTTGCGACAAAGGCATGGCAAACGGGAGGTTGCCATGAAGCCGGTTCTCTATGCCCATCCCTTTTCAAGCTACTGCCAGAAGGCGCTGACGGCGCTTTATGAAAACGGCACGGATTTCGAGTATCGCATGCTCGACCATGCCCAGCCGGAAACGCTTGCCGATTTCGAGGCGCGCTGGCCGATCAAGCGGTTCCCCATCCTCGTCGACGGCGACCGCACGATCGTCGAGGCGACCATCGTCATCGAATATCTGGGACTGCGCTATCCGGGGCCCGTGAAGCTCATCCCGGACGATCCTGACGCGGCGATCGAGGTGCGCATGCTCGACCGCTTCTTCGACAATTACATCTCGACGCCGCAGCAGAAGATCGTCTTCGACGCCATCCGCTCCGAGCCGGACCGCGACCCCTACGGCGTCGAGGAGGCGCGGCGGATGCTGGAGCGCGCCTATGCCTGGCTCGACCGGCACATGGAAGGCCGAGAATGGGCCGCGGGCGAGGTCTTCACGCTCGCTGATTGCGGCGCCGGCCCCTTCCTCTTCTACGCCGACTGGACCCATGCCATCGATCCGGGCTTTCGCAACGTACACGCCTATCGCCGGCGGCTGCTCGAACGCTCCGCCTTCGCCCGTGCGGTCGATGAAGGCAGGCCCTACCGGAAGTTCTTCCCGCTCGGCGCGCCGGACCGCGATTAGGTCTATCCACCGGAAGCGCGAAAAGGCGCCGTTTGCAGGTCGCCCCTATCCCTTCGGGCAGTGCCGGCGCTCCGCCGGCTTCGCCTTCCGCTCGATGCCGGTCACGACGAGCGCGGAAGGGCCCTTTGCCTGCCGCACGATATGGCCGCGCAGCACGAGGCGGCCATAATAGAGCGCATCCGTCTCGCGGATACGCTGCTGATCACTCGCCGAAAGCCTGCCGATATCCGGCGACGCCCCCTTCCACAGCTTGCCGGTCGCAAGATCGCGCACCGTCGTGGAAGGGCATGGCGCCTTGAAGCAGCGCAGGCCATTGTCGCAGGCGACATAGGCGCCGTCCCGCGCAGCGGACTGCGAGGCCGCGGCAAGAAGCAGGCAGGCGGCGAGTGCGGGAATCGTTGGGCGCATGCGGCATTCTCCCGGTGATTTCGGGCAGTCTATGCCTTTCCCGGCAAAGGACAAACCCCGGCGTCCCGCCCTCCTCCGTTGGAGGAGCTTCAAACAGAAAGACCCCGGCGCCTTCCGGCGCCGGGGTCGATCATGGAACGCGCAATCCTTACTTCAGCTTGGCGCTGACGGCCTCGATGCCGGCGCGGGCGCATTCGTCGTCGATATCGCCGCTCGGCGCGCCGCCGACGCCGATGGCGCCGATGGTTTCCTCACCCGCCTTCACCGGAACGCCGCCGGCGAGGACGAGGAAGCCCTCGATGGAAACGAGTTGCGCGGCAGCCGGGTTCTTGCCGACATTCTCGGCGATCTTCTGGGTCGGCGTGCGCATGGAAGCGGCGGTGAAAGCCTTGCGGATCGCGCTGTCGACGGTATGCGGGCCGGCGCGGTCTGCGCGCAGCACGGCGCGGGTGATGCCGGCGCGGTCGAGGACGGCGGCCGTCACGTTGAACTTCTTGGCGGCGCAGGCATTGACGGCGGCCTGGGCGGCTTCGACGGCGATGTCGAGCGGCATGTTGCGCTCGGTGAGCACGTCGGCATTGGCGGCGCCGGCGAAGGCGAGAGCGGCGAAGGCGGTAGCAACGAACTTCTTCATGTTGATCTCCATCTGGGGCCGCCCGGTCTCATCGGCGGCAACGACCCTCTTTTCGGAGATTTCCGCGTCCTAGGGTATCGGTGGACGGACGGAGCGGGGTCCGTAGGACTACGGAGCCTGCCCGATCAGGGCGAGACGCGCGAACTCGGCGACCGAGGTCGTGCCGAGCTTCTGGGCGATGTTGGCGCGATGCGTATCGACCGTGCGGGGTGACAGTTGCAGGCTGTCGGCGATCTCCTTCGTCGACCAGCCGCGCCCGACCATGTCCAACACCTCGCGCTCGCGATCGGTAAGCTGCGCCACCAGTTTCACCGCCTCGGCCTTCTCTGCATGCACGTCCAGAGCACCGGAAGCCTGCTGCAGGGCCTCGATCAGCACCTGCTCGTCGATGGGCTTGGTGAGGAAATCGACGACGCCCGCCTTGAAGGCGCGGCGGCAGGCATGCACGTCGCCATGGCCGGTGCAGATGATGGTGGGCCAGTCGCAGCCGATGGCGGCGAGCTTTTCGTGCAGTTGCAGGCCGGTGATGGCGGGCATGCGCAGGTCGAGCAGCAGCACGCCCGGCTTCAGTTTCGGCGCGCGGGCGAGGAAAGCGGTGGGATCGCCGAACGTCTCGATGCGGACGCCATAGGTGCCGAGCAGAAGCGACAGGGCACTGCGCACCCCCTCGTCGTCATCGACCAGATAGACCGGCGCCATCGTCATTCCGCTGCTTCCTCTCGTTTCTGCATATCCTGTGCCGCCGGCAGGCGCACGGTGAAGATCGCGCCGCCCGCCGCCCCGTTCCCGGCCGAAATGCTGCCGTCGAAGCGCTCGACGATGCTTTCGCAAAGGCTGAGCCCGAGGCCCATGCCATCGGGCTTGCTGGAGAAGAACGGTTCGAAGAGGCGCGGCAGGATATCCGGCGGGATGCCGGTGCCGTTATCCGAGACGGTAATCTCGTAACTTGTTCCCGCCGGCTTCAGCGCGACCAGCACCCGGCCATCCGCCCTCTCCGTCTGCTCGACGGCATCGGCGGCGTTGCGGATGAGGTTGTGGATGACCTGCTCGATCTCCACGGGGTCGATCCGCGCCAGTGCGGGCGCCTCCGGTATCTCGACATCGAGCGCGATGCCGCGCCGGTCGAGGTCGATGCGCGAGAGGGCGACGATATCGGCGACATGGCGGCCGAGATCGTGCACGCCGGCCTCCAGCGCGCTCTTGCCGACATAGGCGCGCAGGCGCACGAGGATATCGGCAGCGCGTTTGGCCTGCAGCACATTGGCGGCAAGCACGGTGTCGATGGGCGTATCCGTCAGGCCGTTCGCAGCGGCGATGCGCCTGCCCGCCTGGCTCTGGCTCAGCAGCGCCGTTAGCGGCTGGGTGAGTTCATGGGCGATGCCGGAGGCCATCTCGCCCATGCTGTTGATGCGCAGCGCATGGGCAAGCTTCGTCTCGTGCTGGCGCAGCGCCTCGCGCTGGGACGCGGCCTCCGCCGCCTCCCGCGCCAAAGCGGCATCCTGCCGGTGCTTCAGCAGCGAGCGCACGAGCACGAGACCCGCAAGCGAGAGGGCGGCGAAAAGCGCGAAGGGCAGCGGCGGCAGGAGCTGCGCCAGCGTGACATGGCGCTGCAGGGAAAGGCGCAGCGGTTGGGTGGCGCTGACGATCGACGCGTCGAAACGGACCGTGCGGACAAGAAAGCCTGCGGCGTCGGGCTGCCTTGCACCAGTTTCCAGCAACGGCCCCTCTGCCGTCGAGAGGCGCAGCGTCGCCCAGCGCGGCAGTTCCTCGCCCTCGACCAGCTTTGCGCCGTCGATATCGAGGCTGACGGCCATCGTCTCATTCATGCGCTTCATCACCCGGTAATGGCCGGGCTTGGCATCCGCGCCATAGGCCGCCTTGCCGGGGGTGAGCATTTCCACGGCCCGGGAGACCTGCGCGGGATCGACGGTCGAGCCATCGCCTGATGTCGCCGAACTGACGACATCAGGCGCCGTGTCTGACGGAAGACGCACGAGGTCGATGGCGACGATGCGGGGGTAGAAGCGCAGGATCGACTTGGCGACGAGGTCGAAATCCTCCGATGGCTGCGCCTGCGCGAGGCCGAGGGCGCTGAGACCGGTCAGGTGCGCATCGTGCTGGGCGACGCGCTGGGAAATCGCGCGCTGCAAGGCGCGGCCGCTTTCCGAAACCTCCTGCTCGAAGGCCTGCCAATGGCTCGTCGCGGAATAGACGCCGAAAGCCGCCAGCAACAACAGCCAGCCGCCAGCAAAAGCGGCGGAGGAGCGGAGAAAGGTCAGTCGTCGATGCATGCGCGGTGCGGCCAGGTCAGGGTTCGGGAGGATCATCATAGGACTTCCCTCCCCCCTTGGCGATCCGCAGCATCACGGATGCGGCAGCACCGGCAGCGAAAGCGGCGCGAGCGCGGCGGCGGATCGGCCGCGCGGGTCGTTCGCCTGGAAATGGCGCACCGCGAAATCCTGCACGGCCTGCAATTCCGCAAGGGCGCCGTCATAATCGACCCGCGTCGGCCGGTCGTTCTCCATGACGCAGGCGCCGTCGACATAGACGGCCGCGACCGCGCGCTCGGCCGCGCAATGCAGCAGGTTGCGCAGCGAGTCATAGACCGGCTGCATGCCGGGATGCTTGAGATCGACCAGCGAGAAATCCGCCTTCGCGCCCTTCGCGATGCGGCCGATATCGCTGCGGCCGAGGGCTTTCGCGCCCGCCAGCGTCGCGACGTCGAGAATATCGGCGGTCGAGACGTCGAAGACCGTGCCGGTGGCGATGCGGGCGTTGATCAGCGCCGTGCGCATCTCCTCCAGCATGTTGAAGGGATAGCTGTCCGTGCCGAGCGCCACGTTGACCCCACTGCGGCGATACCTGCCGACCGATTGCAGGATCATGCCGCTGCGCGCGAAGGTGACGGGGCAATGGGCGACGCTGGTGCCGCTTGCCGCAAGGCGGCCGAGATCGTCCGCCGTGCGCTGGCGCGTCCAGCCATGGCTGTCGATGAAGATGCAATGGCCGAGGATGAGATCCGGGCCGAGGACACCGAGCTTTTCGAGATAGTGCACGGCGGTGAGGCCATGGCGGCGCAGCAGTTCCTCGTGCTCGGCCATGGTCTGGGCGGCATGGATGGTAATCGGCACCTTGCGGCTGCGCGCGGCTTCCGCCGCTTCCTGCAGCAGTTCGGGCGAGCAGGTCTCGACCTGCGCCGGGGCGACGATGCCGCCGAGGCGGCCGGAGGGATGGGCCTGCGCCGCATCGACGGTTTCGAGCGCACGGGCGAAGGCCTCGCGGCCACGGACGGAATCCCAACGGAAATCGAGGCGGTGGCTGTCTTCCACATGCCACTGCGCTTCACGGAAGCCGGGGGCGACATAGGCGCGCGCACCGCTTTCAGCCAATGTCGGCAGCCAGCATTCATGCGGGCCGGCGATATCGACGAAGGTGGTGACGCCGCTACGCAGGAGATCGCCAAGCATGACGGTGAGCGCGGCCTTCACCGCGTCGTCGCCGATCTCGATGAGCGTCGAATATTCGTACATCGCCTGCCCCCAGAGGGCGGCGGTTCCCTGATCCTCGAAGAAGCTCTTGGAAATCGGCTCCTCGCCGGAATGGCAATGCACGTTGACGAAGCCCGGCAGGACCATGCGGTCGTGGCCGGAAATCTCCGTCGTGAAGGGCCCTTCATAGTGGCCGCCGACATGGACGAAGCCGGTCTCGTCGAAGGCGACGTCGGCGTCCTGCATATAGGCGTGGCCGCCGGTCCCCTCGTCATAGGCGACGACGGTGCGGGCATTGCGGATGACGGTGACGTTAGGCATGGGTCGTCCTGAAATGTACTTCGAGGAAGCGGCTGTAGGCGCCCATCAGGGCACTGAAGGTGAAATAGACGGCGGCGGCGACGAGATAGCCTTCCAACACCGCGATGCCCTGCCATTCCGGGTCGCGGATGGCGGAACGGACGGTATCGAGGAAATCGACGAGGCCGACGATAGTGACGAGCGTCGTATCCTGGAAGAAGCCGATGAAGAGGCCGACCATCGGCGGAATGACCTTCTTCAGCGCCTGCGGCAGCACGATCTTGCGCATGATCTGCCAGTAATGCAGGCCGAGCGACTTGCCCGCCTCATATTGCCCGGCCGGCACGTCCTGCAGGCCGCCGCGCACGATCTCAGCGATATAGGCCGAGGCGAAGAGGATGATCGCCACCTGCGCGCGCAGCAGTTTGTCGATGGTCGTGCCCTCGGGCATGAAGAGCGGCAGCATGACCGTCGCCATGAAGAGGATGCTGATCAGCGGCACGCCACGCACGATCTCGATGAAGCCGACCGCAAGCACCCGGATCGCCGGCAGGTTCGAGGCGCGGGCGAGCGCCAGCACGATGCCGAGCGGCAAGGCGAGCGTCAGCCCGACGAAGGAGAGCGTGAAGGACAGCGGCAGGCCGCCCCAGCTCGTCGTCGGCACCGGCGTCAGACCGAAGACGCCGCCGGCCATGAGGATGTAGAGCGCCGGCAGGATGACGATGATCCAGGCGATCAGCAGCTTGCGGCTCCAGAAGCGCGGCATCATGGAGAAGAGGCAGGCGCCGAAGAGCAGGAGCAGCGCCAGCATCGGCCGCCATTGCTCGTCATAGGGATAGAAGCCGAAGAGCATGTAGCGCAGCTTCTGCGCCACGAAGGGCCAGCAGGCCCCGCTCGCCGCCTTGCACACAGCGCCGTCGCCGGAGAACACGGCATCGACCACCAGCCAGCCGAAGGCGAGCTTGGCGATGAAGACGATGGCGGCGATGGAGGCGACGCTGATCAGCGTGTTGCCGGGCGTGCCGAAATAGGCGGAGAGCTTTCCGCCACGCGCGGCGGCGGGGGCTGGCTGCGGCGGGGCGAGAACGAGGGCCTGAACGTCGGTCATATCAACGCTCCTTCAGCGCGACATGCGCATTGTACCAGTTCATCAGAAGCGAGATGGCGATCGAAAGGGCGAGATAGACGCCCATGAAGATCGCGATCGTCTCCATGGCCTGCCCGGTCTGGTTCATCACGATGTTGGAGACGGTGACGAGGTCCGGATAGCCGATGGCGATGGCCAGCGAACTGTTCTTGAAGACGGTGAGATAGGTATTGGTGAGCGGCGGGATGATGATGCGCAGCGCCTGCGGCAGCACGACGAGCCGCATGGTCTTGCCGCGCGGCAACCCGAGCGCGGCCGAAGCCTCCCACTGCCCCTTGTTGACCGCCTGGATGCCGGCGCGCACGATTTCCGCGACGTTCGCCGAGACACTGAGCGCAAGGCCGAAGAGCAGCGCCACGAATTCCGGCCGCACATGCAGCCCGCCCGTCAGGCGGAATTTTCCAGCCGTCGGGAAATCCCAGTCGATAGCGACGCCGCCGGCAAGCCAGAGCAGCAGCGCGGGACCGACGAGCACGGCAAGCGCGATGAGGCCGCCGTGGTTCGACTGACCGGTCGCGACACGTCTCTTCGTCGCGGCATTGCGGATGACGAGGGCCGCGGCCGCGCCGCCGACGAGGCAGGCGAGAAGCGCAAGGCCCCCGCTTTCGACGAGCGCCGCCGGCACGACGAGGCCGCTGTTGGAGAGATAGACGCCCGGCAGGAGGTTCAGGGCCTGCTTTACCGGCGGCAGGATGAGGATGATCAGCGAATACCAGAGGAAGAGATAGAGCAGCAGCGGCACGTTGCGCAGAAGCTCGACATAGACGAGCGCGAGGCGTGCCAGCAGCGGGTTTCTCGACATGCGCGCGATGCCGACGGCAAGGCCGAGCATGGTGCCGAAGATGGCGGCGAGCAGCGAGACCTTCACCGTATTGGCGATGCCGACCAGGATGGCGCGGCCGACCGTGTCGGTAGGCTCGAAGGCGATGGCCGCCTCGGTGATGACGAAGCCGGCCGGCCGCGTCAGGAAGTCGAAGCCCGTCGCGATGTTCTGCTTGGCAAGGTTGGCGCTCGCCGTGGAAAACAGTGTCCAGCCGACGAGGGCCACGAAGCCGATCGCGACGACCTGGTAAAAATAGGCGCGAAAGCGCATGTCATGCAGGAAAGCCATGAAACCTCGCCGCCGATATCAGGAAAGAGGGGGCGCACGCGCCGCCATGCGCGCCCCGGAGGATCGCCCTAGGAAGCGATCAACGGATCGGCGGCGAGTAGATCAGGCCGCCGGCATTCCAGAGCGCGTTCGGGCCGCGCGTCAGGCCGAGCTTGGTGCCCTCGCCCACGTTGCGCTCGAAGATTTCGCCGTAATTGCCGACGCTCTTGATGATGTTGTAGCCCCACTTGTCGTCGAGGCCGAGCATCTTGCCGAGTTCCTCGGTGGCGCCCAGCATGCGCTGTACGTCCGGATCCTCGCTCTTCAGCTTCTCGTCGACATTCGCCTGGGTGATGCCCTTTTCCTCGGCGGCCATCAGCAGCCAGACGGACCAGGAAACGATATCGCCCCAGTTGGAGTCGTTCTGGCGGAAGGCCGGCGCGAGCGGCTCCTTGGAGATCGTTTCCGGCAAGACGATGTAGTCGTCCGGGTTGTTAGCGACGGCGCGAATCGAGGCAAGGTCCGAACGGTCGGACGTGATCGCCTCGCAGCGGCCGGAATAGAAGGCTGCACGGTTCTCGTCCGGGCTTTCGAAGACGACGAGCTCGAACTTGCCCTTGATGGCGGCGAAGAAGTCCGAGATGTTCTGCGCGGTCGTGGTGCCCGGCAGGGTGCAGATGGCGGCTTCCGTCAGTTCCTTGGCGCTGGTGACGCCGAGCGACTTCGGCACCATCAGGCCCTGGCCGTCATAGAAGACCGTCGGGCCGAAATCGAGGCCGAGCGAGGCGTCGCGGGAGAAGGTATGCGTCGTCTGGCGCGAGAGCACGTCGATCTCGCCGGATTGCAGCGCCTGGAAGCGCGTGTTGATGTTGGTCGGGACGAAATCGACCTTTTCGCCATCGCCGAAGACGGCCGCAGCGATCGAGCGGCAGATATCGACGTCAAAACCCTGCATGCGGCCCTTGTCGTCGGGCGCAGCAAAACCCGGCACCGTCAGCGAAACGCCGCAGATGAGCTTGCCGCGCGCCTTGACGGTTTCCAGCGTGCCTGCAGCCGAGGCCTGGCCGGCGATCGCGAGACCGAGCGCGGCGGCGCAAATCGAAAGAAGTGCCTGTTTCATGCTTCCCCCTCCCATGGGTGTTTGTTGGATGCAGAAGGCGTGCCGCCCTCCAGCAGCCGCCACCCCGTCGCGATCTTTCAGACCGCAATGATTGTGTACAATGCAAAAATAATATCATCAACACTTCGCGCTTCACCATGTCGACAATCCAAGCAAATTGCTCATGTACAATGGGCATGAAGCCATGTATGATCGACATCAATCACGTATCCGCGCCGTTTCCTTCAGGAATTTCGGTCGCAAGCCTCTTGCCGGCGGCCAGCGGGGCCGCTGAAAAATAGGATTAATCGGGCAGCGACGTATACAATCGGCGTCGGACATCTCTTGTGGCCGCTGGTCCACTGGATACGGTTGCGCGCGGCCTTGAGGCCTATCTCGGATTTCTCCCGGAAGCGGGGTCGGAAGCGCGAATGCTCCGGCCCCGTCTCTGTTCGCGCATCACCCGCAAGAGGCTTGGGCACCTGGAACCGATCCTCCCCAACCTTTCCATTTCCGCCACGGAACAATCGCCGCCCTTGCCGGTTCCCTCACCGTCAATGACGATTAGGCGTGATTGCAGATGCCCGACCAATCCAAGCTCTTTCCCGACCATCGAAGGCTGTCGGGAGAACGCTATACGGTGGAATCGTTCCGCGCGGCCTATGAGCTGACGCGGGAGGAGGCCCAGCGTCTCTTCGACAAGTTCGGCCCCTCCAAGAGGGAGCTCGACCTTCTCATGCGCGCCCGCCGGAACCCCGCGCAGTTCCTGAACTTCTGAAGGAGGCGATCATGACGATCGACAAACCACAACCCGGCCCGCCCGGCACCACGGATCAGTCGCCTCGCTGGGAAGGCCCGGATGCCACCCGCCCCCGCGGCTACATGCCGGCGAAGGACGACCCGGACCACGACCGCGACGCCGCCGGTGAGACGAATGCCGATCCCTCGCGCGAAAAGCTGCGCGATGCCGGCAAGACCGCGGACGACGAGCCGGAAGACGAGGAAAGCAGGATCCGGCGCGAGCAGGCGACCAACCCCGCCCTCATGCCGATCGGCGACCCCGCAGGCGCCGCCTAGGCGCGCAGTCTCGTGAACAACCTTTCGCCCGTCGAACCCGCCGCATCCGCGGCGGGTTTTTCATTCCGGCTCACGCCGCCGCCAGCGCCTCGCGCGTCTTCGCCGCCGGCCGGAACGTCATGGCGATCAGGAAAGCGCCGAGGCCGATGCCCCAGGAGCCGACATAGAGCCAGGTGTAGCTGGCGAAGGTATCGTAGATCATCCCGCCCGCGACCGGCCCCAGCGCCATGCCGAGGCTGCCGGCCATGGCCGTGCCGCCGATCACCGTTCCCATCAGGCGCAGCGGGAAGTTCTCGCGCGCGATCACCGCATAGAGCGGCATGACGCCCGCATAGATGAAGCCGAAGAGGCCGGCGACGAGGTAGAAGGAGAAAAGCCCGCCCGTGAAGACATAGCCGAGCGCCCCGAAGGCCTGCGCGAACAGCCCCGCGACGAGGACATGCTTGGCGCCGAACCGGTCGCCGAGAAGGCCGAAGACGACACGCCCCCCAAGACCGGCCAGCCCCTCGACGCTGTAGATCGTGACGGCGGCGATCATCGGAATGCCGCAGGTGATGGCATAGCTCACCGTATGGAAGATCGGCCCGGAATGGGTGGCGCAGCAGAAGAAGTTCGTCAGGCACAGGATGATGAATTGCGGCGAGCGCAGCACATCACCCGTCGTCATGCCCTCCTGCGGCGCGTCTGAGGCGGGTGCCCCGGCCTCCGCTTCCAGCGCCGGCGGTCGGCGGATCAGAAGCGAGACCGGGATCATCACCACGGCCACGACCAGAGCGATGATCTGCATGGAGGTGCGCCAGCTATGCATGGAAACGAGCCAGGCCGCGAAGGGCGACATGGTCATCGGCGCCATGCCCATGCCCGCCGAGACCAGCGAGACGGCAAGGCTGCGATGCGTATCGAACCAGCCGGTGACGCAGGCCATCATCGGCGCGAAGACGGCGGCCGCCGCCACCCCCACCACCAGCCCGAAGGTGAACTGGAAGGCGACGAGCGAGGTGGCGACGCTCGTCGCCGCAAGGCTGGCCGCCAGCAGCACAGAGCCCGTCAGCACCACGGGCCGCGGCCCCCAGCGATCGGAAAGCCCACCCCAGAACATGCTGGCGAAGGCCATGGCGAGGAAGCCGATGGTCATCGCGGTGGAAACACCCGTCACAGACCAGCCGGTATCCTTCGAGATCGGCAGCAGGAAGACGGGCAGCGAGAACATGGCGCCGATGGCGATGCAGCCGAGCAGGCCGCCCGCCGCGACGATCACCCAGCGATAATGCGTATGGATCATGGTCATCTCCTTCTGGACCGACCGGCGGGCATGGCCACGCCGCATCGTTTCGTCCACCCGGATGAAAGACGCCGGCCGGCGGGCTTTTCCGACATCGCGCGCGAAGAATTTCACGATGATGCCGAAGATGCCCGTCCGCAAGGTGCCTAGCGGCGGCATTTTCCGCCGGATGGGCTTGAACCCGGCCGGCAAAACGCCTTTCCTCCAGATCGACACGGCAAGACTAGGCGCCGGCAGCCCCGCAGCGGGAGTGACAAATGTGACGGGAATCGCATGGACTCGATGATCATTGCCGCCGCACGGGCGCTGGCCGGCGGCGATCCGCTCGCCGCGCTGAATCGCGTGGCGCTGCGCGACGACGCCCCGGCGCTGGCGCTCCGCGGCATCGCCATGGCCCAGCTCGGCGATCTCGACCGGGCGAAGGCCCTGTTGAAGAACGCCGCCCGCGCCTTCGGCCCGCGCGAGGCCGTGGCGCGGGCGCGCTGCATCGTCGCCGAGGCGGAAGTCGCCCTTGCCGCGCGCGACCTCGCCTGGCCGGTCAAGGCGCTTGCCACCGCCGGCGCGACGCTTCAGACCCATGGCGACCGCCTCAACGCCGCCCATGCCGAAACCCTCGCCATCCGCCGCCTGCTGCTGATCGGCCGGCTCGACGAAGCCGCCGCCCTGCTGGCGAAGCAAAACGCCGCCGCCCTGCCCCCGCCGCTGCGCGCCACGCACGAACTGGCCGCCGCCGGCATCGCGCTCCGGCGGCTGCGCGTCGGCATCGCCCGCGAGGCCTTCTCCCGCGCCATCGAGGCCGCCCGGCAGGCCGGCATCCCCGCGCTCATCCGCGAGGTCGAGGATGCCGCTGCGGTGCTTCGCCAGCCCGCGGCCCGCCTCATCGCCGGGGGCGAGGCGCGCCCGCTCCTGCCCGATGCCGTGGAAGCCCTGTTCGCGACGGAGGCGCTCGTCGTCGATGCCTGCCGCCATGTGGTCCGCTGCGGGGAGACGGCCATCCCGCTCGCCACACGCCCCATCCTCTTTTCCCTACTGCGCACGCTCGCCGAGGCCTTTCCCGACGATGCGAGCCGGGAGGCCCTGCTGCTACGCGCCTTCCGCGCTCGGCACGCCGATGAGTCGCATCGCGCCCGCTTGCGCGTGGAAATGGGCCGCCTGCGCGCCGAGATCGCCCCCTTCGCGGATATCGCCGCCACCCCGACCGGCTTCCTGCTGACCCCGCGCGAGAACCGGGACGTCGTCGTGCTCGCCCCGCCGCGGGACGAACCCCATGCGGACGTGCTGGCGCTCTTTGCCGATGGCGAGGCGTGGTCGAGCTCGGCGCTCGCCATCGCGCTCGGCACCAGCGCCCGCACCGTGCAGCGCGCGCTGGAGCAGCTGGCCGCCGCCGGCAAGGTGGAGCCCGTCGGCCGCGGGCGGGCCCAGCGCTGGCTGACGCCGACGCCGGGCGCTTTCTCGACACTCTTGTTACTCCCAGGTCCGCTGCCCGGCAGCTAGGATGGGATCATCGACAGACCCGAAGGAGATCACGATGAGTACGACCGAGGCAGAGATCATCCACGAATACGGCCCCTATTCCGGCGTGGAGCAGGTCGGCGGCGTCACGTTCGACGGCAAGGCCGTCTGGTTCGCCGCCGGCGACGCCATCAGGGCGATCGACCCCGAGGACGGCCGCATGCTGGGCGCCATCGAGATGGCCGCCCATGCCGGCACCGCCTATGACGGCCGCCACCTCTTCCAGATCTCCGAGGACAGGATTCACAAGATCGACCCGGCCTCCGGCGCGGTGCTGGCGACCATCCCCGCCCCCGGCAACGGCGGCGATTCCGGCCTTACCTGGGCGGAGGGCTCGCTGTGGGTCGGGGAATATCGCGGCAAGCAGATCCACCAGATCGATCCGGAAACCGGCGCGGTCATCCGCATCGTCCGGAGCAACCGCATGGTGACGGGCGTCACCTGGGTGGACGGCGAGCTCTGGCACGGCACCTGGGAGGGCGACGAAAGCGACCTGCGCCACATCGATCCCGCGACGGGCGCGGTACTCGACAGGATCGTCATGCCCAGGGGCATCGGCGTGTCGGGCCTGGAATCCGACGGCGCGGACCGCTTCTTCTGCGGCGACGGGCAAGGCGGCATGGTCCGCGCCGTCCGCCGCCCGCGCCGAGATCCGCGCTAGAGACCGTGGGTGCCGTCGTAGCCGTTGACCGGCGGCGCCGCCCAGCCCTTCGGCAGGCCCTTTGCCTTGTAGACCTCGACCACCATCGGATGGCAGGCCGCCGTGTCGGAGGAGTGCTCCGACGAGCAATCCCCGCCCGGGCAGGCCGACATGCAGCCGAGAAGATCGATCTCCGCGAAAAATTCCAGATAATCGCCCGGCCGCACCGGGCTCGCCTTCATGAAATACTGCCCGGTGTCGCGCGTAAAGCCGGTGCACATGAAGACGTTCAGCACGTCGTGCACGTAGCCTTCCGCCTCGCGCGGCGCCATGCCGGTCTTCTGCGCGAAGGCGCGTGTCAGGTTGGAATGGCAGCAATGGTGGTACTGGCCGCCATGGCTGAGCAGGTTGTGCGTATAGGGATCGCAACGCGTGCCGATCACGTCATGCACCGCGCCGCCGAATTCGTCGAAGCCGTACCAGTCCAGCGTGTCGTGGGTGATGGTAGCGATGGGGCGCAGATAGGGGAAATTGGAGAAGAGCTGGTCGCCGAGCCCGACATGGGTGCCGTTCAGCGCCCGCGTCTTGCCGGTATAGAGCCGTTCCTTCAGGTCATTGGCATTGAAGAGGTTGAGGTCGCCGACCTGCGGCCCCTCGCTGCAGACGATACGGCAGAAATGCCCCGCCGGCACCGACCACGTCGCCGCCTCGCGCGGCGGAACGACGATGGTCTCGACCAGCTCCAGGTCGTCGCGCAACGCACGATAGGCCGAAAGATCCGGCCGCGGCAGGCTCTCCACCGGATAACACACCACCGGCTTCACCGCCTTGCGCGCCGCCGCATCCGCGGGAGCCGCCGTAATCGGACTGGGCTTCATGACATCCTCCTCCACAGACGCCTTCCGGGCGCCTACTCCAACCTTGTTGAATAACATTATTATGATTGTTCAACAGAAAGCAATCGAAACAGCGACGCGGCATGTCGGATCGCGCAAGGAGACCACCTTGCGAGCAAACCCGCATTCAAACGGCTGATAATGAAGAAAAATGGTGGGCCCGGAGGGCCTGCCGAATTCGAGCAAAATCAGCTGCTTAACCCCGTGTGGGACGAAAACCCCGCTTCATAAAAATCAATGGCTTAACAAAGCGACCGTCCCACTTTTTCCGGCCGTTTTCGGCCCTTCTTTCCCACTCGCGTTGCGCCCAGAGAGGCGCGCATGAGCGGGGCCCGGCCGTTTCGGGATGTGAAGCTGCAGTGGCTTCAGCAATTGAGCTGCGACAAGGATTTGAGCGACAACGCGCGATCCGTGGCCCTCTATATCGTCACCACGCATTTGAACGGCCACACCGGAAAGGCGTGGCCGTCCTATCAAACGATTGCCGACGCGACCGGCAAGAGCGTCAAGACCATTCAGCGCGCCGTCCGTGAACTTGAGGTCAAAGGATGGTTCGAGGTCCAGCGCGGAAATGGCGTCGGGCACAACACAGAATATCGTCCCTCAGCGGCGTCGATTTTACGCGCATCGGACGCCCGCGAAAAGACGGACAAAGTTGTCACCCTTTACCCAGATAAAGGCGGTCAGATGTGCCCAGCGAAGGGGGACAAATATGTCCACCAAACCCAGAGAAAGAAAAAATAAAAAAACCTAACCCGCGCGAGGACGCCCCGCCGCGCGTCGAGACGCGGCGAGCCGTCCCGCTCGTTTTCGTGGCTGAAACCAAGTCGGATCAGGTCGAGCAATGGCGCGATTGGTTGCGGCGTCACGGCTTTCCTTCGATCGATGCCTTGGGCATGCGGACGGTGAAAACCGGGAAAGCAGGCTATGCCCTGCCCAGCTATTGGCCACCGGACGAAGCAAGCTCCAGCGCGCTCGATTGGATCGCTTTCTTCAGCCGCCGCCGTGACCACATCGCCGCCGAAACCGCCCGACAGACCGACCTTCGGAGGGCGTCATGACGGACGGCGATTTGAAGGGAGCAAGGCGACCCCTGTCATACGGCGAGCCGTCCGACAGGGAGCCTTGTGAGGGGAGGCAGGCCTCCCCTTCAAACCCCACCAAGAGCACGCGGGGATCGCGCAAAGGCGACCTCAATGCCCTCGTGGTTTTCCGCTGCACGGCATCGGAAAAGCAGGCGCTGACCGCACGTGCGGCGCGGGCCGGTGTGCCCTTCACCACGCTGATGCGGGAAGCGCTCGGCCTCACCGAGGCGCGCGGCCGCCGTCCGGTTCCCAAGGTGGACCCGGAGTTGGTGCGCGCCGTCGCGCGGATCGGCGGCAACCTCAACCAGATCGCGCGATGGCTGAATGCGGCCCAGGTTCAGGGCCAGGTGTCCGCTATCGACGCAATCACGGTTGCCGCGCGCCTGGTCACCATCGAGCGGGCGCTATCGGAAACCCTTGAGCAGTTCACGGCCAAGGATGGCGCGCCGTGCTGATCAAGTTTTTCCGAAACGGCCAGGGCGGCGGATCGGGACCGGTTGACTATCTGGTCGAGCGCGACGTTGTCGCTTACGACCAGAGCCGCAACGCGATCCGCGATGAGCGCGGCGAGGTCATGCTGTTTGCCCGCGAGCCCTTGCCTGAAGTGCTGCGCGGCGACACCGAGCGCATGCGCGCGCTGATCGACGCCTGCCCACACCAATGGACCTATCGCGCCGGCGTCATCGCCTTCACGGCGGAAGACGCGCCGAACCCTGCCCAGCAACGGCAGGTGATGGACGCCTTTGAGAGCCTTGCCTTTGCCGGCCTCGAATCCGACCAGCGCGATATGCTGTGGGTACGCCACACCCATGAGGGCCGCGTCGAGCTGCATTTCGTGACGCCGCGCATGGAGCTTGCGAGCGGGCGCAGCCTCAACATCACGCCGCCCGGCTACCAGAAGCACTACGACGCCTTGCGCGATGTTCTGAACAAGGAACACGGCTGGAACGATCCGGTGGCGCCGGAGCGCGCCCGCGAGACCGTCAGCCTAATCGAGAGCGTTAGGCGTGGCGATGCTCGTGAGTTGATCCATGACTGGATCGTCCAGCGCATCGAGACCGGCGAAATCAATGACCGCCCAAGCATGACCGAGGCCTTGACGGCGGCAGGTTTCGACCTGCCGCGCGCCGGCAAAAACTACATCACCGTGCGCGACCCCGAGGCGGACGAGCGCTGGCGTCTGAAAGGAGACCTGTTCCGTGAAGACTGGACCCGAGAGAATACCCTTGAGCGAGCGCTTGAAAGATCGGCTGGCGAGCCCAGCCGTTCCGGAAGCCGGCTCGACGCCATCGCCCTCGACGAGCTTCGAGACCGATTGGAGCGAAGCCTTGAAGCGCGCGCAAGCTACAATCAAGACCGATATCCGCAGCTTCACGGACGCGAACCGCCAGCACTTGAGCGCGGCACTGGCGACGACCGAGGCGGACGTGAACCGGCTTCGCTCGATGGTGCAGCCATTCTTCCTGACCATGGGCGCGGTGGCCTTACTGATCATCCTGTTGAGCTTCACCGCGAGCTGGTTTTGGGCGGGGCTGATGATCGACCGCGCCCAGAGCGCCAGCCTCTGGCAGATGGGCTTGCAAATCAACCAGACCAGCAACGGCAAGGTCCTGACCTGGAACGTCGACCGCCTTCAGCTGATCACCTGCCAGGCCGGCACAGCCAAAACCGCATGCCTGAAGATCGTCCAAGGAGATTGACCGATGACCAAAGCCACCAGGCCGCCGATGCCCGAGAACCTGTCGCCGCTGGAGCGCGAATTGTTGGGTTACGTCGAGACGTTGATGAACACCTTGCAGAGCGGAACCGCGCAGTTCGAGGCGCTGGAGAAACGCTCGACCGACATGATCGAAAATCGGCAAGCGGCTTTGGAAGGATCGCTGAAATCGCTCATCGCGTCACAGGCTACGTTCATGAACGCCTGGCTCGCCTCCGGCAATCCTTCCAGCGGCACGGTCTCGACCGAGCTGGTGGAAGCGTTCGCTCTGCTGGAGCAGGCCGAAGCGATGCTGGAGACGGTCGCGCCGCCGACGTGACAACTCGATCACCCGCGTCCGATCGCGGCCGCATCTGATTTTTCATTTCCGTCTGGAGTTTCGATCCATGAATTTGATTATTCAGCCCTATCGCTATGCCCTTTCCATTGCCGTCGTTGCGGCCGGTTTCCTGCTGATGGAGACCACGCCGTTGTTCTGGCCACCCATTTACCAGAACGCGCGCGCCGCAATCCTGGTTATGTTTTTCGGGTTTGCGCTGCTGGCATTGGCGGGAGACACCCAGGGCCGCATCCGCAGCGCGTCGGGCTTAGCTGTGGGGGCTGCCCTCCTTGCCGCGTCTGCTCTCGCCCTTACCGACCCGACCATTGCGGCAGGCGTCCTGCTCGACAGCTTCAAAGCTTGGCGAAATGCCGGCTATTCGGGAATCGAAAGCATCCGAGGCATGGCATCGACCTGGGATCGCTTCACAGAGGCGCAGAAGCTGGGTGTGCAAACCAGCCTCGCCATCGGCCTGCCTGTGCCCTTGTTCTTCATCTTGCGCGCGATCTCGATTGTCGCCCCAGTTTCGTCAAACCGCATTTCAAAACAAGGCCCATGGCGCACCCGATGGATGAACCGGAGTGAGCTGCGCCAACTCCAGCACAACGATACCGGCTTGCCGCTCGGTCTCTCCGGCGGCGCGATGCTGCGCTACCGCCGCAACCCGAAGACCGGATGGCGCGCCGGTCACCATGTCGCCATCGCCGGCACCCGCGCCGGGAAAGGGGTGTCCGTTGTCATTCCCGCCATAATCGACCATGACGGGCCGGTCGCGGCCCTGGACATCAAGGGCGAGAACTTCGCCGTGACGCGCCGCTATCGGCAGTCGCTCGGCCGTCAAGTCGTGGTTCTCAATCCCTTCGGTGTCATCGAGCCGTCGAAGGATCGTTTCAACCCGCTCGACTATATCAGGCAAGCACACCTTGTCCGTGATATCGAGGTCATTGCCGAGGGGCTTGTTCGACCGGAAGGCGGAAACGGTACACACTTCGCTGAAATGGCGAAATCCATGATTGCCGCCGTGATCGAGGTCGTCATGACCAGGCGCGCGGAAGCTGATCGCAATCTGATCACCATCATGGACCTGTTGTTTTCCGCCAACTTTGAAAAGACGCTGACGGAATGGGCTGGGGCGCCGGAGACATTCGGCACCCGCCCGGCCGCCGCAGCTGCCACCTTCCTTGCAGCCGGCGAGAACGAGCGCGGCGCAATCAAGACGACCATCAAGAAGGCATTCGATTGGGCTCGTTCGGATGAATTGCGCACCTTTCTCGGCACCTCCACATGCTCATTCGAAAACCTGTTCGAGGGCCGCGCCGACCTCTTCATGGTCGTGCCGCTCGACCAGGTTGACGCCCAGGCCGTCTTTCTCCGGTTGCTGACGAACATCATTCTCGGCATGGCTGTCCGCCTTGAAGGTGCTCGAAAGCCGAAAAAGAACGTGCTTCTTGTGCTGGACGAGTTTGTCCGTCTCGGCAGAATGGAAAAGCTGATCAACATCGCCAACGTCGCCGCCGGCTGCGGCATCGAGGCACTGTTCATCACCCAGGACAAGGGCCAGATCGAAAGCGTCTATGGCAAGGGCGACAGCGCCAGCATTCTCGGCTCTTGCGTCACGACTCGCATTTTCGGTCTCGGCCGCGCTGAGTTTGAAACCACTAATTGGGCCGCGAACGCGCTCGGCGACCAGACGGTGCTCACTCGCACGAAGCAATCGTCCGCCAAATTCGGCGAGAGCCATAAGACCTCAACCGCCGAACAGCGCCAGAAGCTCATGACCGCAGATCAGATCCTGGAAATGAAGACCGGCAAGATGCTGCTGCTGACGGGCTCGAAGCCGCCGGCGCTTGTTGACGCGATCGTGTCGCACCGGCATCCGGCATATCGGGGGAAGCTGGACCGGAACCCGATGGTGTGAACCGCCACCTAACCAGCTGCTCGCAAATGGAATGCCAGGCGCTATCGCTGAAGCAACTTCAGAGTTTTTCCAGGAACTTCAGCTTCTTTTATTTCAAATCCATGAAATATTTCACGGTCAAGATGTGTTCTTACAAACCTATAATACTTGTTTCTTTCAGAATGAAATGAGTATAAACCGCGACCTCCAACGAGTGCCTGCAGAAGAAGTCGCTGCGCTTCCTCATCTGAAAGCGTCATTGGCGAGACGGACTCTGCGCCTGTACGGGTATATTCTTGACGTTTGTGTTTCGGATTTGGCTCATAGCGGGGGAGAGCCCGCCTTATCGCCTCTAGCCCGCTCACGAATGAAACACTATACTCCGACTCAGAATCTGCAACCAATAAGTCATCACAAGCATCCGGCAGTTCTGGGTGACGTAAACCAAGCCATATCGCGTGGGGCTTGATGTCTTGGCCTGATATTGCGCCCTCGTTCGTAAAGTCTTCGCGCGACACCTTCGTCATTTGAGGGGGCGCATCACATTCCACAGCTCTGTTTCTCGTAAAAAGATACCAAAGACGGGCCATGTCGCGGTCATTTACCGCACTAATTGTCTGAATTAGCGATTCTGCGGGTCGAAGGGAAAGGTTCTCAATTGCTGGGTCAAAATAGAGTGTCACTGTTCGAGCTAGCGCGGGCTCCGCATACTGCAGCGCAACGACAAGTTCGCCGATACAGTGTTCGGCTTCCGAAAAAGCATAGCATTGTTCTTTCACTGTCAAAGGAACGAGATAAAAGCTTTTCATGTTTCAAAGCTTTGAGAGATCGGATTCGATTTGATCGAAGAAGCCTCTGGGCCACGAGGAGACCTTTCCCTTTTGGTCCATCCGAATTTGATGAGCCACCGTGCATTCTTCTCGAAAGTCATACGTAAAATGGTTTAGGAATATCTCATTTGCCTGAACTACGCCGAATTTCGTCGCCAAACGAATGCCGTTTACAACGTGATCGCTGTGCGTTTCGATAAAAATCTGGCGACCGGCAGCAGCAATCATTGCTAAGAACATCCCGAGCCGGGACTGGCTGAAAGGATGTAAATGGGCTTCCGGATTTTCAACGATCATCACGCCGTTTCTATTAAGCGACAGCGCTCCAGCAATGATAGGTAGCGTATAGCTGAGTCCGAAGCCGATATGTGTCGGACGAACCGAAGACCGGATGCTTGACCCGATTTGATAAGAAAGGGTTGCCAGATCCTGCAAAACCAACTCTTGGCACTCGAAGCGGCTGCCGGGTATAATCCACGACAATAAAGCGTTGGTGAGAAGATCAACCCGACCTTGGGTGTTCTTGAAGTCCTCACTCCGGTCAAAGTTGTCAGCCTGGAGGGCCGCGTTTACCCAACGGCCGGCTACATCGTCATCCCATCCATCGAATTTGATTTCCGTAGCCTGCGCCTTGGCCAACACGGATGGCGTGTACTCACCATGCTTACCGAATGCGCCGGCAGGATCTTTATCTTCCCCCGACAGGCTATAACTCGTTCTGGGGCCCAGCCGCTCGGCATTCAAATAGACAAACCCATGTCCGCGCCGCGTTAGTTCTGTAGGTGCCTTTCGTCGAGGTTCACAGCGTATCTCACGCTGTGACAATCCATCCGAGGCGTCTCGGTTCACAGTAAATGCATACCGATACGTACGACCGGATGCGTCTAAACGCATCTTTACTTGGTATCCGCTTTTGGGATGCAGAATATCTCGAGCCGTGCCAGCCTCGTAGAGAGGACCACCCAACGCGAGCCTCTCGATGTAGCCACCTGCTCCTTCCGATTGCCGCAGCAATAGAAGGCTCTGAAGGACGCTAGATTTGCCAGACGCATTCGCGCCCACAAGCACGTTGAGCGACGCAAGTTCAAGTGAAATATTCACAAGGCTCTTGTAACCATTTATATCGAGTCTTTTAAGCATTAAAAGCTTTCTCTAAAATACTAGTGGTGGCTTTAAAACGCTTTTCTACAGCCGAGTAAGTTCCAGTGCTGGCGCTAATTGATCGAACAAATCTGTCGTCCGTGTTCATAGCGGCGAGAAATTCTGTAACTATCGCATCCTTTTTTTGCTCTATTAGAGAAGAGCTAAAGCCCTTCACAGTTACAGTCCAAACTTCAAACAACGCCTTATTCAATGGAGATCGTCGTCCACCCTTCATGTAATATTTTCGGAAGGAGTATATACCAAATATTTTTTGGACTTTCCCGATATTTAAATAAAATTCTTGTTCCAGGTTCTTAATTTCGATTTCTGGCAAAGCATTAATCTGGTTCATCGCGTGAACTAGGAACGACTCCATATCACCGTGCTCACGGTATGAACTGTAGTCGTTGAGGCTGAAAGCCAGCGCTCTAAGTATCAATTCGCGATCACTCATGCGAAGGCTTTCAACTACACCTTGAGTGGCCGAAAGAAACTCAGGAGACTTCGCCATCCTCCGCAGGAGTTCTGTGCATGGCCCCTGGTTTAGCGCGTGTCGAATTTCCTGAGGTGTGAGCTGCATTCCTCCCGTATTTACACGAGAAAAGATCGTGTACTTCGCGAGCGGAGGGGTGCCGGGCATGAGGTTGTAAAACATGAGCTGCGTGTCGTCTTCGATGGCGACCTTATATTCGGGTGGCAGCTCGTCAAATTTCTTCCCGTTAAGCTCTGTCAAAAACTGCAGACCCGAGAGCGCAAAGTCTTGGAGTCTACAATAACGATAAAGCGTCGTCAGCCTTTGAAGACCGTCAACCACAATCCAGCGCACAGCTGTGGTCGCGTCGATGTAGAATGCAGGCAAAGGAATTTTGATAATCATAGATTCGATCAGCCGGCTTTGTTTGAGTTCGTCCCATACAAAGGCACGCTGGAACTCCGGACTTAGATCAATTTCCGCTCTCTCTATTTTCCGAAGCGCTTGAAACACGCTTAATGGCTTCGTCTCCATTTTCAGTTTGGCAACATCGTATGGCTTGGTCGGCTGGGCCGCACCATCACCCGAATGTTCCAAGTCTTTCTCAACACTGAATTCTGCGTTATTTTCCTGTATCCAGGAGATACCTTCATTTGATAGTTTAAGAAATGCACCAGATTTTTCAACGAGGCCTTTTTCAAAGCAAGCCGAGAGTGCATCTAAGTATCCGCTCTCTTCCTCCCATTGCTTTTCTACAATCTCTTTTAAATAATAATTTTCAAGGGCCGTGTGGTTTTGGAGCACCCTCAGAATAATGGCAATTTCACCAGATGTTATCATCGTTTTTCCTGAAAAAATCCACCGGATTGCTGACTCTGATCGATCGCCATTGCATTCTGCTTCACTTTAGCTGTCCACTTTAAATTCCGCGATAAGAAAATCCACAGTCGCCTGATCGCGCAGCTTGCAGACGATATTCTGGTTGGCAAAGGCGCCTTTAAACCATTTGGCTTGGGACGGCTCCACCGTTTTGCGCCATTCGACGCCAACGACATATTCCGCGCGGTCAGCGGGTTCGCCGATCCGCTTCATTCGGGGTTCGGCAAGGGGTTGCTCGAAGAGCGGGCCATCCGGTGTAATAAAGTCAGAGGCACGCTGTGCTTCGCTCGTCACCGTGCCGTAACCGATATAGCCCTTACCCTTGTCGAAAACGAATATCTCGTCGCCGATGGCAAGCTGCTCCAGGCGCTTGGTGTAGAATTCGCCGCCACCGGCACTCACGAAGCCGTATCGCTTCATGTCCGTCCAGGAGCGGTGCTCGCCCAGACCGGCATTGACGAAGTAATAACCGGACCACGGCGGGCGAACCTTGCGCTCGGAACGCTCTTCCACCTCTTCCTGATCGAGAAGGAAATCGGTTGTTAGCCATTCCTGGCCATTGGCTTCGAACACGTTGAAAAAGACAGTGTTAATGGCGACGCCATGCTCTTCCGACAGATATTCGACGATCCGCCGCGATGCCGGATCGAGTTCACTTGCCACGATCAGCATAGAGTGGCTGCCGTTAAGCTGCTCTGGAATTGCTTCGCCGAATTTTTCACGGAAGGCGGTCACCAGGCGTGTCTGGAGATATTTTTCCGCACGCTCATAAATCTGCGGTGTCGTCAGCGTGCGCACCCAGGAGGCGTAATCAAGCACCTGCGCCACGATCTCGCGCGGCGTGCGGTCTTTCTTCAACTCGATGATGATCAGCGCGGCTGAAGCATCTAGTGCCAGGAGGTCGATGAATTTGCCGTGGTCTGTCGGCACCTGTCGGCCGATGATCAGAGCGTCCAGCCCGAGCAACGATGGATCGGCCGCCACCCAGTCCTCGATAAGGCTTTCCTTCATCAAAGCGCGGCGCGTGGCTGCTTTGAGTTTGCCGTCAACGATCGAGTAAAGCGAGCTCATGCGGCTTCTTCCATCTCTTCCGGTGGATAGAGTTCAACCAGCTTGGCGTGCAAGGCCTGCATTTCGTCGTGGTGTGCCTCTGCAGCCAAAGCAGAAATGTCGAAGCCCGCACAGATGTCGAGGTCAGCGGCAGACATGTAATTCGCGTGAATTAGGTTGGCCGCGATCTCGTCCGCCGGGTCGGTGTACTGACGCTCTTCCATGTCCGCGCTCGCAATCAGAAACCGCCGATAGAGCTCGACGATAACCGGCTCCATATGCGTTTCAATATTGCGAACTTCCTTCATCATGTCAGCGATTTCCGCGTCAATCGCGGCGCGGTCATTGAAGAAGACCGTTCCAGTCGGATGGGCAATCTTATTGCGGCGTTTCACGAATTTCGCAAACTCTCCAACCTGATGATTTGTACAGCCGATGAGCTTTAGAAATCGGAAAATCTGGCTTTCCTTCAGGCGGTCGTAAAACTTGAACGGGCTTTCGCAATCCATCAGGCTGCCTTCCTCGTCCGAACGGAAACCAACCATCGCCATTCGAAACTGGTCAGGCATTGCCAGCCTGATCTGCCAAATCGAGAAGCTAACGAAGCTCATATAAAGAAGGTGGAAGGCGAGACTTGCAAACTCAAATCGGTCTGCCTCATAGTTTGTCTGGAATGCCGACCAAAGAAAATCGAGATAAGCCTGCTCGCGGTTATTGGCGAAGGATTGCGGGAGGTAGGTGCTCAGTTCTAGCGCTTCCTCCATCAGGCAGCCTCCCCGTCTTTCGCCTTACCCCAAACTCGGCCGATGGCGGCGTCGATCTTTCTCTCGAAGCGCGTGATCAGCTCACGGTTAGCTCTGACGATGGCTTGTTCTGCCTCGATGTCAGCAGCAATGGCTTGCTGAATATCGAAGGCAGGAAGTGGGATCTCGATCTTTAGAAGCTGCGACTTAGCTACATTCTTCATGCTTCCACTTGTGCCGCCACAGATTGCCGAAATCTTTGCACGATACTCTTCGGACGCGATGACGGTGTGAATGTATTTTGCGCTGGCATCCTGTCGAGAAATAACGGTTTGCCACAACCGATCAGGCAGAAACAGCTCGGGATAATCGTTATCAATGTACGCGCTTGCGCCGACAAGAGCCTCAGTGTTCATGCGGCTGATGATGATTGAACCTTTACGCGGGCTGCACCTCACCCGATCAACCTCCTCGAGCAGGACAGCTTTGTGCTCCTCGGGATCGAATGTGCCTGAGGTCACTGCGCTAGTTTTAAGAACGCCAAGCTCACCCGGCATTTTTGTGCGGTTTTCAGAGTTCACGCTCACACCGGCTTCGAGGGCGTCAAAGATTTCTGATAGTTCGACCATCGGCCAATCCGGATCCACAGGTATATGAGGGCGGTAATTGTCGATAACGGCGCGGGCACCTTCGATAACGCGTTGATAGCCCTCAATCTCGGCCACAATCTCGCGCTGAACCTCAAGCGATGGGAGCGGGATTTCAAAACCTTCGACAAACGCACGAGGCACGCGCTGCAACCCACCCGTCCCGGTCATTTGGGCAATAGCTTTGGAACGGAAATCTTCGTGCGTAATGCAGCGATAGACCCACTCTGCGAGTACGCTTTCGCCGGGGCGAAGCACGTAGAATTCACTGGAGCCGAATCCGATTCCATTGCGCAAATTACGAGCGATTCCTGCTTTTCCATTCTCAAAACAAGGTGTTACCTTTGCAAGCAGAACGTCGCCATCTGCAAAGTAGGTGTAGCTTGCTCCGACCTCACCGAACTGCTTAGTCTCTTTAGCTTCAAACCCGGTACGCCACTCGTTTAGGTCTGCCATAGGAACAAATGAAACTTCGGTTTCTGGCGGCAGTTCTTGAAGCAGACGTTTAGCAGGGTTGACGGTACAGATGTCGACAATCCGAGCACGCCGAACGTCGTGCTCCGCGGCAGCTTCCGACTTGTAACGCTCGCCGCTAAGAATGTAGTCGCCACCACTGGCAACTACCTCTCGTTCCACCCCAAAGCCGTGAATGCTCTCTAGCTCGCCACCTTTCCCACCTCGAGCCTCTTGCAACCATGCCGACAAGTCAGCCTTCACCTGGGGAAGTTGAGATCCCTTCTGCGCCTTGCGTTGGGCACCCAGTTGGAAGCCATCATTTTCAATCTTGAAGAACGCGATGTGTTTACTCGCCTTGGCCACTGCCCGGTCAAGGATTAGGATTGAAGTCTTGACACCCGAATAAGGGTTGAAGACGCCAGCAGGGAGCGAAATTACAGCCGCTAGATTGTTCTCCACCAGCATTTTCCGCAATGCTGCGTAGGCGCTTTGGCTCTGGAAGATAATCCCTTCCGGCACGACAATCGCCGCGCGCCCGTTTGGATTCAGGTGCTCGGCGATGTAGTCGACAAACAGCACCTCACTGCGTTTGGACTGCACCTGGAAGCGGGTGTGGGGCTTGATGCCGCCCTTTGGAGACATGAAAGGCGGGTTGGCCAGGATCACGTCCGCCGTTTGGGTCCATTTCTCCTCGCTGGTGAGCGTATCGTATTCCTCGACCTTCGGATCAGCGAAGCCATGGAGGTAGAGGTTCACGAGGCTTAGGCGTACCATGTCAGGCGATATGTCATAACCCTTGATGTTACCCGCCAGCCGCGTACGGTCTTCCGGTGAGAGGAGATCGCCAGGGAAACGCATTGGGCTTTCGAGTGCTTGTTCGGCGGCGTCAGCTTCCTCATGCTTGCCGTTGCCGTTTACAACATAGGACGAGTTGGCCTTGAGGATGTGCTTGTAGGCCGAGATCAGGAAGCCAGCAGTTCCGCAAGCAGGATCAAGGATCACCTCGTTCTTCTTGGGGTCGATGATCTCTACCATGAAATCAATGATGTGGCGCGGCGTGCGGAACTGCCCGGCGTCGCCCTGGCTGCCCAGAACGGAAAGGAGGTATTCGAAGGCATCGCCCAAGCGCTCGCTGTGATCATAGGTGAAGCTATCGATCTCGCGAAGGAAGGAGCGCAGCGTTTCGGGGTCACGATAAGGCAGATAGGCATTGCGGAAGATCGATCGGAAAAGCGCCGGCAGATGGTCGTTTTCCACCATCTTCGTCAGTGCCTCGGAATAGATATTCAGCATCTCCTGGCCGGAAACGCCCGGCGCCACCAGCTTGGCCCAGCGGTAACGCTCATAGTCCTGCGTAAAGAACTTGCGTTCGCCGCCCAACTCCTCGGCCTCAAGGTCCATGTCGTCCATGAATTTGTAGATGAGCGCGACCGTGATCTGTTCGACTTGGCTTTTGGGGTCCGGCACCTTACCCACGAGAATATCACGGCAAGTGTCGATGCGGCGTTTGGTATCTTTATCGAGCATTTCTGGCTTTCATCACAAAAAGGGGTTCAGGGACACATAGTCCTTGATGTATTCCGGGATGCGCTTGCGCCATGGGGCGGGCACTTCCTTCAGGTCGCGGGTCGAGAAGGACGGGTTTACGTATAGGTCAGTCAGATGGCCAGAGTCGATCGATGCACGCACCTTGGCGTCGCGAATATAGGCCTCGAAGAAGTAGCGCATTTCTCGGATGCGATCGGCTTCCTCAGGCTTCTGGTCGATCAGGAATTTCTGGAATTCGTCGTCGATCAATTCGCCCTTGCTCTTGAACTTCGGAATGAAACCGAAAGCCTTTTCCACCAGTTCCCGCACTGAGATGCGCCGATCGACACCCGCGGCGCGGCGCAGCTTCTCCAGATTGAAATATTCGCTCGGCTTGTCGAACAGCTCTTCGACCACGTGACGTGTCGCGGCGTCCCAGTCCTGCTGCTCCACCAGTTCGGCAAGCTTCGGATCGGAGCGCGCCGTTTCCTCGAATTTTTGGAAAAGCTCGCGGTCAATCCGCATGCCGTCCAAGCCAATTTGTTCCTCCACGTGATAAACTACCTGGTCGGGCTCCATAAACTCGTAGATGACAGGTTTAGAGGCAATCGTCGTACCATCATCACCACCATTGGATGGCGGCAGGTTTCGGCAGAGCCAGTTCCTGATCGTATTCGAATTTTTCTTCGAAAAACTCGCAGTTGGCAAAGAAGTCGAACAGGCGGAACGCTGTCTTCTGCACATCCCCACGCGCTGCCTTTTGCACGGGATCAAACAGCTCTTCTGTGAAGCTGTGCTTTCGCGTTCCGCGCCCCTTCATCTGGACGAAGTCCGACGGTGAAAATATGGGCCGCATCAACGCCAGGTTCAGAATGTCGGGGCAGTCATAGCCCGTCGTCATCATGCCGACGGTCACACAGACGCGGGCCTTACTGGTGCGGTAGTTTTCGATAAAGCCGCTGTGACTGCCCAGATTGTTGTTTGCGAAATTGATCGTCATTTGCTGCGAGGCGGGCACGTCGCTGGTCACCTGCATCGCGAAATCCGACTGATAGCGCCCAGGCCACATCTGATCGGCCAGCTCATTCAGGATTTGCGTGATCTTGGCGGCATGGTTCTGGCTGACGGCAAAAGCGATCGTCTTACCGAACTCACCTGAAATCGGGTCCCGCATCCCATGTTCCAAAAGCGTTCGACAGAAGGCCTGGTTGGTTGCCTCTGCGAAAAAGCGCTTCTCGAAATCCCTGCCGCCAAAGGCTTCCTTGATCTCGGTGCCATCGTCTGCCGTCGTTTCAATGGTAAAGCCTTCGTCCGACAAAAGCTGGGTGGTGACACCAGTTCGGGCGTCGATTACGTAAGGATTGATAAGAAAGCCCTCACGAACGCCGTCCAGCAACGAATAGCGGAAAGTGGGATCGCCCGATTCACAACCAAAGGTGCGGTAGGTATCGAGCATCATACGACGCTCGGCCTCCCGCGGGTCGCGTTCGGTGGATTTCGCCTTCTTGGACTGCTTCAGATAGTCCTTCGGCGTGGCTGTCAAACCGAGCTTGTATCCGATGAAGTATTCGAACACGGCGCGGGCGTTTCCGCCGATCGACCGGTGGGCTTCGTCCGAGATAACGAGATCGAAATCCGTCGGCGAAAACAGCCGGCGGTACTTATCGTTGAAAAGCAGGCTTTGCACCGTCGTCACAACGATATCGGCCTTGCGCCAGTCGTCGCGCTGCTCCTTGTAAATAATCGAGGTGAAGTCGTTCTTCAGGTAAGCCTTGAACGCCTTGTCGGCCTGCGTTTCCAACTCCAGCCTATCGACGAGAAAAAGAACGCGCTTTGCGTTTCGTGTTTTCAGGAACAGCTTGATGACAGCGGCGGACGTTAGAGTCTTGCCCGTTCCGGTGGCCATTTCGAAAAGAAACCGTGTCGCGCCCTTCTTGGCACTCTTCTGGATTTCCTGAATGGCACGTTCCTGATAGGGGCGAAGGAAGCGGAGTTTTTGCTTTTCGACGAAGGCAGCACGCTCCCCATCGTTCTTCCAAGCCGCCTCGCTTGCGTAGCCGGGCATTTGGGTCAGAACAATAAAGTCGCGTTCAACCTTTTCTGCAAAGAGACGCTCGGCATTCGGCTCGAATGCGTAGTGGTTCTTGATCTCGTCCGGCCCTGGGAAGGTAGTGATAACCGTCGGATTGCCCTGCTCAAGGTCCCACAGGTAATGGATGTTTCCGTTGCTCAAGATGACGAAGCGGGCATTTTGAGAGCGGGCATATTTGCGCGCCTGCTCCTTGCCGATACGGGGATCTTTATCTTCCGATTTCGCTTCGAGGACGATCAGCGGCTTGCCGTCCTTATTCAGCAACAGGAAATCGATGAATCCTTTCGCGCTTTTCTCAAAGTCCGCGCCGAGACTTTCGATGTGCTCAGGCTTCAGCTTGACGTTTGGCTCAAGAACGACGTTCGCGGGACCGTTTTTGTCATCGAAGAAGCGCCAGCCGGCGGCCTCCAGCAGCCGATTGATTTTGATCCTCGCCGTTGCTTCCTTGCGTAATGACAATGCCCATCCCCCGGCAAAATTCAGCAGTAAATCGATATTCCAAACTCGTTAAGGCACAACTTTTAATCAATGCGGCAAATTGAAAATTCTGTCTTCATTGGGCCTTTGGAACAAACCCGACAGAAAATCCGAACAATCGGCCAATTTTCATCAAAGTTTCGAGCGTTGGGTTCGCCGTCCCGGCTTCGATCTCAGCAACTTGGCGCCTGGTGAGCGATAGCGTCTTGGCGAATTCATCCTGCGTCAAACCAAGCCCCCTACGGATTTCAACAACCGCTTCAGGCAGCCTTAAGTCGCCGGTTCGAGCACGCTCCGCCAGCGTTCGCCGGTTTTCTAGAATCTCTTCTTTCGTGGGTTTCTTCCATCGAGCCATTTAGCTGTCCTTCGGCATCAGTGGCACGCCGCCAGAACGCTGTCTGCTATCGCGATGCAGCGTCCCATCGCACGGTCCAGAATGTCTGGAAACGCCCCCAAGTCTTTCGCCATGGCCGGCGTCCGGCGCAACTGTTCTGCAAAATCAGAAAGCACCGCTGCAAGCGCTTTCTGTTCTGGAAGATCAGCCATCAGCTCTGTGCAGATGTGCTTCCAATCGGGGAGATGGTCGCGGCCACCGTCACGCATCATCGCCCATCGCGTAGAGCGAACGATCCCCTCCTTGGCCAGCCGCATTGGTGCGAAATCAAAGAGCGGAGACAGGCGTATCGTGCCGTCCTGGTGCTTGCTGAGTGCGGAATTCCGGCCGTGATTGTCGGGATTGCCGAGCGCCAGGTTGGCGATGTCACGTTTCAGGTATTCGACGATGTCCGAGAAGGGATCTGCCGAATATTGGCGCAGAACGTCGATATAGGCCTCATGCGTGCCGACATGGCCGAAATCGGCAACGCCGATCGCGGATACGAGGCTTTCTTGGCCCAGCCGGACAGTTCCGCCTTCTTTCTTTTTCCGATCGAAACGGGGAATGATCAGGACGCCTTCGGCATAGGTCGATGGTTCGTTTACATTCAGACCGATCTCTTGAGCAATCCGCGAATAAAGGGCTTCGCCTTCGAGTATAAGGCGGTCCACAGGCTCGTTGCTGCGCACCAGCTTGACGATGACGTGGCGCACGGCTTCATCGTCGGTCACGAAGCTGTCGGGATAATAGAGCCCGTCATTCGCCTGCGTCATCGATACCTTCGGCCATTCGCCTTGTAGGCCACTGGAGCCGGAGGCCAGCATTCCAAAGCGGTCGGCGACCTCCATGAACCGATCCGAGCGCTCAAGGATTTCCGCTTCTGTAACCCCTTGACGCTCAACACCGCGCAGCCGTTCCGTTTCGGCCTCGGTCGCTTCTTTGATCCGGATATTGCCTATGCCCCCCGCCGCCGATCGCAGAAGCAGCGGGAGATCCGAAGTGCGCGAACCTTCAGCAAGGCCGAGGTGGTCGGCAAGCTTTCGCCTTGCATGACCCTGGGGCATGAGATCCAAGAGGAACGGCGGCCAGCTGCGGCTGTATCGATTTTCGAGATCGACGGGGTAACGGACCGACAAGGCGCGATGGTCACGAACCGCCTTTCCGGCCGCAAACTCCGCCGATGCGACAGTGACGAAATAGTCGAGATCGTAGTCGACAATGGACGCGCCCTGGAAGCCGGTCGCGCCGTCCTTGAGTTCTAGCGTCGCGGCGTGATGCCACTCGCCATTAAAATGGGTTTGGAGCGTTAGACGCATTAATTGACCCTTTCAATGGTCCAAATAATGCATCTTTTCAATTTATTCAACCCATCAAAGTGGGTTAATATTTGCCTTCAAAACTGCCAACTACCGAAACGGCTATGGAAGTATCTGATCCGGCTGACCATCTTTCGGCCTCTCAGCGCACTACCACACGCGAACAGCATCATTGAAAAGCCAAGCACGGGCGTCAACCAAGCATCGGAGCCGCTGTTTGCATCGAACAAGATTAGCGAAACGGCTCCCATTGCAGCGAAGAAGACCATCCCGAAATCGTATTGCTTTGAAAGGCTCGTGAGCCGGGCTGAATGTTGGGCATAGCGCAATTGCCTTGCTAACTTTCGCTTTTCGGATGCCAGTTGATCGCGCTGGCGCCCAAGCACGTATACGCCTTGCATTATCTGCTCTTCGAAGCTCGATTTACTCATATCGCTGACCTCAGATACTTTTCTGCAATTTCCTCAGTGAATTCGCCGTGTTGTTCGGCGTAGTCGATCAGGAACCGGACAAGCTTCAAGCGCTTGTCCGGTTCCACCTGACAGTTTTCCTTTGCAATGAATGCGTCAACCGCCCCGGTGACCTGGTGATACAAATCCACCGTGTCGCGATTGTATGGGCTTCCTTCCCCCGTGAGCATCCACACGGGATTCACATTGAATTTGACATGCAGAAGCCGGAGAATCTTTGCAGGGATCTCACGATTTCCGCGCTCGTAAGTGTTGTAAGCGCTTTGCGACACCTCAAGGGCTTCGGCAAAGGGCACTTGCTTGAGCCCGGAATCCTTCCGAATATTCCCGAGCCTTTGCCCCATCGCCTCCATAAATCCGTTTTGCATCAAAATATCTCGAATGCGATAAAACCGTTGCAGCTAGCGCGATTATATGATTCGTTCTGTTCTGTGTCGAATTATCTCTAAGGAGTTGAGCAGTTATGCAATCTCAGCTTTTATCGCCAAAGCAATTGGCAGATCGTTCCGGGTGGCCGGTCGCGCGCATTCGGAACCTGATTGCGAAGCAGGAAATCCGGCATGTCCGGATCGGCGGAAGCCTATTCCTGCTGGAAAATGCTGTCGATGAGTACCTTGCCGCGAATATGGTCGAGCCCAAGCAGAAAGCTTTGGTGGTTGCTAATACCGCTCTCAACAACGTGAGGAGCGGCACATGAAGCAGCAAGCCGAAACGCCGGCCCCGCGACCCATCTACAAGGTGGCAGTCAGCCGCGTCCGTGCTGCGGAACTTCTGGACGTCTCGCCGGGCACCTTTGACGATTGGGTACGCCGTGGCTTGATGCCCAGAGGCGTGAAGATCGGCGCGTTGCGCCGCTGGGATGCCGAGGAAATCCGGGCGTCCTGATACGACATCAAAGAATAGGGCTTGAGCGGAGACGACGAAGATGGCGAAAACCCGTTTGATTACGCGGTCGGGTAATCAGCACGTCCCCTTCAAACATTGCTCACGCGATGTCGATCGGCACGGCAACGAGCGGTTCTATCTCCGCCTGCCAGGCATGCCGAAATATCGTATGACGTCCTCCTATCTGGACGAGGCGGGCAGCGTCACCCAGGCGTTTACCGAGGAATATCACCGCGTGCTTGCTGGCGACCGTGGTGAAAAGACGGTCCCGATTTCAAGACTGGAGCCTGGCTCGGTTCGCTGGCTAGTCGAGACCTATTATCGTTCCAAGGCATTTCAAAGCCAGTCTCCGGCCACGCAGAAAGACAAGAAGAGCGTTCTCAATCGTTATTGCAGCAATGTGGGTGAGCTGCCCTTCAAAAAGATTCGCAAATCCGACATCGAAGCCAGTCAGATGAAGCGCAGCGGCACGCCGGGCGCGGCCGACAAGCTGGTGAAGTATCTGAAGGCACTCTTCAATTGGGCCATCAGCGCCGAGCTGGCGACCTTCAATCCCGCGAATGGCGTGACCAAAATTCACAAGTCTCCCGGTTTCCACACCTGGAGCGAAGCGGAGTTGGCGCGCTACCACGCCGCCTATCCGCTCGGCTCCATGGCCCGGCTTGCAATGGAACTGATGTTGAATTTGGGCGTCAGACGATCGGACCTGGTCAAGCTCGGCTGGCGGAACCTGGTCGCTGACCGCATCGAATTCATGCCGGAGAAGGGTTCCGGCAAATATGCACAGTCGCTCAGCCTGCCCGTCACAGACGAGCTACGCGAGGCACTGGACGCGATTGCGCATGATCAGCCGACCTTCCTTGTCACCGAATACGGCAAGGCGTTCAGCGGGAACGGCTTCGGCAACAAGATGCGCCAGTGGTGCAATGAGGCCGATTTGCCGGAATGCTCCTCACATGGCCTCAGAAAGGCGTCCGCGACCATCCTCGCCGAGGCTGGCGCAACCGAACATCAGTTGATGGCGATCTTCGGCTGGTCTGATTCCAAGATGGCGCAGCACTACACGAAAGCCGCCCAATCCAAGCGCATCATTGATGCCGGCTTCGAGCGCCGCAAAACCTATGTGGCCCGCAAAAATGTCCCACTTTCATCGAGCCGGAATTCCGGTGAGACAAATCGAGGAAAAAAAGATGGAAAAACAACGTCCGAAGACAGAAATGGTGGGCCCGGAGGGACTCGAACCCCCAACCAAGCGGTTATGAGCCGCCGGCTCTAACCATTGAGCTACAGGCCCGTTCCGGCCGGATGGCCGGGGCCGTCGGTCAATGGCAGCCGACGGTGGGAAAGCGTCTAGACGAAATCGGCCATTCTCACAAGCGCTGCCGTATTCTCTACACAATCACGGGCGAAGAACGCGGCAAGGGACACAACCATCAGGAGACATTCCAACATGTTCCACGGAAGCTTGGGCCGCCGCACCGGCGCCAGCCTCGTCGCCCTCTCACTCGCTCTGGCCGCTGCCGTTCCGGCCGCCGCACGGGCCGAGGAAGCCGCGAAACCGCGCGAATCGACCATCGTCGTCACCGGCGAGGGTTCGTCCGAAATGGCTCCCGACATGGCGCTGATCGATCTTGGCGTCGTCAAGGATGCCAAGACCGCCCGCGAGGCGCTCGACGCCAACAACAAGGCCATGGCCGAAATCCTCGCCGCGCTGAAGGAAGCCGGCATCGAGGAGCGCGACCTGCAGACCTCGGGCTTTGCGATCAACCCGCAATACCAGTACACGCAGAGCTCCACGGGCGAGAACCCGCCGCCGGTCCTGACCGGCTTCCAGGTCACCAACACGCTGACCCTGCGCGTGCGCGACCTCTCCAAGCTCGGCGAGATCCTCGACAAGGCGGTGACGCTCGGCGCCAACCAGGGCGGCGGCATCCGCTTCACCAACGACAAGCCCGACACCGCCGTCAGCGCCGCGCGCAAGAAGGCCGTCGAAAACGCCATCGCCAAGGCGAAGGAACTGACGGCCGCCGCCGGCGTCGACCTCGGCCGCGTACTGGAAATCTCGGAAACGAGCTACCGCGCCGAGCCCATGCCGATGATGCGCGCCGTCGCCAAGGACTATGCCGGCTCCGTGCCGATGGCGACCGGCGAGAACAGCTATTCCGTCGTGGTCAACGTGACCTTCGCGCTCGGCAAGTAAGCCGGGCGGGACGCAGACAAGCGAAAGGGCCGGGAAACCGGCCCTTTTTCATTTGCGGCGGCAAGCCTTGGCCCCGGCACGGCACGCCAACGCAAAAACCCTCCCGGCGGAACCGGGAGGGTAGCCGTCCATCGGCCGGGGGTGACGAGATGGACGGTTTCCGTCGCGAGCCTGCGAGCGGTCGCCCGCCTGCTCCTTGGCGTTACATGGCCGGGCAGCCACGCTCGTTCGCGAAGATGATGCGGCGATAGTCGCCGCGGCGGAAGCCTTCTACCACGACACGGCGCGGTGACATGTCGACGATGCGGGCACGGCGCAGGCCGAAATCACGCGCCTTGGCAATCGCCAGCTCCGGCGAGCAACGGCCGCGGCGACCCCAGTCGCCATGGCGGCGGTCAGGGCGGCGGTCGCGATCCCAGCGATCGCCGCGATCACGGCGATAGTCCTCGCGATCCCAGCCGCCGTCATAGTCCTGGACCTGCAGGAAGCCGTTGCGGTAGCCGGCCGGCTCGACCGTGACGCTCAGGCCCGCAGCGGAGGCGGCCGGAACGGAGGCGGTCAGCGCGCCGAGGCCAAGGACCGCGGCAAGAAGCGTCTTTTTGAGAATGGTCGTCATGGAAGGATCTCCTGTTCGTTCCGACCGGATTGTTCTGTCCGGCGATTGGGGAAACCATATGGCGGCTGATCTGAACGCAGACCGAATTCGTCGTTCAGCCTGCGTTCAACTTCCCGCGGGGGAAAAGAGCGCAAAGCGCGTGATGAGCCCCTCCTCCAGTTCCAGGAGCAGGATCTTTTCCTTCGAATAGGCAGCCCCGCCGGCGGCCTTGCCGCGGGCCGTCAGGCGGATGGCGATCGTGTTGCCGGAGGCGTCGCTCATCGCCAGCGCATCGCCATAACTCTCGTCGAAGGCTTCGAAATGCCGGGCAAGCCGCTCCCGCAACGCCTCGCGGCCATTGTCGCTGCCCTCGCCGATGCCGGAAATGGCGACGTCCTCGTCGACCTTGCCGGCCAGCGCGGCGAAGTCGCGGGCATTCAGCGCCTCGACGACCGTATCCCTGATGCTTTCCCTGTCAGCCATGGATGTCTCCTCTTTCCAGCGGCAGGGAAACGTTCCATCGCGCGAACGGGTTCCGTCAAGAGCCGAGATGCAGCACGATCTCCCGCCGGTGCGGCCGGTCGCGATGCTCGAAGAGATAGAGGCCCTGCCAGGTGCCGAGCGCCGGCCGGCCGGCCATGACCGGAATGCCGATCGAAACCTGCGTCAGCGCCGCCTTGATATGGGCCGGCATGTCGTCCGGCCCTTCCAGCGTATGCACGATCCAGCCCATGGCGGGATCGTCGGAAGGCGGCACGAGGCGGCGGAAGAATTGATCGAGGTCGCGCCGTACATCCGGGTCGGCATTTTCCTGGATGAGCAGCGAGCAGGACGTATGGCGGACGAAGACGGTCAGCAGGCCTGTTTCCACGCCTGCCTTGCGCACGAAGGCCTCGACCTCGCGGGTGAACTCGTAGAGCCCCTGCCCGCGGGTCGAAACCGAGATGACGGTCTGCGCCACGGCGCCGCCCGCCTCAACCGATCGCCCAGAACACCGTACCGGCGATCACGATGAAGGCGAGTATGACGCCCATGAAGCGCACGAGGCCGGCATTGGTGTCGGTCGTGGTGCCGACGATCGCGTAATAGAGGTCCTTCATGGCAAGTCCTTTCTTCCGGTAGCCCGCGTGATAGCGCAACCGCCCGCCGCTCACAACTCGACGAAGGCCTCGAAACCGCCATAGATCATCCGCTTGCCGTCGAAGACGTCCTTCCAGTCGTCGCCCTGCAGGCGGGCATCGGCCATGACCTTGGCGAGGACCTCGTCGCGGCGCGCGCGCGATTCATAGGTGATCCAGGAAAAGATCACGACCTCGTCGTCGCTCGCCAGCACGGCGCGAGGAAACGAGGTGAGCTCGCCATAGGGAACGTCGTCCCCGACGCATTCCACATAGTCTATCGCGCCGTATTCCTTCCACACCGCGCCCGCCGTGCGCGCCATCGCCTTGTAGGCCTCCAGATTGGCCTTCGGCACCGCCAGCAGAAACCCGTCAACATAGGCCATGTCCGCTTCCTCCTTGTTGGGACATGACAAGGACGTGTGTCAGTTCCGCGATCCGACAAGGGGGAGGTTATTTCACCGGCGGCCAGCGGCAGCTTGCGCCGCTTCGGCCGCCATGCGAGGTTTGCACCCCGAAGGCGTTGAAGCGGAAGGGAGATTGTCGTGCGGGATTGGTTCTGGCGGGTCGTCCTTTCCCTCTCCGCCACCGGCCTCGTGCTGGGCACGCTTTTCTTCGCCGCGTCGCTGACGCCGAGTCTCCTGCCGCGCACCTACCTCACCCAGGGCATGCTCTCGGGCATCGCCATGGCCTGCGGCTACGGCCTCGGCGCGCTCTTTTCCGCGCTGTGGTTCTGGCTGGAACTGCCGGAGCCGAAGGACCGCCTGCGGCGGTGGATCATGATTGTGGCGGGCGGTCTTTCCGGCATCGTCGTGCTCGTCTTCCTCTGGCGCACGGCGGAGTGGCAGAACTCCATCCGCACGCTGATGAACTTGCCGCCGATCGAGACCGCCCATCCCTTCTATGTCGGCCTCATCGCGCTCCTCGTCTTCCTCGTGGTGTTCGGCCTCGGGCGGCTCTTCGCGTTCCTGGTCCGGCTCTTTGCCAGGACCTCGCGCCGCGCGGCCCCGCGCCGCCTTTCCTATGTCATCGGCACGGCGCTCGCCGCGACGCTGTTCTGGACGCTGGCGGACGGGCTTCTCCTGCGCTTCGTGCTGCACACGGCCGATTCCTCCTTCCGGCATCTCGACCAGGTGATCGAGCCGGACACGGCTGAGCCGACCGATCCCATGAAGTCGGGCAGTGCCGCCTCGCTGGTGCGCTGGGACGAGCTCGGCCGCATGGGCCGCGCCTTCGTGGCGAGCGGGCCGTCATCCGCCGACATCGCCGCCTTTACCGGCAAGCCGGCCATGGAGCCGCTGCGGGTCTATGCCGGGCTGAACGCCGCCGAAACGGCGGAGGCGCGGGCGAAGATCGCGCTCGACGAGCTTATCCGCGTCGGCGGCTTCGAGCGTTCGACGCTCCTCATCGTCATGCCGACGGGCACCGGCTGGGTCGATCCCGAGGGCATCGACACGGTCGAATACCTGCACCACGGCGATATCGCGAGCGTCGCCATCCAGTATTCCTATCTCGCAAGCTGGCTCTCGCTGCTGGCAGAGCCCGATTACGGAGCGGAGGCGGCGCGCGCCCTCTTCCGCGCCGTCTACGAACACTGGACCGCCCTGCCGAAGGCGCATCGGCCGAAGCTCTACCTCTACGGCCTCAGCCTCGGCGCCCTCTCCTCCGAGCAGTCGGCGGAACTCTTCGAGGTGATCGGCGATCCCTACCAGGGCGCGCTCTGGGCCGGGCCGCCCTTCCCCAGCCGCATCTGGCGCAAGATGACGGCCGAGCGCAACCCCGGCACGCCCGCCTGGCTGCCGCGCTTCCGCGACGGCTCCTATGTGCGCTTCACCAGCCAGCGCAACGCCCTGCCCGAGGCGGGCGACCACTGGGGGCCGATGCGCATCGTCTATCTGCAATATGCCAGCGATCCGATCGTCTTCTACGACCCCTATTCCTTCTACCGCCAACCCGCCTGGATGGCCGTGCCGCGCGGACCGGACGTCTCGCCGGACTTCCAGTGGTACCCCGTCGTCACCTTCCTGCAACTGACGCTCGACATGGCGATGGCGACGACGACGCCCATGGGGCTCGGGCATGTCTATGCGGGCGAGCACTATATCGACCCGTGGATCGCGGTGACGGACGTGACGGACTGGAGCGCGGCGGACATCGCGCGGCTGAAGGAGAAGTTCCGGGCGGGGCGGTAAGGGACGGCCCCTCATCCGCCTTCCGGCACCTTCTTCCCGCAAGCGGGGAAAAGGAACATGCGGGACCGTTGCCTTCTTCCCCCATCGGTCCGATTTGCAGGAAAACGGCCCGGCATTCCCCTTCTCCCCGCTTGCGGGGAGAAGGGCGCGGCAGCGGGATGAGGGGCAGCCCTGCCCACAAACGAAAACGCCGGGGCAAAACCCCGGCGTCCGCATTCGAATGACGACAGCCTTATTCGGCGTCGACGATCTTGCCGTCTTCCCACTTGAAGAGCGAGAAGCTCTGCGAGGTGAGGTCGCCGGTCTCGCCGTAGGTCAGCTTGCCGATGGCGGTCGGGATGGCTTCGCCGGACTTCAGGGCGGTGGCGACGGCAACCGGGTCTTCCGCGCTGCCGGCCTTCTCGATGCCGGCCTTCAGAACCTCGACGGCGGCATAGGCATTGAGCGTGAAGGCTTCCGGCGGGACGCCCTTTTCCTTGAGAACGGCGACGGCCGCCTGCGAGTCGGGGCTCTTCAGCGCGTCGGACGCGTTGGTGAAGAGCGTGCCGGCGGAAGCGTCGTTGCCGATCGCCCAGTATTCGCTGTTGGAGAGGCCTTCGCCGCCGATGATCGTGGCGCTGACCGACATGTCCTTCAGCTGGCGGGCGAGCAGGCCGCCTTCCGGATGGTAGCCACCGAAGTAGATGACTTCGACGCCCTCGGACTTGAGGCGCGTGACCAGCGCGCTGAAGTCCTTGTCGCCGGGCGTGATGGAATCGTAGAGCACCTCGTTGACGCCGCCCTTGTTGAGCGCCGCCTTGAAGGCGTCTGCCAGGCCCTTGCCGTAGGCGCCCTTGTCATGGACGATGGCGACCTTCTTGTCCTTCATCTTGGCCAGCACATAGGCGGCGGCGACTTCGGCCTGCTGGTCGTCACGGCCGCAGGTGCGCAGCACGTTGGTAAGGCCACGCGCGGTAAGGTCCGGCGCGGTCGCGGTCGGGGTGACCATCAGGATGCCGTTCTCGGCCAGCACGTCGGAAGCCGGGATGGCAACGCCGGAGGTGACCGGGCCGACGACGAAATGAATGCCTTCGCCGACGATCTGGTTGGCGGCCGAAACGCCCTGCTTGGGCTCGCCAGCATCGTCCGTCAGCTTCAGCACGACCTTTTCGCCGAGGATGCCGCCGTTCTTGTTGATCTGGTCGACGGCCGCTTCCGCGCCGTTCTTCACCTGGTCGCCATAGGCGGCGACGGGGCCGGTGAGCGGGGCGATGAGGCCGATGACGATATCGGCATGGGCAAGCGGCGCAAAGGCGACGGAGGCCGCAAGGAAGGCTCCGGCGAAAATCTGCTTCTTCATGGTTCTCTCCTCAACTGGGGCCGCCAAGGGGCCCGGTCGCAAGCCATTCTGCGCCCGGACGGCGCAGGCCGTGTCCGATAGCAGGACGGGGTACTTTCACGCTCCGGAACAATCGTGCGCGAAGGCCCGGCGTGCTGTGGATTGATTAGGCCGGCAGGGCAAAAAGCGCAACAAAATAATGCAATTGCACCTTTGCCGGGCGGTTTGGGCGCACCCGGCATAAGGATGCACTGCAATTGAATCAAAACGGATTGTTAAGATTTACCATTTATAAACACCCGGAAATTTTGAGGATCCACGATGCGTTGCGTATTGATCGTCGTCCTCCTGCTGCTCGCCGGATGTGCGTCCGTCCCCAGACAGACGCAGAATGCCTGCGCCATCTTCGAGCAGCGCGACGGCTACTTCGATAACTGGCGGAAAGCCGCCTATAGTGTAGAGCGCGAATATGGCGTGCCCGTCCCCGTGCTGATGGCGACGGTCTATGCGGAGTCCGGTTTCCGGCACAACGCCCGCCCGCCGCGCACCAAGCTCTTCGGCTTCATTCCCTGGAAGCGCCAGTCGACGGCGCTCGGCTTCTCGCAGGCGCTCGACGGCACTTGGGCGCGCTACAAGCGCGAGACGGGCCGCTGGTCCGCGAGCCGCACCGATTTCCGCGACGCCATCCGCTTCATCGGCTGGTATCACACGGAGAGCAACCGCCGGAACGGCATCGCGCTCAACGACACCTACAGGCTCTACATCGCCTATTACCACGGCCATACCGGCTACCAGCGCGGCAACTGGAGCGCGACGGCGAAGGCCGGTGCCAAGCGGGCGTCGACCATGGCCGGCAACTATGCGCGGCAGTTGCAGAGCTGCGGTGGATGGTGAGTTTGGCGGGGGCGATTGCCCCTCACCCGGCTGCCGCCACCTTCTCCCCGCAAGCGGGGCGAAGGGATATGCGGCACCCTTTTCCAGTCACATGACCGTGTTTTTTTGAGGAAACCCAGGCATCCTCCCCTTCTTCCCGCCTGCGGGGAGAAGGTGGCGGCAACCGGATGAGGGACAGACACATCCCACAAACAAAAAGCCCCACGACCTCTCGGTCGCGGGGCTTTTCGGTTTCTTCGCCGCCTCAGCTGTCGAGGAACGAGCGCAGCTTGCGGCTGCGGCTCGGGTGCTTGAGCTTGCGCAGCGCCTTCGCCTCGATCTGGCGGATACGTTCGCGGGTGACCGAGAACTGCTGGCCGACTTCTTCCAGCGTGTGGTCCGTGTTCATGCCGATGCCGAAGCGCATGCGCAGGACGCGCTCTTCGCGCGGCGTCAGCGAGGCCAGCACGCGGGTCGTCGTCTCGCGCAGGTTCGCCTGGATGGCGGCGTCGATCGGCAGAAGCGCGTTCTTGTCCTCGATGAAATCGCCGAGGTGGCTGTCTTCTTCATCACCGACCGGCGTTTCCAGCGAGATCGGCTCCTTGGCGATCTTCAGGACCTTGCGGACCTTCTCGAGCGGCATGGCGAGCTTTTCGGCCAGTTCTTCCGGGGTCGGCTCGCGGCCGATCTCGTGCAGCATCTGGCGCGAGGTACGGACGATCTTGTTGATCGTCTCGATCATGTGCACCGGAATACGGATCGTGCGGGCCTGGTCGGCGATCGAGCGGGTGATCGCCTGCCGGATCCACCACGTCGCGTAGGTGGAGAACTTGTAGCCGCGGCGATACTCGAACTTGTCGACCGCCTTCATCAGGCCGATATTGCCTTCCTGGATGAGATCGAGGAACTGAAGACCGCGGTTCGTGTACTTCTTGGCGATCGAGATCACGAGACGGAGGTTGGCTTCCACCATCTCCTTCTTGGCGATGCGCGCCTCGCGCTCGCCCTTCTGCACCATCGAGACGATGCGGCGGAATTCGGCGATGGAAATGCCGGTTTCCGTGGCGAGGTTCTGGATCTCCTGACGGATGTCGCGGATCGTCGTGTTCTCGTTCTTGGCGAACTCCTTCCAGCCGCGGGCGGCCAGGTTGGCGATCGACTTCATCCAGTTCGGATCGAGTTCCGCGCCGGAATACTGCTCGAGGAACGAGTCACGCTTGACGCCGTAGCTTTCGGCGAGGCGCAGCAGGCGGCCCTCGTTCTGCATCAGGCGCTTGGAGATGTCGTAGAGCTGCTCGACAAGGCTGTCGACGCGGTTCTGGTTGAGCGACAGCGACTTGACGGCCGTGATCAGCTCGTCCTTGAGCTCCTTGTAGCGGCGCTCCTGGGCGGGCGAGAGCGTGCCGGTCGCCTGCAGGCGGGCTTCCACCTGCTGGTCCTGCAGCTTGCGCAGCTTCTTGTAGGTCTCGGCGATCGTGTCGAGCGTCTCCATGACCTGCGGACGCAGTTCCGCTTCCATGGCGGCGAGCGAGAGATTCGACTCGTCGTCGTCCTCTTCCTCTTCCTCCGGCGGCAGGCCTTCGCCGCCGACATTGGTGATGTCGTCGTCGTTGGCGGCCCGCGGCTTGCGGTTCTTTTCCTTCTCTTCGGCCGCCTTGCGGTCGGCCTCGATCTTTTCCGGGCTCTGGAACTGCGGGGCAGCCTTCGCCTCGGGACCGGAATAGGTCGTCTCGAGATCGATGATCTCGCGCAGCAGCGTCTGGCCTTCGTTGAGTTCATCCCGCCAGATGATGATGGCCTGGAACGTCAGCGGGCTCTCACAGAGGCCGGCGATCATCGTCTCGCGGCCGGCTTCGATGCGCTTCGCGATGGCGATTTCGCCTTCGCGCGACAGGAGTTCGACGGAGCCCATCTCGCGCAGATACATGCGCACCGGGTCGTCCGTACGGTCCGTCGGCTCCTTCTTCTTGGCGGTCGCAAGCGCGGTGCCGCCGGAAGCAGCAAGCTCTCCGCCTTCGCTCTCGTTGTCGTCGTCGCCGCCTTCGTCGTCGGTCTGGGCCGCCTCTTCGGCGTCCTCGTCCTCGATGACGTTGATGCCCATGTCCGAAAGCATGGCCATCGTGTCCTCGATCTGCTCCGAGGTGACTTCCTCGGACGGCAGGACGGAGTTCAGCTCATCCATCGTGACATAGCCGCGCTTCTTGGCGGCCTTGATCATCTTCTTGACGGCATCATCGGAAAGATCGAGAAGAGGGCCGTCGGATGCGCCTTCGCGTTCGTTTTCGACTTCCTCGTTCTCTTTGACCTTTGTCGCCATATTATTTCGTCGCTTTCCTGAGCATCAGTTTCCAAGCGGTCGGGGTTCCGCAGCCGATCGCCCTTCGGCATGCGCAAACGCGAATCAGCGTCCCTGACCTAACGGATTGACAATTAAATCCCGATTAACCACATCCCGGCCCGCGGGATCGTGGGAATGTTGCCTGAGCAACATAATTGACATGACTTCCCGATCCGCCGTACCCATTCCTTCTCAGCCAACCATGGTGATTCCCAGAATTTTCGGTTACGTCAAGCTTTTCCGGCAAAAAAGCCGGAAAAGGTTCCGATTCGGGTTCGCGGACAGGAAAGTCGGCGGATCCGGGCGATTGAGCCTCATGTAGGGGCAAATCCCGGAAAGACAAGGGCACGCGCCCGGCGCCCCCGACCGAATCACCTGCCTCAGAACGAGCGCCCGTCCACCTTGTCGATCCTCAATATTTCAAGATCGACCGCAGGGATGCAGCGCAGGTTCACCGCCGCCATCCTGTTACCCTTCGGATCGCTCCCCTCGCCATAGGGCGCGATGCCGCAACTGGCGCAGAAATGATGCTGGATGACATGGCGGTTGAACGTGTAGGTCGAGACGTTTTCCTCCGGCACCGTCAGCCGCAGGTTCTCGCGCGGCACGAAGGCCAGAAGCCCGCCGCGCCGCCGGCACATGGAACAGTTGCAGTCGAGCGCGGAGGTGAACTCGCCCTCCACCTCGAAGGCGACATTGCCGCAATGACAGCTTCCCTTGTACTTCATCCCGGTTCCTCCTTTTGTTCAGACGCATGCTGTTGCCGCAAAACCGCTGCACACTTTTGCGCGGCATGCATCAATACCAGTCCATGACGACCTTGCCGGAATTGCCCGAGCGCATCGCCTCGAAGCCCTCGCGGAAGTCGTCGATCTTGATGCGGTGGGTGATGATCGGCGAAAGGTCGAGCCCGCCCTGCACGAAGGCGATCATCTTGTACCAGGTCTCGAACATCTCGCGCCCGTAGATGCCCTTCAGCGTCAGCATCTTGAAGATCACCTTGTTCCAGTCGATGCCGAAGCCGTCGGGCGCGATGCCGAGAATGGCGATCTTGCCGCCATTGTTCATCGTGTCGATCATCGAGCGGAAGGCCGGCGGGGCGCCGGACATTTCGAGGCCGACGTCGAAGCCCTCCGTCATGCCGATCTCCGTCATGACAGTAGCGAGGTCCTCTTTCGAGGCGTCGACCACATGATCGATGCCGACCTTGCGGGCAAGGTCGAGGCGTACCGGATTGATATCCGTGATGACGACCTTGCGCGCGCCGGAGCGCTTGGCCACCATCGCCCCCATGATGCCGATGGGCCCTGCCCCGGTGACGAGAACGTCCTCGCCGACGAGATCGAAGGAAAGCGCCGTGTGCACGGCATTGCCGAACGGATCGAAGATCGCCGCCACCTCGTCCGGCACGTCGTCCGGGATCGGCACGACATTATGCTCGGGAATGCAGACGAACTCGCCGAACGAGCCCGGCCGGTTGACGCCGACGCCTTTGGTATAGTGGCAGAGATGCCCGCGCCCGGCGCGGCAGTTGCGGCACTTGCCGCAGACAATGTGCCCCTCGCCCGAGACCCTTTCCCCGACATGATACTTCGTGACCGCCGAGCCGACCTCGGCGATCTCGCCGACGAATTCATGGCCGACGACCATAGGCACCGGAATGGTCTTCTGCGCCCAGTGGTCCCAGTTCCAGATATGCACGTCCGTGCCGCAGATGGCGGACTTCTTCACCCGGATCAGCACGTCGTTAGGGCCGACCTCCGGCACCGGCACGGTCTCCATCCAGAGGCCGACTTCAGGCTTTGCTTTAACCAGCGCACGCATCATGTTCGACATGACGAAAACTCCGCAAGGGATTCAGAAGGCAGTTCAAATGACGCCCAGTTCGCGTCCGACCTCGGCGAAGACGTCAATCGCCTTGCGAACATCCGCCTCGCTGTGCGCGGCCGACATCTGGGTGCGGATGCGCGCCTGCCCGCGCGGCACGACGGGGAAGGAGAAGCCGATGACATAGACGCCCTTTTCCAGCATGCGGCTCGCCATCTCCTGCGCAAGGCTCGCATCGCCCAGCATGACGGGAATGATCGGATGCCCCTCGCCCGCAAGCGTAAAGCCGAGCTTCGTCATCTCCGCGCGGAAGAGATCGGCATTGGCATAGAGCCGTTTCCTGAGCGCATCGCCATTGTCGATGAGATCGAAGACCTTCAGCGAGGCGGCCGCGATGACCGGGGCGAGCGTGTTGGAGAAGAGATAGGGCCGCGAGCGCTGGCGCAGCCATTCGACCACTTCCCGCCTGCCCGACGTATAGCCGCCCGAAGCGCCACCGAGCGCCTTGCCGAGCGTGCCGGTGATGATATCGACCCGGCCTTCCACGCCACAATGCTCCGCCGAGCCCCGGCCGTGCCTGCCGACGAAGCCGACCGCATGGCTGTCGTCCACCATGACCATCGCACCGTACTTTTCCGCAAGGTCGCAGACCCCCTCGAGATTGGCGATGATGCCGTCCATCGAGAAGACGCCGTCCGTCGCGATCATCTTGAAGCGGCTGCCTTCCGCCTTCTTCAATTCCTCCTCCAGAGCCGCCATGTCGTTGTTGGCATAGCGGAAGCGCTTCGCCTTGGAGAGCCGCACGCCGTCGATGATCGAGGCATGGTTCAGCGCATCGGAGATGATGGCGTCCTCCTCGGAAAGCAGCGTCTCGAAGAGGCCGCCATTGGCGTCGAAGCAGGAGGAATAGAGGATCGTGTCCTCCAGCCCGAGGAAGGCGGAGATGCGCGCCTCCAGCTGCTTGTGCTCCTCCTGCGTGCCGCAGATGAAGCGCACGGAGGCCATGCCGTAGCCGTAGCGGTCGAGCGCCTTCTTGCCGGCCTCCGCCAGTTCCTCGTTGTCGGCGAGGCCGAGATAGTTGTTGGCGCAGAAGTTCAGCACGCGCTCGCCCGAGGTCGCAGTGATCTCGCCCGCCTGCTTGGAGGTGATGACGCGCTCGGACTTGTAGAGGCCGGCCGACTTGAGGCCGGCGATTTCGGATTGCAGATGGGTGATGAAGGCAGAGGTCATGGACGCGCACTCACGGCTGGAAGGAACATGTCGGATCGAAGAGCGGCAGCTCACGCCGCGCGCGCCGCATAGGCGGCGACGAGCGTCTCGTAATCCTCCATCGGCGGGAATTTCTCGTAGCTGTGCACGGCGCCGGTCGCGGCGAAGGTGAGCTTCTCGCTCGTATAGGTCTCGATGAAAGGCCGGAACCAGCCGGTGTCGTCGAGCATGGTCGGCCGGACATTGACGAAGAAATCCATGCCCGCCGGCCGCGTGAACATCCAGGTCATGCAATCGGGACAGAAGTGATGCCCCGCCTCGCGGCTGGCGCCGGCGACGACCGGCTCGCCCGCCGTGACGGCAAAGCCCTCCGAGGGGATCGCCGCGCTCAGCGAATAGGCGCTGGCCGACATGCGCTGGCAGCCGGTGCAATGGCAGGCCATGGTCAGGAGCGGCGGCGCGCTGATGCGGATTTTCACCCGCCCGCAACGGCAGGCTCCGTTAAGCGGCAAGGTCGGTTGCTTCATGGGCTCGGCTTCCCTTCCGATAAGCGCCGGCTTGTCTTGTTATCGTAGCGCCGGCGAATGGCTCCACGGCATAGTTCTAGCGCAGCCGCAGCCGGCGTAAAGGGCCGTCGTCCCGTTTTCAGGGCCGCTCGCAGGCAATCAGCAGGAACATCGGCCGGTTGAGTTCCACCTGCCATTCGGGATGCGCGGCAAGCTGCGCCTCGCTCGGCTTCCATTCCTCGACATGGCGGATGACGAACCCCGCGGCGATGAGTGCATTCAGCGTCGTGCCGAGGGTGCGGTGATGCTTGACGACGCCCTTGGCAAGCCATTCCGTCGTGCGCGGCCCCTCGACGAGATAGCCATCCACCGGCCAGACCGTGCGGCCATCGACCTCTGCCCAGTTCGGCGCCGAGGGTGCCATGTAGAGCGGGTGCTCGATGGTGAAGACGAAGGATGAACCCGGCACCAGCGCCGCATGGATCGTGCGCACCAGCCGGTCGAAATCCGCGATATAATGGAAGGCGAGCGAGGAATAGGCGAAGTCGAAGGTGTCCTTCGGCAATTCGAGCCGGTCGAGATCGGCGATCTCGTAGCGCACGGCCGGCGATTGCGTTTCCGCCTTCGCGCGCGCCAGCATGTTTTCCGAAAGATCGAGGGCGAGCACGCTTTTCGCCCCCTCCGCGGCGGCATGGCGCGCGAACCAGCCGAAGCCGCAGCCGAGATCGACGACGCGGCGGCCCGCAAGATCGGGCAGCAGCGCGCGCACCGATTCCCATTCCGCCGCGCCCGCAAGCCCGTGGACCGAGCGGGGAAGGCTGGAATAGCCCTCGAAGAAGGCGGGCTGGTCGTAGATGTTCTGGGCCATGGCGAAATCCTTTCCGCCGCGGACATAGCGCCTTTTCGGCAAAGGACAAAGCCCGCCATCGCGCCCGCCGGGGTTGACAGGAAGGCCCCGCCTCTGTCCGGTGGCGCCACGAAAGGAAGCGACGATGACGATATTGGACAGGTTTTCCCAGAAGGGCCGCGTGGCCCTCGTCACCGGCGCCGGCCGCGGCCTCGGCTTCGAAATCGCGAAGGGCTTGGCCGAGGCCGGCGCGCATGTCGTGCTGACGGGCCGGACGGCCGCAACGCTCGACGGGGCGGTGGAAGCAATCGTTGCCGCCGGCGGCAGCGCCTCCGCCGTCGCCTTCGACATCGCCGACCGCGACGCCCAGCGCGAAACGCTCGCCGAAATCGAGCGCCGGCACGGGCGGCTGGACGTGCTGGTCAACAATGTCGGCGCGCGCGACCGCCGGCCGCTCTCCGAAATGGAGGATGCCGCCATCGACGCGCTCCTCCTCACCGACCTTGCCGCCGCCGCCAGCCTTTCGCGCGACGCGGCGGCGATCATGAAGCGTCACGGCCATGGCCGCCTCATCTCGGTCACCTCGATCAACGGCCATGTCGCGCTGCCGAACGACGGCATCTATCCCGCTGCCAAGCACGGTCTCACCGGCCTGATGCGCGGCATGGCGGTGGAATACGGCCCCTTCGGCATCACCAGCAACGCCATCGCGCCCGGCTGGTTCGCGACGGAAACCAATGCCGCGATGGCCGCCAACGACGAGCTGACGCCCTTCGTGCGCCAGCGCATTCCCGTGCAGCGCTGGGCGCGCCCCGACGAGATCGCCGGCGCCGCCCTCTTCCTCGCCAGCGACGCCGCCTCCTTCGTCAACGGCCATGTGCTGGTGGTGGATGGCGGGATGACGGTGCGGATGTAGGCGAAAGCCCCTCATCCGGCCTGCCGGCCACCTTCTCCCCGTAAACGGGGCGAAGGAGATATGACGCGCCGGTTTCCTCAATCATTGCCGTCGGGGGCAAGTTCATTCCCCGCAAGCGGGAGGGCTGTCGATTTTTGAAGGGAAGCCGTTTCCCCATCTCCCTTCTCCCCAGCGGGGAGAGCGACTGTCTTTGTTGTCAAGTGTTTTGCCATGGCCTTTGGTCCCTGATGATGGCGTTGAGCATGGTCAGCAGCTTCCGCATGGTTGCGACGATGGCGACGATCTTCGGCTTGCCGGCCGCCACGAGATGATCGCGGAAGGCCTTGAGCACCGCATTGTGGCGACTGGCCACGAGGGCTGCCATGAACAGCACGGACCGCACGTTGCTCCGGCCTCCGCCGATGAAGCTCCTGCCCTTCCACTTGCCCGATTGCCGCGTCCACGGTGCAAGCCCGGCCAGCGCCGCGATCTGTCGCCGGTCGAGGCTGCCCAGTTCCGGCATATGTGCCAAAAGCGTGCGCGCCACCGCCGGTCCCACGCCCGGCACCGAGGTCAACAGCCTCTCGCGCACCCGCCACAACGGTGATTTGCGGATCCGGTCGTCCATATCGGCATCAAGGCTCTCCAGCTCGCGCCGCAGCGCCGTCAGGACGCGCCGGATGCTCTTGCGGGCGGGCGGGGATGCGGCCATCCGCTCGCGGTTCTCTTCCGCCACCATCATCTGCACGATCTGGCGCCGCCGTGTCACCAGTTCGCCGAAGGCCCGCGCCGCCTCGTCCTTCAAGGGACGTATGTCGGGCTTGGCCGCTTCGACGAAGGCCGCGATCACTGCCGCGTCGATCGGATCGGTCTTGGCATGTTTGCCCAGAGCATTCGCATAGGCGCGAACCTGTGCCGGATTGACGACCACCACGGCAAGCCCCGCCGCCGAAAGCGCCGCCACCGCCACATGCTCGTAGCCGCCCGTCGCCTCCAGCGCCACCAGAGCGGGGCCGTGCGACGACAGCCGGGCTATCAGCGCCTCCACGCCGGCATGATCGTTGCCGACCCGGAAATGTTCACCCGACGGTGCGACATGCACGTCGAGCCAGTCCTTCGATACGTCGATACCGACGACAACCTTGTCCATCCGATCCCATCCTTGCCTAAGCGGGCTTCGCAATGTCGAGCGGCCCTGGCGACTGTTCGGGTTCGATGGAACGGCGGATGGAGACCCGGGCTCTCCCGCGGGCTTGGTGTCCCAAAAGTGCTGCGGGATGCCATCCGCCACCGCAATGCCAAATACACCGGCTTTCGCGGATAAAGGGAAGTTACAAGGTGCCGGCAGGCGGATGAAGGGGATGCCAAAGGCAGGCAAAATCAACGGCTTTATTCCAGATACCCCTCATCCGACCCTTCGGGTCACCTTCTCCCCGAGGGGAGAAGGGAAGAGCGGCAATGCCGAATTCCATATGCGACAGCCCTGCCGCGGGCATGGATGTGCGCTGGTCGATGCCGAAAGGATCAGGCAGCCACGCCCTCCCGATCCTCTCACGCCGGCGAACCCGGGAAACCCCGGCATCCCTCCCTTCTCCCCGCCTGTGGGGAGAAGGTCGCGGCAGCGGGATGAGGGGCAAGCGCCCGCCTACCCCGCCGCAGCCGCCTCCAGCGGCGCGATGTCGAGCTTGACCATCTTCAGCATCGCCGCAGTGACGCGGCGCACCTTGTCCGGATCGGGATCGCTCATCAGTTCGCCGAGCCGCGTCGGCGCGATCTGCCAGGAAAGGCCCCAGCGATCCTTCAGCCAGCCACACTGCTCCACCGAGCCGCCCTCCCTCAGCGCGTCCCACAGCCGGTCGAGATCGCCCTGCGTTTCGCATTCCACCATGATGGAGAAGCTGTGATTGAAGGGATCGAGCGGCCCGGCCTCGATGGCCATGTAGCGCTGGTCGCCGAGCGTGAAGCTCGCAATCTTCACGCTGCCGGCCGGTCCGCTCGGCGTATCGGCCATGACGGGGGTAACCCAGTGGACGGAAGAGCCGGGAATGAGCGTAGCATAGAAGCCGATGGCGGCCTCCATGTCCTTCTCGAACCAGAGATGCTGCGTGACTTTCATCAAAACGTCCTCCTGCTGACCGTCAACAAGGACGATGGGGGATCGAACGTTCCGACAGGCCCCGAAAAAACTAGCCCGCAAAATCCTCGATGACGGCGAGGAAAGCCTCGCCGAAGCGGTCGCGCTTGGAAACGCCGATGCCGGGAATGTCGAGAAGCTCCTCTAGATCGGCCGGCCGTTCCCGCGCAAGCGCGATCAGCGTCGTATCCGGGAAGACGACATAGGGCGGCACGTCGAGATCCTTGGCGATGGCAAGGCGCTCGGCCCGCAACAGCTCGAAGAGCTCCCGGTCGGAACCCGAAAGGTTGTCGCGCTCGCGGGCGGCGGGCGAGCCGCCCGCCCTCGCCTTGCGCCCCGCCTGCGGCCGGTCCTTGCGGAACAGCACCTCCCGCTCGTGGCGGAAGACGGCGCGCGCCTCCGGCTCCAGCTTCAGCGCGCCATAGGCGGAATGGTCGACGCTGATGAGGCCCATGGCCAGCAATTGCCGGAAGATCGATTGCCAGATGCGCGGCGCGATATCCTTGCCCGCGCCGAAGACCGGCATTTCCGTATGGCCGAAGCGCTCCGTCTTCTCGTTGACCGTGCCCATCAGCACATCGATGACGTGCCCCGCGCCGAACCGCTCGCCCGTGCGATAGACCGCCGCGAGCGCCTTGATCGCGGCCTCCGTGCCGTCCCAGGTCTCGACCGGATTGCGGCAGGTGTCGCAATTGCCGCAATGGCCGGGATGGGCCTCGCCGAAATGCGCGAGGATGGCCTTGCGCCGGCAGCTTGCCGTCTCGCAGATGGCGAGCAGCGCCGTCAGCTTGGCGCGCTCGATGCGCTTCACCTCCTCGGCCGCCCCGCCCTCGTCGATCATCCTGCGCCGCTGCACGACGTCGGCCATGCCATAGGCCATCCAGACCTCGGAGGGCAGGCCGTCGCGCCCCGCGCGCCCGGTCTCCTGGTAATAGGCCTCCACAGAGCCCGGCAGGTCGAGATGGGCGACATAGCGCACATCCGGCTTGTCGATGCCCATGCCGAAGGCGACTGTGGCGACGAGGCAGAGGTTTTCCTCCTTCAGGAACGCATCCTGGTTGGCGTCGCGCACCGCTCGGTCGAACCCGGCATGGTAAGGCAGCGCGCGAATGCCCTGCGTGTTCAGCCACGCGGCCGTGTCCTCCACCTTGGCGCGCGACAGGCAATAGACGATGCCGCTCTCTCCCTCGTGGCGCGACAGGAAGCGCAGGAGCTGCTGGCGCGCCTGGTCGCGCTCGGCGATCTCGTAGGAAATGTTCGGCCGGTCGAAGCTGGTGGTGAAGACCTCGGCATCCTCGAGCCCGAGCCGCTCGATGATGTCCTCGCGCGTATGCGGATCGGCCGTCGCCGTCAGCGCAATGCGCGGCACGCCGGGATAGCGCTCGCCGAGCAGGCCGAGCGTGCGGTATTCCGGCCGGAAATCGTGCCCCCATTGCGAGACGCAATGCGCCTCGTCGATGGCGAAGAGCGCGATGCGGGCCTCCGCCACGAGATCGGCAAAGCCATCCGTGACGATGCGCTCGGGCGTGACATAGAGAAGATCGAGATCGCCGCTGCGCATGGCGTCGCGCACGGCGAAGAACTCGTCCCGCGTCAGCGAGGAATTCAGCGCCGCCGCCTTCACGCCGAGCTGCTTCAGCGCCTCCACCTGGTCGCGCATCAGCGCGATCAGCGGCGATATGACGATGCCGACGCCCTGGCGGCAGAGCGCGGGAATCTGGAAGCACAGCGACTTGCCCGCCCCGGTCGGAAACAGCACCACGGCATCGCCCCCCGCCGTCACATGCTCCACCACCGCCTGCTGCTTGCCGCGGAAGGCGTCGTAGCCATAGACGCGCTTGAGCACGTCGAGCGGATCGGCGACCTCAGCATCGAACAGGGCGGAGAGGGAACCGGAGGGATTTGCCTGAATCATGACCTGCACTTTCTCCCTCCATTCTGGCCAAGCACGGGACCCTCGGCAACCACCCGACCGCGGACTTTCGCCTTCACGCACAATGTTCTTGTTTTGTTCGAATTTCAAGAGTAAGTTGTGAAGAAAGTTCAGAACGGGAAAATTGGTAGTGCCGGTGCGGCAGCGGCGCTGGTCGGTGAGGCTTGGCGTCAGTCATGGCGAAAGCGCATGTCGAGCGGCAGGGGTCGCATGATGGCGCAAGCTGCTTTTGCTTGGGAGATGATCAGACGTCGTTCTCGGGGCGTGGGTCCTCGGGTCAAGCCCGAGGATGACGAAAGAAGAAGTGTATTCGAACCGATCAATCGGCACCGCATGCCGCACCGTTCGATGGGTCGGATGTCCACACCTCCCCACCGTCATCCTCGGGCTTGCCCCGAGGATCCAACGCCGCCAGTGCTGTCCTCTACTTCCCCGCCGGCCCCTTCACCCGGCCGGAGAGCACGCCGAAGCCTTCGATGATGGCTTCCTGGTTCTCCATCCGGACGGTCTCCATCTGCACTTCCTGAAGCGCGCGCAGGATCTGCGGCACGCGCTCGTCGTCGCCCTCATCCGTCGAGACGGCGAGTTCGCGTTCCAGCTCGCGGCGCTGCCAGAGGAGCGCGCGGGTGCGCTTGTGGAGCGCGAGCGCCTGGAGATAGCCTTCGCGGGCATCCTCGGGCGCGGCGTCTTCCGTCGCGGTCCACAGGCGCGAGTTGCGGATCTGCTGGTCGAGGCCCTTGAGCAGGGTGTCGAAGCCGGCGGCTTCCAGCTCCTCGACCAGCCGGGCGCGGTCGAGCCGCGCGCCGACGGAGCCGGCAATGCCGATGAGGGCCGACCAGAGGCGCTGGAGATCGCGGTTCTCGTATTCGATAATGGCGATCTCGTCATAATCGCTGAAGAGAAGGCCCGGATGGTTGACGACGGTGAGCGCCAGCACGCTTTCGCGCAGGGCCGGCAGCTCCTGCGCGCCGCGCACCAGCGCCGAGCGGGCGAGCCGGTCGGAAATGCCGGAGGGGACCATATTGCCTTGCGGCCCGCCGCGGCCGCCGCCCCTGCCCTGCCGGTTGCCGGAAAAGCTGCCGCCGCCCTGCCGCTGGGCGGGGCGGAAGAAGGCATTCAGCCGCTCGCGCATGTCCTGCTGGTAGTGGCGGCGCACGTCCTCGTCGGCGATGCCCGCTGTGATCTGGCGCAGGCGCGATTCGAGTTCGGCGCGGCTTTCCGGCGTGTCCAGCGTCGAGCCCTGGACCTCGCGGTTCCAGATCATGTCGGCGAGCGGACGGGCGTTCGCCAGCACCTTGTCGAAGGGCGCGCGGCCCTCGTGGCGCACGAGGTCGTCCGGGTCCTTGCCGTCGGGCAGCAGCGCGAAGCGCACCGTGCGGCCCGGCTTGATGAAGGGCAGCGCGAGGTCGGCCGCCCGGTTCGCCGCGCGGATGCCCGCCCCGTCGCCGTCGAAGCAGAGCACCGGCTGCGGCGTCATCTTCCAGAGCAGATCGAGCTGGTTCTCGGTGAGCGCCGTGCCGAGCGGGGCGACGGCATTCTCGATGCCCGCCTGGTAGAGCGCGATCACGTCCATGTAGCCTTCAACGGCGATGATCGTCCCCGTCCCGTCAGCCCCCTGCGCGCCTTTTCGGGCGCGGGCGTGGTTGTAGAGCACGCTCCCCTTGTGGAAGAGCTCGGTTTCGTTGGAATTGAGGTATTTCGCCGGCGCGTCCGGCGACATGGCGCGGCCGCCGAAGGCGATGACCTTTTCCCGCACCGAGAGGATGGGGAACATGATGCGGTCGCGGAACCGGTCGTAGGAGACGGGGATTTCCGGCCCGTGCACGACGAGGCCGCAGGCCTCGATCGCCTCCTTCGGCACGCCCTTGCCCGCCAGAAACTCCTTCAGCGCGTTGCGGCTCTCCGGCGCATAGCCGAGGCGGAAGGTCTCGATGGTGCGGCCGGTCAGCCCGCGGTCGCGCAGATAGGCGCGCGCCTTCGCCCCGGCCGGCGTCTGGAGCTGGTCTTCGAAGAAGCGGGTGGCCATCTCCATGACCTCGACGAGGCCCATGCGCTCCTTCTCGCGCTGCTCGGCCTGCGGGTCCGGCTGGGGCATGGCGACGCCCGCAAGATCGGCGATCTGCTGCACGGCCTCGGGGAAGGACAGGCCGTCGAGATCGGTGAGGAAGCGGAAGTGATCGCCCGAGACGCCGCAGCCGAAGCAATGGTAGCGGCCCTTGCGGTCCTCGCAGTGGAAGGACGGCGATTTCTCGCCATGGAACGGGCAGCAGGCCCAGTAGTCCCCGCGCGAGACGTTGGTCTTCCTGCGATCCCAGGTCACGCGTCGGCCGATCACGTCCGAAATGGGGACGCGGTCGCGGATCTCGTCTAGGAAGGCGTTGGAAAAGCGCATGGATACCTCGGTCGAGGTCCATATAACCATGCGCGGGGCTCGCCGCCAGCATTACCGCCCGGCCCCGCGGCAATTCACAGGCTCAGGCTCAAAATCCCATGTCGGGCGCGTAGAAGCAGCGGGGCGTATCCTCGGTCGGATAGAGGCAGAGATGGTATTCTCCGTCCTGCGAGCGGCGGGCGGTGCCCTGCGGCAGGAGAAAGATATGGCGGCGGGTGGCGAGGCGATGGTCGCCCGGCGCCAGCGTCACCTGATAGTCCCCGTGGACGATGCGCACGGCGGTCGCCGGGATCATCTGGCAGTCGCCGTTGTGGTTGCTGCCGTTGCAACAATATTGCTCGTACTGCCAGCCGCTCGGCGCATCGTGCGCGGGGACCGGCCCGGCAAGGGCGATGGCTGCGAGGGAAAGAAGAAACGTCGCACGCATGGGTTCGGCCTCCGTTTCGTGGAACGGCCACCGGGAACCTTGACGCTAGACAATCCGGCGGCACCACATGCACTTCGCCGGGGCGGGCGGTGACGTTCGACGACGCATCGTCACGCTCCTATTGCTGCGAGCTCAACTGTGCGCCTTCCTTTTGGTTCCCGCAAGCAGCAGGCCGGAAACGAAAAAGGCGGCCACCGGCCGCCTTCAGATACCGCAAGGACCGCAGTTTACTTCAGCAGGTCCTTCACCACGCCGGAGGCCTTGGCGAAATCCATCTGGCCGGGATGGCGCTCCTTGAGCACGGCCATGACCTTGCCCATGTCACGCAGGCCCTGCGCGCCGATCTCGGCGATCACGCCGGAAATCAGCTCCCTCACCTTCTCGTCGGAAAGCTGCTCGGGCATGAAGCCCTGGATCACGGTGATTTCCTCGCGCTCCTGGGCGGCAAGTTCCGGACGGCCGTTTTCGGCGAAGATCTTGGCGGATTCCTCGCGCTGCTTGATCATCTTGGCGAGAATCTGCAGCAGTTCGTCATTTTCCACCGGCCCCTTGCCGGCGCCGCGGTTGGCGATGTCGCGATCCTTCAGCGTGGCCTGGATCAGGCGCAGCGTGGAAACACGGCAGGCGTCTCTTGCCTTGAGTGCATCCTTCAAGGCGTTTGCGATGGTATCGCGCATCATTTTCTCCATGGGAGGCTGCCGGCGCGGGATGCGCGGCTCGGCCTCTATCGTCGTTCGATTGTGCATGCTCATAGACCGGCGGAGGGTCCGCCGGCAAACGGATTACGCAAGCGATTGATTTCAAACGCTTTATAATTCCGCGCAATCCACAGGCAACGGTTGACCCCGCCCCCTGCTTTGTCTATTTTCCGGCACCTGCACGAAAATCGGCAATCAGGGCGAACCAACGCGGGTTTCCGCGCGCCTTTGCCTGCGACCTTAAATGGTGTCCGTCCCCTCGGCTTTCAAGCCGGCGCCCGACACCGGAAACGGGATGACTATGACCTCGACCCCCGCATGGACCACTGAAAAGCCCACCGCCCTCATCGTCCTTGCCGACGGCACCGTGATCGAAGGCAAGGGCATCGGCGCCACCGGCAAGGTGACCGCGGAAGTCTGCTTCAACACGGCGCTGACGGGCTACCAGGAAATCCTGACCGACCCCTCCTATCTCGGCCAGATCGTCACCTTCACCTTCCCGCATATCGGCAATGTCGGCGCCAATGACGAGGACATCGAGGACCTGACGCCGGCCGCCCGCCACGGCGCGGTCGGCACGATCTTCAAAGCCGACATCACCGAGCCGTCGAACTACCGCGCCGCAAAGCACCTCGACGCCTGGCTGAAGGCCCGCGGCATCATCGGCCTCTCGGGCATCGACACCCGCGCGCTGACCGCCTGGATCCGCGAGAACGGCGCGCCGAACGCGGTGATCGCCCACGACCCGAACGGCGTCTTCGACATCGAGACGCTGAAGGCCGAAGCCAGGGCCTGGGGCGGCCTCGTCGGCCTCGACCTCGCCAAGCCCGCCTCCTCTGGCCAGTCCTCGCGCTGGAGCCAGAAGCCGTGGGTGTGGAACGAAGGCTACAAGGACCTTGCCGACGGCGACGTGAAATATCACATCGTCGCGCTCGACTACGGCGTGAAGCGCAACATCCTGCGCCTCTTCACGGGCCTCGGCTGCAAGGTCACGGTCATGCCGGCCACCTCCAGCGCCGAGGACGTTCTGGCGCTGAAGCCGGACGGCATCTTCCTTTCCAACGGCCCGGGCGACCCGGCGGCGACCGGCGAATATGCCGTGCCGGTGATCAAGACGCTGATCGAGACGGGCATTCCGGTCTTCGGCATCTGCCTCGGCCACCAGATGCTCGGCCTCGCCGTCGGCGCGACGACCGAGAAGATGCACCAGGGCCACCACGGCGCGAACCATCCGGTGAAGGACCACACGACCGGCAAGGTCGAGATCGTCTCGATGAACCACGGCTTCGCCGTCGCCTCCTCCACCCTGCCCGAAGGCGTCGAGGAGACCCACGTTTCCCTGTTCGACGGCACGAACTGCGGCCTGCGCCTGACTGGCAAGCCGGTCTTCTCCGTGCAGCACCACCCGGAAGCCTCCCCCGGCCCGCAGGACAGCCACTACCTCTTCCGCCGCTTCATCAACCTGGTGCGCGAGAGGAAGGGCGAGGAAGCCATCCCGGAACGCGCGTAAGCGGGCGATCCGCATACCATCGACGTGAAAAGCCCGCCGGAGCGATCCGGCGGGCTTTTCTTATCGCCACTCTCGGGCGTCAGGCGCCCCTCTGCCTCACCAGCCGGTAGAAGCGCAGGTTGAGCAGGATCGACGCAGTGGAAAGGCCGGCGAGGAAGCCGAACCAGATGCCGATGCCGCCCAAGCCCACCGGGAAGGCGAAGAGCCAGGCGGCGAAGAAGCCGACCGGCCAGTAGGAGATCAGCGCCAGCAGCATGGGGATGCGCGTGTCCTTCAGGCCACGCAGCAGGCCGGCGGCGATCGCCTGCAGGCCGTCGACGAGCTGGAAGAGGCCCGCGACCACCACGAAGGGGCCGGCGATGGCGAGAACCGCGGCCGAATCCGTACCCGCCTTGTCGAGGAAGATCGAGGCGAGCTTCGTCGGGATGAGCGCGAAGAGCAGGCCGCCACCAACGGCAATGGTCGCCGCGATGACGAGCACCGCCCAGGCCGCGCGCACGACGCCGAGATGATCGCCGCGCCCGTGCGCCACGCCGACGCGCACCGTGCCCGCCTGCGCAAGGCCGAGCGGAACCATGAAGGCGACGGAGGCGAGCTGGAGCGCGATGCCGTGCGCGGCAAGCTCCAGCGTGCCGATATTGCCCATCAGCAGCGAGGCGCCGGTGAAGAGGCTGACTTCCGCCAGCATGGTAAGGCCGATCGGCAGGCCCAGATAGACGACCTCGCGCAGAGCGCCCCAGTCCGGCCGCCAGAAGCGCACGAAAAGCTCGTAGCGGCGCATGTCCGGCTGGGCCTGGATATAGGCGGTGATGAGCACGAAGCTCAGCACGTTCACGCCGAAGGAAACGATGGCCGCCCCCTCCATGCCGAGGGCCGGAAAGCCGAAATGGCCGAGCACCAGCGCATAGGCGAAGAAGGCGTTGACGGAGAGGATGACGATCGTGACATAGAGCACGATACCCGCCCGCCCATGCGCGCTGACGAGGCCGCGCAGCGTCATGAAGAGCAGCGCCGGGCCGAGCCCCCATTGCGCGATCTTCAGATAGCTGCCGGCAAGCGCGGCGACCTCCGGCTTCTGGCCGGCAAAGAGCAGGATGTTTTCCGCATTGTAGAAGAGCGGGATCATCAGCGCCGCATAGAAGAGCGCCACCCACATGCCCATGCGCACCGAACGGCGCACGGAAACAGTGTCGCCCCGGCCATAGGCCTGCGCCACCATGGGCATGACGGCATTGGCGAAGCCCGAGCCGAGCATGAAGATCGTGAAGAAGAACTGGCTGGACAGCACGATGGCCGCGAGATGCGCCGCGCCGAGCCGGCCGAGGATCACCACGTCCGTCGTATGGATGCCGAGCTGGGCGAGCTGGGCGCCGATCAGCGGCACGCCGAGCGTCAGGGTCGCCCGGAAATGCCGCCCCCAGCCGTTGTCCTCGCGATGCGTTGCCATGTGCATGATAGTTCTCACTTTCGCCTCGCTTCCGATCACAAGTTCCGGTCGCGATCAATCGAATAGATTTGATGACGTCATCAAAAATGCGCGGAAACGGCGCTCCGGGGCCGTTTCCGGACGAAAATTTCGTCGAAATGTCACGTTTGAAAGCGCTTCAAGCACTTTCCGGGGCAAAATTCCCGCTCGGGCCGACACCGGCCCCTTTCAGCTTGACGAGGAAGATCGCCAGGCCGGCAAGGAGGATGAGCGCCGCCACCGCGAACGGCGCGCCGGCAAAGGCGACGGGCGCGGACGGGGCGGTAAAATGACTGAAGACCTGCGTGAAGATCAGCGGTCCGATGATCGTCGTGATCGAGGAAACGCTGGTCAGCGCCCCTTGCAGCTCGCCCTGCGCCGAGGCCGGCACGCGGGCGGACGCGATGGAGCGCAGCGGCGGATCGGCCAGCGCCTCCAGCGCCGTCAGGGCGATGACGACATAGACCATCCAGCCCTGCCACGCCGCGGCATAGCCGGAAAGCGCGACGACCGAGAAGACGAGGCCGAGGACGGCGGTGCGGTACTCACCGAGCTTCGGCACGATGCGCGGCAGGACGAAGCCCATGACGACCGCGCCGCCGATGCCGAAGATGCCGAGTGACAGGCCGATCTGCCCCTCGCTCCAGCCGTAGCGATAGGAGCCGACGAAGGACCAGACCGCCGGATAGACGGCATGCGCCAGCCCGTAACAGAGGAAGACGACGCCGACCCAGAGCACGCCGGGATAGTTGCGCATCTGCATGAGCGCGCCGAGCGGATTGGCGCGGGCAAGCTCGAAGGGACGGCGATTGTGCGCCGCAAGACTCTCCGGCAGCAGGATCCAGGCGCCGACGAAATTGTGGAAGGCGAGCACGGCCGCGCCATAGAAGGGAATGCGCGGCCCGAACTCGCCGAGAAGCCCACCGATCACCGGCCCGATGACGAAGCCGGTGCCGAAGGCGATGCCCATCAGCCCGAAATTCTTCGAGCGGGTCTCGTCGTTCGATACGTCCGCGATATAGGCGGCCGCCGTGCTGAAGCTCGCGCCGCTGATGCCCGCCAGCACCCGCCCGACGAAGAGCATCCAGTAGCTCGCCGCCAGCGCGCAGATGAGGTTGTCGATGGCGAAGGTCAGGATGCAGGCCAGCAGCACCGGCCGCCGGCCGAAACGGTCCGAGAGATTGCCGATGAGCGGCGCGAACAGGAACTGCATGCCGGCATAGACGAGCAGCAGCCAGCCGCCGTCGATGGCCGCCTGGCTGATGTCGTCGCCCGTCAGCTCACGCAGATAGGTCGGCAGCACCGGCATGATGATGGCGATGCCGATCACGTCGAGGAACATGATCATGAAGACGAGAAAGAGCCCGCGCCGGGTAGACCTGGCATCGATCATGGATGTGACCTCGAAAGAATGAACGGCGCCCCGGGGGCAAAAATGTCAGGCGGGGAGTTCTATTTCACTTCTTTCAGCGAAACAATCCATGAACATCTCAAAAGTTTTGATGCTTATGATCGGATTCGTCGATGATAACGGCCCGTTCGGTCCGAAAAGGCAAAGCCCCCCGGCAGGCAAGCCGGAGGGCTTTTCAGAGAAGTCCGTGTAATATCAGGGCTCACCCTGGAAGGTGTTGCAGGCATCCAGACGGCCGCTGTCGAAGCCGCGCTTGAACCAGCGGCGGCGCTGCTCGGAAGTGCCGTGGTTGAAGCTTTCCGGCACGACATAGCCCTGCATGCGCTTCTGCAGCGTGTCGTCGCCGATCTGGGTGGCGGCGTTCAGCGCCTCATCGAGGTCGCCGCTTTCCAGAAGGCCCTTCTGCTGCGTGTACTTGCCCCAGATGCCGGCATAGCAGTCGGCCTGCAGCTCGACGCGCACGGACATCTGGTTCGCCTCCGCCTCGCTCATGCGCTGGCGCTGCTGATTGAAGCGCGGCAGGATGCCGGTGAGGTTCTGGACGTGGTGGCCCACCTCATGCGCCACGACATAGGCCTGGGCGAAGTCGCCGGCCGCGTCGAACTTGTTGGCGAGCTCGTCGAAGAAGCTCATGTCGAGATAGACCTTGTGGTCGCCCGGGCAATAGAACGGCCCGGACGCCGCCGAGGCGAAGCCGCAGGCGGATTTGACGGAGCCGGAGAAGAGCACCATCTTGGGCTCCTCGTATGTCTCGCCGGCTGCCTTGAAGATGCCGTTCCAGGTGTCTTCGGTCTCGGCGAGCACCGTCGCCATGAATTCCTTGGTCTCTTCCTCCTGCGGCGAGGAACGGCTGCTGGCGCTCTCCGTCTGCTCGAAGCCCGGCATGCTGACCTGCCCGCCATTGCCCATGACCTGCAGGAGATCGATGCCCATCGCCTTGAAGACGAAATAGATGACGACGAGGAAGATGATGGTGCCGATGCTCATGCCGCCGCCGGACCGGCCGCCGCCGCCCATCGGAATGCGGAACCCGCCGCCCCGGCCGAAGGGATTGCTGCCTCCCATCGAGGGGCCGGCTCCGCGCTGGTCCTCGATATTGCCCGACTGGCGACGACCTTTCCATTCCATGGCGCATTTCCCCGCATTGAATTGCCGACGAACGTTCATCGCATGAATTCGTTCCTCAGCAACGACTTATAGGGCCTGCCGGGGCGCCTTGCAAAACGAAAAGCGGCCCCTCAGCGCCGCCGGAGAAGCCCGCCCCAGCCGGCTTCGCGCACCGCGAGCGCCCCCGCCGCGACGAGCAGGAAACTGACGGCGGCGGCGGCAAGCCCGCTTGCAAGGCCGGACGTCCCGTCGAAGATCATCGCGCCCATCACCCGGTGCGGAACGAGGGTGAAGAGACCCGCGACGACGATACCGCCGAAATACATGCCGGCGACCTGGGCGCGGTGCGCGCGGATATTGCCGCGCCGCGCCGCCATCACGGCCGGCACGCTCGCGAGGATGACATAGAGCGAAAGGAGATGGATCGGGCTGAAGCCGTGGAATGCGTTGATTCCATGGATGAAGAAGGTCGAGAAACTCGTCGCAACCATCAGGAAAAGCCAGATTTTTCCGAGCAGCCGGTGGGCCGGCGTGCCCTTCGGGCGGGCGAGGAGGACGGCGCCGAGCACGGCCGCCGGCAGCACGGTCGCGACGTGGAACTGGACGGCGAAGGGCGCGTTGGCAAGCGGCTCGAAGGTCATGGCGGGCTCCGGGGACGGTTGAATTCGGCCCTGTCTTCCGCCAATGATCGGGCCGCTTCAAACGCTTTGGCCCGAACGGACGGAAAACTTCGTGGAACGCCCCCTGCTGCAATCCGCGCTTCGTGAACTGCAGGTCTTCCTGCGCGCGCCGCGGTTCTGGGCGACCTTCGGCGCGGTGGTGCTGATCTTCTGGGTGACGGGTCCCTACGGCACCGCCGAGCGGCTGGCCGCCATCCCCCGCCTCGGCTTCTGGCTCGTGCTGCACGCCGTCGCCTGGGCCATCGCCGTCACCGCGATCGTTCTCGTCAACACGCTGTTGCGGGACCGCATCCCGAGCCTTGGCCGCCGCATGGCGCTCGGCACGCTGGTCGCCGGCGTGCCGGTCGGGCTTGCGACGAATGCGATCAGCCGCGCGACCTTCGGCGGCACGCCGACAATCTCCGACCTTGCCGCAAGCATCGCGACCGGCCTCCTCCTCTCCGCCCTCTTCTGCGCCCTCACCTACCTGACGATGAGCAGCCGGCAGGCCGAGGCGCTGTCCTCCGCCCCCGCGCCGAGCGAGGAGGAACGGATAGACGTGCCGCTGCTGCGCCGCCTCAGGCCGGAAAACCGCGGCCCGATCCTGCACATGACCGTCGCCGACCACTATACCGAGGTGACGACCAGCCGCGGGCGGGAACTGATCCTGCTGCGCTTTTCCGATGCCGTGGCGGAAGTCGGCGGCACGCCGGGCTTGCAGGTGCACCGCTCGCATTTCGTCGCCGATATGCATGTCGAAAGGCTGCTGCGCTCCGACGGCAAGCTGGCGATCCTCCTGAAGGACGGCAGCGAGATTCCGGTGAGCCGCAGCCGGACGGATGCGGTGCGCACCCGCTGGGGCTGATATTTTTCCCGGCGCCTGTCGGCTCGCCGTCGCGCCGTTCGTCCCTAGGTATCCGCCAATCAACCGTGCCAGGAGAAGTCTCATGCGAAAGATCATAGTCGGTGCATTCACCAGCCTCGACGGCGTCATGCAGGCGCCGGGCGGGCCGGACGAAGACCCCATCGGCGGCTTCAAATTCGGCGGCTGGGCCGCCCCGATGTTCGACGAGAAGATGGGCGCCTTCATCGGCGAGCTTTTTGCAAAACCTTTCGACCTGCTGCTCGGCCGCAAGACCTATGACATCTTCGCGGCCCACTGGCCCTATGTCGACAAGGACGATCCGATCGGCCCGCTCTTCGACCGCATCGATAAATATGTCGCGACCCGCAACCCGGATTTCAAACCCACATGGCAGAACAGCCATGTGCTCGGCCCGGACACCATCGCGGCCGTGCGCAAGCTGAAGGACGGCGACGGGCCGGACCTCCTGACGCAGGGCTCCACCGAATTCCTGAAAGCGCTGTTCGAGAACGACCTCGTCGACGAGATCCACGTCTCCGTCTTCCCGGTCATCCTCGGCAAGGGCAAGCGGCTCTTCGGCGACGCCTCCTTCCCGCGCGCCCTGACGCTGATCGATTCGTGCACCAGCGACACCGGCATCGTCATGAGCCGCTATGCCCGCGCCGGCGATGTCGCCAGCGGCTCCTTCGAATTCGAAACGCCGACCGACGCCGAGCTGGAGCGCCGCCGCAACCTCACCTGACCGGGCTCAGGCCAACCCCTCCTCCGCCACCGTTTCCGCCAGCCACGCGGCGAAGGCGGACATGGCGGGGGTGAGGCTGCGCGATTGCAGGCGGGTCAGCCAGTAGCTGCCGAGCGCGACGCTGGTACGGAAAGGCTGGACGACGGCCCCGGCGGACAGCAGCCGCGAGAACATCAGCGGCGGCGCGAGGCCGACGCCCGCGCCCTGCAAAACCGCCTCCATCATGGCGAGCGAGGTGTCGAAGACGATGGCGTTCTGCGGCGGCGGCGTGCGCGGCAGCCCGGCGGCCTCGAACCAGCACGTCCACTCGTCGCGCCGGTAGGAGCGCAGCAGCGTCAGCCCGAGCAGGTCGGCGGGCTCCTTGAGATCGCGCGCGACGGCGGGAATGGCGAGCACGGACAGCGGTGCATCGAAGAGGCGCACGGCATCCGTCCCGTGCCACGCGCCGGCCCCGAAGCGAATGGCGCAGTCGAGCCCTTCGGCGGCAAGGTCCACCCGGTTGTTGTTGGTCGAAAGCCGCACCTCGACGAAGGGATGGCGCTCGCGGAAACCGGCAAGGCGCGGCAGCAGCCATCCGACGGCGAAGGTGCCGACCGCGCCCACCGTCAATATCTCCCGCACATGCCCGCCGCGGAAGCGCTCCACCGCGTCCGCCATGCGGTCGAAGCTGTCGCGCAGCACTGGCAGGAGGCTTTCCCCCTCCGCCGTGATCATCAGCCCACGCGGCAGGCGCTTGAACAGCACAACGCCCATCTGCTCCTCGAGGCTCTTCACCTGATGGCTGACGGCCGCCTGCGTGACATTCAGCTCGATGGCGGCGCGCGTGAAGGAAAGATGGCGGGCGGAGGCCTCGAAGGCGCGGAAGGCGTTCAGCGGCAGATAAGGCCGAACCATGGCGATGCCCCAATTTTCCTAATGGCTGAGACCAGTATTCATCTTTTGTCAGGCCATGAAAGCATTGCTATCCATGATGCACAAGTCATTCGGAAATAGAGGAAAACGTGATGGACCTGCGTCCCTTCGCGGCCGGCATCCTGCTGGCCGCCGGCTTCGCCATGCCCGCCGAGGCCCGCATTATTTGTAGCATCGTCGCCGATGCGGAAAACGGCGAGATCATCCTGGAAAAGGGCGACTGCAAGACGCGCGTCACCCCCGCCTCCACCTTCAAGGTGCCGCTCGCGGTGATGGGCTATGATTCCGGCTTCCTCGAAAACGCCGAGGAGCCGGCGCTACCCTTCATCAAGGGCTATCCCGACTGGGGCGGCGACAACTGGCGCCAGCCGACGACGCCTAAGCGCTGGCTGGAATATTCCGTTGTCTGGTATTCCCAGCGCATCACCGAATTCCTCGGCTACGAGCGGCTGCGCGACTATGCCGAAGCCTTCGGCTACGGCAATGCCGACATGACCGGCGACCCCGGCAAGGACAACGGCCTCGAGCGCGCCTGGATCGCCTCCTCGCTGAAGATCTCGCCGCGCGAGCAGGTGGAATTCCTGCGCAAGCTGGTGAACCATGAGCTACCCGTCTCCGCCGAGGCGATGGATGCGGCGATGGAGATCGTCGAGGGACGCGACATCGCCGACGGCTGGCGGGCGCAGGGCAAGACCGGCATGGCCTATCCCCGAAAGACCGACGGCAATTTCGATTATGCCCGTCCATGGGGCTGGTATGTCGGCTGGGCGCGCCGTGAGGACCGCACCGTCGTCTTCGCCCGGCTGATGCAGGACGAGAAGAAGCAGGAGCCGCGTACCAGCCTGCGCGCGCGGGACGGCATCCTGAAGGAATTGCCCGGCATTCTGGCCGGCGAGTAAGCCCCGCCCGCGACACCCCAGATCGACAGCGCAAAGTCCCCGCACTTTTCCTGTCGATTCGGCGATTTTCGGGGTTCCGCTCGCCCCTTCCTTTGCCTATAAGCCGCTTCTAGCCTTTGAACGACCATAGATGCGCGCCCGGCCGGTGAACCCATCACCATGGCCGGTTTTTCGCGCACGCGGAAGAACGGATAGAGAGATGCCCAAGCGCCAAGATTTGAAATCGATCCTCATCATCGGCGCGGGGCCGATCGTCATCGGTCAGGCCTGCGAATTCGACTATTCCGGCACCCAGGCCTGCAAGGCGCTGAAGGAGGAAGGCTACCGCGTCATCCTCGTCAACTCCAACCCGGCGACGATCATGACCGATCCGGGCCTCGCCGACGCGACTTACGTAGAGCCGATCACCCCGGAAGTCGTGGCGAAAATCATCGCCAAGGAGCGCCCGGACGCGCTGCTGCCGACCATGGGCGGCCAGACCGCGCTCAACACCGCGCTCTCTCTCAAGCGCATGGGCGTTCTCGACCGCTACAATGTCGAGATGATCGGCGCCAAGCCGGAAGCCATCGACAAGGCCGAGGACCGCGCGCTCTTCCGCGAGGCCATGGCGAAGATCGGCCTCGAAACGCCGAAATCGATGCTGGCCAACGCCACCGAGATCAAGGACAAGGACCGCAAGCTCCACGAGGCCGAGCGCGCCAAGCTGAAGGCCGAGCTTTCGGGCGATGCGCTCGACAAGGCGCTAGACGAACTGGAGAACCAGTGGAACCTCGGCGAGACCGACCGCAAGCAGCGCTACATGAGCCACGCCATGGCGATCGGCGCGCAGGCGCTCGACGTCATCGGCCTGCCCGCCATCATCCGCCCGTCCTTCACCCTCGGCGGCACCGGCGGCGGCATCGCCTACAACCGCTCGGAATTCTTCGAGATCGTCAATTCCGGCCTCGACGCCTCCCCGACCACGGAAGTCCTCATTGAGGAATCCGTCCTCGGCTGGAAGGAGTATGAGATGGAAGTCGTCCGCGACAAGGCGGACAACTGCATCATCATCTGCTCCATCGAGAACATCGACCCGATGGGCGTGCATACGGGCGACTCGATCACCGTCGCCCCAGCCTTGACCCTGACGGACAAGGAATACCAGATCATGCGCAACGCCTCCATCGCGGTGCTGCGCGAGATCGGCGTCGAGACCGGCGGTTCCAACGTGCAGTTCGCCGTCAATCCGGAAAACGGCCGCCTCGTCGTCATCGAAATGAACCCGCGCGTCTCGCGCTCCTCCGCGCTCGCCTCCAAGGCCACCGGCTTCCCCATCGCCAAGATCGCGGCGAAGCTCGCCATCGGCTATACGCTCGACGAGCTGGAGAACGACATCACCGGCGGCGCGACCCCGGCCTCCTTCGAGCCGTCCATCGACTATGTCGTGACGAAGATCCCGCGCTTCGCCTTCGAGAAGTTCCCCGGCGCCGAGCCGACGCTGACGACGGCCATGAAGTCGGTGGGCGAGGTCATGGCCATCGGCCGCACCTTCGCCGAATCGCTGCAGAAGGCCCTGCGCGGCCTCGAAACGGGCCTGACCGGCCTCGACGAGATCGAGATCCCCGGCCTTGGCGACGGCAACGACAACAATGCCATCCGCGCCGCCATCTCCACCCCGACGCCGGACCGCCTGCGCATGGTCGCCCAGGCGCTGCGCATGGGCCTGACGCCGGAGGAAGTCCACGAAGGCTCGAAGATCGACCCGTGGTTCCTCGAGCAGTTCAAGGCCATCGTCGACATGGAGGCCCGCATCCGCGAACACGGCCTTCCGGCCGACGCCGAGAACCTGCGCATGCTGAAGGCCATGGGCTTCTCCGACGCGCGCCTCGCCACCCTCTCCGGCAAGCGCCCGAAGGAAGTGGCGGAACTGCGCAACGGCCTGAACGTCCGCCCGGTCTTCAAGCGCATCGACACCTGCGCCGCCGAATTCGCCTCGCCCACCGCCTACATGTACTCGACCTACGAGACGCCCTTTGCCGGCGCGACGCGCTCGGAAGCCGGCATTTCGGATCGCAAGAAGGTCGTCATCCTCGGCGGCGGCCCGAACCGCATCGGCCAGGGCATCGAGTTCGACTATTGCTGCTGCCATGCCGCCTTCGCCCTGAAGGACGCCGGCTATGAAGCCATCATGGTCAACTGCAACCCGGAAACCGTCTCAACCGACTACGACACGTCGGACCGCCTCTATTTCGAGCCGCTGACGGCAGAAGACGTCATCGAGATTCTGAAGGCCGAGCAGACCAACGGCGAAGTCGTCGGCGTCATCGTGCAGTTCGGCGGCCAGACCCCGTTGAAGCTCGCCGAAGCGCTGGAGAAGAACGGCATCCCGATCCTCGGCACCGCACCCGACATGATCGACCTTGCGGAAGACCGCGACCGCTTCCAGAAACTGCTGCAGAAGCTCGACCTCGCCCAGCCGAACAACGGCATCGCCTATTCGGTCGAGCAGGCCCGCCTCGTCGCCGGCGAGATCGGCTTCCCGCTGGTCGTGCGCCCGTCCTACGTACTCGGCGGCCGCGCCATGCAGATCATCCATTCGGAAGGCCAGCTCCAGACCTATCTGCTCGATACGGTTCCGGAACTCGTTCCCGAGGACATCAAGCAGCGCTACCCGAACGACAAGACCGGCCAGATCAACACCCTGCTCGGCAAGAACCCGCTGCTCTTCGACAGCTACCTGTCGAACGCGGTCGAGGTCGACGTGGACGCGCTCTGCGACGGCAAGGATGTCTTCGTCTCCGGCATCATGGAGCATATCGAGGAAGCCGGCATCCATTCGGGCGACTCGGCCTGCTCGCTGCCCGTTCACACGCTTTCCAGCGAGATCGTCGACGAGCTGGAACGCCAGACCAAGGCCCTCGCAAAGGCCCTGAACGTCGGCGGCCTGATGAACGTGCAATACGCCATCAAGGACGGCACGATCTACGTGCTGGAAGTCAATCCGCGCGCCTCGCGCACGGTACCCTTCGTCGCCAAGACCATCGGCGCGCCGATCGCCAAGATCGCCGCCCGCGTCATGGCCGGCGAAAGCCTCGATGCGGCGATTGCCGCCTATGGCAAGAAGCCGGACCCGCGCAACCTCAAGCACATCGCCGTCAAGGAAGCCGTATTCCCCTTCGCCCGCTTCCCGGGCGTCGATACGCTGCTCGGCCCGGAAATGCGCTCGACCGGCGAGGTCATCGGCCTCGACACCGACTTCGCGCTGGCCTTCGCCAAGTCGCAGCTCGGCGCCGGCGTCGACCTGCCGCGCGAAGGCACGGTCTTCGTCTCGGTGCGTGACGAGGACAAGGAGCGCGTGCTGACGGCCGTGCGCCTGCTGACGGATATCGGCTTCAAGGTCATGGCGACGTCGGGCACCGCCCGCTTCCTCGCCGAAAAGGGCATCGAAGCGATCAAGGTCAACAAGGTGCAGGAAGGCCGCCCGCATGTGGAGGACGCCATCCGCAACCGCCAGGTCAGCCTCGTCATCAACACGACGGACAGCAGCAAGGCGATCTCGGACTCGAAGTCGCTGCGCCGCGCCGCCCTGATGCAGAAGGTGCCCTACTACACGACCATGGCCGGCGCGGAAGCCGCCGCCCAGGCGATCAAGGCCCTCAAGCAGGGCCAGCTCGAGGTACGTCCGCTTCAGGCCTATTTCTGAGGCCGATCTCCTGAGGAACGGAAAGCCGGGCAATCTGCCCGGCTTTTTTCGTTTTCAATACCCGCCGATGATCGGGAGCACTTCTCCCGTGATGTAGCTGGAGCATTGCGGCGAGGCGAGGAAGACATAGGCGGGTGCCAGCTCCTCCGGCTGGGCGGGCCGTTTCATCGGCGTCTGTGCGCCGAATTTCGCCACGTCCTCGGCCGCCTTGTCGGAGGGATTCAGCGGCGTCCAGACCGGCCCCGGCGCCACGGCATTGACGCGGATGCCGCGCGGCACGAGCTGGCCGGCGAGCGAGCGCGTGAAGGCATGGATGCCGCCCTTGGTCATCGAATAGTCGAGGAGGTCCTTCGAACCCTCCAGCCCCGTGACCGAGCCGGTATTGACGATCGCCGACCCCGTCTTCATGTGCGGCACCGCGGCCTGCGCCATGAAGAAATAGCCGTAGAGATTGGTCTTCAGCGTCTCGTCGAAATGCTCTTCCGAAAGGTCGGCGATATCCTTCGTATGCACCTGGAAGGCGGCATTGTTCACGAGGATATCGAGCCGCCCGAGGTCCCGCACCACGCATTTCACCGTCTGCACGCAGAACGCCTTGTCCTTGACGTCGCCGGCAAAGGCGATGCAGCGCCGGCCTTCCGCCTCTACGGCCGCGATCGTCTCCCGCGCATCCTTTCCTTCCGCAAGATGCACGATGGCGACATCCGCGCCCTCGCGCGCAAAGAGCACGGCGACCGCCCGGCCGATGCCGGAATCCCCGCCGGTGATGAGCGCCACCTTGTCCTTCAGCTTTTCCGAACCCTTGTAGAAGGGAGCGTCGTACATCGGCGGCGGATCGAGCGTGGCCTCCCTGCCGGGCTTCGACTGGTGCTGCCCGGGAAAGGGCGGCGCGGGATAGGGCCGCGCACCGGCCTGCATGGCGCCCGGCTTTTCGCTCCTGCCCTTGCGGTCGGCCTTGGCCACCTCTTCCTGGATGTCGCGCTGCTTTTCTGCCGTGCGGGCGGACTGGCTCGGGCTCATCGCTCTCTCCTCAAAGTTCGCTGGGTCGGATATTGTCGACACGGACCTTCCCGGCCACGACCCCGCGGGGCCCTTCGACCGGATAGGCAGGGTCCGTCTCGTCGATGACCGTGTAGAGCTTCTCGCTGCGGAAGGCGCTGGACGAGGTCGTGGAATTGCCGTCGCCCGGCAACGCGTCGATCTCCAGATAATCGAGCTCCGCCTCCGCCGCGACGACCCGCGCATCGCCGCTGGAGCGGGCGCGCACCACCACCTCGCCCTGGTTCGGCGCAAGGTCCCAATTCTGGTCGCCTGCCACCGCGATGGGAACGAGGCGGAAGAGCTTCAATTGCTCCATATCGGAATAGTCGACGGCCGGCGCGCCGGTATCCCGCCGCGGCGCGGTCTCGTCGAAGCCCGCCGACCAGTCACGGGCCGGCTCCGTCATGCCGGGCGGCGTGCGATGCGCCGTGGCGTCGTCGCTCCCGGTGATGACCCGCGGCTTGGCGCTGGAAACGCCGTCATTGCTCGCGCCGGCCCGCGAGATCACGAACTGCGGCGCCGCATCCGCATGGACGGCCCTTTCCACCCCGTTCTCCGCCGGAGCGGCGCTTTCCGCACCGGGGGGCGTGCGTGGTTCGGCGTGCATTGCCTCGACATCCGGGTGATTTACGCCCGCCGCCTCCCGCCGTCCTTCGTCATGCATCGCCTGGTTGCCGGACACCTCACCGGCAAACTGCTTGAAATAGCCGGAAATCTTCTCGATCACACCCATCGTCCGTTCCTCATGATCTGGTTTCGAGGCGCGCCATCGCGGCCTTCAGGATCGCGCGGATTTCATCGTCGGCGATCTGCTGGGCGGCGAAGGCGGCATCCGGCTCGATGCCGGGATCCTCCTCGTGGTCGCGAACCGTTTCGCTGTCGCGGGCCATGGCGACGAGCGCGTCGCGCGCCTCGGGCATGGCGGCGATGACCGAGATGAGTTCGACCAACAGGCGCCGGTGCGCATTGATCCTGCCTTCCAGATGAACCGTCCCGTCGATTGCCATGCACGCCTCCCGCGATAGAGCGCTAACGGCAGCACCGGGCGATTGTTCCGGCCGCTGTGGGCAGCGCGGAAGCGGCGGCGAAAAAACTGGCTTTCGCGGGGCGCAATCTGCTATAAGGGCCGTTCAAACGCTTCCGACGGTTCCGGGGATTCTTCTCCGGAGACCGTTTTCTTTTGCGTCCGCATGGCTGGGAAGCCGGGCGGCGCGGTCTGAAGGACGGGAATAAAATGGTTGAAAAGGTACCGATGACTCAGGACGGTTTCGTCAAGCTGCAGGAAGAGCTGCGCTGGCGTCAGCAGGAAGAGCGTCCGCGAATCATCGAGGCGATCGCCGAGGCGCGCGCCCATGGCGACCTGTCGGAAAACGCCGAGTACCACGCCGCCAAGGAAGCCCAGAGCCACAACGAAGGCCGCATCACGGAGCTGGAAGACTTCGTCGCGCGCGCCGAGGTCATCGACCTTTCCAAGATGTCCGGCTCCAAGATCAAGTTCGGCGCTCGGGTGAAACTTGTCGACGAGGACACCGAAGAAGAGAAGGTCTACCAGATCGTCGGCGACCAGGAAGCCGACGTGAAGCAGGGCCGCATCTCGATCTCCTCCCCCATCGCCCGCGCCCTCATCGGCAAGGAAGTCGGCGACTCGATCGAAGTCAACGCCCCCGGCGGCTCCAAGGCCTACGAAATCCTGGCCGTCAGCTGGGGTTGATGGAGAGGCAGCCCATGTTTTCCGAAGAGGAAAATAATACCGGTAGCGGTAGAACCGCCACCGTGGTGAAGGTAATGGGCGGGCCACTTGCCCGCCAGCTACTTTCCGGTTTTTCCCAAAAGCACAACCTTTCCTTCACCTTCGATCCGGACGCGCGGGATTATGATTGGCTCGTTGTCTATGAGAACTTTCCGCCGGTCGGCACCGAGCGCCGTTCGATGCGGGTGGAAAATCTCGCCTGTGCGCCGGAAAACACCATTCTCTTCACAACAGAGCCATCGGGCATCAAGATTTACAGCCGCACTTATACGCGCCAATTTGGTCATGTGGTGACGAGTCAGGAGCCTTTCGCACTACGCCACCCGGGTCGCATTTATAACCAGGCCGGCCTGTGTTGGTTCTATGGCAATGGCAGCCGACAGAGAAGCGCCGACGAAATTGCCACTTATTTTCCGGAAAAAGTGAAAACCATTGGTACGGTCTGCTCTACCAAGCGGCAGGGCCATACGCTGCATCGCCTCCGTTACGATTTCACGCAAGCCATGGCGGCACGCATGTCGGATCTCGAGGTCTTTGGTCGCGGTCATCGCCCCATCGACGATAAAGCGGAAGCAATCGACCCCTACAAATACCACCTGGCGATCGAGAACCACCTCGCCCCGCATCATTTCACTGAGAAACTCGCCGACCCCTTTCTTGGTCTATCCTTGCCGTTCTATTTCGGCGCGCCGAACGCTGCAGACTATTTCCCGGCCGAAAGTTTTATAGCAATCGATATCCGCAAGCCGGATGAAGCCTATCGGATCATGCGTGAGGCGATCGATAACGGTGAATATGAAAAGCGCCTTCCCGCTATCCGCGAGGCGCGACGCCGTGTGCTCGAAGACCATAATCTTCTCACGCTCATCGCCAAGGTGGTGGAGAAGAATGGCACGAAACCTAAGGGCAATGGTGGTGCATTGCTAAAGAGCCAGCGTGCCGCCCGCAAGGGTCATCCGCTGCTTGCTGCTGGTACTTTCGCCTTTCGCGAGGCACTCCACCTGAAAAACCGTATCACCGGACTACTTTTGCGCTAGGAGGATCGATAGACCTAGCGAGCTGCCGTAAATATATATGAATTCTGACATGATCGGAACACGATGAATGCCGGAGGCGAACCTCACAATCGCCTTGTGATGAGGAAGAATTTCGATCAATCCTCCACCTTAACTCCAGCAAGATGGAATAAAATGCCGCAGAGGGAGACGATACTCAGGCTCGCAATATTCCGCAACGAAGCTTGACGACTAACGAATCTTGAGAGAATTACGGCGAGGCCGATGCCAACCAAAAGCGTATCCATCCTAGACGCTGTTTCGATATAAGCGCTTCGTGTGTCTCGATCACTTTCGCGTCGCTTGTAAAACGCATCATGACGACCACTATCATTCTGATGCCTTCTCGGGCAAAAGCTGTAGGTCAGAGGCTCCATTCATCTCCTCTGTGGATAACAATCCCAGCATTGGCAAGAGTATGCTCGCATCCACTTTCCCTTCGCAAGGGTCCGAAAATTTAAAAATCCTTCAGCTTCTCCCAGCTCTCGGGGATGGCGGCGTCGAGCGCAGCACGGTCGAGATGGCCCAGTATCTGAGTGCACGCGGGATTCCCAATCTCGTTGCCAGTCGCGGCGGGGCGCTGGTTTCCGCCGTTGAGGCGGTGGGAAGCCGGCATGTATCGATTCCCGTTGGCAGCAAGTCGCCATTCACGATAATTCGAGCCGCTCGGTCCGTCGCCCGCCTTATCGATGCCGAAGGGATCAGTGTCGTGCACGCTCGGAGCCGGGCGCCCGCATGGGTCGGTCTCCTCGCTTGCAAACTTGCGAAGCGACAGGCCCGCTTCATTACCACTTTCCACGGCGTATATAGCCACGGCAACGTACTGAAGCGCTTATACAATAGCGCCATGTTGCGTACGCCGGTCGTGATTGCCAACTCGCAGTTCATCCGTAGACATATCGTCGATGTTTATGGCTATCCAGAAGAGCGGATCGTCGTCGCGCCGCGCGGCATTGATCCCGCATTGTTCGAGCCTGCAACCATATCCGACGCTACCCGAAGCGCCGTTCGAGCCGAACTCGGTGTCATGAAAGGGGTACCGCTGGCCGTCATGGTAAGCCGTATTACCAACTGGAAGGGCCATTCCGTTTTCGTCGACGCCATGGCCCGCTGCAGCCGAAACGACCTGCATGCGGCCTTTGTCGGCGAAGGCAACCCGGACGAAATCGCCCGCGTAAAGCAACAGATCGAACGGCTTGGTCTCTCCGACAGGATTTTTTTCGCAGGCAGTCGCCGCGATGTTCCGGCCATTCTCGCCGCAGCCGACCTTGCCGTTTCCGCTTCCATCCGGCCGGAGGCTTTCGGCCGGGCAGCCATCGAGGCACAGGCAATGAAAACGCCGGTGATCGCAACCAACCATGGCGGCAGCAGAGAAACCGTTCTGCCGGGTGAAACGGGCTGGCTTGTACCTCCTGGTGATGTAGCGGCTCTCGCGGCCGCCCTTGAGGAAGCGTTTGCGGATCCGGGGCGCCTGGCTGTCATGGGAACGCACGGACGCGAACACGTACTGGCGACTTTCACCACGCAGCAAATGCTCGAAAGAGAGTTCTCCGCCTATGAAAAGCGCACGGCGGCGCCATGACGCCGAGATGACGAACGACACGTCTCCCATCGTCTGGGTGCTGACGGACGGCAAAGCCGGTGACGAACAGCCGATGATCGGCCTTGCCGAAGCGATGGAGGCGAAGACGATCCTGCGCCGCGTAGCGCCCCGCCGTGCTTTCACCTGGTTCATGCCGATAGGGCCGATTGACCCGAAGGATGCCCCGTCGAGACGGGGCTCCCCTCTCTCGCCTCCCTTCCCTGACATATGCCTCGCCACGGGGCGTCGCGCAGTTCCCTATCTCCGAAAGCTCAAGGCGGTTTCACCGGAAACCTTTTGCGTGCTTTTCAAAGATCCGCGCACGTCGCGCCACGGCGCCGATCTGCTCATCGTGCAAGAGCACGATACACCGAGAGGCGACAATGTCCTGGTCACGACGACCGCCCCCAATCGACTGTCTGCCGAACGCCTCATGGAGGCGCATGCTGCCTTTGCCGCAGCATTGGCGCCTTTGCCGAAGCCGAGGGTCGCAGTCCTGATCGGCGGAGATAGCCGGCATCACCGCTTTACCGGGAAGGATATTCAACGCCTGTTGCATGGCCTTCACGCAAAGCTTGACAGCGGATCGGCCTTGATGATCACGACATCGCGCCGGACACCGCCTTCGCTTGCCGAGGCGCTTGCCGACCTCGCCGAACGCCCGAATGTACATATGTGGGACGGCAAGACCGAGAATCCATTTCTTGCATACTTGTCCTGGGCCGACGAGATCATCGTCACCGCCGATTCAACGAATATGGTGGGAGAGGCCGTGGCAATCGGGGTGCCCGTGCAGATATTCTATCCTTCAGGTGGGCATCCCAAGATCGACCGTTTTATCGCCGCCCTTTCGCGAAAGCTTCCTGTCGGCCGTTTCCCGGATATGCCCGTTATAGGCAATCATCCGCCGCTCAATGCCACAAAAGAACTGGCGCGTCAGATCAAGACACGCTGGCAGGCGTTCAAAGCTCCACCAGCCCCACCTTCTTGACCTGCCGGATCGTCAGCATCGTCCGCACGGTGTCCACCTGCTGATTGGCGGTGAGCTCCTCGATGACGAAGTCCTGGAAGCGGGTGAGGTTTTCGGCGACGCAGTGGAGGAGGAAGTCGCTGTCGCCGGAGACCATCCAGGCCTGGCGGACCATCGGCCATTCGCCGGTCGCGGCGGCGAAGGCCTTGAGGTTGGCTTCCGACTGGTGCTTGAGGCCGACCATGCAGAAGGCGACAAGGTCGTAGCCGAGCGCGGGGGCGTTCAGCATCGCCGTGTAGCCCTCGATGATGCCGGCCTCCTCCAGCTTGCGCACGCGGCGAAGGCACGGCGGGGCGGAAATGCCGGCCCGGGCGGCCAGCTCCACATTGGTCATCCGGCCATCGGCCTGCAGTTCCTTCAGGATGCGGATGTCGATGGCGTCGAGTTCGGCACGAAACATGGGAGCTTTTGAAACCTTTCGGAATGGCGACCGGAAGTAACCCGAATCGTCGCATCGGCGCAACATTGTTACCCCAAGCGGCACAAATATGTCACGGGGCTTTGCTTGTCTGTTGGCAAACCGCCGCGCGCTCTTGAAACTCGGTCGACTCCCCTCATAAATGAGGATCGAACACAGACACGCTGGCTCTGCCATGCGCGAGACCGCGCGCAGGGCCGATTGGGGCGATGGCCCCGGAAGGAACGACCATGTCCGCCCGCCCTGCTTCCGCCCGTCACGTCAAGGTGCTGATCATCGGCTCCGGCCCCGCCGGCTACACCGCCGCCATCTACACCGCCCGCGCCATGCTGGAGCCGGTGCTGATCGCCGGCATGGAACAGGGCGGCCAGCTCATGATCACCACGGATGTGGAAAACTATCCGGGCTATGCCGATCCGGTACAGGGTCCCTGGATGATGGAGCAGATGCTCAAGCAGGCGGAGCATGTCGGCGCCGAGATCGTCAACGACCTCGTCACCAATGTCGACCTCGACGTGCGTCCCTTCCGCATCTCCACCGATAGCGGAACCGAATGGACCGCCGACGCGCTCATCATCGCCACCGGCGCCAAGGCCAAGTGGCTCGGCATCGACACCGAGCACAAGTTCATGGGCTTCGGCGTTTCGGCCTGCGCCACCTGCGACGGCTTCTTCTACCGCGGCAAGGACGTCATCGTGGTCGGCGGCGGCAATTCGGCCGTGGAGGAAGCGCTCTACCTCGCCAATCTCGCGAAAACCGTGACGGTCGTACACCGCCGCGATTCGTTCCGCTCGGAAAAGATCCTGCAGGAGCGCCTGTTCGCCAAGGAGAACGTCAAGGTCGTCTGGGACCACGAGATCGTCGAATATCTCGGCGCAGAGCCCAAGCCGCCGATGCCGGCCTCCGTCAACGGCGTGAAGCTGCGCAACGTGAAGACCGGCGAGACGCGCGACGTGGAAACGGACGGCGTCTTCGTCGCCATCGGCCATGCACCGGCAGTCGAGCTCTTCAAGGGCAAGCTGCGCCAGAAGCCGAACGGCTACCTCTGGACCGCGCCCGATTCCACCGCGACGGACGTGCCGGGCGTTTTTGCCGCAGGCGACGTCACGGACGACATCTATCGCCAGGCGGTCACGGCTGCCGGCATGGGCTGCATGGCGGCCCTCGAAACCGAAAAATACCTTGCAGGTCATATGCCTGTCGCAATTGCGGCCGAGTAGAAGCCGCCAACAAAGGGCGGCGGATTCGCATCCGACCGCCCGCGTGGGAACAGTAGTATCAGCGACCGGGCGGGAGGCATGCGCTCCCCGCCGCACAGACATATGGGGGATAGAATGCCGCTCGATTGGGACAAGCTGCGGATTTTTCACGCCGCGGCCGAGGCCGGCTCGTTCACGCACGCCGCAGACAAGCTGCACCTTTCTCAATCGGCCATCAGCCGCCAGGTGAGCGCGCTGGAGCAGGATGTCGGCATCAAGCTCTTCCACCGCCATGCCCGCGGCCTGATCCTCACCGAGCAGGGCGAGATCCTCTATCGCGCCGCCCACGACGTGCTGATGAAGCTCGAAAGCGTGCGCGTGCAACTGACGGAAAACACCGAGAAGCCGAGCGGCAAGCTGCGCATCACCACCACCGTCGGCCTCGGCCAGGGCTGGCTGACGGACAAGGTGCAGGAATTCCTCGCGCTTTACCCGGACATGCAGGTGCAACTCATCCTCGACAACGAGGAGCTGGACGTGAACATGCGCCATGCCGACTGCGCCATCCGCCTGCGCGAGCCGCAGCAGTCGGACCTCATCCAGCGCCGGCTGTTCACGGTGCACATGCACCTCTACGCCGCCCCCTCCTACATCAACCGCTACGGCGAGCCGCAGTCGATCGACGATCTCGACAACCACAAGATCATCACCTTCGGCGAACCGGCACCGAGCTACCTGCTCGACGTCAACTGGCTGGAGATCGCCGGGCGCGATTCCGACAATCCCCGCCCCTCCGTGCTGCAGATCAACAGCCAGACCTCGATCAAGCGCGCCTGCCTGCTCGGCATCGGCATCGCCATGCTGCCGGACTATATCGTCGGGCGCGATCCGGGGCTGATCCAGCTGCCGGTGAGCGCCGACATTCCCTCGTTTGACACCTATTTCTGCTATCCGAGCGAGATGAAGAACGCGGCGAAGCTCAAGGTTTTCCGCGACTTCATCGTCGCCAAGGCGCGCAACTGGAACTTCTGAGGACGGCTTTCGACAAGGCCTGCGCCCCGCGCATGGCTGGCATGCACATTAACGGATTGATGCATGCCCAAAAAACCAGCATATGGCGCGCGGCTGATGCATTTCGGTGGCTTTTTCCTCCCAGTGCCACCGCACCAGCTGTTCCCCTCTGGAGGTTTTATTACCTTCAAAACTATAAAGGGCCCAAGTTGATCTTGCGGCCCTCTTTTTTTGCCTTCCGTTCGCCGGAAAGGAATTTCCACCCTTCCCGGAAAACTTGGCACGCGCTTCTCTTGAAGAATGCCGGCCCCTCCCCCATATCTAGAACAGCCGGCGCATCCGCGGTCTTTCTCCTCCCAGTACCGCGCGCTGGCTGTTCCCCTCTGGAGGTTCTTTAACCTTCAAACTTGCAGGGCCCAAGCTTCGCTTGTGGCCCTCTTTTTTTGCCGATGCCTCTTGTATCGCCGAATGGCGAACCCGATATCGAGATCAGACGATATAACCATCGCCGGATCACGATAGAGATGACCACGCCCGACACCGACGAAATCCTCAAGGCCCTCGCCCATCCCAAGCGGATGGAGATTCTCAGCTGGCTGAAAGAGCCACAGCAGCATTTCGCCGGCCAGGAGCATCCGCTGGAGTTTGGCGTCTGCGCCGGCCAGATCGAAAAGCGCTGCGATCTTTCGCAGTCCACCGTTTCCGCCCATCTCGCCACCCTCCAGCGCGCCGGCCTCGTGACGACGCGCAAGGTTGGCCAGTGGGTGTTCTTCAAACGCGACGAAGAAAAGATCGCGGCCTTTCTCCACCACATCAACGGCGCCCTTTGAGCAGTCCGGCTTCCGCCGGCCCTTGCCGCAGACGACGTCACCTTTCCCAGCAGAAGAAGGATCCTTCCATGACCTCGCTCTTCGACCCCATCAAGATCGGCGATATCCAGCTCGCCAACCGCATCGTCATGGCGCCGCTGACGCGCAACCGTTCGCCGGGCGCCGTGCCGAACACGCTGAACGCGACCTATTACGAGCAGCGCGCCTCGGCCGGCCTCATCATCACCGAGGGCACGCCCATCACCCAGCAGGGCCAGGGCTATGCCGACGTGCCGGGCCTCTATACGCCGGAGGCGCTCGCCGGCTGGCGGCAGGTGACGGACGCCGTGCATAGGGCCGGTGGCAAGATCGTCGTGCAGATGTGGCATGTCGGCCGCGTCTCGCATGAGAGCCTCCAGCCGAACGGCGGCAAGCCGGTGGCCCCCTCCGCCGTCATCGCGAAGTCCAAGACCTATCTCATCAATGCCGACGGCAGCGGCGCCTTCGCCGAGACCTCCGAGCCCCGCGCCCTCGACCGCGCCGAGCTTGCCGGCATCGTGGAAGACTACCGCCGCGCGGCCCGCGCCGCGATCGACGCCGGCTTCGACGGCATCGAAATCCATGCCGCCAACGGCTATCTCATCGACCAGTTCCTGCGCTCCGGCAGCAACAAGCGCACGGACGACTACGGCGGCTCCATCGAGAACCGCGCCCGCTTCCTCTTCGCGGTCGTCGACGCCATCGTCGCCGAGATCGGCGCCGGCCGCACCGCCATCCGCATCTCGCCGGTGACACCAGCCAACGACGCCTTCGACCCGGAACCGCAGCCGCTCTTCACCCATGTCGTCGAGGGCCTTGCGAAGCACGACCTCGCCTATATCCACATTATCGAAGGCGCCACCGGCGGCCCGCGCGATCACCAGCAGGGCGACAAGCCCTTCGACTATGAGGCCCTGCGCGCGGCCTACAAGGCGGCCGGCGGCAAGGCCGCCTGGATGGTCAACAACGGCTACAACCGGGAACTGGCCATCGACGCCGTGGAGGAAGGCCGGGCCGACCTCGTCGCCTTCGGCAAGCTCTTCATCGCCAACCCGGACCTCGTGGATCGGCTGAAGAACGACACGGCGCTGAACCCGCCGGACAAGGACACGTTCTACGGCGGCGGCGCCAGGGGCTATACGGACTACCCGGCCCTCGAAAACGTCGCCTGATCAAGGCGTCGTCCAAAAGAACCATGCAGAAACGCCCGCGGTTTCTCCCCGCGGGCGTTTCCTTTTTGCGGGTCTCGGCTACATCTACGCAAGATGCAACCACAGGGAGCCGCCTGCCCATGCTGTCCAGCCTGCTGAAGGAACGCTTCCTGTTCGTCGGCCTTGCCGCCGCCATCCTCGCCTATGCGAGCGAACACAGCCTGCTGGAGATGGGCCGCCTGCCGGTGCTGGCGGCCGCCTTCGCCCTCGTCGTCGCGATCGTCCTCGTTTCCACCCGCATCGCCCACCACGCGGAAATCCTCGCCTCCAAGGTCGGCGATCCCTACGGCACGATGATCCTCACCCTGTCGGCGGTGCTGGTGGAAGTGGTGATCCTCGCCATCATGATGCAGGGTGAGACCTCGCCGACGCTGGTGCGCGACACGATCTATGCGGCGGTGATGCTGGACATCAACGGCATCCTCGGCCTTGCCGCCCTCCTCGGCGGCATCCGCCACGGCGAGCAGCCCTATAACGACGATTCGGGTAAGACCTACGGCGTGATGATCCTGACGGCCATGGGCATCTCCATGGTCGTGCCGGAATTCGTGCCGCGCGAAAGCTGGCACCTCTATTCCGCCTTCACCATCGGCGCGATGATCGCGCTCTATGCGCTCTTCCTGCGCATGCAGGTCGGCGCGCATTCCTATTTCTTCAGCTATGCCTATCCGCGCGCCGAGCGGAAGGAGGCCCACAAGAGCACGGAGCCGGAGGAAGACGAGCCGGCCGGTCTGTCCATCGCCGTCATCGTCATCGGCGTGGTGCTGATCGGCGCGCTCGCGGAAGTGATGTCGGTGCTGCTCGGCGCCGGGCTCAAGGGCTCCGGCGCGCCGCCGGCGCTGATGGCCGTGGTGGTCGCCGCGATCTCCGCCGCGCCGGAAATCCTGACGGCGCTGCGCGCCGCGCTCGCCAACCGCATGCAATCGGTCGTCAACATCGCCATGGGCGCCTCGCTCTCGACGGTCATCCTCACGGTGCCCGTCATGGAGGCCATCGCCCTCTATACCGGCCAGCCCTTCATCATGGCCATGTCGCCGACGCAGACCGTCATGGCGACGATCACGCTGATCGCCGCCGCCATCAACCTCAACGACGGCGAGACGAACGCCATCGAGGGGATGACGCATTTCATCCTCTTCGCCACCTTCGTCATGCTGACCTTGATCGGTCTTTGAGCGGCGCATCGCGCAACAAAAAACCCGCCGTCTCCGGCGGGTTCTCGTTCACGAAGCGAAATGGCTTACTTGCAGGCCGCGCAGAAGCGCTGGATGCGCTTGCAGGCTTCTTCCAGCTGGGCTTCCGAGGTCGCATAGGAGATGCGGAAGTTCGGGCCGAGGCCGAAGGCCGAGCCGTGCACGACGGCGACGCCTTCTGATTCCAGCAGTTCCGAGACGAAGTCCTCGTCCGTCTCGATGACCTTGCCCGACGGCGCGGTCTTGCCGATCAGGCCCTTGCAGGACGGATAGACGTAGAACGCGCCCTCCGGCGACGGGCACTCGATGCCCTTGGCCTGGTTGAGCATGGAGACCACGAGATCGCGGCGACCTTCGAAGATCTTCTTGTTTTCCGGAATGAAGTCCTGCGTGCCGTTCAGCGCCTCGACGGCCGCCCACTGGGCGATCGAGCAGGCGCCGGACGTCTGCTGGCCCTGGATCATGTCCATGGCCTTGATGAGGGCGAGCGGGCCGGCCGCATAGCCGATACGCCAGCCGGTCATCGCATAGGCCTTGGAAACGCCGTTCATGGTCAGCGTGCGGTCGTAGAGGCCGGGCTCGACCTCGACCGGGGTGGCGAACTTGAAGTCGCCATAGGTCAGGTGCTCGTACATGTCGTCGGTCAGCACCCAGACATGCGGATGGCGCATCAGAACGTCCGTCAGCGCCTTCAGCTCGTCATGGCTGTAGGCCGCGCCCGAGGGGTTGGACGGCGAGTTGAAGATGAACCACTTGGTCTTCGGCGTGATAGCCTTTTCAAGGTCTTCCGCCTTCAGCTTGAACTTGTTTTCCTGCGTCGTGGCGACGAAGACCGGCGTGCCGCCGCACAGCGAGACCATTTCCGGGTAGGAGACCCAGTAAGGTGTTGGGATAACGACTTCATCGCCCGGATTCATCGTCGCCATGAAGGCGTTGAAAAGAATCTGCTTTCCGCCCGTGCCGACGATGGTCTGCGCGGCGGTGTAGTCGAGGTTGTTCTCGCGCTTGAACTTCTTGACGATGGCTTCGCGCAGTTCCGGAATGCCGGCAACCGGCGTGTACTTCGTCTCGCCGCGGTTGATCGCCTCGATGGCGGCCTGCTTGATGTTGTCCGGCGTGTCGAAGTCCGGCTCGCCCGCGCCGAGCCCGATGACATCGCGGCCCTTCGCTTTCAGCTCGCGCGCTTTCTGGGAAACGGCGATGGTGGCGGAAGGCTTCACACGGGAAAGAGCGTCGGCAAGAAAGGCCATGATGGAGATGTCCTCATCGGGTTCAAAGACGGCTTGAGGCCATGGACCCGGAGCGCGGGCTCCATAGCGGTTAGGTCTATGTCGAATGTGGGCCGGTCTTGCAAGCGCGAAGGGCGAAAAAAGCGGGAAATGCGGGCGACACCGCAAAATTTCATGGGCGCCATCAGCGATGCGAATGGATCGCCGCGCCGTCATGCAATCGTCACACCAGAAAGTTGAGGCTTCGGGAAACACCGGAAATTTTTACGCGAAAGATTAATCCGGCATTAACGGCTCGGCCCTATTATTTCATCATCACATCGTTCCAGCGGATGGTGCGCTGCATGAGCGAAAGAAGCATCTTCTCCAATCTCGTCCGCCAGCCGGACGGCGCCTTCAGTGCGATCTATGGTCCCTACCTGCTGCAGTCCGCCCTCCAGCCGATCTTCTGCGAGCATCAGGACGGGCACCTGCAGATCGCCGCCTTCAAGGGCCTGATCCGCGCCAGCATCAAGGGCGAGCCCATCGCCCCGACGGATTTCTTCCGAACGGTGCCGGAAGAGGAGTGCGCGGCGGTGGATGGCCTCTGCCGCAGCCTGCACATCCTCAATACGGGCGCGCTCGGCCGGCAGGGTGTCGCGCTCCTGGTCAATTTCCAGACCGGATTCTACGGCACGTCCCAGGCGATGCGCCAGGAGGTCGAGCGGCTGCGGCTTTCGGCCCATCAGGCCGGCATGGCGCCGGATGCCATCGCCTGCGAAATCCACGAGAACCCGCTGGACGATCCCGACGAGTTGGCGGAATTCGCCGCACGCCTGCATGAAAGCGGCTTTTCCATCGCCATCGACGATTATGCCGGCGAGGATCGCGACCTGGAGCGCCTGCGCCCGCAATTCGTGACCTTCGACACGGCATGGCTGCACGGCTTTGCGGAAAACTCCGCGGGCCTCGCACTGCTGCGCATCGTCGTCGGCCAGCTCGCCCAGAAGGGCATCCGCGCCATCGTCGCCGGCATAGAGGAGCCGGACATGATCGCGCTCTGCCGCGAGATGGGCGGGCCGCTGATGCAGGGCTATCTGCTGGCCCGGCCGGAGATCGCCCCGACGAGCTTCAACGCGACCTTTCCCGAGACGGGGGAAGCGCCTTCGCGGATGCCTGCGCAAGCCCCTTCGGCAGGCACCCACGTCCCGGCGGAAACCCGCCTTCAACGCTCCCAGCGCCAGTTCGGCAGGAGGCGTATCTAGAACGGTGCGAAGCGGCCGTCTATTCGGCGGAACATGCTGAAAATCCGCCTTTTTTACCATGCCATCTTTTCGCCACAATAAATGCCGTGCCTTGCCGCAATTCGGTCCTTGTCGCGCCGATTTCCGCAGGCTTTTTCGTACTGCAACGGGAAAAAACCGAGACAGGGGAAAACGATGTTTCTCGACGAAGACAAGATCGGCAGGTCGCCAAAGGTGCGGGAATCGCGCGCCATGTTCCTCATCGCCATGACGGCGCTGGCCGCCTGCGTGGTCATGGTCGTCGGCCTCATGTCTCCCCCGGCCGTCGCCGTCGATACGATCAAGACTTCCAGCATCGAAAAGACCGCGCCCGACGCTGTTTCCCCGCAAAAGGTCGACCCCACGCAAAAGTGAGGCGCGCTTTCGCGTCTTCCTGCCGCGTCCGGCCCGAACGCTCTTGAAAGCCGCCCGCGTCTGGGCCAGTTATCGGCGCAAGGATGGGAGACGGGCATGCGACAGGAAAAGACCTACCGGAAAAGCGCTTTGGCGGTCGCCGCCGCGGCATTCCTCCTCGCCCTTGCATTCTCCCCTGCCCCTTCCGCCGCAGAAACCCGTAATTTCCCCAGCAAAAAGGCCGAGCTTGCCGTCGAGACCGTGGCGACGGGCCTCAAGCATCCCTGGTCCGTCGAAGTGCTGCCTGATGGCGCCTATATCGTCTCCGAAAAGGGCGGCACGCTCCGCCTGATCCGCAAGGGCCATATTTCCGCGCCGATCAGCGGCGTGCCGGAAGTGGCGACCAACGGCCAGGGCGGCCTGCTCGACATCGCGCTCGCGCCCGATTTCGCGACGAGCCGAACCCTCTTCCTCACCTACAGCGCCCGCGGCAACGGCGGCATCGGCACCGCCGTCGCGAGGGCCCGACTTTCGGACGACGGCACGAAGCTCGAAGGCACGACCCGCATCTTCCTGATGAACCGCCTCACCGGGCGCGGCGAGCATTTCGGCTCGCGCATCGCCATCGCCAGGGACGGCAGCCTGTTCTTCGGCATCGGCGACAGGGGCGACGGCGCCCGCGCGCAGGATCCGCGCGACCATGCCGGCTCCATCCTGCACATCAATCCCGACGGCAGTCCCTTTGCCGGCAATCCCTTCCGCGGCAGCTCCGATGGCCTTGCGGAAATCTGGTCCAAGGGCCACCGCAACCCGCAGGGGCTGACCATCGACCCGAAGGACGGCACGCTGCTCACCGCCGAGCACGGCGCGCGCGGCGGGGACGAGATCAACAACCCGCAGCCCGGCCGCAACTACGGCTGGCCGCTCGTCTCCTACGGACGACACTATTCGGGCGCGGAATTCGACCTCGGCTCGTCCGCCGCGGGCTACGAACAGCCGCTCTACTACTGGGACCCGTCCATCGCGCCGGGCGCCATCGCCGTCTATCGCGGCGCGATGTTCCCGGAATGGGATGGCAACCTCATCGTCGCCGCGCTGAAATACCAGCTCGTCGCCCGCCTCGAGCGGGACGACAGCGGCGCCATCGTCGCCGAGGAGCGCATGCTCGCCGGCGAATATGGCCGCATCCGCGACGTCGTCGTCGACCCGGACGGCGCACTCCTGCTGCTGACGGACGATGCCGACGGCGCGCTCCTGCGCGTTTCCCGCGTCACCACCACGGACTGACCCCACGCCCTCGACCGCCCTTGCCTGAACGGCGAGCACCTGCTAGCAGGGCCGCGGGCGCGTTGACGCCCGCCTATCTCCCATCACAGGGTCAAGAGACATGACGCGCGTTCAGGCGAACCTTCTCCTGTTGCTGGCCGGTGCCATCTGGGGCGCGGGCTTCATCGCCCAGTCGACGGCGATGGAGACGCTGGGACCGATCTGGTTCATCGGTCTGCGCTTCGTCCTTGCGACCGTCGTCGCCGCGCCCTTCGCGCTGTGGGAAAAGGCGCGCGCGGCAAGCCCGCTTCGCCGGCGCGACCTTGCCGGCTTCGTGCTGACCGGCATCGCACTCTTTGCCGCTGCCGCCGCGCAGCAGATCGGCCTCCTCACCACCACCGTCACCAATTCCGGCTTCCTCACCGGCCTCTATGTCGTCTTCACGCCCATCCTCACCGTGCTGGCGCTGCGCCGCCGGCCGCACTGGGTCGTCTGGCCCGCCGCGCTCATGGCTTCCTTTGGCATCTTCCTCCTGTCAGGCGGTGCGCTCGCGGCGCTGACGGCCGGCGACATGCTGACGATCCTGTGCGCCGTGCTCTGGTCGGTGCAGATGATCTGCGTCGGCGTTCATGCGGGCCGCTCCGGCCGGCCGCTCGCGCTCTCGCTCGTGCAGTTCGCCGTCTGCGCGGTGCTCGGCTGCGCGGCGGGCTTCCTGTTCGAGCCCGTGAGCCTTTCCGCCATCAAGGGCGCTCTGCCGGAAATCCTCTATGCCGGCCTGTTCTCCAGCGGCATGGCCTTCATCCTCCAGAACATTGCGCAGCGCTACACGAGCGCCCCGCAGGCCGCCATCTTCCTTTCCAGCGAGGCCCTGTTCGCCGCCGCCTTCGGCGTGATGCTGCTCGGCGAGACGATCACGCCCGCCGGCTATGCCGGCTGCGCCATCATCTTCGCCGCCATGCTCGCGGTGGAGCTCGTGCCGGAACTGCTGCGCCCCCGCCGCGCCAATATCGCCGTGGAAGCCTGACGCCTTCCGTCAGGCCGGAACGCGGACCGTCGCACGCAGGCCGCCGAGCGGACTGTCGGAAAGCGTGACGTCGCCGCCGTGGCTGCGCGCGATGTCGCGGGCGATGGCAAGGCCGAGGCCCGTGCCGGACGCGTCGAGATTGCGCGCCTCGTCGAGACGGAAGAACGGCTTGAAGACATCCTCGCGCGACCGTTCGGGAATGCCCGGGCCGTCGTCGTCCACGGTGATCGTCAGCCATTTGGCGTTCCGCCGTGCCTCCACGCGCACCGTTTTGGCATAGCGGAAGGCGTTCGACACCAGGTTGCCGACAAGACGGCTGAAGGCGTTCGGGCGGGCCAGCACCTCATCGTCGCCGTCGATTTCGCTGCTGAAGGTGCGGTCGTGCAGTTCGGCCTCCATGGCGAGCCGCTCGAAGAGGTCGGAGAGCCGCAATTCGCCGACATCCTCCTCCGCGTCGCCCCGGGCGAAGGAGAGATAGCCCTCCAGCATGCTCTGCATGTCCTCGACATCCTTGTGGAGGCCCTGCAGGTCCGGATTGTCGCCGGCAAGCGCGAGCTGCAGCTTGAAGCGGGTGAGGATGGTGCGCAGGTCATGGCTGACGCCGGTCAGCATGGCGGTGCGCTGCTCCATCTGGCGCTCGATGCGCTCGCGCATGAGGATGAAGGCAAGGCCGGCGCGGCGCACCTCGTTGGCCCCGCGCGGTGCAAAACCCTCCGGCATCTTCTGCCCCTTGCCGAAGCTCTCGGCCGCCTGCGTCAACGTCAGGATCGGCCGGATCTGGCCGCGCAGGAAGAGGATGGAGATACCGATCAGCACCAGCGCCGAGCCGACCATCCAGAGCAGGAAGATATGCGTGTTCGACGCATAGGCCTGGTTGCGCCGCGCATAGACGCGCAGCACCTTCTTGTCGAGCAGGATGCGGACCTCGACGACGCCGCTGTCGCCGACCGTGTCGATCCAGAACGGCCGGCGGATCTGGCGGACGATCTCGTCGCTGAGGATCTCATCGAGAATGTTGAAGAAGGGCTTGCGGCGCGGCGGCGGCAGCTCGGTGCCCGGCTCGATCGACACGATCAGGTCCAGCCGCTCGCGCGCGATGCGGATGATCTGGGCATAGGCCGGGTCTTCCGGATAGGTGTCGATGAGATCGATGATCGCCGCGATGTCGCGCGTGACCGCCTGCGAAAGGCGCTGGGTGACGAGCTGCCAGTGGCGCTCCATGAAGACGAAGGCGACCACCGCCTGCAAGAGCACCATCGGCAGGATGATGATGAGGAGGGAGCGGGCATAGAGGCCCGTCGGCATGCGCCGGCGCAGCCAGCGGGCGAGGCGCCGCCAGCCGGCGAGCGGCGCGCGTTCGAGGTCCCGCCGCAATGTCTCGAAAGTGGTCATCGGACCGCGCTTTCCGCCGGGCGTTCCACGCTCAGCCCTGTTCCACGCTCAGCCGGTAGCCGATGCCGCGCACCGTCTGCAGCCAGACCGGGTTGGAGGGGTCCTCCTCGATCTTGCGGCGCAGCCGGTTGATCTGCACGTCGATGGTGCGCTCGCCGACCTCGGTCTCCTCGCCGATCAGCTCGTGCCGCGGGATCGTCTCGCCGGCGCGCAGCGAGAAGAGCAGCATGATCTCCTGCTCGCGATCGGTGAGGCGGATCGGATCGCTGCCGCGCTTCAATTCCTTGCGCACGATGGAGAAGGTGTAGGGACCGAACATGACTTGCTCGATCTTCGGCGTTGCCGGCGCGGCGTTGCGCTTCAGGATGTTGTTGATGCGCAGCACCAGTTCGCGCGGCTCGAAGGGTTTCGACAGGTAGTCGTCCGCCCCCGCCTCCAGTCCCTCGATGCGCGCCCGCGATTCGGCGAGGGCCGTCAGCATCAGGATCGGCACGGGGCGGATCTCGCGCAGGCTCTTCGTCAGCGAAAGCCCGCTCTCGCCGGGCATCATCACGTCCATGATGATGAGGTCGAAATCGAGGCCGCGCAGCTTGCGGCGGGCCTCGTCGGCATCGCCCGCCACCGTCACGCGAAAGCCCTCGGCCACCAGGTAGCGGTTCAAAAGCTCGCGGATGCGGGTGTCGTCGTCGACGACGAGAAGATGGGATGCATCGTCGGAGGGCGTACCGGCCGCGGTCATCGTCTTCACCTCCAGGGTCAAATTCTCAATCGTTCCGGACGTTCTGCATGCCGGTGAGGAACCGGATCACCACCCGGCGGTCGCCTGCATTCATATCCTCGAATGCATGGGCGATGCGGCGGGATTGCGGCTCGGCGAGCGCGAGCGCGAGTTCCCTTCCGGCCCTTGTCGGGTAGAGCTTGCGCTGGCGGCGATCCTCGGGGCCGGCCACCTGCTGGATATAGCCGGAATCGATGAGCTGCTTCAAGACGCGCGCAAGGCTCTGCTTGGTGATCTTCAGCGTGTCGAGCAGGTCGGCGACCGTCATGCCCGGCTCGCGGTTGACGAAGTGAACGACGCGGTGATGGGCGCGGCCGAAGCCGCTTTTCTCCAGGATGGCATCCGGATCGGAGATGAAGTCGCGATAAGCGAAGAACAGGCCCTCGATGATCTCGAAGTCGATACGGCCGTCGCCGGTCATGGCGTCCTCGTGCAGCGCGCCCAAGCCGTTCTTCTCCGGCGCCTGTCGAGCCACGTTGTCGTTTCCTTTCATGCCTGCCGTCCCCATTTCGCTCCGGTGCCGAAGAATATCCGGATTTCTCCCCGCCGGGCGCAAATTACGCTTCTGCCGTCTCTGGTTAGACCGTAACCGGCAAAACAATCAACTTGAAAGAAGAAAGGGAAAAAGCAAGGGGCGCGGCAGGCCGGGATGGCGCGCGCGGGCGGAAAAGGGTCCGCCCAAGGAAAACGGCGGCCCTTGCGGGCCGCCTTTCTCGTTCAGGCCGGCTTCTTGCCGAGCACGGCGCCGACGATCGCGGTGAGTACACCGCCGCCGACCAGACCACCAATGCCGTTGGCAACGAGGCCGGAAAGACCGGCTTCACCGCCAACCATCTGCAGGAGAAGGCCGCCGCCGACACCCCCGATGGCCCCGACGATGGTTCGCACGATCACGCTCACGGCCACCTGTTTCAGGGCGGCGCCCGCGGCGTTGCCCCCGACGGCGCCGGCGATGAGCTGCGTGATGATGGGCATCAATGCTTCCATGACTTCCCCTCCGAAAGGTGCGCCCGGAATGAAGAGTGCTCCGGGACCGGACACCTGCCTCGTTGCCGGCCGCGATCTGGAGCCCGCGCCGGTGCCGAAAGATTCGGCTTCCCTAACGTGCGGAGAGTCTTGGCCGCTGTCAATTTATCCGTGCGCCTCCTGCACCGGAGTTTTATCCAACGAAAAGAGGCGGCCGCAATGCGGCCGCCCCTTCCTTCCCCGCGTTGGCTTGGGTGCCGCGGTTGTTATTCTGCTGCGATGACGCCCCGGCGGATCTGGTCTTCCTCGATGCTCTCGAAGAGCGCGCGGAAATTGCCCTCCCCAAAGCCTTCGTCGCCTTTTCTCTGGATGAACTCGAAGAAGATCGGACCGATCACGGTCTTCGAGAAGATCTGGAGCAGGATCTTCGTCATGCCGCCGTCGACGACGCCTTCGCCGTCGATGAGGATGCCGTGCTTCTTCATGCGCTCGACCGGCTCCTCATGGCCGACGACACGCACATAGGAGCGGTCGTAGTAATTGTCCGGCGGGCCGGGCATGAATTTCAGGCCGTTCCCGGCGAGCCTGTCGGTCGCGTCATAGATCGCATCCGTGCCGACGGCGATGTGCTGGATGCCTTCGCCCTTGTACTTCTTCAGGTACTCGACGATCTGGCTTGTCTCGTCCTTCGATTCGTTCAGCGGAATGCGGATCTTGCGGCAGGGCGAGGTGATGGCGCGCGACACGAGGCCGGTGATGCGGCCGTCGATGTCGAAGAAATGGATCTGCTTGAAGCCGAAGAGCTCGCGGTAGAAATCCCACCACTTGTCCATGTTGCCGCGATAGACGTTGTGGGTCAGGTGGTCGAGATAATAGAAGCCGACGCCCTCGGGCTTCGGATCGCGCGCGCCGGTCCATTCGAATTCCGCGTCATAGGCCGAGCCCTTGGCGCCATATGTCTCGATGAAATAGAGCAGCGAACCGCCGATGCCGACGATGGCCGGCACGTCGAACGCCTTGTCGTCCCCCTCATAGGGCGTGGCGCCCTTGGAGACCGCATGTTCGAAGGCATGCCGCGCATCGACCACGCGCCAGGCCATGGAGGCCGCGCAGGGACCGTGCACATCCGCGAATTTCATGGCATGCGAGCCGGGCTCGGCATTGACGAGATAGTTGATGTCGCCCTGCCGCCAGACGGAAATCGCCTTGCTGCGATGCGTGGCGACCTTGCTGTAGCCCATGCGGGCGAAAAGCTCTTCCAGCTTTTCCGGTTCCGGATGGGCGAACTCTACGAATTCGAAGCCGTCCGTACCCGCCGGATTTTCCGCCGTGATCTCGGCCGGCGGTGCGTCATGCGGGAAAGGGCCCATCGTTCATCCTCCTCGAAAATGATGTGAGGAACAGTATGGCGCGATTTCCGCGCAATGTGCGTGCATAGTGCTTGCGCTTTGGCAAATCCATGCAATGTTCGTGCAAAAATACTCATTCAGGAGGGCAATCCGTGCAACTGGACGATTTCGACCGCAAGCTGCTGGCGCATCTGCAGGAGGATGCGCGCCTGACGAACAACGAATTGTCGGAGCGCATCAACCTCTCCCCCTCGCAATGCTCGCGCCGGCGCATCCGCCTGGAAGAGGAAGGCATCATCCGCGCCTATCGGGCCGAGCTCGACCGGGAAAAGCTCGACCTCGGCATCGTCATCATCGTCACCGTGACGCTTTCCACGCACAACCGCGACAATGCGGTGCGCTTCGCGCGGCTGATCTCCAATCTGCCGGAAGTGCTGGAAGCCTATTCGCTGACCGGTGAGATGGACTACATCATCAAGGTCGTCGTGCCGAACCTCAAGGCGCTCTCCGCCTTCGTCAACGACGTGCTGCTGCCGCACGAATCCGTCTCGCACGTCAAGACCGCCATCGTGCTCGACACGCTGAAGGAAACCACCGCCCTGCCGCTCTGAGCGCTGTTGCGCGAAGGCAACAGCCGCCCGCCTCGCTTGTTCCCGTGGGAACAGGCCGGATTCCTGCGTCGTTGTAGAAGAAATCGCATGGGGCCCGGAGCGGCCGGAAACAGCAGGAAGAACGATGCAAACGAACCCGAAGCCGCAGAACCCGGTCGCCAAGCGCCTCCGTCCCGTCGTCTATCTCTACGCCGCCTTCAACATCGCCGTGGCGATGCTACTCTTCTCCACCGTCTCGCCGACGCTGGCGACCGGCCCGGCGCAGGAGATGGCGAGCGCCCGCTAGAACGGTTCCCTGCTCCAGTTCAGGCTTGGTCTTCGCCCGCGCTTGCGGCTATAGGGAAGCGACAAGCGGCAATCGAGCGAGGACCCCATGGGCATGCTTCAGGCGGGCATCATTCCCGTCACCCCCTTCCAGCAGAACTGCACCATCCTCTTCGACACCGAAACGAAGGAAGGCGTGGTCGTCGATCCCGGCGGCGACGTCGAGGTGATCCTGAAGACCGTCGAGGAAAACGGCATCGCTCTCAAGGCGATCTGGCTGACGCACGGCCATATCGACCATGCCGGCGGCGCCAAGGAACTGAAGGAGGCGCTCGGCCTCGACATCATCGGCCCGCACAAGGACGACCTGCAACTGCTGCAGCGGCTGGAGGCGCAGGCCTCGATGTTCGGCGTGCCGATGAAAGTCAGCAATGTCGTGCCGGACCGCTGGTTGGAGGACGGCGACAGGGTTTCCTTCGGCGATCACGAATTCGAGGTCTACCACACGCCCGGCCACGCGCCGGGACATGTGATCTATTTCAACCGCAACCAGGGCTTCGCCCATCTCGGCGACGTGCTGTTCCACGGCTCGATCGGGCGCACGGACCTTCCCGGCGGCGACCACCAGCAGCTTCTGGAATCGATCCGCGACAAGGTATTTCCACTGGGAGACGAGGTCGGCTTCCTGTGCGGCCACGGGCCGGGCGGCAAGATCGGCGACGAGCGCCGCACCAACCCCTTCCTGCGCGGACTTTAGGGGCGCAAACCTCCCTGTAGATACGAAAAAGGCGGGTGCCACGCGGCACCCGCCTTTCGATTCAAGCCCGCGGCCGATCAGCCGGCAGTGCAGAAATGCTCGCGGCCGTCGTAGCCGACATAGGTGCCGGTGTTCGCGTCGAACGAACGGTAACGCTGCGAGCAGAAGCGGTACCAGGACTGCGTCCAGGGCTCGTAGCTCGGGGCCTCGCGATAGATCACGCGGCGCTCGGGCTCGGGATAGTAATCCGGCTCGACATAGACGCGGCGCTCTTCGTAGCGCGGCTGCGAAGCGATCGCGCCGCCGATGATCATGCCGGTGGCAAGGCCGAGCGCACCGCCCACGAGGGCGTCGTTATTGTGGTGATGGCGGCGATAGTAGGGGCGATGGCCGTTGCCCCAGTAGCCGTCACGGTCACGCGCTTCGGCAATGCCGGCGGTTGCGGTGATCAACGTGGCGGCGGCCGCTGCAGAAAGCACGATGGCTTTGATGACTTTGTTCATGACCTTACTTCCTTTGGACGCCGGCTTGGCCGGTCGAATGATGCTACCAAACTAGAGAAACGAGGCTGAACGGAGGCTGAATGAAAAAACCCGGCATCTCTGCCGGGCTCCAACTTGAAAATCCTGAGAAAGTTCCGGCTCAGCCGGCGATCTGCAGGTTGACCGCCTTCGGGCCTTTGCCGCGGCGATCGGGTTCCGTGTCGAAGCTTACCTTCTGGTTTTCGGAAAGGCCGTTCAGGCCCGAAGCCTGCACGGCGGAGATGTGTACGAAGATATCCGCACCACCGTTGTCGGGCTTGATGAAGCCGAAGCCCTTCTCGGTGTTGAAGAATTTTACGATGCCAGTTTCGGCCATGCGTCAGGTCCTTTTCTCTCTGCCCGTATATTTGGCGGCGGGCAGCACATCAGTTTTGCCCCGTGGGGCGTTAGGCAGGCAGTTCTCGAGGTTGAGGAAAGGGTCCTGTTTTCACCGCAGCCAGCCAATCATATAGTCCAAGGACCGTCCAGATGTTGGCTGCCCGGAATTGTTTCGCGTCTCCGGCGCGCTTTTATTCAAGGTCTTCCCGTGTTCGCAAATTGCCCGAACGGCGCAAGATTGATGTGTTTGCGACAAATTGGCAAGCAAAAGTTTTGATGCGCTCTTGTGACGCCTAACTTTGGTCAAATTCCGGGCGATTGCCGAAAAATCCCTCAGCTTTTACGGGGTTTCCGGTGCTATCGTATGATTTATATTGCACCGCGGAAGAAGACGCGTGGCCCCTCCAGTATCGCCCGGAGACCGCGAAGGAACGGCGGGCGGGTTGCCTTGCCCGCCCCTGTAACGCGCCCGCGGCTGCGCGGACCGTACTTCATCGCCGCACAGCCATGTCGACCGGCGCCGCGGATACTCGCCCGCTCAGCACATCTTCTTGCCGTTCGGCACGGCCTGGCCGACGCCGGCAAGAACGATCGCGCCCGTCTCGTCCTCGAAGCCGAGGGTCAGCACTTCCGAGCGCACCGGGCCGATCTGGCGCGGCGGGAAATTGACGACGGCGAGCACCTGGCGGCCGACGAGCTCTTCCAATGTATAATGCACGGTGATCTGCGCCGAGGACTTCTTGATGCCGATCTCGGGGCCGAAATCGATCTGCAGCTTGTAGGCCGGCTTGCGCGCCTCGGGAAACGGCAGCGCCTCGACGATGGTGCCGACACGGATGTCCACGCGTTCGAAATCGGCGTAGGTGATGGTTTCGGTCATGAAAAAATTCCTGTCTGCAAACCCCTCACCCTAACCTCTCCCCGCAAACAGGGAGAAGGGCAAACCGGTCATATGAGAGTTCAGCCCGCCAGTTCCTCGGCACGCTTGCGGGCGCTCGCGATGGCCCTGTCGAAGAGCGGCTGCATGCCGTCCTCGGCCATCAGTACGGCGAGCGCGGCGGCGGTGGTGCCGCCCGGCGAGGTCACGTTCTGGCGCAGGCGGCTGGCGTCGTCGGGGGACTGGTGAAGCAGTTCACCAGCCCCCGCGACGGTTTCCCGTGCGAGCCGCATGGCGAGGTCCGCCGGCAGGCCGGCTTTGCGGCCCGCCTCTGCCATGCACTCGACGAGATAGAAGACATAGGCCGGCCCGCTGCCCGAGACGGCGGTGACGGCATCGATATCGGCCTCGCTCGCGACCCATTCGACCGGGCCGCTGACCTTGAGGAGGGAATGCACGAAATCGCGCTGCGCCATTGTGACGCGCGCATTGGCGAAGGCCCCGGTGACGCCGCGGCCGATCATCGCCGGCGTGTTCGGCATGGCGCGAACGGTGGCGGCCGCGCCGAGATGGCTTTCCAGATTGGCGATCGTCTTGCCGGCGGCGACCGACACCACAACGGTCTCGGGCCCGACGAGCCCCTTCAGCGGCGGCAGGACCTGGTCCATCACCTGCGGCTTGACGGCGACGAAGAGGACGCCCGCCTTCACGCCCGCGGGCGCGGAGGTTTCATGGCGCGCGCCGTTATCGGCGATCAGCTTGGCCATGGCCGGCTGCGGGCCGGGATCGATGACGATGACGGACGAACCGGAAATGCCGCTCTTCAGCCAGCCCGAAAGCATGGCGCCGCCCATATTGCCGGCGCCGATGAGAACGATGGGACCTGTCGCAGCCGCTGCCATCCTCAGGCCTCCCCGACCGTTTCGAACAGCACGGCGTCGACGGCGGACTGGGCGTCCATGCCGGACCAGACGACGAACTGGAAGGCCTGGAAATAGGCCTCGCAGGATTCGAGCGCGCTGGAAAGCAGCACCTCGACCTGCCGGTTGGTCGGCTCCGCGCCGCCGGCCAGCAGCAGCGACTGGCGGAAGATCACCACGTCCTCGCGGCGCCACAGGTCGAAATGCCCCATGAGCACCTGGCCGTTCACATGCGAGAGCAGGCAGTGCACCTCGTTGACGCGGCTTTCGGGAACCTTGATGTCGAAGGCGCAGGCCAGATGCAGCGCCTCGAATTCCTCCATCCAGGAGAAGGAGACGTGGTAGTCCGTCCACTTGCCCTCGACCGTCATCGCGATCTCGTCTTCGCCGGATCGCTCGAACGTCCAGTCATTGTTGGCTGCGACGAACTCGATCATGTCGACCGGGTTGGACTGGCGCCCGATATCCAATTCCATAAAGCTCATGCATCACCTTCAAGACCGGAAGGCATGCGCCGTCGCGCTCACACACACGACGCGGCAAACCGTACTCCGGATACAACACTGAATGATTGCTCGGCACTTTACGCAATCTGGACGACTTACCCTGCCCGAAGCTTGCGTTGCCCGTTTCGAATCATCATTTAAAATCAGTGTATAACGGCGGAGTCACGACGCCAGCCCCCGCCTTCCCGTTTTCCCCGGCCGGTTGTGGACAGAGGTTGTGAAAAAGATTCAGGTCGGTCGCTTAAGAGACTCTGCGAAAAGAGCTTTTCGGAAGTGTCCACAGGGGTAAAAAATTTATTAAAAAAAACGGTTGGCGCGATGTGAATCACGCCAACCGAGTCCTGCCTCTGAAATGCTGCCCCGAAACGGGTCAGCTGCCTGTATTGAGACGCGCTTCGAGAGCCTCGATGCGCTTCAGAAGCGCGTCGTTTTCGTCCCGCGCCTTGATGGCCATTTCCCGCACCGCCTCGAATTCCTCGCGCTTGACGAGGTCCATGCCGTTGATGAAGCGCTCGGCCTGGGCGCGGAACACCGTCTCGGCTTCCTTGCGCACGCCCTGCGCGGCGCCGGCGGCATCGGTCATCAGCTTGGCGAAGTCGTCGAGAATGCGGTTGGCACCGGTGGTCATGGTCTGCCCTCCTGGGGGATCGCTGGTCCTGGCGGGCCTGCCGCCCGCGTCTTGGAACTGAGGTAGGGTCTCGCGCCGCCGCTTGCAAGCGATTTCGGGGGGATTTCCGGGGCGGATTTCGGTGGATCGCTGCGCATCCGGACGCCGCGCGGCCACCGCGCGCCATTTCTCGCCTTGACCCTGCCGCAAGCCCTCGCCATCTTCCGCGCAAATCAGGAATATCCGAGCCTTGACGAATATAGCGCAACTCTTCGCCATCATGCCCTTTCCCGAGATCGATCCGATCGCCTTCTCGATCGGCCCGGTCGCCGTCCACTGGTACGGCATCGCCTATGTCGTCGGCATCATGCTCGGCTGGCTCTATGCCCGCCGGCTGATCGAGACGCCGCGGCTGTGGGCGGGCGAAGCGCCGATGACGCGCGCCATGCTCGACGACTTCCTCGTCTGGGCCGCCGTCGGCATCATCCTCGGCGGCCGCGTCGGCTATATCCTCTTCTATGATTTCCCGAATGTCGCCGCCGATCCGCTGCGCGCCATAAAGGTCTGGAACGGCGGCATGTCGTTCCACGGCGGCTTTGCCGGCACGACGCTCGCCATGATCCTCTTCGCCCGGCGCAACCGCATCCCGATCTGGAGCCTCTTCGACATCGTGGCCGCCGTGGTGCCGATCGGCCTGTTCTTCGGCCGCATCGCCAATTTCGTCAACGGCGAGCTGTGGGGCCGCCTGTCCGATGCGCCCTGGGCCGTCGTCTTCCCGGAGGCCGGCCCCTTCGCGCGCCATCCGAGCCAGCTTTACGAAGCCGGCCTCGAAGGCATCGTCCTGCTCGCCGTGCTGGCGCTCGCCATCTACCGCTTCGGCGCGCTGAAGCGGCCCGGCATCGTCACCGGCCTCTTCGTCTGCGGCTATGCGCTGTCACGCATCACCGTGGAATTCTTCCGCGAGCCCGACCCGCAGCTCGGCTATCTCTACGGCGGCTGGCTCACCATGGGCATGCTGCTGTCGCTGCCGATGCTCGTCGTCGGCCTGTGGGCGATCGTCCGCGCCCGCCGGGCCGAGCCCGCCAGGGCCTGAGCGGACCAACGCCCATGACGACGCCCCTCGCCCGCAAGATCAAGGCGCTGATCCGCACCAACGGCCCCATCAGCGTGACCGACTATTTCGCCCTGTGCCTCGCGGACCCCGCTTATGGCTACTACCGCACGCGCGACCCCTTCGGCGAGGCCGGCGATTTCATCACCGCGCCGGAGGTCAGCCAGCTCTTCGGCGAGATGCTCGGCGTCTTCCTCGTCCATGCCTGGCAAAGGCACGGCGCGCCCGAGACGGTGCGCATCGCCGAGATCGGCCCCGGCCGCGGCACGATGATGGCCGACATGCTGCGCGTCGTCTCCCGCATCGCCCCCGAGCTCTACGAGAGCGCGACGATCCACCTGGTCGAGACGAGCCCGAAACTGCGCACCGTCCAGTGCGAAACGCTGGGCACCCATGCCGCGCGCGTCGCCTGGCACGACAGCTTCGAGGAACTGCCGGAAGGCTTCGTGCTGCTCGCCGCCAACGAGCTCTTCGACGCCATCCCGATCCGCCAGTTCATCAAGACCGCTTCCGGCTTCCGCGAGCGCATGGTCGGCCTCGACGCCGAGGACGAGCTCACCTTCGCCGCGGGCGTTGCCGGCATCGACCCGGCGCTGCTGCCGGAGCATCACAGGACGGCAGAAAACGGCACGATCTTCGAGATCGCCCCGGCCCGCGAAGCCGTCATGGCGACGATCGGCGAGCGCATCGCCCGCTGCGGCGGCACGGCGCTCGTCATCGACTACGGCCATTTCGTCACCGGCTTCGGCGATACGCTGCAGGCCGTGCTGAAGCACGATTTCGACCCGCCGCTCGCCCATCCCGGCGAGGCGGACCTGACGAGCCATGTGGACTTCGAACGGCTGGCGGGCGCCGCCGTCGGCGCGGGCCTTCATGTGCACGGCATGCTGCACCAGGGCGATTTCCTCGTCGGCCTCGGCATCGGCGAGCGCGCCTCCGCGCTCGGCCGCAACCGCGACGAGGCGACGCAGCAATCGATCCTCGCCGATGTCGACCGCCTCGCAGGCTCGGGCGCGGGGAAAATGGGCGATCTTTTCAAGGTCCTGGCCGTCGGCAGCGCACCGCTCGCCCTCTTTCCGTTCCGTCAGCCCGATTGACACATCCCCCAAGGCCGGACAACATTCGGCCCGATTTGACCCCGCATGCCCCGGCGACATCCTTGCCTGGCGGCCCAGCCCGAAGCCAGCCGAGAGACCATGAAGGACCAAGCGCCCCCAACGCCCATCGAAAGCCCGCTGCTTGCGGAACGCGCCGGAAAAGCGGCCCTGCACGGGTTCTTCACCCGCGCCGGCGGCGTGTCCGAAGGCATCTATCGCGGCCTCAATGTCGGCCTCGGCTCGAAGGACGAGCGCGGCAGGGTCGAGGAGAATCGCGCCCGCGTCGCGCGCTGGTTCTCGGCAGAGCCCGGCCGGCTCGCCACCGTGCACCAGGTCCATTCGCCCGATGTCGTCACCGTCGACGAGACCTATGACGGATCGCGCCCGGAGGCGGACGCGCTGGTCAGCGCCACCCCCGGCGTCGTCCTCGGCGTCCTCGCGGCCGATTGCGGCCCGATCCTCTTCTGCGATCCCGAGGCCCGCGTCGTCGGCGCCGCCCATGCGGGCTGGAAGGGCGCGCTCTACGGCGTGCTCGAAAACACCATAGCGGCCATGGAAAGGCTCGGCGCGAGGCGCGGCAGCATCCTTGCCAGCCTCGGCCCCTCGATCAGCCGCCGCAACTACGAGGTCGGCCCGGAATTCGTCGAGCGCTTCCTCGGCGTGGACCAGGCTTACGAACGCTACTTCACCGCGTCCGGAAAGCCCGGCCACGCCATGTTCGACCTGCCGGGGCTGACGACGCAGCGCCTCGCCGATGCCGGCGTGACGGCCGAGAACCTCGACCTCTGCACCTATCCCGACGAAGAGCGGTTCTTCTCCTACCGGCGCACGACCCACCGGCAGGAACCCGATTACGGCCGCCAGATTTCAGCGATCATGCTAAGGGGCTGAAACCCCGCAAGCGAAGGAGACACCGCCATGGCACTTCACTTCGATAGCGAGGAATACGCCAACCGGCTCCAGCGCCTGACCTCCCGCATGCGGGAGGAAAAGCTCGATGCCATGCTGCTCTTCGCGCAGGAGAGCATGTACTGGCTGACGGGCTACGATACGTTCGGCTACTTCTTCTTCCAGACGCTGGTCGTCAAGGCCGATGGCAGCATGGTGCTGCTCACCCGCTCAGCGGACCTGCGCCAGGCGCGCCACACCTCCAATATCGAGAAGATCGAGGTCTGGATCGACCGCGTGAACGCGGACCCGACCATGGACCTGAAGAACCTCCTGTCCGATCTCGACCTGCTCGGCTGCCGCATCGGCGTGGAATACGACACACACGGCCTGACGGGCCGCAATGCACGCCTCCTCGACAACCAGCTCCAGAGCTTCGGCGAGATCGTCGACGCCTCCACGCTCGTCAGCCGCCTGCGCCTCATCAAGAGCCCGGCGGAAATCGCCTATGTCGAGCGCGCGGCCGCCCTTTCCGACGATGCGCTGGACGCCGCCCTGCCGCTGATCGCCGCCGGCGCCGACGAGGCAGCGATCCTGGCGGCGCTGCAGAACGCCGTGCTCGCCGGCGGCGGCGATTACGCCGCGAACGAATTCGTCATCGGCTCGGGCGCCGACGCCCTGCTCTGCCGCTCCAAGTCCGGCCGCCGCCGGCTCGATGCGACCGACCAGCTCACCATCGAATGGTCGGGCGTCAGCGCGCGCTACCACGCGCCGATGATGCGCACGGCGCTGATCGGCGAGCCGAGCAGCCGCCACCGCGAACTCTACAGCGCCTGCCGCGAGGCCATGCAGGCGATGGAGATGGTGCTGCGTCCCGGCCATACCTTCGGCACCGTCTTCGAGACCTTCGCCCGCATCGTCGACGAGCGCGGGCTTGCCCGCCACCGGCTGAACACCTGCGGCTATTCCGTCGGCGCGCGCTTTGCGCCCTCCTGGATGGATCCGCAGATGTTCCTGATGGGCAACCCGCAGGAAATCGAGCCGAACATGTCGCTCTTCCTGCACACGATCGTGCTCGATTCGGAGAGCGCGACAGCCATGACGCTCGGCCAGACGTATCTTACAACCACCGACACGCCGAAGGCGCTGTCCCGCTACGGCCTCGATTTCATCGCGGTCTGACAGGAGACAACCCGCAAGATCCTGCGATTGACAGGCCCTGGGGCGAAACCCATAAATCGTTGCGGGACAGAGGAGGCCAAAGCCTCCTGAGGACACGAACGATGACAATGCACGAGCTGACGAAGCGGCTGGCACTGATCGGTCTCATTGCCACCCTTGCCGGCTGCAACAGCACCGATGCGCTCATTCCGCGCGTCGATGTCGGCAGCAACTTCAATTCACCGCCGGTGACGCAGAACGATCTCGACCAGATGAGCGCCGAGTCGAGGCCCGTCACCACCATACCGGTCGCGACCGCCACGCAGCAGACCGCCTTCACCTCGCCCTCCGGCATCGGCGGCTCGACCGGCGAGGACACCGCCGGCACCCTGCAGGGCCAGGCCGATGCGCTCGCCCGCAACCAGGGCGGCCGCCGCGGGCCGGCGGACGAGGATTTCGCCCGCAACTCGCTCGCCGCCGAAACGTCGGGCGGCACGGAAGAGGTCGCGGCCCTGCCCCCCGCCGCGTCCGCGGCCGGCGCGACGATCCGCTTCCTGCCGATCATCGGCGCGCCTGTCGAGGCCGTCACGCCGCTCTCCAAGCGCCTCGGCGCCGAAGCGCGCTCGAGCGGCCTGACGATCCGCAGCGCTTCGGACAACTCCACCGAATATATCCTCAAGGGCTATTTCTCGGCGATGAACGACAGCGGCAAGACCACGGTCGTCTATGTCTGGGACGTGCTCGACGGCGGCGGCTCGCGGCTGCACCGCATCCAAGGCCAGGAGAGCGTGCCGGGCACCGCCGCCGATCCCTGGACCGTCGTGCCTGCGCGCACGATGGAGGACATTGCCCGCAAGACGATCCGGGACTATCTCGAATGGCGTGGTTCGCTGCGGGGTTAAGCCGTCCGAAAGGGTAAATCACAGCCAAATGCGAAGAATCGCTTTCCTGAGGGGGCAAGGCCCTTGCATTCACGGATTTTGCCGCTTAAACGCCCCCCATCAGCATAATAACAGGCGGACCATAGATGAAGGTTTTCGCGGGCAATTCGAACCGGCTTCTGGCCGAAGCGATCTGCAATTATCTGAATGTTCCGCTCGGCCGTGCCACGGTTCGGCGCTTCGCAGACCAGGAAATCTTCGTTGAAATCCAGGAGAATGTGCGCGGCGAGGACGTTTTCGTCGTGCAGTCGACGTCGTTCCCGACGAACGACCATCTGATGGAAATGCTCATCATGATCGATGCGATGCGCCGCTCCTCGGCGCGCCGCATCACGGCCGTGATCCCCTATTTCGGCTATGCCCGCCAGGACCGCAAGCCCGGCCCGCGCACGCCGATCTCCGCCAAGCTGGTCGCCAACCTCATCACCGAGGCCGGCGCCGACCGCGTGCTGACGCTCGACCTGCATGCCGGCCAGATCCAGGGCTTCTTCGACATTCCGACCGACAACCTCTACGCCGTGCCGATCCTGGCGCGCGACGTGAAGCAGAACTATGACCTGAAGAACGTCATGGTCGTCTCGCCGGACGTCGGCGGCGTGGTGCGCGCCCGCGCGCTCGCCAAGCGCCTCGACTGTCTGCTGGCCATCGTCGACAAGCGCCGCGACCGTCCGGGCGAATCCGAGGTCATGAACGTCATCGGCGACGTCGCGGGCAAGGATTGCCTGCTGATCGACGACATCGTCGATTCGGGCGGCACGCTCTGCAACGCGGCCGAGGCGCTCTTGAAGAACGGCGCCACCAGCGTCACCGCCTATATCACCCATGGCGTGCTTTCGGGCGGCGCCGTGGCGCGCGTCACCTCTTCCAAGCTCAAGGAACTGGTGATCACCGACACGATCCAGCCGACCACGGCCGTCCAGTCCGCGCACAATATCCGCGTGATCTCGACCGCCAACCTGCTCGGCGAGGCGATCAACCGCACCAGCGCCGAAGAGTCCGTTTCCAGCCTCTTCGACTAACCCGCCACGACCCTTTCGAAAGGCCCGCGCACCTCTGGTTGCGCGGGCCTTTTCTTTTGGCAACCATCCCCTGTTTTTTACGTTCGCCCCGATACCGGATGCTTCACTTTTGCGTTACGGTTCGGCGAGATTCACCTGGAGGACTCCATGATGACGCCTTTCCTGTCCCGGCTGGCCGGACGCATTGCCATCCTTCTTGCCGCCGGCACGCTTGTCGCCTGCTCTGTCGACGTCGATGAAGGCGGCGGTCGTCCCCGTCCTCGCCCGCAGGCCTGCACCATGGAATACATGCCGGTGTGCGGCGCGCGCGGCGGCGACCTCCAGACCTTCGCCAATACCTGCGAGGCACGATCGAGCGGCTACCGCGTCGTCAGCCGTGGCGAGTGCCGCCGTGGCGGTCGTCCCGAGCCGCGCCCTGACGAAGGTCGCGCCTGCACGCGCGAATATGCGCCGGTCTGCGGCGCGAACGGCCGCGACCGCCAGACCTTCGCCAATGCCTGCGAAGCGCGCCGCAGCGGCTATGACGTGATCGGCCGCGGCGAATGCCAGGGCCGCAATCCGGGCGGCAACGGCAGCGACTGGGGCAACGGCCGCGATCGCGACCGTGACAACCAGCGCGTCTGCACCATGGAATACCGGCCGGTCTGCGCGCAGCGCGGCCGCGACCGCAAGACGTTCGGCAATTCATGCTCGGCCGATGCCGCCGGCTACCGCGTCGTCAGCCCGGGCGAATGCTCGGCCTACTGATCGCGCCATTGCTTAGGAATAAGGCCCCGCTGTTCCGGCAGCGGGGTTTTTCTTTGCTCAGCGTTCCGGCAACGGACAGGCTTCCCCGCCACCGAAGAGGCGCGAGCGGGTGAGGAAGCGCTTCTCCCGCCCGTTGTCGAGCGAGAACATGCCGCCCCGCCCCGGCACCACGTCGATGATAAGCTGCGTGTGCTTCCACACGTCGAACTGGCTTTCGCTGATATAGACCGGCACGCCGCCGATCTCGCCGAGCTTCACGTCCCGGTCGCCGACAATGTAGTCGTCCGCCGGATAGCACATGGGCGAGGAGCCGTCGCAGCAGCCGCCCGACTGGTGGAACAGGATGTCCGGATAGTCCTCCCGGATCTCGCGGATGAGCGCGAGCGCGGCATCGGTCGCCACCACGCGCGGTTCGTTCAGGGCTTCGGGCAGGGCTTCGGGCATCGCGGCCTCCTCCTGTGCTTTTCCCTCCCCCCGCGAGCGGGGAGAGGGACAGGGCTGGACATGGCGGACAGGTCCCGCCCTTCGGGTGGCCTTCTCCGGTAGGGGCGGAGAAGGATAGCGGCCGCTCAGAAGAAGCCGAGCGCCTTGGGAGAGTAGCTGACCAGCATGTTCTTGGTCTGCTGGTAGTGGTCGAGCATCATCTTGTGGTTCTCGCGCCCGACGCCGGACTGCTTGTAGCCGCCGAAGGCCGCGTGGGCCGGATAGGCGTGGTAGCAATTGGTCCAGACGCGGCCGGCCTGGATGTCGCGGCCGAAATGGTAGCAGCGGTTCGCATCGCGGCTCCACACGCCCGCGCCGAGGCCGTAGAGCGTGTCGTTGGCGATGGCGAGCGCCTCGGCATCGTCCTTGAAGGTCGTGACCGAGACGACCGGCCCGAAGATCTCCTCCTGGAAAATGCGCATCTTGTTATGGCCGCGGAAGACGGTCGGCTTGACGTAGTAGCCGCTGGAGAGTTCGCCGCCGAGATCGTTGCGCCCGCCGCCGGTCAGCACTTCCGCGCCTTCCTGCCGGCCGATGTCGATATAGGAGAGGATCTTCTCGAGCTGCTCGGAGGAGGCCTGCGCGCCGATCATCGTCGCCGTGTCGAGCGGGTTGCCCTGCACGATCTTCTCGACGCGCTTGATCGCTTTTTCCATGAAGCGGTCGTAGATCTTCTCGTGCACCAGCGCGCGGCTCGGGCATGTGCAGACCTCGCCCTGGTTCAGCGCGAACATGGCGAAACCTTCCAGCGCCTTGTCGAGATAGTCGTCGTCTTCGCGCATGACGTCTTCGAAGAAGATGTTCGGCGACTTGCCGCCGAGCTCCAGCGTCACCGGAATGAGGTTCTGGCTGGCATATTGCATGATGAGGCGGCCGGTCGTCGTCTCGCCAGTGAAGGCGATCTTGGCGATGCGCGGATTGGAGGCGAGCGGCTTGCCGGCTTCCAGGCCGAAACCGTTGACGATGTTGAGCACGCCCGGCGGCAGCAGGTCGCCGATAAGCTCGGCCCAGATGAGGATCGAGGACGGCGTCTGCTCGGCGGGCTTCAGCACCACGCAATTGCCGGCGGCAAGCGCGGGCGCCAGCTTCCAGGTGGCCATCAGGATCGGGAAGTTCCACGGGATGATCTGGCCGACGACGCCGAGCGGCTCGTGGAAGTGATAGGCGACGGTCTCATGGTCGATCTCGCTGATGCCGCCTTCCTGCGCGCGCACGCAGGCCGCGAAATAGCGGAAATGGTCGATGGCGAGCGGAATGTCGGCGGCCAGCGTCTCGCGCAGCGGCTTGCCGTTGTCCCAGGTCTCGGCGCGGGCGAGGAGTTCGAGATTGTCCTCCATGCGCTGGGCGATCTTCATCAGGATGTTGGAGCGCTCGGTGGTCGAGGTGCGGCCCCACTTGTCCTTGGCGGCATGGGCGGCGTCGAGGGCGAGCTCGATATCGGCGGCGTCCGAGCGCGCGATCTCGCAGAGCTTGCCGCCGGTGATGGGCGTGGTGTTGTCGAAGTAGCGGCCCGCGACCGGCTCCCGCCACTCGCCGCCGATGAAGTTGCCGTATTTCGCCTTGTACGGGTTTTCGACGATCTTCTGGTGCAGCATGTCAATTCCTCCCTTGAAAGGCCCGGATGGGCCGTCGGAAGAATGGTGCTGCGCTTCGGCCCGGCGCGGTAGGGGCCGGCCGGTGATGGCGGGCGCGACTGTTTCAGATTTGAGACAGGCCCGGCGGGCCTACTGTGCTGCGCCGCAGCATCAGTTGATCGAGAGCTTCTTCATCTTGCGGTACAGCGTTGCGCGGCTGATGCCGAGCAGGTCCGCCGCCTGGCTGACATTGCCGCCAGCGCGCGTCAGCACGCGCCGGAGCGCGGCGCGTTCGGCATCGTCGAGGTCCCGCCCCTCCTCCGCCCGGTCCTCGTGCAGGAGATCGGAGGCGGCGATGCCGGTCGCGATGCGCCGGTCGTCGAGGCCGAGCACCTGCCGGGCGGCGCGGGTGGCGCCGAGCACGAGGTCGTCGCGGTCGACGGCCAGCAACGCCGGCGCCATGCGCCCTTCGACGGGCACGAGCAGGATGCGCGCGGCGGAGAAGGCGCGGCGGAAGAGGCCCGCCTCGATGCGCGCCGCGGCATCCCGCACGGCCTGCGAGAGGATCGACATGGTCATCTCGTTGGCATCGTCGCGGCAGGTGGAGATGTCGATGGCGGCGGCGATGCGGCCGTTATGGTCGCGAATCGGCGCGGTCGTGCAGGAAAGGCCGGTGTTCTGCGACAGGAAATGCTGGTCGCGCAGGATCAGCACCGCCCGCTCGTCGGCAAGCGCCGTGCCGATGCCGTTGGTGCCGACGCTCGCCTCGCTCCAGACCGTGCCGGACCAGAGGCCGACGCCTCGGAAATCGCGGTCGTCGCCCGCCGCCCCGCGCCGTTCGAGCGCAATGCCGTTCTCATCGGTGAGCAAGAGGCAGCAGCCGGCCTTGCCGACCGTCGCGAAGAGCCGGTCGATCTCGCCCCGCGCCTCCTCGATCAGCGCGCTGGAACGGATGCGCGCCTGCCGGAACTCGGCCTCGGTCAGCCGCCAGGGCGTGCGCGCCTCCTCCGGGGCGAGGCCGTGCAGCATCAGGCACCGCCGCCACGAGGCCGCCACCGGCGAACTCGCCGCGGCCGAGGCATGGGCCGCAACGGTGTGCACATGATCTGCGTGATCGAAACGCACAGACATCCGCTCTCCTCCCGAAAGCATCCGACCGATCATCGCGCCAGAATATAACGCCCGACGACTATAGCCCCGCTTTGCACAGATGGTCCAGTCGGACGAAGGTTCAAGGGCGGAGCACCGGAGGGAGGCCGCACGGCCCCTCATCCGGCCGCGCCGGCCACCTTCTCCTCGTCTGCGGGGTGAAGGGATATGCCGCGATGGTTTCCTCAAACAAGGATCGTGCGTGGGGGCACTCCCATCTCTACAAACGGGGGGCTAGCGCATATGGGATTCGACGTTGCCGCCCTTCCCTTCTCCCCTCGGGGAGAAGGTGGCCCGAAGGGTTGGATGAGGGGGCGCGGCACCGGAAAACTTTTCGTTTTGCCTGCGGCATGCCCCTCATCCGCCTGCCGGCACCTTCTCCCCGCAAGCGGGGCGAAGGGAATATGCCGTGCCGGTTTCCCCAACCAATGACCATACGTGGGGCACGTCCCCTCTCCCCGCTTGCGGGGAGAGGGTTAGGGTGAGGGGCAACCCACCCGCGCGACGGTCCCCACGAACAACCCTGTTCCCAAGCCCCGCCTCGCCTGTTACCAGTGCATTTCCCTTTCCGGTATCGATCCTGCCATGCTTCGTGATTTTTCCGCCCAAGCCCTGTTCATGGGTCTGCTCACCGCCTTCGTCGGTTTCGCCAGTTCCTTCGCCGTCGTGCTGCACGGCCTCACCGGCGTCGGCGCCACGGAGGCGCAGGCCGCCTCGGGGCTGATGGCGCTGTCCGTGTCGATGGGCATCTGCGCCATCGTGCTCAGCGTCGCAACGCGCCTGCCCGTCTCGATCGCCTGGTCGACGCCGGGCGCGGCGCTGCTGGCCAGTTCCGGCGCGGTCGAGGGCGGCTTCTCGACGGCGGTCGGCGGGTTCCTCGTCTGCGCGGCACTGATCGTCGTCGCGGGCCTGTGGAAGCCGCTCGGCCGCATGGTCGCCGCCATTCCCGCGACGCTCGCCAACGCCATGCTGGCCGGCGTGCTGATCGGCCTCTGCTTCGCGCCGGTCAAGGCTATCGCCTTCAACCCGCTGCTCGGCCTGCCGATCGCGCTCGCCTGGATCGTCGTCGGCAGCGTCAACCGCCTCTATGCGGTGCCCGCCGCGCTCGCCGCCTTCGTCGCGGTCCTCGCCTTCGGCATCGACATCCCCGACGGCGCCTTCGCCGGCCTCGCCGATGCGCTGCTGCCGAAACCCGAATTCGTGACGCCGGCCTTCACGGTCGCCGGGCTCGTCGGCATCGCCCTGCCGCTCTTCATCGTCACCATGGCCTCGCAGAACATTCCCGGCATCGCCGTGCTGAAGGTCAACGACTACGAGCCCAATCCCGGCCCGCTCTTCGCCGTCACCGGCTTCTTCTCGCTGCTTTCGGCCCCCTTCGGCGGCCATGCGGTCAACCTCGCCGCCATAACCGCCGCCATGTGCGCCGGCTCGGACGCCCATCCCGACCCGGCGAAACGTTACTGGGCGGCCATCAATGCCGGTGTCTTCTACGTGATCTTCGGCCTTGCCGCGGGCGCGGTCACCGCCTTCGTCAGCCTCGCCCCGCCGATCCTCATCCAGGCCGTCGCCGGCCTTGCGCTGATCAGCGCCTTCGCCGGCTCCGCGCTCAACGCCTTCCGCGAGACGGAGGGGCGGGAAGCGGCGGCGGTGACCTTCCTCGTCACCGCCTCGGGCGTTTCCTTCGCCGGCGTTTCCGGCGCCTTCTGGGGCCTGATCGCGGGTGGCCTGATGCTGGCGCTCTCCCGCTTCGTGGCGAGCCTTCGGAAATAATCCTACTGCTGGAACGGCAGCGGACGGCCGTTGATCAGCACCTTGCCGTCCTCCCCGACCGTGAGGTCCCAGGCCTGCGCGCCGTTGCCGGCATCGCGGGCAAGGCCCTTCATCATCAGGAGCCCGAAGGACGCCTGGGCGAATTCCGGCACGGCGCCGGCGTTCTTTTGGAGATAGGTGACGGTCTTGTCGAAGTCGCGCATGGTGATCGTCACGTCGGCGCTGTGGCGCTCCTTGTCGTCGGGATAGACCGTCATCTTGCCGGTGAGGTGCACGTCATAGATTGGCGAGGCGGCCGAGACGTCCTCGAATTCGAGGGTCATGGCCCCGCCGGGAAGCACGATGCGGCCGATCTCCTTTTCCTCCTCGTCGGTCAGCAGCTTCGGCTTGGTGAAATCCGCATGGTCGGCGAGATATTTGACGGCGCCGGCAAGGTCGAGATCCGCGACCGCCATCCTGAAGGTCGCCCGCTCCGGCAGGAGGCCCTCATAGGCGGCCGGCAGCAGGCCAGCCGGCGGCTTCGGCTTCTCGACGCCGAAACCGAAGCCGAAGCGGGTCGAATGGGCGATGCCGTTCATCGCGACATTGTAGTCGACCGCCTCCGCGCCGAAGGTGCCCTTGTCCGTACCCACCGTGACATTGGAGGCCCTGATCGTCTCCGTGAGATTGTCGAAGACCGGCAGCGCCGCGCGCAGCAACTCCTTGAGACGCGCCGCCTCCGACGCCTCCAGCCGCTGCTTGTGCAAGTTGTCGAGCACGAGGAAGACGAGGTCCTGCATCACCTTGTAGCGCGCGCCGTCCATGCTGACATCGATGTCGAGCTTGTCCGCGCCGATCTCCACCCGGCCCGACTGGTCGCTGGTGATCGTCTCGGCGAAGGCCTTCATCACGCCGGTCGAGGAAATGTCGAGCGTGCTCGCGTCCTTCTTCTCGGCGGAAACGTGCATCGCCGTCTCGCCGAAGCTCGCCGTCACGCTGTCCTTGGGCGAGGTACTGGAGAAAGCGATCTTCCGGGTGACCCAGTCGGCGGAGGTGAAATAGAGGATCTCCGGGTCGTAGACGCCGTCGAGCTTCATCGAATCGATGACATAGGAGAACGAGTTGCGGCCCTCGGGAAGGTCGACGTCGCCCTTGATGTCGAAGCTGTCATTCGCCTCGATGCGATAGGTGCCGTCCGCCGAAGGCCGCAGATAGGCCGTCATCGGCTTCAGGCCCTCGAGCTTGACCATGCCGCTTTTGGTCTTGTCGAGCAGGACCTTCGGGTCGAAGCGCAGCTCGTAGAAGGAGGTCGCCGCCTTGACGGTGATCAGACCCGCGTCGATCATGTCCTGCGGCAGGTAGCGCGTGAGGCGCTGCTGGATGCTTTCGGCCTCGGAAGGCGAAATCTCCTGGGCAAGAGCGGGACTTGCAGATACGAGTGCAAGTGCGGCCGAAGCCATCAGGATCTGTTTTCTCATCATGGCCTCCTGCGCCGAACCGATTTGGCCGAACATCCAATCGCTGCGCCGCGATGTCAACCGCGGCAAGGATCGGGGGCGGGCCTTGCATTTCCGGGCATTCTCGGCTATCGAGCCCGCGTCCGCGTAGACACCCTTGGAGGCAACGCGGATGAGGCTTTCACGAAATCCTCAAGTTTTGCGCGGCCGGAGACGCTTCCGGCCGGGGAAAACTCTCCAGTAACATACGAAAGGTAAAGCCATGAGCCACGACACTTACGAGCTCAAGGCCGAAACGCGCGAACGGGTTGGTAAGGGGTCCTCCCGTGAACTTCGCCGCAACGGCCTTATTCCTGCAGTTATCTACGGCGACAAGCAGGCCCCCCTCGCTATCGCCATCTCGACCAAGGAAGTGACCCAGCGCATCCACGCCGGCGGCTTCAAGACGACGGTCGCCACGATCGACGTCAACGGCGAGAAGATCAAGGTTCTGCCGAAGGACTTCCAGCTGGATCCGGTCCGCGACTTCACGATGCATGTCGACTTCCTGCGCGTTTCGGGCGACACCCACGTTGTCGTCGAAGTGCCGGTTCACTTCGTCAACGAAGAGAAGTCCCCGGGCATCAAGGCCGGCGGCGTCCTGAACGTCGTTCGCCACGCTGTCGAGCTGCACGCCCTTGCCGGCAACATCCCGGACTCCATCACGGCCGACCTGACCGGCCTGAAGGTCGGCGACGGCATCCACATCTCCCACGTCAAGCTGCCGAAGGGCACCAGCCCGGTCATCACCGACCGCGACTTCACGATCGCCACGATCGCTGTCCCGGCTGCCGGCGTGAAGGAAGAAGAAGCCGCAGCTTCGGAAGAATAATCCCCCTTCAAAGGGATTTTCTCGAAACCCCGTGCCCCCGGCACGGGGTTTTTCTTTGCCCGCAGGACGTGTGCAGTCGCCGGAAAGGTTCAATTTTCAGCACTTTTCCGGATCGATATTTCAGCAACATTTAAGACTTTGATGAAAGTCTGTTCCGCGAAAAAACGAAGACCAAGAGGGGCATCATGGGTTGGCTTCGGACAGGCGCGGGGAGACGACCGGCATGAAAATGCATTCGGTCGAAAGCCGCTTCATTGCCATCGTCATCGGTGCCCTGCTCGTCTTCGTCGCACCGCTCTTCGTCCTGTTCCTCGTCCTCTCCTCCGACCGCGTCGCGCGCGAGCGCCTGCAGAACACCGACGTCCTCCTCAAGAGCAGCGTCCAGGCGCTCGGCAAGCCGCTCTGGGACCTCGACCGGGAAAGCATCGACCAGATCGTCGGCGACCTCGAGGCCGAGGCCGATATCGGCTATGTGCGCGTGCGCGACACGTCCGGCACGATCGACGTCAGCGTGCCCGCCGTCGCGCCCGATGCGGATGAGACACGCGCCGTGGTCGTGACGGATATCACGCACAAGGCCATGGACGGTCCCAAGAAGGTCGGCACCGCGGAGATCTGGCTTCGCAAGGAAGGCCCCTTCTCGCGCTTCTCGACGGACGAGATGACGATCTTCGCCATCTTCTTCTTCGCCGTGGCGACGCTCTTCACGGCGGCCATCATCGGCAACCGCATCACGATCATCCGGCCGCTGATGCGCCTGACCGCCGCGATCGAGGCGACGCGCCGCCTCGGCTCCCGCCACCATGTCGACTGGACCTCGAACGACGAGATGGGTGCCCTCGCCCATAACTTCAACGAGATGCAGAGCAGGCTGGAGCGCGAGGAGACGGAGCTGAAGCACGCCCATGCCCGCGCCACCGACATCTACAACCTCACCCCCGCCATGCTCTTCTCCATCGACGGGCAGAACCGCATCACCGCCGTCAGCGATTACTGGCTGACGGCGACCGGCTATCGCCGCGAGCAGGTGATCGGCCAGGAATTCACCGCCTTCGTCGATGCCGACTGGCGCGATGTCTACCGCGCCCGCCGCGAACAGGGATCGGAGGACGGCATCTGCGAGGTCACGGTGCGCTTCCGCCGCGCCGACGACAGCGTGATGGACGTGCTGATCCTGGAGACGGGCGTGACGGCGGAGAGCGGCCGCCAGCCTTTGTCGCTGTCGGTCATGACGGATGTCACCGATCTCAAGGAAGCGGAGAACCGCAACCACCGCCAGGCGATCACCGACCACCTGACCGGCCTTCTCAACCGGCAGGGCTTCGAATCCGTGCTGGACGACATGATCGAGGAGGCCGACACGCGCGGCCAGCCGCTCGCCTGCCTCTTCGTCGACCTCGACCGCTTCAAGTGGATCAACGACAATCTCGGCCATGCCGCCGGCGACGACGTGCTCTGCCAGGTCGCCATGCTGCTGCGCCGCCAGTTGCGCGCCGGCGATGTGATCGCCCGCCTCGGCGGCGACGAGTTCGCGATCCTGCTCTCGGCCCGCAACGGCCACCAGTTCGCCCTCGACGTCAGCGAGCGGCTGGTCGCAAGCCTTCGCGCGCCGCTCATTGTCAACGGCGCGGAACTGACGGTCAGCGCCAGCATCGGCGTCGCCGTCTATCCCGACCAGGCATCCACCGCCGCCTGCCTGCTGCAGAAGTCGGACATGGCCATGTATGCCCGCAAGCGCAGCGGCAAGAACGGCGTGCAGCTCTTCGACAACAACATGGTCGACATTGCCCGCAAGCGGCTGGAAATCGAGAAGTTCATCGAGCAAGGTCTGCGGGACGACTGGTTCACCGCCCATCTCCAGCCGATCGTTTGCCTCTCCGACGGACGCGTCGCCGGCTTCGAGGCGCTGATGCGCCTCCAGCATCCCGAGCGCGGCCTGCTGCCGCCGGCCGAGATCATCGGCATCGCCGAGGAGAACGGCTCGATCGGCCAGATCGGCGACTGCATCCTGGCGAAGTCCATCCGCAGCCTCTCGATCATCTCGAAGCTGGAGGGCCTTGCCGACAGCTATCTCGCGGTGAATTTCTCGCCGCTGCAGTTCGAGCCCGACCTGCCCGCCCGCCTCGCCCATCTCCTCCTGGAAAACGGCATCACGCCGTCGCGCATCGTGGTGGAAATCACCGAAGCGGTGCTGATGCTCGACAATCCGATCGTGCGAGAAGTGCTCGACGCCCTTTCCCAACTCGGCTGCCGCATCGCGCTCGACGATTTCGGCACGGGCTATTCCTCGCTGAGCTACCTCAACCGCTTTCCGGTCGATATCGTCAAGATCGACCAGTCCTTCACCCGTTCGCTCTCTTCCGATCAGCCGGACGTGCGCCGCAAGAGCCGCATGCTGGTCGAGGGCATCCGCACGATCTCGCACCAGATGGGCTGCGCCGTCGTGGCGGAAGGCATCGAGACGGCGGAGCAATGGGACATTCTCCAGGCCATGGATGTCGAGTTCGGCCAGGGCTACCTGATGAGCCGCCCCCTGCCGCTGGACGTCCTCCTGGAGAAGCTGGACGAAATCAGGGCAGCCGGCGCGGTCGAGCGCCGGGCCATGGCCTCCTGACGAACGGGGATGGGACGATGAAGACGCTGCTCCTGACGCTTTGCCTTTCGCTCACCCCGCTCTCGACCGCGCTTGCCGAAACGCTCCATTTCGTCACCGAGGAATATCCGCCCTTCAACTATTCGCAAGACGGCAGGATCACCGGCATCGGCGTCGAGCAGGTCGACGCGATCACGAAGGCGGCGGGGATCGACTATACGCTCGAGATCATGCCCTGGGCCCGCGCCTTCGCCATGGCGAAGAGCCAGCCGATGCATTGCGTCTTCACGACGGGCTACACCCGCGAGCGCTCCGGCCAGTTCGTCTGGGTCAATCCGCTCCTGAAGGACCAGATGGTGCTGCTGAAGCGCAAGGACGGCAGCAAGGGGCCGGCCACCATGCAGGAAGCGCTCGGCATGAAGATCGGCTCGCAGCGTGGCGACTTCGCCGTGGAGGTGATGGAGGATCTCGGCGTCAAGGACATCGACCTCGCCGCCGATATCGACCTTTCCGTCCGCAAGCTCCTGTCGGGCCGCATCGACCTCCTGCCTACCTCCATCAAGACCTACGAGAACCTCGTGAACCAGGGCCAGCCCGTCGAGAAAGCCATGCTTCTCGCAGGCAAGACCTATGGCATCGCCTGCCAGAAGGATACGCCGCCCGCGCTGATCGCCCGCCTGCAGGCGGAGCTGGACAAGCTGATCCTCAGCGGCGGGCAGGACCGCATCTTCACCGCCTACGGCCTGCCGCCGAACGCCCGCACCGCCGACAACGGCGACAAGAAATGACCGCGGGCGGTTGACTTCCAGCCGCTTTCGCGGTGGTGAAGACCGATCACGTTCTTTTGGCGGACCATTCCATGCAGATCATCGCCGGGCTCGGCAATCCGGGCGCAAAATATGCGGGCAACCGCCACAATATCGGTTTCATGGCGCTCGACGCCATCCACCGCAAGAACCCGTTCTCGCCCTGGTCGAAGAAGTTCAAGGCGGAGATTTCCGAGGGCGAGCTTGCCGGCGAGAAAGTGCTGCTCGTCAAGCCGCAGACCTTCATGAACCTTTCCGGCGAATCCGTCGGTGAGGCCATGCGCTTCTACAAGCTGGCGCCGAAGGACATCGTGGCGATCTACGACGAGCTGGACCTTGCCCCCGGCAAGGCGCGCATCAAGGTCGGCGGCGGCCATGGCGGGCACAACGGCATCAAGTCGCTCGACGCCCATTGCGGCAAGGACTATCGGCGCCTGCGCCTCGGCATCGGCCATCCCGGCACCAAGGAACTCGTCACCAACCACGTTCTCGGCGATTTCGCCAAGGCTGACCATGCCTGGCTCGATCCGCTGCTCGATGAACTGGGCATCAATGCCGCCATGCTGGTGCGCGGCGAGGATTCGCAGCTGATGAACAAGCTGGCGCTCGCCACCGGCAGCAAGCCGGAGGAGAAGGAGGCGCCGGCAAAGAAATCCGGCGGCCAGTCCCATATCCGCCAGGCCCGCAACCACGCCCAGCCGAAAATCCTGCCCACCAGCGGCCCGATGGCCGACATGCTGAAGAAGCTCTTCGGCAACAAGGGCGACTAGGGACGGGATAGGAGGGGTCCTGGAGACCTATTCCTCCGGCTCCGTCTGGAAGAGCAGCGGAAAGCCGGCATCCTTGGCAAGCTCCGTCGCTTCCTTCGCCTTCGTCTCGGCGATGTCGCGCGCGCAGACGACCACGACGGACGTGCCCATCTTGTGCGCCGTCATCATGACGCGGTAGCTCGTCGTCTCGGGCATGCGGAAGATGGCCTTCAGCACGAGCACGACGAAGTCGCGCGGCGTATAGTCGTCGTTGACCAGGATGACCTTGTAGAGCCTCGGCCGTTCCAGCTTTGGCTTCGTGACGGTTTTCGGCTTGAGGACGGTGTCACCATTGCTCATCGGAAGCTCCTCGTAACATTGGCTTCGAGCGGTGTGCGACCATTGTGCACCGCAGGGCCGGCGACTTCAAGGGCCCGCGGGCGCGAGGCCCTTGACCCTGCCCCGTCCTTCCCCCATAGCGGTGGCAACGAATTACTTGAGACGAACGGACCATCTCCATGGGCTTCAAATGCGGTATCGTCGGCCTGCCGAATGTCGGCAAGTCGACCCTCTTCAACGCGCTGACCAAGACGGCGGCCGCCCAGGCGGCGAACTATCCCTTCTGCACCATCGAGCCGAACACCGGCGAAGTGGCGGTCCCCGATCCGCGCATGAAGGCGCTCGCCACCGTCGCGGGTTCCAAGGAGATCATCCCGACGCGCATCTCCTTCGTCGACATCGCCGGCCTCGTGCGTGGCGCCTCGAAGGGCGAAGGCCTCGGCAACAAGTTCCTCGCCAATATCCGTGAAGTCGACGCTGTCGTGCATGTGCTGCGCTGCTTCGAGGACACCGACATCACCCATGTCGAAGGCCGCATCAACCCCGTCGCCGATGCCGAGACCATCGAGACCGAGCTGATGCTCGCCGACCTCGAAAGCCTGGAGCGCCGCGTCGAGCAGACCCGCAAGCGCGCCACCGGCAAGGACAAGGAATCCATCGCGCAGCTTCCGGTCATGGAAGCCGTGATCAAGCTGCTCAACGAGGGCAAGCCGGCCCGCCTTCTCCTGAAGACGCTGGCGCCGGAAGAGATCGAGGTCCTGAAGAGCCTTAACCTCCTGACGTCGCACCCGGTCCTCTATGTCTGCAACGTCGCCGAGGCGGACGCCGCGACCGGCAACGCCCATACCGAGGCCGTCGCCGCGATGGCGAAGGAACAGGGTGCCGAATGCGTCATCATCTCGGCCGCCATCGAATCCGAGGTCGCCCAGCTTCCGGAAGAGGAAGCCAGCGAGTTCCTCTCCGCCCTCGGCCTCGAGGAAGCCGGCCTCGACCGCCTCATCCGCGCCGGCTATCACCTGCTCGACCTCATCACCTATTTCACGGTCGGCCCCAAGGAAACCCGCGCCTGGACCATCGTGCGCGGCACCAAGGCCCCGCAGGCGGCCGGCGTCATCCACACCGATTTCGAACGCGGCTTCATCCGCGCCTTCACCATCGCCTATGACGACTACATCGCCTTCAAGGGCGAAGTGGGCGCCAAGGAAGCCGGCAAGGGCCGCGACGAAGGCAAGGAATACGTGGTGCAGGACGGCGACGTCATCCACTTCCGCTTCAACACGTAAGGCGCTTCGGCTCCTTTGAGACCACAGCTGCCGTCCCTCACCGCAGGGGCGGCAGCCTTTCCCTGAGCGGGATCGGCAGCGGCGCCATCGCCCAGCGCCGGAAATGCGGCCAGCCGATGCCGATGGTCAGCACGACGAGGCCGACGATCAGCAGCGTCAGGAAGACATAGCTCTGCGGCGGCGCCTCCATATGCTTGAAAAGGCTCGCCGTCGCGAGCCCCAGCGACAGGAGGCCCGAGGTGACGAAGGCCCGCCGGTCGATGACGAGCCCGATCCCCATCAGCACCACGACGACGGCGACGACGGCCAGCGCTTCCGGCAGTCCCTTGCTGCCGCTGAACAGCGTATTGTTGGCAAGATCGCCGAGGAACACGAAGGCGAGCGTCGAATAGAGCAGCGCGGGCGCCGTGACGAGATGCAGCCAGAAGGCGATGTCGGATCGGCGCGAAACGCGGAAGCGGTCCGACAGGTCATAGGACATCGCCACCGCATAGAGCGAGAGCGCGGCGGCAAGGAAGATGGCCGCGGAGATCATGGGACGGTCCGCGATGAAGTCGGCGCTGCCGGCAAGGCGCGTCAGCGCGAGGAAGACGGCCCCGAGCGCGACGGCCGCGAGCGACAGGAACCAGAGGCTCAGCGACAGCGGAATGCGGTAACGCCAGTAGAATGGCGGCAGCAGGACGGCAAGGGGCAGCACGACAAGCAGGAAGCGCAGATACGGATCCGCCTGCCCGTCGAGATACGCGTCATAGGCCAGCATCACCGCCACGAAGATGCAATAGACATAAAGGACGGTGAGCAGAACCGCCGGCAGGGCAAGCCGCTGCCGCTTCACCAGGATTTCCGCCAGGATGACGATGACCGGCAGCGCGGCAAGGACGGAGCCGATGCCCAGCACGCCCGCCATGACGATGGCGACGCCGATGGTAATCAGCACGTCATGGAAGCCGCGGACGAAGCGCGGCGCCTCCGTGTCCTCGACCGGCGCGATGGCGCGCGCCTCGGCCCGGCCGGCGATATCGACCGCGTCCGCCTCCGGTGGCTCGCGCAGGAAAACGCCGCGTGCCTCCATATAGGGCAGCAGCGCGCCGGCCTGCCCGGCGCTGATGATGCCCTCTCCCGCCGCGCCGTCGAGCACGGATTTCAAGCTCTGCATGTGTCGTCGTCTCCTCGTGCCGCCTGCGCGCGCATTAGAGTTTGTCAGTTTCATTCTGAACCTGGCAAACTCTAGCGACGCCCCGCCGGCTGGCAAGCCCTTGCAAAACAACGCCGCGCTCGCCATTGTTCGCCCGCAACAGGACGACCGGACGTGGCCAATTATACATTCGAAGACTTTCCCCCGGGCCGCCGCTTCGATTTTACGAAGCGGACGCTGACGTCGGACGAGATCATCGCCTTCGCATGCGAGTTCGATCCGCAGCCGATGCACATGGACGAGGAAGCCGGCCGCGCCAGCATCCTCGGCGGGCTCGCCGCCTCGGGCTGGCACACCAGCGCGATCATGATGCGCATGCTCTTCGACGCCTATCTCGACGGCTCCACCTCGGAAGGCTCGCCCGGCGTCGACAGCATGGAATGGAAACGCCCGGTGCTTGCCGGCGACACGCTCGACGGCCATTGCGAGGTGCTGGAGGCCCGCGTCTCGCGCTCGCGCCCGGAGCTCGGCATCGTGCGCATGCGCGCCGAGGTGACGAATCAGCGCGGCGAGATCGTCGCGGTCTGCGACTATATCAACATGCTGCGTCTTGCCGGAAAGGATGCCGACCATGCGCATGGCTGAGCTCTATCCGACGGGCGAGGCCGTCGAGGTCGGAAGCCTCGCCTTCACCGCCGAGGACATCGTGCGCTTCGCGCGGGATTTCGATCCGCAGCCCTTCCACCTCGATCCGGAACTGGCGAGGAATGCCCTCTTCGGCGGGCTCTGTGCCTCCGGCTGGCACACCAGCGCCGGCTGGATGAAATGCTTCGTGTCGTTCTGGGCGGACGAATGCAGGCGCCTTGCCGCCGAAGGCATCGCGCCGCCGAAACTCGGCCCCTCCCCGGGCTTCACCGGGCTCGCCTGGCTGAAGCCGGTCTTCGCCGGCGACACGATCACCTATTCGGTGACGCTCCTCGGCTCCCGCGCGGTCACCTCGCGGACAGACCGGCTCTTGAACACGATCCTTTGCGCCGGCCGGAACCAGAACGGCGAGCCGGTCATCCGCTTCGAGAGCACGGTACTGGAATTCGTCTGACGGCGGGGCCGGTCTTTTCCGGCGTGCCGCCCGGGTTGCCCCTCACCCTTTCCCCGCAGGCGTGGGACGCGCCCCACGCGACGTAAGAGTTCAGGGAAAACGGCACGGCATATCAACTTCTCCCCGCTTGCGGGGAGAAGGTGGCCGGCAGGCCGGATGAGGGGCCGAACACCCCAAACCAATCGAGAAATTCAGACCAACACGCTCAATGCCCGTCGAACGCCACCAGCGTGCGCACCTCGACGCCGAGCGCCTCCAGCTTCCTGCGGCCGCCGATGTCCGGCAGGTCGATGACGAAACAGGCGGCGACGATATCGGCCCCCATCTGGCGCAGAAGCTTGACGGCGGCCTCCGCCGTGCCGCCGGTGGCGATCAGGTCGTCGACGAGGATCACCTTCTCGCCGGGGGTGATGGCGTCCTTGTGCATCTCCATCTCGTCCACACCGTATTCCAGGCTGTAGGCCACGCGCACGGTCTCGTGCGGCAGCTTGCCCTTCTTGCGGATCGGCACGAAGCCGGTCGACAGCTGGTGCGCCATGGCGCCGCCGAGGATGAAGCCGCGCGCCTCGATGCCCGCGACCTTGGCGATGCCGATGCCGGCATAGGGATGCACCAGTTCGTCCACCGCGCGGCGGAAGGCGCGCGGATTGCCGAGCAGCGTGGTGATGTCGCGGAACATGACGCCCGGCTTCGGATAATCCGGGATGTTGCGGATCGCTGCGACGAGTTCTTGCTCAAGACTGGACATGGGATTTCCCGACTGCGGAGGGCTTCGCCCGGTTATTGCAGGTGCATGCGCACCCCACAACAAAAAAGGCGGCCCGAAGGCCGCCTTTTCGACAGAGCGGAAAGACCGCTCAGTGTTCCTTGTTCGCGTAGACCGACTTCTTCGTCAGGTAGATCAGGCCGGTGAAGATCACCAGGAAGACCATGACCATGAAGCCGGTGCGCTTGCGCTCTTCCAGGTGCGGCTCGGCGGCCCACATCAGGAAGGAAGCGACGTCGCGGGCATACTGGTCGACCGTCTGCGGCGAGCCGTCGTCATAGGTGACCTGGTCGTCGGAGATCGGCTTTGCCATCGCAAGCGCGGCGGCCCCGGCGAAATACGGGTTGTAGTGCGTGCCTTCCGCGAGTTCGATATTCGCCGGCTTCTCTTCGTCGTAACCGGTCAGCAGCGAGTAGATATAGTCCGGCCCGCCTTCCTGATACTGGGTGAAGATGTCGAAGACGAACTGCGGGAAGCCGCGGGTGATGCCGCGTGCCTTGGCGAGCAGCGACATGTCCGGCGGAGCCGCGCCATTGTTCGAGGCGGCAGCCGCCTCGTGGTTGGCGTAGGGCGACGGGAAGTGGTCGGACGGGATGGCCTTGCGGGTGAACATCTCACCGTCCGCGTTCGGGCCGTCCTGCACTTCGTAGTTCGCCGCGAAGGCCTTCACCTGCGCCTCGGAGTAGCCAAGGCCTTCCAGCGTGCGGAAGGACACCAGGCTCATCGAGTGACAGGCCGAGCAGACTTCGGTGTAGACCTTCAGGCCGCGCTGCAGCTGGCCCTTGTCATACTTGCCGAAGGGACCGGCGAAGGTCCAGCTCTGCTGCTTCGGGTGGTGGATCGGGTAATGCGGCGTGGCGTGTTCCGCTTCCGCACCGCCGGCAGCCGCGTGGTCTTCCTGCGCCGTGGCGAGGGAGACGCCGAGGCCGGCGACGAGGGCGAGCGACAGAATGCCTGCAACAAGCTTTTTCATTGTCATGGTTCCTTTCGTCGCTCGTCTCAGGCCTTGGCCAGCTTTGCGTTCTTCTTTTCCAGAACCGCTTCCGTGATCGAATTCGGAATGCGCTTCGGGGTTTCGATCAGGCCGAGGAGCGGCATGAGGACGATGAAGAAGCCGAAGTAGTAGAGCGTGCCGAGCTGGGAAAGGACGACGTAGATGCCTTCAGCGGGCTGTGCGCCGAGCCAGCCGAGCATGATGGCGTTCGCCACGAAGATCCAGAAGAACAGCTTGTACCACGGGCGGTAGACGGCGGAGCGAACCTTGGAGGTGTCGAGCCACGGCAGGAAGAACAGCACGATGATCGCGCCGAACATCACGAGGACGCCGCCGAGCTTGGAGTCGATCGGGCCGACATTGAAGGTGATGGCACGCAGCATCGCGTAGAACGGCAGGTAGTACCATTCCGGAACGATGTGGGCCGGGGTCTTCAGCGGATCCGCCGGAATGTAGTTGTCCGGGTGGCCGAGATAGTTCGGCATGTAGAAGATGAACCAGGCGAAGACGATCAGGAAGACCGAGACGCCGAGGGCGTCCTTCAGCGTCGCGTAGGGCGTGAAGGCGACCGTGTCGGTCTTGGACTTCACCTCGACGCCGGTCGGGTTCGTCTGGCCGGTGACGTGCAGCGCCCAGACGTGCAGGACGACGACGCCGGCGATCATGAACGGCAGCAGGTAGTGCAGCGAGAAGAAGCGGTTCAGCGTCGGGTTGTCGACCGCGAAGCCGCCGAGCAGGAACTGCTGGATCCACTCGCCGACCCACGGGAAGGCCGAGAAGAAGCCGGTGATGACCGTGGCGCCCCAGAAGGACATCTGGCCCCAGGGCAGAACGTAGCCCATGAAGCCGGTGGCCATCATGAGCAGGTAGATCACCACGCCGAGGATCCAGAGGATTTCGCGCGGCGCCTTGTAGGAGCCGTAGTAGAGGCCGCGGGCGATATGCAGATAGACCGCGATGAAGAAGAAGGATGCGCCGTTGGCGTGCATGTAGCGCAGCAGCCAGCCGTGGTTCACGTCGCGCATGATCTTCTCGACCGAGTTGAACGCGACGGTCGTTTCGGCGGCATAGTGCATGGCCAGAACGATGCCGGTCAGGATCTGCACGATCAGCATCACCGACAGCATGGCGCCGAAGGTGTAGGCATAGTTCAGGTTGCGCGGAACCGGATAGGAAACGAAGCTGTCATGGATCATGCGCGGCAGAGGCAGGCGCGAATCGACCCATTTTTCGATGCCAGTCGTCGGCTGGTAGGTTGAATGTTCAGCACTCATTATCAGTAGTCCCCTCAACCGATCTTGATGACTGTGTCGGAAATGAACGAGAAGGTCGGCACGGCGAGGTTCTGCGGCGCCGGACCCTTACGGATACGACCGGCAGTGTCATAGTGCGAACCGTGGCAGGGACAGAACCATCCGCCGAAGTCGCCGGCCTGGCCAAGCGGAATACAGCCGAGGTGCGTGCACACGCCGACCATGATGATCCAGTTTTCCCGGCTTTCCCCGGCCGAGCGGTCGAGGTCGGTCGCCTGCGCGTCGGCCGCGATGTTGGCATTGCGGGCAACCGGGTCCTTGAGGTCGGCAAGCGCGACGGCCTTGGCTTCCTCGACTTCCTTGTCCGTGCGGTTGCGGATGAAGACGGGCTTGCCGCGCCACTTGACGGTCAGCGACATGCCGGGCGTCAGGCTGGAGACGTCGACTTCGATGGCGCCGAGCGCCAGCGTCGATGCATCCGGGCGCATCTGGTCGATGAACGGCCAGGCAACCGCCACGCCGCCCACGACGCCCGCCATGCCGGTGGCCAGGTAAAGGAAGTCGCGGCGAGTGGGCTCGCCCAGGGATTCGCTTGTTGTCTCGTGTTCGCTCACGGCTAAACCATCCTCTCACGCAATGTCTGCGGAAACCGCAACGCCCCTTTGGAAACCGGCAAGATCCGGACACAATACGGCCATAGATTCCCCGTCAATCCGGCGCGTTCTATGCTTGATCGCAAATTATGTCCAGCCTTGGCAAGAGGAGGTGGGCACATTGTCGCGGGAAAAACGGGGCATCTTGACAAGCCGCAGGCATCGCCTTGAACCTCCAGCGCTTCCGGCTTGAAAAAGCGAGGGAAAAACGACGCTTGGCGTCGCTATTGCGCCGCCGCCTCGTGGCCGAGGAAACCGCCCGACTGGCGCGACCAGAGATCCGCATAGAGCCCGCCCCGCGCCACCAGCTCGCCATGCGCGCCCTCCTCCACGATGCGGCCGTGGTCGAGCACGATCAGCCGGTCGAGCGCGGCGATGGTGGAGAGGCGATGGGCGATGGCGAGCACCGTCTTGCCGCGCATCAGCCGCTCCAGGTTCGACTGGATGGCTGCCTCCACCTCCGAATCGAGCGCCGACGTCGCCTCGTCGAGCACGAGGATCGGCGCGTCCTTCAGCATGACGCGGGCGATGGCGATGCGCTGGCGCTGGCCGCCGGAGAGCTTGACGCCGCGCTCGCCGACATGGGCGTCGTAGCCCCTGCGGCCGCGCTGGTCCTCGAGCGCGAGGATGAAATCATGCGCCTCGGCCTTGCGCGCCGCCTCGATCATCTCCGCCTCGCTGGCATCCGGGTTGCCGAAGAGGATGTTGTCGCGGATCGAGCGGTGAAGCAGCGCCGTGTCCTGGCTGACCATGCCGATATTGGCGCGCAGGCTCTCCTGCGTGACGGCGGCGATGTCCTCGCCCCCGACGAGGATGCGCCCACCTTCAAGGTCGTAGAAGCGTAGCAGCAGATTGACGAGGGTCGACTTGCCCGCCCCCGACCGCCCGACGATGCCGACCTTCTCGCCCGGCCGGATCGACAGCGAGAGATCGTCGATGACGCCCGAGGGGCGGCCGTAGTGGAAACGGACGTTCTCGAAGCGGATCTCCGGCCGCGCGACCGTCAGCGTGGCCGCGTCCGGCCGGTCGACCAGGCCGATCGGCTGGGAGATGAGGTCGGCCGAATTCTGGATCGTGCCGATATTGCGCATGATGCTGTTGAGCTGCGTCATCAGGCGGTTGAGCAGGAAATTGAGCCGCAGCACCAGCGCCATGGTGAAGGCGACGGCGCCCGAGCTGATGATGCCGCCGAGCCAGAGATGGATGCACAGCACCGCCATGCCGGCGATCATCAGCCCGGAAAGGAAGGCGAGCGAGGCGCGCAGCGACGTCAGGAGCCGCGTGAAGGCGAGGATCGTTCCCTGGAACGTATCGAAGCCGCTGCGCATGTAGCGGTCGTTCGCCTCGTCGCGGCCGAAGAGCTTCAGGGTCTGGATATTGGAATAGGCATCGACCATGCGCCCGCTGATCATCGAGGCGGCCTCGGCCGAAAGGCGTGAATGCTCGCGGATGCGCGGCACGAAATAGCGCGCCAGAACCGCGAAGACCGCCAGCCAGACGAAGAGGACCGCTGCCAGCCTGAGGTCGAGCTGGCCGAGCAGCACGAGCGTCGAGGCCGTGTAGATCGTCACGAACCAGATGCTCTCCATGAAGGAGGTGATGACATCGCCCGTCGCCTGCCCCGCCGACCAGACCTTGGTGACGATACGCCCGGAAAAATCGTTCTGGAAGAAGGAGAGCGACTGGCGCGCGACATGCACATAGGACTGCCAGCGCACCAGATTGTAGAAGCCGGGGGTAATGACCTGCTGGTCGACGAGCGCCGTCAGGAAGGCGACGACGAAGCGCACGACGCCGATAAGCCCGAGCATCAGCAACAGCTCCGTCCCATGCGCGGCAAGAAGCCCGTCCCACCCCTCGCCCGGCTTCACCGTCGCCAGCATGTCGACGAGCCGCCCGACGAACCAGAACGTCGCCGCCTCGATCCCCGCCGTGATGCCGCCCAGCACCAGAAGCGCCGCGAACGGCGCCTTGGCCTGGCGCACATAGAACCAGACGAAGGCAAAGAGCCCCTGCGGCGGCCGCAGGTCATCCCGCCGCGCGAAGGGCTGTATCCAGTTCTCGAAGAAGGAGAAAAGCGGCCGGAAGATCATGCCCCCGATATAGGCCGTTTTGCACGGCGGGCAAATTAAAGATCGGCAAGGTGGGCGAAGGGACTATACCTCCAGAATACCCTTGATGTCCCGACACCCGTGAAGGACGCGCACGATGACAAGTTCGTCGTCCGTTACAAGATAATAGAGCTTTATCTCATCGAATCCGCCGATGGACCATGTCCTCAAGCCAAGCAGCCGGCGGTTCTTCATTGGCCGCGGCGACCCCGCATGCGGCGTGTTTGAGACATGATCGATCGCCATGCGCACGGCCGCGAGGAAGCGGTCGGCCACCGGATCCAGTCCAAGATCGATGAAATACCCGATCTGCTTGAGGATATCGGCACGGGCGGACGGGAGGACGGTCGTTTTCAACGTACACCGCTTTTACGGGGGCGTGCTGCAAGAAGCTGAGCCGCCTCGGACTTCAGGTCCGACCAGAAGGCAGCATCGGGCACGTTTCCCTTGCCGGAAGCCAGCCCTTCCAGCAAGAGGACCTCGAGCCGCGCTTCGTTCTCTTTTTCCTGGGCATCGCGCAAGAGACTGCGGAAATATTCGCTGACATTGCCGTATCCCTTCGCTTCAATCTGGCTTTCGACGAAGGATTTCAAGGTGTCAGGCAGGGAAATGGTGATCGTCGCCATTGGAATGCTCCTTTGCCGGCAAGATAGCATTCCTAAGCGCACATACCAATAGATAAGAACAGTTATGAAAACGCCCCGCCATGGGCGGGGCGCCGTCATTTCCTTATTCCGCCGCCGCGTCCGCCTCGGCCGTGTCGTCGGCGATGAAGCCGCCGGACTGGCGGGTCCACAGGTCGGCATAGATGCCGCCGTTGGCGACCAGCTCGGCATGGGTACCCATCTCGCGGATGCGGCCCTTGTCGAGCACGACGAGGCGATCCATCTCGGTCAGCGTCGAGAGGCGGTGGGCGATGGCGATCACCGTCTTGCCTTCCATGAGGGCGAAGAGGTTTTCCTGGATCGCCGCCTCGACCTCGGAATCGAGCGCCGAGGTCGCTTCGTCCAGCACCAGGATCGGCGCGTCCTTCAGGAAGACGCGAGCGATCGCGATGCGCTGGCGCTGGCCGCCGGAGAGCTTCACGCCGCGCTCGCCGACCTGCGCGTCGAGGCCGGAACGGCCCTGCTGGTCGCTGAGGCTCTCGATGAAGTCCCAGGCATTGGCCCGCCTTGCCGCCTCGATGATCTCCGCGTCGCTCGCATCCGGCTTGCCGTAGGCGATGTTGTCGCGGATCGAGCGGTGGAGCAGCGAGGTATCCTGCGTCACCACGCCGATCTGCGAGCGCAGGCTGTCCTGCGTCACCGTCGCGATATCCCTGCCGTCGATGGTGATCCTGCCGGATTCGAGATCGTAGAACCGCAGCAGCACGTTCATCAGCGTCGTCTTGCCGGCGCCGGAACGGCCGACGAGGCCGACCTTCTCGCCCGCCCCGATATTGAGCGACAGGTCCTCGATCACGCCCTTGTTCTTGCCGTTGGAAGCGGATGCGGTCGAAGCCGATGGCGCCCCTGGCGGCCGGCAGTGCCGGAGCCTGCGGCTCGTCCTCGATGTCGTGCGGCTTGGTCATCATGCCCATGCCGTCATAGACCGTGCCGATATTCTCGAAGAGCGCGGTCACTTCCCACATCACCCACTGCGACATGCCGTTGATGCGCATGGAAAGGCCGACGGCAACGGCGACGGCACCCACCGTCACGTCGCCCGCCATCCAGAAATGGATGCCGACGGCGGCGGTCAGGAACATCGCGACGACATTGTTGAGGTCGATCAGGATGTTGAACCGCGTGATGAGGCGCATCTGCCTGTGCACGGTCTGCAGGAAGCCGTCCATGCCCTCGCGGGCATAGGTCTCCTCCCGGCCGGCATGCGAGAACAGCTTGACGGTCGCGATGTTGGTGTAGCTGTCGACGATGCGGCCCGTCATCATCGAGCGCGCATCCGCCTGCTCGCGCGAAACCACCATCAGCTTCGGCACGAAGTAGCGCAGGATGCTCACATAGAAGACGAACCACACGACCAGCGGCACGACGAGCCGCAGGTCCGCCGAGGCGATGATCGCGATCATCGAGATGAAATAGCTCACCACATAGATGAAGACGTCGATGATCTTCATCACCGTCTCGCGCACGGCGAGCGCCGTCTGCATCACCTTCGTCGAGACGCGGCCGGCGAACTCGTTGGAGAAGAAGGTCATGCTCTGGCGGATCAGGTAGCGGTGCATCTGCCAGCGGGCGATCATCGGGAAATTGCCCGCGAGCGCCTGGTGCATTGTCATGGTGTGCAGCGCGCCGAAGCCCGGGATGAGGACGAGCAGCAGCACGGCCATCCAGACCAGCGTGCCGCTCTCGCGGGCAAGGAACGTGCCCGGATCGCCCGCGGACAGCCAGTCGATGATATTGCCGAGGAACTGGAAGAGCAGGACTTCGGCAATGCCGAGCACCATCGAGCAGAAGCCGAGCACGAAAAGCCACGGCGCCGCGGGGCGCGTATAGTGCCAAAGGAAGGCGAAAAGCCCCTTGGGCGGAAGCGAGGGCGCCTCCGCGGGATAGGGATTCAAACGTCTTTCGAACCAGCCGAACATGGCTTTCTCCGTAATAGAAAGGCGGAACCGGCACGGACGGCGCAAAACGGGCGCTGTCGGGAACGAGGTTCCGGTAAATTTGCCGCGGTGACGAAAAGCGTCACATGGCGATTTGAACTGAAGGCAATCTGGGAATCCGGGCGGCGAAATGCCTAAGCGAGAAGAGGCGTGATTCCAGCCGGGAGGCGTAGCCGATGCGTGTTATTCATCATGGTCCTCCTTCTTTCTCGCGTTGCAGATGGCTTCTGGTTAACCCGGAATGACGCAATTTTCCAGACACTTTGTCGCAAATTCGCATCTGCGGCCAATTCTGTTGCCTTGCCGCCACATCTCCATTAGGCGACAGGCCATGTCCGACCTGCGCATCGCCCTCTACCAGCCCGACATCGCCGGCAATACCGGCACGATCCTGCGTTTCGCCGCCTGCCTCGGCCTCGCCGTCGACATCATCGAGCCGGCCGGCTTCGACATTTCCGACCGCAGCCTGAAGCGGGCGGGCATGGATTATCTCGCCGCCGTGACGCTGACGCGGCATGTCAGCTGGGATCGTTTCGAGGAATGGCGGGCGGCGAGCGGCCGCCGGCTCGTGCTCGCCTCGACGAGGGCGGCGGGCCTCTATACGGATTTCGCCTACCGGCCGGACGATATCCTGCTCTTCGGCCGCGAAAGCGCCGGCGTGCCGGACCGCGTGCACGAGACGGCGGACGGCCGGGTGCTCATTCCCATGGTCGAGGGCCAGCGCTCGATCAACGTCGCGCTCTCCGCCGCCATGATCTGCGGCGAGGCGCTGCGCCAGACGGGCTTTGCCTGACCTAGCCATCGCCCGACCGCGCCGGCCGCGCGGCGAAGGCGACGAGGCCGATGGCCAGCACCACTGCTCCGACAAGCCCATAGGCGCCTCCGTATCCGAAGCGGCCGATCAGCGGCTGCGAGACGATGGGCGAGAGGAACTGGCCGGCGAAGATGCTGGAGACGAGCAGCCCCGACACGCGCCCGCGCAGGGCGGGCGGCGCCAACAGCATCGCGGCCGCGGCGAAATTCGGCATGATCGTGCCCATGCAGATACCCGAAACCGCCATGGCCAGAAGCACGCCGGCATAGCTCTCCACCATCGACAACAGGAGGAAGGAAAGCCCGGCGGACGCAAAGCCGAGGCCGAAGACGCCCATGATCCCCAGCCGGCGGCGGAAGGGCGCGAAGGCGAGCGCGCTCGCCACGCCGACGAGCTGCCCCGCGCCGATGGCCGCGCCCGCAAGGCTCGGTGCGGTAAAGCCGAGGCGTTCCAGAAAGAAGGGAAGCTGCGTGGGGATCATGTAGAAGGCGATCATGTTGACCGCCGCCGCGAGGAACAGGAGGCCGAGCAGCGCCATCTTTCGACCGCCGAGCCTCTCCTCCCCCGCCACCACCCCAGCCCGGCGCACGCGCTGCGGCTCCGGCAGGAAGGCCAGCGCCGCGGGCAGCAGCAGGATCGCCGCCGTATAGATGAGGAACGGCCCGCGCCAGTGGATTTCCGCAAGGAAGCCGCCGCCCGTCAGGAAGATCGTCCCGCCGATGCCGACGAAGGCCTGCTGCAGGCCCATGTAGCGGTCGCGCGCCGGCCCCTGGAAGAAGTCGCCGACCAGCGCCGTCGTCGCCGTCATGATGCCGCCGACGGCGATGCCGAGCACCGCCCGGCCGGCAAGAAGGCCGGGCAGTGTATCGAGCACCAGCCCGGAGGCGCCCGCGACGGAAAAGAGCGCGAGCGAGGCGAGCAGCAGGGGCTTGCGACCGAAGCGGTCGACGAGAAAGCCCGCGGCCGGCGAGAACAGCGCGATGAACACCGCCGGCAGCGTCAGCACGAGCCGGCTGAGTAGCGCGACGCTCTCCACCTCGGCGAACCGCGCCGCGATGCCCGGAAGCGAGGCGGAGATCGTCGCGCCGGACATGATGGTAAGCGTGCTGACGAAAAGCAGCGTCGCGTTGCGCCGGTATTCCTCCGGCGAGCGGGCGACCTCGGCCGTCGCGTAATGATCGGGCCTCATGCCGCCACCTCGTCATAGCGCGTCGCGATGCGCGCCGCCTTCAGCGCGTTCGCCCACCAGGTCAGCCGCTTCATCAACATGGCGAGCTGGCCGCTGAGTTGGCCGGGGCGGAATGGATTGCCGGCGGGATCGAACTGCGTCCAGGCATGGGGGAGGCTCACCGTGTCGCGGATCGCCACGGCATGAAGCTCGGCGAAGACCAGCCGCAACTGCTCCACCGCCCTGAGCCCGCCCGAGACGCCGCCATAGGAAACGAAGGCGATGGGCTTGGCGTGCCAGGGCCGGAAGCAGCAATCGATGATCGCCTTCAACGCGGCCGGATAGGCGTGATTGTATTCCGGCGTGACGATCAGGAAGGCATCCGCCTGCAGGATCAGGCTTTCGACCCGCTCCGCCGAGGGCTCGTCGAGGCCGCCGGGCGTGAAGGTCAGTTCTGCCGGGTCGATGCGGATGATGTCGTACTGGCCGAACCCGGCAAGCTCCGGTTCCAGCCACCCCGCGATCGTATCGGCAAAGCGCCCTTGCCGGCCGCTGCCATAGATGAGGGCGATGGTCAGTCTGTCTGTCATGCGGTTTCGCTCCGTGTTGGAAAAGCAGGGAGCGGCTGGTATAAAACCTCAAGTAAAGTTGAGGTCAACAGCCATGACGGAAAAATGTCCGAACGATGCCATGCCGCGCGAGCTCAGCGTCGGCGAAGTCGCCGAACGCAGCGGCGTCGCGGTTTCCACATTGCATTTCTACGAAACGAAAGGGCTGATCCGCAGCCAGCGCAACCGCGGCAACCAGCGGCGCTATCCGCGCAGCATCCTGCGCCGCGTCGCGGTGATCAAGGTCGCCCAGCGCACCGGCATTCCGCTGGCCGAGATCGCCGATGCGCTCTCCGTGCTGCCGCACGACCGGCCGCTCACCGCGCAGGACTGGCGAAAACTCTCGCAGACCTGGCGCACATTTCTGGACGACCGCATCGCGCGACTCACGAAGCTGCGCAACCAGCTCGACGGCTGCATCGGCTGCGGCTGCCTTTCGATGCGGGAATGCCCGCTGCGCAATCCGCTGGATACGCTGGCGGCGGAAGGTCCGGGCCCGAGACTGCTCGAGCCCGATCCGGCTTAATCGAGCCGCGAGGCGAGAAGCTTGTCGACGCGCCGGCCGTCCATGTCGACCACCTCGAAGCGCCAGCCCTGGGTTTCGGTGATCTCGCCGGTCTTCGGCAGCTTCTGGAGCGACTCGATGACGAGGCCGGCGGCCGTCTGGTAGCTGCGGCGGGCCGGCAGGGTCAGGCCGAGGCGGTCGGCCATCTCGTCGATGGGCATGGAGCCCGCGATGAGCCAGGAGCCGTCCTCGCGCTGCACCGCATATTCGTCGTCGCCTTCCTCGATATCGGCGCGGAACACGCCGGCAATCGCCTCCAGCACGTCGGCGGGGGTGATGATCCCCTCGAAGTGGCCGTATTCGTCATGGACGAGCAGGATCGGCATTTCCGAATTGCGCAGCGCCTCCAGCACGCGCATCGCATCCATCGTGTCGGGCACGATGGGCGCGGGGCGGACGAAGGAGCGGATGTCGAGCGGCTGGCCGGTCAGCATGGCAGAGAGCATCTCGCGCTTCTGCACGATGCCGACGATAGTCTCCGGCCCCCCATCGGCGACCGGCATGCGCGAATGCGGGCTTTCAGTGAGCTGCTGGCGGATCTCTTCCATCGTATCGCCGAGATCGATCCAGTCGACGTCGTTGCGCGGCGTCATGAGGCCGCGCGCCTCGCGGTCGGAAAAGCGCATGACGCCGGCGATCATCAGCTTCTCGCCGCCCTCGATGACGCCGGCGGCCTCGGCTTCGGCGACGATGGTCTTGATCTCCTCGTCGGTGACGACGCTTTCGGAGACCTCGTGCTGGCCGAGCAGGCGGAAGATCACCCGTGTCGAGGCGTCCAGCACCCAGACGGCCGGCGCGCCGATCTTGGACATCAGCGACATGGCCGGCGCGACCAGCGTCGCGAAGCGCTCGGGGTTCTTCAGCGCGATCTGCTTGGGCACCAGCTCGCCGATGACGACCGACAGGAAGGTGATGACGAAGATGACAATACCGTAGCCGAGCGGGTCGGCGAGCCAGTCCGGCACGCCCTCGGCAAAGAGGATGTCACGCAGGCGCCCGCCGAGCGCGGCACCGGAGAAGGCGCCGGCCAGGATGCCGATGAGCGTGATGCCGATCTGGACGGTGGAGAGGAATTTCCCGGGATTTTCCGCAAGCTTCAGCGCCGATGCGGCGCCACGCGAGCCCTGGGCGGCCATGGTCTTGAGGCGCGGCTTGCGCGAGGAAACGATGGAAAGTTCGGAAAGGGCAAAAACCCCGTTCAGGAGAATGAGGAAGACAGCGATCGCGAGTTCGAACAAGGACTATGAGCCGTGCTTGAGAACCGCAACGGCGCCTTTCTGTTGATGACGATGGCCGCAAGATAGGGGCGCGCGGGTTCGCCGTCAATCGAGCTTGCCGATCACGCTGTCGTCAGGCCCGCCTCAATCGGCGCTCGGCAACCGGCGCATGGTGAATTCGATGCGGTCGCCCTCCAGCATCCGCCAGCTTTCCACCTCGGTCCAGTAGGCGGCTTTCGGCCAGAGATCGAACCATTCGCGCGCCTTATCCCGCGCCGCCTGCCGTTCGAGGCAGAAGGTCTCGCGCACGAAATGCCCCTCGCCGCGAAAGGGCTTTTCGCGGCGGCGGCGCTCGATCTGGCGCCTCAGGCCTTCAAGGGGCGGTCCCGGAATGCGCGCCATGCAGGTTTCCTCCAGGGCGGATCCGGCGTTTGCATCCGAAGCCGCGTGAAACGTCTTGCTGCACTTTCAATAAAGGAAGATAGGCCAGCGCCTGCCCTTTTGCGAGTCCTGCGCCGGGCGCTCATTTCGCCCACGCGGTTGCAAAAAAGGGCAAAGTTAACGACTGTGGCCGAAATGCGATTCGGCGGCGCGGCCGCCAGCGGGAAACATCCCAGCGGGAAATATCATGGAACGACCAGACCTGCCGAAGGGCCTGCCCGAGGACATCGAAGACAAGAAGGCCATGGCGCGCGCCTGGTTCGAGCAGTTGCGCAACGCCATCTGCGCCAGCTTCGAGGCCCTCGAGGACGAGCTGGAAGGCCCCCTCTCCGACCTGCCGCCCGGCCGCTTCGTCGGCAAGGACTGGCTGCGCGAGGGCGGCGAAGGCGGCGGCGGGCGCATGTCGATGATGGAAGGCCGCGTCTTCGAAAAGGTCGGCGTCCATACGTCAACGGTCCATGGCGAGTTCTCGCCGGAATTCCGCGGCCAGATTCCCGGCGCGAGCGAAGACCCGCGCTTCTGGGCATCCGGCATCTCGCTGATCGCCCATCCGGTGAACCCCAACGTGCCGGCCGTGCATATGAACACCCGCATGGTCGTCACCACCAGCCGCTGGTTCGGCGGCGGCGCGGACCTGACGCCGGTGCTCGACCGCCGCCGCGTGATGAGCGACCCGGACACCGCCCTCTTCCACAAGGCGATGGAGATCGCCTGCAACCGCCATCCCGTCGCCGACCATGCGAAGTTCAAGGACTGGTGCGACGAATACTTCTTCCTCAAGCACCGGAACGAGCCGCGCGGCACCGGCGGCATCTTCTACGACTGGCTGCATTCGCCGGAAGAGCTCGGCGGCTGGAATGCCGACTTCGCCTTCACGCAGGATGTCGGCCGCGCCTTCGCCATGGTCTATCCGAAGATCGTTCGCTCCAACTTCAACAAGGGCTGGACGGAGGAGGACCGCGACGAGCAGCTCGTGCGGCGCGGGCGCTATGTCGAGTTCAACCTGCTCTACGACCGCGGCACGATCTTCGGCCTGAAGACCGGCGGCAACGTCGATTCCATCCTCTCCTCCATGCCCCCGGTGGTGCGCTGGCCGTGAGCCGCTAGCGCGCTTGTGATTACGGTTTGCCTTTCCTCGGTGGTACGATGCTTCCAGCATGATTCCACGGAGGAGGCAGTCATGATCAATAAGATGCAGGACGCAGTGCATTCGGGCCTCGACCCGCAATCCGCCGATTTTCTCGACCGTTACGCCGAAACCATCCGCGCCGAGAGCGGCATGGACCTGCCGCATGCCTATTTCGTCGAGGAGGCCCGGCTGCGGCTTTCCCGCGAAAACGTCCACACCATCGCCGGGCGCAGGGCAAGGCCCGAGCCGCTCGGCTCGTCCGCCTGCTTCGACTGCTGGGCCAGGGACGAGGACGCCGCCTGACGGCGGGGAACCGGACGCAAGCTTCGCCGTTTCCGAAGACGGCCGACACGGCCGCAGACCCGTCGCGGTTTGGCCGGAACGGCCTCATCTGCTATACTCGTCCCGTTGAAACGACAGGAGATAGTCATGAGACTTTTTGAATGCGGTTCACTCGTCCCCGGATGCGACTGGCACACGCGCGCCCATGACGACGCCGAAGTCGTCCGCCGCGCGGTGGAGCACATGCGCACGGCCCATGGTGAAACCACCATCCGGGAAAGCATGGTCGAGCACATCAAGGAACGCATCGTCGATGAAAAGGCGGCGGATGCCGCCTGACGGAGGAAGGGCCCTCGCTGGCCGGTTGCTGTCGGTGAGGAAAGGCCCCTCCCCAACCCCTCCCCACAAGGGGGAGGGGCTTAACGTGCCGCCCCGTTGGCATTCGTTATAGAACGGCGAGCAAGCCTCTATCTTTCTCCCCCCTTGTGGGGGAGATGCCGGCAGGCAGAGGGGCCTTTGGGCGTCAATTAGCCTTCACAAAGGCATCCAGCCGCGAAAGCAGCCTGGCCCGATCCTCATGAAAGTTCCCGGCCACCCACTCGTCCTCGATGGCCGAGAGCGCCGCGCCGACCGTCGGCCCGGCGGGAACGCCCGCGGCCAGCACATCCGCACCCGTCAGCGGGAAGGACGGCTTGCGCCACTTCTCCGCGCGCGTCAGAAGACGCTGGCAGAGGCCGGAAAAGGCAAGCGCCTCGGGATCGCCGAGCCCGCGTGCGCGCGCAGCGGCGAGCGCCAGCTTGAGGCGCATGGTCAGCCCCGAAGGTCCGTTCCGATAGAGCAGCCGGTCGAAGGCCGTCTCGGCCAGTTTCGGCGCGATCTCGGGGGCGGCCGCCCAATGGTCGAGCGTCGCGGCTTCCGCCTTCGAAAAGCGCAGGCGCCCGGCGAGCGTCTTCAACCGTTCCCGGTCGGCCGGCACCATGGCGGCAAGGCGCAGCATGGCGTCCGGCTTCCAGCCAAAAGCCTTTTCCGCCGCGATCAGGCCGGGGATCGCGTCGATGCCCCACTTTTCCGTCTCCGGCAGGATTTCCGTCAGCACGCCCGCCTGCCGCATCCACAGCAGCGCACGGCCGGGATCGGGCGCGCCGAGCAGCTTCTTCGTCTCGGACCAGACCCGCTCGGCGGAAAGCTTCGCAAGGCTTGCCTTCGCCCGCGCGCAGGCCTTCAGGCCCTCGGCATCCGGCCGGCCGCTGCCGTAGAGCGCGAAGAAACGGAAGAAGCGCAGGATGCGCAGGTGATCCTCCGCGATGCGCGTTGCCGCATCGCCGATGAAGCGGACCGTGCGGCTCTCGATATCCGGCAGGCCGTTCACCAGGTCGACCACCGTCCCGTCCTGCTTCGCATAGAGCGCGTTGATGGTGAGGTCGCGCCGCTCGGCGTCTGTCTGCCAGTCCGTGCCGAAGGCGACGTCCGCGTGGCGGCCATTGGTCGAAACGTCCCGGCGCAGCGTCGTCACCTCGAAGGGCGTGCCGTCGATGACCAGCGTCACCGTGCCGTGCTCGATGCCCGTCGGCACCGCCTTGATGCCCGCCGCCTTCGCGCGCTCGACCACCGCCTCCGGCCGCAGCGTCGTCGCGATATCCACATCGGCCACCGGCAGGCCCATCAGGCTGTTGCGCACGGCCCCGCCCGCCACGCGCCCCTCGCCGCCGTCGCTATTGAGCAAGGCCAGCACGCGCACGAGCGCCGGATCGGAAAACCACGCCTCGCCCGAGACAGACGTCATGCATAAAGCCTTTCATAGATCACCCGCACGATGCCGGCGGTGATGCCCCAGATATTATGCCCCTCATAGGGCATGCGATAATAATGCCGCTCGCCGCCGAGCCAGATGCCGCTGCCCTGTTCATGGTTGCGCGGATCCATGAGGAAGGAGAGCGGCACGTCGAAGACCGTCTCCACCTCGGCGGGGTTGGGGACCAGCTCGAAACCCGGCCGCACGACCGCCAGCACCGGCGTGATCGAGAAGCCGGAAAGCGCCTTGTACTGCGGCAGCCGCCCGACCGGCTCGACGAAGCGGCGGTCGAGGCTGATCTCCTCCTCCGCCTCGCGCATCGCGGCCGCCTCGGCATCCTCGTCCTCCGCGTCCACCGCCCCGCCCGGAAAGGCGACCTGGCCGGAATGCTTGCGCATCGTCGCCGTGCGCTGGGTGAAGATGACGCGCGCCTCCTCCCCGTCGTCGACGACGGGGATCAGTACCGCCGCATCGCGCAGCTTCATATCCTCCAGATGGGGAATGACGCCGGGATTGAGCAGGCTGTCGCCATGATCACGCCAGCTCTCCTCGCCGAGCGTCAGGTTCTGCTCGATGGCCCGGCGGCGGAACTCCGCGGCGCTGTAGGGCGCAAAGCTCATCGGGACAAGGCATCCAGCTCGGCCGCCGGCATGACCGGGAAGACCACGCCGCTGGAGCGCACCGCGAACATCGGAACGCCGTCGATCTCGACCGTCTCGCCAAGCTCCACCAGATCGTACATCACCGCCCGCGAAACCAGCGCCTCCAGCCGGCCGCGCACGAGAAGATAGGGCTTCAGCTCGCTGTTTTCGCCGGCGATCACGAAGCGCAGGGGATGCTCCGCCCCCGCCTCCACCACGTCGCCGACATTGGTGCGGAAGGTCAGCACCTGCGCCGCGCCCTCCCCGCTTGCATTCATCTCGACGGCGAGGAACGGCGCGTCCGCGACGCGGATGCCGACTTTCTCGACCGGCGTCACCAGATAGGTCTTCCCGTCCTCGTCCTTGCGCAGCACCGTGGAAAAAAGCCGCACCAGCGGCGCGCGGCCGATGGGCGTGCCGAGATAGAACCACGTGCCGTCGGCGCGGATCTCCATGTCGATATCGCCGCAGAACGGCGGGTTCCAGCGCTCGACGGGCGGCAGCCCGCGCCCGCCGGTCTCGGCGCTCGCGCGCGAGATCAGGGCGGCCAGTCCCGCGGCATCCGTGCTGTCGCCAATTTCACCTGTTGCCATTGTTCCGTCCCGGTTCATCCCTATCTCCGCGAGAGGAAAAGGTGGATACACACACGAGATAGTCATTTCGTGGCCGCTTGTCAGCCACGGCTGGGCTAATAAGCTCTCAAGAACGGGACGCGCGCGGCAGAGCCACGATTCGTCCAAGGTTTCAAACGGCACTGGAGACGACCATGGGCGTTCAGAATTCCTCCGAGGCGAGCCTCGACGAGAAGGCGGTGGTCGCCGCCGCCGAACGCGCGCTCTCCGATATCGCCCGCGTCCGCCAGGAAGTCGCCAAGGTCATCTTCGGCCAGGAAAGCGTCGTGGAGCAGACCATGCTCGCCGTGCTCTCCGGCGGCCATGCGCTGCTGGTCGGCGTGCCGGGCCTTGCCAAGACCAAGCTGGTCGCCACGCTCGGCACCGTGCTCGGCCTTTCCGCAAGCCGCATCCAGTTCACGCCCGACCTGATGCCCTCCGATATCCTCGGCTCGGAGGTGATGGACCAGGACGACAACGGCAAGCGCTCCTTCCGCTTCGTGCCCGGCCCGATCTTCACCCAGCTCCTGATGGCCGACGAGATCAACCGCGCCTCGCCGCGCACCCAGTCCGCCCTCTTGCAGGCCATGCAGGAATACCATGTGACGGTCGCAGGCGCCCGCAACGACCTGCCGAAGCCCTTCCATGTGCTGGCGACGCAGAACCCGCTGGAGCAGGAAGGCACCTACCCGCTGCCCGAGGCCCAGCTCGACCGTTTCCTGCTGCAGGTCGACGTACACTATCCGGAACTTGCCGCCGAACGGCAGATCCTCCTCGAAACCACCGGCGTCAGCGAGGCGCAGGCGGAAGCTGCGATCTCCGCCGACCGTCTCATCGAGATCCAGACCCTCATCCGCCAGATGCCTGTCAGCGAGAAGGTGCTCGACGCGATCCTCTCGCTGGTGCGCTCGGCGCGCCCCGGCAACGGCATCGCCTCCACCGACAGGCATGTCGCTTGGGGCCCCGGCCCGCGCGCCGGCCAGGCGATGATGCTCTGCGCGAGAGCCCGCGCGCTCTATGACGGCCGCCTCGCGCCCTCCGTCGACGACGTGCTGGCGCTTGCCGAGCCGGTCCTCCAGCACCGCATGGCGCTGACCTTCGGCGCGCGCGCCGAGGGCATGTCGGTGCGCGACGTCATCGCCGATCTCGTCCGGCAGGCGGGCGGCTGAACAGGATAGAAGCATGGCATCCGTCGGCCAGATCGTCCAACCGACCCCGACCCGCGACGTGCTCTCGCGGGCGCAGGCCCGTGCCGCCCTCGTTCCCGACTGCATGGTGGAGGCCCAGCGCCTCGCCAACACGGTGATCGCCGGCTGGCACGGCCGGCGCAAGCGCGGCATCGGCGAGAATTTCTGGCAGTTCCGCCCCTATGTCGACGGCGAGAGCCTGTCGCGCATCGACTGGCGGCGCTCGGCCCGCGACGACCATACCTATGTGCGCGACCGCGAATGGGAGGCCGCCCACACCGTCTGGATCTGGGCCGATCTTTCCCCCTCGATGATGTACAAGTCCACCTTCGGCGCCGTCTCGAAGGAGAGCCGCGCGCTCGTCCTCATGCTGGCGCTCGCCGAAATCCTCGCCCGCTCCGGCGAGCGCATCGGCTGCCCCGGCATCATGGAGCCCATCGCCGCGCGCAACGCCGCCGAGCGCCTCGCGACCGCCCTGATGCACAATCCCGCGGCCGGTGGCCTGCCGGACACCGCCATGATCCGCGGCAACAGCGATATCGTGCTGATCGGCGATTTCCTCGATCCCGTCGCGGACGTGATGGACCGCCTCGGCCCCCTCGCCCGGCGCGGCCTGCGCGGCCATGTCGTCGAGGTCGCGGATCCGGCGGAAGAGCTCTTCCCCTATGCCGGCCGCACCGAATTCACCGATCCCGAGAGCGGCATGAAGCTGACGGCCGGCCGCGCCGAGACGCTGAAGGACGACTATGCCCGCGCCTATGCCGCGCGCCGCGAGAGCCTTGCCGACAACCTCCGCCATCTCGGCTGGAGCTTCATCACCCACCGCACAGACCGCCTCGCCTCCGAGGCACTGGTCGCTGTGCATGCCTATCTTTCCGGCCTACCGGCGATGAAGACGGAGGGCATTGGCCGATGAGCGCTTTCGCCTTCGCCTTTCCCGCCGTGCTGACCGCGCTGGTGCTTTTGCCCGTCATCTGGTGGCTGCTGCGCCTGACGCCGCCCAAGCCCGTCACCGAGGTCTTCCCGCCCTTCGCCATCCTCGCCTCGATCCTCAAGCGCGAGGAGACGCCGGCGCAGAGCCCCTGGTGGCTGACGCTGCTGCGCATGCTGATGGCCGCCGCCGTCATCCTCGCCATCGCCGACCCGGTCTTCAACCCGCGCACCAGCACGCTGGCGACCGGCGGCCCGCTCGTCCTCGTCGTGGACAACAGCTGGGCCGCCGCCACTGACTGGAAGCAGCGCGTCGAGACCGCCTCCATGCTGATCGACGATGCCGAAGGCCGCGACCTGCCGGTCTCGCTGGTGCTGACCGCCGACCGCCAGCAGGATGCCGTGCCGGTCGATGCCGTGACGGCCCGCAACCGCCTCGCCGCCGCCGAGCCGCGCCCGCTGCCGGCCGACCGCAAGGCGGCCGTTGCCGCGCTGCACACCGCGCTCGACGGCGCAAGCCCCGGCACCATCGCCTTCATCACCGACGGCATGGCGGGCGAGGCGACCGACGACACGGTCGCGGCCCTGCAGGCCCTCTCCCCGGCCGACTTCCGCCTGATCGCAGGCGATGGCGCACCCGCCGTCGCCATCACCGCGGCGTCCAACGGGGCGGATGCGCTTTCCGTCACCCTCACCCGCCTCGACGGCGGCCCGGCGCGCAGCCTGCCGCTGACGGCGCATGACGGCCACGGCCGGCCGATCGCTGCCGGCACCGCCGATTTCGCCGCCGGCGCGACGACCACGACCGGCACGATCACCGCGCCCTTCGAACTGCGCAACGATTTCGCCCGCATCACCGTCGACGGGCTCGCCAATGCCGGCGGCGCCTATCTCCTGGACGACGGCTTCCGCCGCCGCCGCGTCGCCTTCCTTTCCGGCGAGGTGGTGGACAATACCCAGCCGCTGCTTTCGCCGCTGCACTATATCAACCGCGCCCTCGCGCCCTATGCCGACCTGATCGAGCCGAGCATCGCCGACCTCTCGGTCGCGATCCCCGAACTGCTCGAGCAGAACCCCTCCGTGCTCATCATGGCCGATATCGGCCGCCTGCCGGGCGACGTGCAGGACAAGGTGAAGCGCTGGATCGAAGGCGGCGGCATGCTGATCCGCTTCGCCGGCCCGCGCCTTGCCGCCGCGCCCGCCGACGACCCGCTGGTGCCCGTCATGCTGCGCAAGGGCGAGCGCGCGCTCGGCGGCGCGCTCTCCTGGTCCGAGCCGCAGCCGCTATCGGCCTATCCCGCGAACAGCCCCTTCTTCGGCATGCACGCGCCGGAAAACATCCTCGTCAAGCGCCAGGTGCTCGCCGAGCCGACGCCGGACCTTGCCGACCGCACCTGGGCAAGCCTTGCCGACGGCACGCCGCTGGTGACGACCGGCCCGCTCGGCGCGGGCAGCATCGTGCTCTTCCATGTCAGCGCGGAGACCGGCTGGTCCAACCTGCCGCTTTCGGGCGATTTCGTGGAAATGCTCCGCCGCACCGTGCAGCTCTCGCGCAGCAGCGGCGCCTCGGCGAAGAGCGGCGAACAGGCGAAGGGCCTGCCGCCCTACCGCCTGATGACCGCGGGCGGCACGCTCGCCGCGGCGACCGGCGAGGCAAGGCCGCTCGTCGTGGACGGCGCGAAAAAGATCGCCAGCTTCGACAACCCGCCCGGCCTCTACGGCACGGAGGACGGCTATGTCGCGCACAACCTCTTCCCACCCGGCCATGAAATCCGCCCGCTCGCGCTTCCCGAAGGCGCTTCCATCCAGCGCGAGCCGCTCGCCGGCAAGGAGACCTGGTCGCTGAAACCCTATCTCTTCACCCTCGCCGCCCTCCTGCTTCTGGCGGACTGCGCCATCGTGCTCCTCATGGGCGGCGCCTTCGCCGCCGCCGCCCGCAGCGTGCCGAAGCGCGGCGCGACCGCCGCCATGCTGCTGGCGCTCGCCGCCGGAACGCTCGCGGGCCTGCCCTCCGAAAGCCGGGCGAACGATGCCAGGCCGGGAGACGAGGTGCTGATGTCGCGGCTCGATACGACACATCTCGCCTATGTCGTCACCGGCGAGAGCGATGTGGACCGCATTTCCGAGCGCGGCCTTGCCGGCCTCACGGAATTCCTCACCTACCGCACCACGCTCGAGCCCGGCGAGCCGGTCGGCGTCGACATTTCGCGCGACGAGCTGGCGCTCTACCCGATCATCTACTGGCCGGTGAGCGCTTCGGCCGAAATGCCCTCCAGCACCGCGATCAGCCGCATCGACGCCTATATGCGCAACGGCGGCACCGTGCTGTTCGACACACGCGACCAGTTCACCTCGCTCGACGGCAATGCGACGAGCCCGAACACCGAACGCCTGCAGGCGATCCTCGCCAATCTCGACATTCCGCCGCTGGAGCCCGTCCCGGCCGATCACGTCCTGACCAAGGCCTTCTACCTGCTCTCCAATTTCCCCGGCCGCTATGCCGGCGGCCCGCTGTGGATCGAGGCGGAGCTCGACCGCAAGGAGGACCCGTCACGCCCAGCCCGCGCGGGCGACGGCGTATCGCCGATCATGATCACCGGCAACGATTTCGCCGGCGCCTGGGCGATCGACGCCAATGGCATGCCGCTCCTGCCGACCGTTCCGCCCGACGATGTGCAGCGCGACCACGCCTTCCGCGCCGGCGTCAACATCATGATGTACATGCTCACCGGCAACTACAAGGCGGACCAGGTGCACGTTCCCGCCCTGCTCGAACGGCTGGGGCAGTGACATGACCTTTCAGTTCTCCCCCTTCCTGCCCTGGCTCGCCATCGCCCTCATCGGCGCCGCGGGCCTCGCGCTCGCCGCGCTCGGCTTCTGGCGCGGCCTGCGCGGCGCCGTCCTGCGCGCGCTGGCGCTCGCCCTCCTGGTGCTCGCCCTTGCCAATCCGGTCTTCCTGCAGGAGGATCGCGAGGCGCTCTCGACCGTCGTGCCGGTCATCGTCGACCGCAGCCAGAGCCAGGACAACGAGGACCGCACGGCTCAGACCAATGCCGCGCTGGAAGGCCTCAAGGAGCGCTTCGCCCGCTATCCGCGCATCGAGCCGCGCATCGTGGAAGCCGGCGACGACGGCAAGTCGGACACGCCCTCCACCCGCCTCTTCGACGCGCTGAACGCCGCCATCGCCGATGTGCCGCGCTCGCGCGTCGGCGGCGCGATCCTCATCACCGACGGCCAGGTGCACGACATTCCCGAGGCCTCCGCCTTCTCCAGCTTCGACGCCCCGGTCCATGCCCTCGTCACCGGCCGGCCGGACGAGTTCGACCGCCGCATCGAGGTGGTCAGCGCCCCGCGCTTCGGCATCGTCGGCGAGGAGCAGGAGCTGAAATTCCGCGTGGTGGACGACGGCAAGGGACCGGACACGCCGGCCCGCGTGACCGTCCGCCTCAACGGCAACCAGATCGCCTCGGAGATCGCCCAGCCCGGCACCGAGCAGCCGCTCGGCTTCACCGTGCCGCGCGGCGGCAACAACATCCTTGAGTTCGAGGTGGAGCCGGTGACAGGCGAGATCACCACCGCCAACAACCGCGCCGTCCATGTCATCGAGGGCATCCGCGAAAACCTGCGCGTGCTGCTCGTCTCCGGCGAGCCGCATGCCGGCGAGCGCGCCTGGCGCAACCTGCTGAAGTCCGACACGGCCATCGACCTCGTGCACTTCACGATCCTGCGCCCGCCGGAAAAGCAGGACGGCACGCCGATCAACGAACTGTCGCTGATCGCCTTCCCGACGCGCGAGCTCTTCGTCGACAAGATCAAGGAATTCGACCTCATCATCTTCGACCGCTACCAGCACCGCGGCGTGCTGCCGATCCTCTATTACGACAACATCGCGCAATATGTGGAGAATGGCGGCGCGCTGCTGATCGCGGCGGGGCCGGAGCATGCGGGCAACGATTCCATCGCCGGCACGCCGCTCTCGGCCGTGCTGCCGGCGACGCCGACCGGCGCGATGAACGAGGCGCCCTTCTATCCGCGGCTTTCCGAACAGGGCAAGAAGCACCCCGTCACGCGCGGCCTCGAAGGCGCCAACGACGAGCCGCCCCATTGGGGCCGCTGGTTCCGCACCGTCGACGTCGAGCGCCCGGAAGGCAATGTCGTGATGGAGGCCAATGACGGCAAGCCGCTGCTGGTGCTGAACCGCGCCGGCAAGGGCCGCGTCGCCATGCTGCTTTCCGACCAGGGCTGGCTCTGGGCGCGCGGTTTCGAGGGCGGCGGCCCGCATGCCTCGCTCTACCGGCGCACCGCGCACTGGCTGATGCAGGAGCCGGCGCTGGAGGAGGAGGCGCTGACCGCGCGCACCTTCGGCCGCACGCTCCAGATCAACCGCCAGACCATCGGCGACGCACCGGGCGAGGCGACGCTGAAGCTGCCCTCCGGCAAGACGCAGCGCGTGGCGCTCACCGAGGCAGAACCCGGCCTCTACCGCGCCGAGGTGCAGACCGCCGAGACGGGCCTCTACGAGATCACCAATGGCGACCTCAACGCCCTCGTCCATGTCGGCGCGGTCGACGCCCCGGAATTCAAGGCGACGATCTCGACGACCGAGACGCTGAAGCCGCTCGCCGATGCCACGAAGGGCACGGTCCGCCGGCTCGTCGCCGAGAACGGCGAGGCCATCTCCCTGCCGCCGCTCCTGCCGGTTTCCGGACAGGTGCGCAGCATCGACGAGAACCGGCTGTCGCTGCACATGACGGACGAGACGGTGCTGAAAGGCATCAACTCGCTGCCGCTCTTCGCCGGCTTTGCCGGCGTCGGCCTGCTGCTGCTCGCCTTCTCGGCCATGTGGTATCGCGAAGGGCGTTGACCACGCCTGCGTTTGCGCTAATCTCCCCGCACGGCCGGAGGCGGCCGGCAGACCCGCGCCTTTTCGAAGGCATGGCGAACGCCTCCTCAACAACCTTTCTCCACCGTTCATCGTTGGGCGAAGGCGTCGGCAATGCGGGCACTGACGGGGACTTCGCCGGAACGGAAGGAACGGACATGCGCGATTTTCGCGATGCCAAGGCCATGGCGAAAGCCATGCGGGAAACGCTGGCCGCCCGCAATATCGAGATCGGCCACAGCGAAGCCCTCGAAATCGTCGCCCGCCAGTTCGGCGTGGAAACCTGGAACATCCTCTCCGCGAAGATCGAGGCGAAGCCGCAGGAAGACGGCATCGCCTTCGAGCAGGCGGTGCCTATCGTGCGCATCTTCGACGTGGCGAAGGCGCATGAATTCTACCTCGGCTTCCTCGGCTTTTCCGTCGACTGGGAGCACCGCTACGGCGAAAACTTCCCGCTCTACACGCAGGTCTCGCGCGGCGGGCTGCGGCTGCATCTTTCCGAACATGCCGGCGACGCCACGCCCGGCGGCAACATGGTCGTCTACATGACGGGCATCCGCGCCTTCCAGAAGGAACTGATCGGCAAGGACTACCGCTACATGAAGCCGGGGCTGGAGGACGAGGGCTCGCGGCTGGAGGTGACGGTGACCGACCCCTTCCAGAACCGCATCCGCTTCATGGAGTTGAAGGGGTAAGGATTCTTCTGCGCCTCCCGGGGCCTTCCTATAACGCCCCTGCTTCGCGGGGCCACCCCCTCTGCCTGCCGGCATCTCCCCCACAAGGGGGGAGAAGAAGGAAGCTTACTCATCGTTCGAAATGGAATGCAAAGGGTGCAGCACTTTAAGTCCCTCCCCCTTGTGGGGAGGGATTTAGGGAGGGGTCTTCCTTGCGAGGGGCCTTCACGCCCGCCAGGCGATGACGCCCTTCAGCCGCTCATGCGTATCCGCCGCGAAGGGCATGACAAGCACCCGCGCCGGATCCACCGGACCGGGAAACGCCAGCGCATTCCACGCCACCTTCTCGAAGCCAAGCGGGCCGTAATAGGGTGGATCGCCGACGAGGACCACGGCCTCCGAGCCCTTCCGCTTGGCTGCGGCGCAGGCGATGCGCAGCAGCTCCCGGCCGATGCCCCGGTTCTTGTGCGAGGGCCTGACGGCGAGCGGGCCGAGAAGATGCGCCTTCACCCCGCCGGCCATGACGGGCGTCATGCGCACGGAGGCGATCGTCTCGCCGTCATCCGTGCAGACGAAGGAGAGCGAGAGGTCGTGCGGTCCCTGCTCGCGGATGCGCGCGGCGGCGCGGACATGCCGGCCGGGGCCGAAGGCTTCCTCGTTGATCAGTTCGATGGCGGCGTCGTGGGAGGCATCTTCCGTCAGGTAGACGATATCGTGCTTGAGCATGTTCATGGATCAGGGAACCGGATACGAAGCTGTGGATGCGGGTGATCGCGCCGCCGCCGAAGGGGGCGCAGCGTGAGCATCAGCGTCGTCGTGGGGTTCCCGTATAGAACATGCGTCTCGTCTTCCTCGCCGGCCGGAGTGCCGGTACTGGTCTGCGCGAATAGCAGAAATTTTCGCTCTGTCAAAGAGCAAAACGCACCGTTCACCAAAAGGCACCTATCCAGCCCAGCCCCATACGCTATCTATGAACGCAAGTTCAGGCCGCATCGGACGGCAAAAGGAGACAATCATGGGCATGCTCGTTGACGGCGTCTGGCATGACGTCTGGTACGATACGAAATCGACGAAGGGCCATTTCCAGCGCTCCGTCTCGCAGTTCCGCAACTGGATCACGCGGGACGGCGCGCCCGGCCCGACGGGCGAAGGCGGCTTTGCGGCGGAAGCCGGCCGCTACCATCTCTATGTCTCGCTTGCCTGTCCCTGGGCGCACCGCACGCTGATCTTCCGCAAGCTGAAGAAGCTGGAAGACCTGATCACCGTGTCCGTCGTCGATCCGCTGATGCTGTCGAAGGGGTGGGAATTCAAGGGCGAGAACGGCGGCACGCTCGATCCGCTGTTCGGCGCGTCCGCGCTCTACGAAGTCTACCTCAAGGCCGATCCGCACTATTCCGGCCGCGTCACGGTGCCGGTCCTGTGGGACAAGAAGCAGAACCGCATGGTCTCGAACGAATCGGCCGAGATCATCCGCATGTTCAACTCCGCCTTCGACCGGATCACCGGCTCGCGCGAGGACTTCTATCCGGAGCCCCTGCGCGCCGAGATCGACGCGCTGAACGACAGCATCTACGACACCGTCAACAACGGCGTCTACAAGGCCGGCTTCGCGACGACGCAGGAGGCCTATGAAGGCAATGTCACGAAGCTCTTCGCCATGCTGGACAGCCTGGAAGAACGGCTTTCGACCAGGCGCTACCTCACCGGCGAGCGCATCACCGAAGCCGACTGGCGGCTCTTCACGACGCTGGTGCGCTTCGACCCGGTCTATGTCGGCCATTTCAAGTGCAACATCCGCCGCATCGCCGATTATCCGAACCTCTACGGGTATCTTCGCGAGCTCTACCAGGTGCCGGGCGTCGCCGACACGGTGAACATGCGCCACATCAAGGAGCACTATTACCGCAGCCACGTCACGATCAACCCGACGGGCGTGGTGCCGGTCGGCCCGCAGATCGACCTCGCCTCCCCGCATGGCCGCGAGGGGCTGAAGGCGGCCTGACCTACCAGAAATCCGCGAAGGGCGCTTCGCCTGCGATTTCCGCGAGCCGCCGGCGGGTGGCCGCGGTGGTCGCGGCCGGCAGGGCGTCGAGCGCGAAGAAGCCGGCCTCGACGATCTCCCGGTCCTTGAAGCGCGGCCCCGTCTGCGTGACGCCATCGCAACGGTAGAGCAGGACGTGATCGCGCTTGCTGGTCTGCCGGTTGAAATAGATATGGAGGAGCTGCGGCGGCCCGCCGATGACGAGGTTCCCCTCCTCCCGCATCTCCTTGGCCAGCGCCTCCAGCGCCGTCTCCCCCCGCTCGATGCCGCCGCCCGGCAGATGCCAGCCGGGCACATAGCTGTGGCGCACGAGGAAGATCCGGCCGGCCTCGTCGAAGCAGGCAGCGCGCACGCCCATGGTCATGCCGCGCGACAGCGCGAAATAGACATGCAGCACGCGCGTCACGAGCTTCACGAACGGGCTTCTGGTCGGCGGGGCGTCGTCATCCATCGCCGCACTTCGCCGCAACCCTTCGGCCAAATCAAGGCTCATCGCCGCGAATGGCGAGGAATATCCACGCCTTGCGTTTCCCTAGGCCGGCTTATGCTCTAAGGAAGGGTATGTTCAGACTTGCCCATATATCGGACGTCCATCTCGGGCCGCTGCCGGCCCTCACCTTCCTGGAACTGTTCTCCAAGCGCATCACCGGCTTCGTGAACTGGCATCGCAACCGCCGCCGGCACCTCTTCACCAACACGCTGGACATCGTGCTCGAGGATATCGAGCGGCAGGCTCCCGATCATCTCGCCATCACCGGCGACCTCGTCAATCTCGCCTCTTCGCTGGAGATCGCCGCCGTCAAGCACTGGCTGCCGGAGGCCGGCGCGCCGGAAAACGTCTCGGTCGTGCCCGGCAACCACGACGCCTATGTGCGCGGCGCCTACGAGAAATCGACGCGCGCCTGGTATCCCTACATGCGCGGCGACGCCGCCCCCGCCGAATGGCAGGAGGACACGCACGTCTTCCCTTATCTCCGCGTGCGCGGCCAGGTGGCGATCATCGGCTGTTCGACGGCCGTCGCCACCCCGCCCTTTTCCGCCTCGGGCTATTTCGGCAGCCGGCAGGCGCGCGAGACGGTGAACATGCTGCGCGCGGCGGGCGAGGCCGGCCTCTTCCGCGTCGTGCTCATCCATCACCCGCCGATCCGCGGCGCGACGGCCTTCCACAAGCGCATGATCGGCATCCGCCGCTTCGCCGCGACCATCTCGACCGGCGGGGCGGAACTCGTGCTGCACGGCCATACCCATCTCAACACGGTGAACTGGCTGCCCGGCCAGACCAAGCCGGTTCCGGTCGTCGGCATCGCCTCCGCCTCGCAGGGGCCCGGCGGCCACAAGCCGCCGGCCGGCTACAACCTCTTCTCGATTTCCGGCGCGCCGGGCGACTGGACCATCGAGCGCGAGCGTTATGCCCTGACGCCGGACGGGCTGGCCCTGTCGCTTGCCGAGACGACGCGCTTTTGAAAAGCCGCGAATAAATCCCTCCCGTCATCCGTACTCCCTTTTCAGAGCGGCCCGCCCGAAAAGGCGGCATGAACGGCCGCTCCGGCACGGCCAGCGTCCGGCAAAAGGCCGATCAGGAGGGAACCGAGACATGCTCCGCCACACGATACTGCTTTCATTCTGCGCCGCCGTCTCGCTGACGGCGCTTTCGGCCGCCCGCGCCGCCGATTCCGACACGACCACGCCGCCCGCCGCCACCGAGACCACGACGACCTGCACGGACGGCAAGATCTGGAGCGACGAGAAGAAGGAATGCATCGCGCCGGAAGACCTGAAGCCGGCCCAGGGCACGGACGAAAAGACGCCGGAGGAACAGAAGAAGAGCGAACGCCTGATCGACGACAAGCTCTATGAAGCCGCGCGCGAATTCGCCTATGCCGGCCAGTACGAAAATGCCCTGCGCGCGCTGCGCGCCGCCCATGACCAGGAGGATCCGCGCATCCTCAACTATCTCGGCTACAACACCCGCAAGCTCGGCAACATGCAGCTCGGCATGAGCTACTACAGGCGGGCGCTGCAGAAGGACGAGAACTACATTCTCGCCCGTTCCTATATGGGTCAGGCCCTGATCGAACAGGGTGATATCGAGGGCGCCCGCGTCCAGCTCGTCGAGATCCGCGACCGCGGCGGCGAGAACACCTGGGCCTACCGCGCCCTGCTCCAGTCGCTGGGCGGCGAGCGCGCCAGCTACTGACCGCGCGTCAAACCCCGGAATAAACGTTGCGGAACGCGGGGAAACTGCGTTCCGGATTGCCGTTCATGCTTGCGGACCAAGGGAAGAATGTTTCATATCAGGCGGTCGCTGCCCGGCCGGGGGGCGAATAGAGTTTTGATCCCGAACGTTCCCTTGGAAAAGCAATGCGTCCGACGGCAGAATCGAATGAGTTCCGGCGAGAATTGGTCAATTTGCTGCCGAAGCTGCGCCGTTTCGCCATGACGCTGACGCGCAATGGCAGCGATGCCGACGACCTCGTGCAGGAAGCATGTGAGAGGGCCATCACGCGAAGCCATCTCTGGAACGGGGAAGGCCGGCTGGAAAGCTGGGTTTATGCCATGACGCGCAATCTCTGGGTGGACGAGATCCGCAAGCGAAAGGTCCGCACAGGGTCCGGCACTGTAGATGTTGCCGAGCAGGACAGCCTGCATGTCGACGCATCGGCCGACAAGGCGGTCTATGCCAAACAGTTGCACAAATTGATCATGACGATGCCGGAGGGCCTTTCGAGTGTCTTCCTGCTGGTGAATGTCGAAGGGCACAGCTACCGGGACGCGGCGGATATCCTCGGGATACCGATCGGCACGGTGATGAGCCGGCTCTCGGCAGCCCGCATCAGGCTCGCGGCCATGATCTCCGAACAGGCAGAAAGGAGGGCCTGATCGTGGAAAGCACACGGGGTCTCCCGCTCGAGGTTCGGTTGTCCGCCTATCTCGATGGCCAGTTGCCGGAGGAGGAAGTCGAGGAGATCAACGTCCTCCTCGCCGCCGACGACGAGGCCCGCGCCGTCTATGAAAAGCTCAAGCTCGGCAGCGAGTTCGGCGCACGCGCCTTCGACAGGATGCTGCAGGAGCCGATCCCGCTCGACCTCGTGCGCAACATCAAGGAAGCTGGCCGGAACGAGGAGGAAGCGCCGAAGCTCGGTTTTGTCGGAGCGCCCGTCGCCGCCGTGCCGGCAGGCCGCCGCAGCGCCTTCTGGCCGCAGGCGCTCGCCGCATCGCTGGTGATCTTCCTGTCCGGCGGCGCCGTCGGCTATTTGATCTCCGAACAGAAGCAGACCGCCTTCCAGGCCGCCAGCAACCAGTTCGCCCCGGCCCGCACCTGGCTCGACGACATCGCCGACTACCACCGCATCTATTCGCGCCAGGCGCGCCATCTGGTGGAAGTGCCGGCCAACGACGCGGCGCATATCGTGGAATGGCTCTCGGCCAGCACGGGCGTGAAGTTCCAGCTTCCCGACCTTTCGGCGGAAAAGCTGACGTTCGAGGGCGCCCGCCTGCTCGTCGCCGGCGGCAAGCCGACCGCGCAACTCCTCTATCGGGACACCGACAACGAGGTCTTCGCCATCTGTTTCCTGCAAAGCGAGCCAATCGACGGCAAGACGTCGCTTGCCGAGAGCATGCGCAACGACATCGGCCTCGTCTCCTGGCAAAAGGGCAACGCTTCCTACGTCGTCGTCGGCCCCTCGGCCGACCCGAACCTGGAGCGCATCGCCGAGGCGGTTTCCACCACCATCTAGAGCAATTCCAGCAAAAGTGCGAAGCGGTTTTGCGTCCGGGATTGCGTAGAAATAAAGAGTTAGAACGTTTTCGCGATTCGAAGAGAAGCGGAAATGCTCTAGGTGGGTCGCCTTTGGGGCCGCCGCCCTCACGACAATCGTAAGCCGACAAAAAGAGCCCGGCAGCAACGCTGCCGGGCTCTCGTCATTTCATGTGACCGGCCGATCAGCCGCGCGTCGCCAGCACCCGGTTGGCGGCGGAGACGATGGCTTCCAGCGAGGCGGTCACGATGTTCGTGTTGATGCCGACGCCGAAGAGCTTGCCGCCCGGATGCTCGACCTCGACATAGGCGATGGCCGCCGCGTTCGAGCCGTGCTGGAGCGAGTGCTCGGAATAGTCGGCGACGGACATGGGGATGCCGAGATAGATCGACAGCGCATTGATGAAGCCGTCGATCGGGCCGGTGCCCCTGCCCTCGATGCGCTTCACCTCGCCGCCGTCGGTGATTTCCGCCGCGACGATGCGCGTGCCCTTCTGCTCGCCGTCGGGATAGGTGTGATGGTCGACGAAGCGCAGGCGCGTGCCCGGCTGCGTGACGTAGCGCTGCATGAATTGCTCATGGATGCGCTTGGAGGGAAGCTCCACGCCTTCCTCGTCGGTGATGCGCTGGATCTCCTCGCGGAACTCCACCTGCAGGTTGCGCGGCAGGTTGATGCCGTAGTCTTCCTGCAGGATATAGGCGATGCCGCCCTTGCCGGACTGCGAGTTGATGCGGATGATCGCCTCGTAGGAGCGGCCGACATCCTGCGGGTCGATCGGCAGGTAAGGCACTTCCCAGAGCGGCTTGTTGGCCTTCTTGATGGCCTTCATGCCCTTGTTGATGGCGTCCTGGTGCGAGCCGGAGAAGGCCGTGTAGACCAGTTCGCCGACATAGGGGTGACGCTCGGGGATGACCATCTCGTTGGAATATTCGTAGACGGCCTTGATACGCTCGATGTCGGAGCAGTCGAGCTTGGGATCGATGCCCTGCGTGTACATATTGAGCGCCAGCGTGACGACGTCGACATTGCCCGTGCGCTCGCCATTGCCGAAGAGCGTGCCTTCCACGCGGTCCGCGCCGGCCATCAGGGCAAGTTCCGTGGCGGCGATGCCGGTGCCGCGGTCGTTGTGCGGATGCAGAGAGACGATGACGTTCTCGCGGTTGTCGATGTTGCGGCACATCCATTCGATCTGGTCGGCATAGATGTTGGGCGTCGCCATCTCGACCGTGGAGGGCAGGTTGAGGATCAGCTTGTTGTCGGCGGTCGGCTTCACGATCTCGACGACGGCGTTGCAGATCTCCAGCGCCACTTCCAGCTCGGTACCGGTGAAGCTCTCCGGCGAATATTCGAAGCGGTAGCCGCCGCCGGCCCTGGCGGCCATGTCGGTGATCATCTTGGCCGCGTCGGTCGCGATCTGCTTGATGCCGGCGACGTCCTTGGCGAACACCACGCGGCGCTGCAACTCGCTGGTCGAGTTGTAGAAGTGGATGATCGGCCTGTGCGCGCCTTCCAGCGCCTCGAAGGTGCGGGTGATCAGCTCCGGCCGGCACTGGACCAGCACCTGCAGCGAGACGTCGTCGGACACGTTGCCCTCCTCGACGCACCAGCGGGCGAAGTCGAAGTCGGTCTGCGAAGCCGAGGGGAAGCCGATCTCGATTTCCTTGAAGCCCATGTCGAGCAGGAGCTGGAACATGCGGGCCTTGCGGTCGTGGCCCATCGGGTTGACCAGCGACTGGTTGCCGTCGCGCAGGTCCACCGAACACCAGATCGGCGCCTCGGTGATCGTCTTGCCGGGCCAGGTGCGGTCCGGGATGCTGATCGTCGGATAGGCCTGATACTTGGTTGCTGCATCGGGCATGCCCTGCTTGGGCGTGTGGGTCTTCACAATCATCGCGTCTTCTCTTCGTCGTCCCGGCATTCGCGAAAGCGTCTTAGCGCAACGGTCGGCGCTTGGCGACGGCGAATGCTGGCCATGGGCGGCCAGAACCGGAATTAATGCATGGGGTGAAACGAGGAGCTATTGCCGGACGGGCTTTTCGGCCGCCGGGCGCTCCTCAGCGAACCCGGCAACCGCGCGTAAGGCCGAGAAGAAGAAGCGAGGAGAAGCCGCGCGAACGCTCGCGAACAGCAGCGCTGCCGCGGGAAACTCGTTCGATGATCTGTGCGCCGGTCTTCAACATGATGGGGCGCTTATAGCGAGGACGATGGGAAAGAGCAAGTGCCCGTTGGGCTTTTACGAGATGGCCGCCCCTCATCCCCCTGCCGGGACCTTCTCCCCGCAAGCGGGGAGAAGGAGGAAAACGGCGAGCCCAGCGCTCCTCGCCCCGCTTGCGGGGAGAGGATGCCGGCAGGCAGGTGAGGGGCAAATCGCGCCCTCAGATATCGCCCTGCGAGGTCACGATGCGCGAGACGAGGCCGTAGCCTTTGGCTTCCTCGGCGGAGAGCCAGTAGTCGCGGTCCGTGTCCTTGGCGATCTTCTCGATCGGCTGGCCGGTGGCGTCGGCGAAGATTTTGTTCAGGCGCTCGTTCATCTTGATGATCTCGCGGGCCTGGATCTCGATATCCGACGCCATGCCGCGGGTGCCGCCCGACGGTTGGTGCAGCAGGAAGCGGGTGTTGGGCAGGCAAAGGCGCCGTTCCTTCGGCGCGGCGACATAGATCAGCGCGCCGGCCGAGGCGACCCAGCCCGTGCCGATCATCCACACCTTCGGCTTGATGAACTTGATCATGTCGTGGATCGAATCGCCCGATTCCACATGGCCGCCCGGCGAGTTGACGTAGATGCGGATGTCCTCGTCGCTGGCGGCGGCAAGCGCCACGAGCTGCGAGCAGACCTTCTGCGCCAGTTCCTGGTTGATCGGCCCGTAGATGAAGATCGAACGCGACTTGAAAAGGTTCGCTTCCGTTTCCTTGCCCAGGGGCAGTTCCGTCTTCTTGTCGTCTTCGTCGCTCATCCAAAGTCTCCGGATTGCTCGTCAATAGTCCTGTCGCTGTCAGATAATGCGACTCACCGGCCAAGACAATGCAACAAAACCGATACCCGGCGATAGAGCGCACCCGCGCCACCGCAAAACACGGTAAATGCCGGGCGACGGCTCATGACCCGCCTTCCTCGCGGGACGGCGGAAGCCCGCCGCCTCATCCTCGCCCGCGATACGGCTGCACGCCCTGGTCCGGCAGCCAGACGCCCTTCGGCGCTTCACCGGTCTGCCAGAACACATCGATCGGAATGCCGCCGCGCGGATACCAGTAGGCACCGATTCTCAGCCATTTCGGCTCCAGCAGCCCGACGAGCCGCTTGGCGATATCGACGGTGCAGTCCTCATGGAAGGCGCCGTGGTTGCGGAAGGAATGCAGGTAGAGCTTCAACGACTTCGATTCGACGAGCCAGCCGTCCGGAATGTAGTCGATGACGATATGCGCGAAGTCCGGCTGGCCGGTCATCGGGCAGAGCGAGGTGAATTCCGGCGCGGTGAAGCGCACCACGAAATCGGTGCCGGCATGGCTGCTCGGCACCTTTTCCAGAAGCGCGGCATCGGGATCGGCGGGAAGATCCACCTTCTGCCCGAGTTGCGACAATCCCGATACGTCTGTCCTGCTCATGATCCGACCCTTTCGATCCTGACCCTTACACCATGCGCCTTTTCCGTCTCGGGTTCGACATGGATGGCGATCTGGGCGCCCGGCTGCACGGCGCGGATGGCGTCCTCCAGCCGGTCGCAGATATCATGCGCCTGCCCGACGGGCATGGCTGCCGGCACGACGAGGTGGAAATCGACGAAGGTCGCCGAGCCGGCCCGCCGGGTCTTCAGGTCGTGCACGCCAAGCGAGCCGGCGCCGTTCGCCGCGATGGCCGCCTGGATCGCCTCGGCCTCCCCCGGCTCCACCGCATGGTCCATCAGGCCGTCGACCGAATGGGCGATGACCTTCCAGCCCTGGTAGAGGATGTTGAGCGCGACGAGGATCGCCAGCAGCGGATCGAGCACGGCATAGCCCGTCGCGATGGCAAGGACGAGGCCGATCAGCACCCCGATCGAGGTGACGACGTCCGACAGGATATGCTGCCCGTCCGCGGCCAGCGCCGGCGAGCGGTAGCGCCGGCCCGCGCGGATGAGCACATAGGCCCAGACGGCATTGATCACCCCCGCCGCGAAGTTGATGACAAGGCCCATGACCGGCGCTTCCATCGACGCCGGCGCCATCACCGCCGGCACCGCCTCCATGACGATCAGCAGCGCCGCCACGACGATCAGCACGCCTTCCAGAACCGCCGAAAGATATTCCGCCTTGTGATGACCGAAGGGATGCGTCTTGTCCGCCGGCTTGGCCGCATAGGTGATGGCCGCGAAGGCGACGATGGCCGCCACCACGTTGACGCTCGATTCCAGCCCGTCCGAAAGCAGCGCCACCGAGCCCGTCACCCACCAGGCAATGAGCTTCAGCCCCATCACGCCGAAGGCCAGCGGGATGCCCCAAAGCGCCAGCCGCTTGACCGTGTTGCCGTCCGTGTCTGCCATTCTGCTCTCCATGCGCATGCAACCGAGTTGCAAAAAGCCTGGCCCATCAACGCAAAACCGCGCGCACGGGGACGTGCACGCGGTTTTTCTCTCGGGTTCGCTATGGACTAGGACGGCGGCTTTGTCAAAGCCCGCGCGGCTGGGCGCACAGGTTAAGGCTGCCTCTCACCTGCCTGCCGGCATCCTCTCCCCGTAAACGGGGCGAGGAGCGCTGGGCGCGCCGTTCTGCCCCTTCTCCCTGCCTGCGGGGAGAAGGTCCCTGCAGGGGGATGAGGGCAAGCCGGCAAGCCGCCAAACTAAGCCGCCTTCACCCTCGCCTTCTTCGACAGATGCGCGACCACGTTCTCGATCATGCGCATGCCGGCATCCTGGCCGAGCGTCATGATCGATTCCGGGTGGAACTGCACCGCGGCCACCGGCTCGCTGGCATGTTCGATGCCCATGATCGTGCCGTCCTCGCTCTCCGCCGTGATAATGAAATCACGCGGCAGCGTCGCCGGATCGGCGAAGATCGAGTGGTAGCGACCGACCGTCACCTCCTTGCCGAGGCCGGAGAAGACGATGCCCGGCTCCAGCACGCGGATGCGCGAGGGCTTGCCGTGCATGGGAATGGCGAGCTGGCGCAGCTCCCCGCCATAGGCCTCGGCGAGGGCCTGGAGCCCGAGGCAGACGCCGAAGATCGGCAGGCTGCGCGCGCGCGCCTTCCTGATCGTCGCCTTGCAGTCGAAGTCCTTCGGGGTGCCCGGGCCCGGCGACAGCACGACGAGGTCCGGCTTCACCCGGTCGAACACCTCTTCGGCAACCGGCGTGCGCACGGTCGTCACCTCCGCGCCGGTCTGGCGGAAATAGTTGGCGAGCGTGTGCACGAAGCTGTCCTCGTGGTCGACGAGCAGAATCTTCACCCCTGCCCCGACGGATGCGACGTCGCGCTGGACCTTGGCGGAATTGCCGGACTTGGCGTCGCGGATGGCTGCGATCATGGCGGAGGCCTTCAGTTCGGTTTCGGCTTCTTCTTCTTCCGGGTTGGAATCGTAGAGCAGCGTCGCGCCGGCGCGCACTTCGGCGATGCCGTCCTTGATGCGGATGGTGCGCAGCGTCAGGCCCGTGTTCATGTCGCCGTTGAACCCGACCATGCCGATCGCCCCACCATACCACGCCCGCGGGCTCTTCTCATGCGCCTCGATGAAGCGCATCGCCCAGAGTTTTGGCGCGCCCGTCACCGTGACGGCCCAGGCATGCGAGAGGAAGCCGTCGAAGGCGTCCATGTCGTCGCGCAGGCGCCCCTCGATATGGTCGACCGTGTGGATGAGACGCGAATACATCTCGATCTGCCGGCGGCCGATGACCTTGACGGAGCCGGGCTCGCAGACGCGGCTCTTGTCGTTGCGGTCGACGTCCGAGCACATGGTCAGCTCGGATTCGTCCTTCTTCGAGTTGAGCAGCTTCAGGATCTGTTCCGAGTCGGCAATCGGGTCGTCGCCGCGCTTGATCGTGCCCGAGATCGGGCAGGTCTCGATGCGGCGGCCCGACACGCGCACGAACATTTCCGGCGAGGCGCCGACAAGATATTCCTGGTTGCCGAGATTGATGAAGAAGGAATAGGGCGACGGGTTGATCGCCTTGAGGCGGCGGGAGATTTCCGAGGGCCTGCTCTCGCAGCGCTCGAAGAACTTCTGGCCCGGCACGACCTCGAAGAGATCGCCGCGCTTGAAGCTTTCCTTCGCCTTGACGACGAGCTCGGCATATTCGCCCGGCCGGTGGTCGCCCTGCGGCGGGATGACGTCGGAGGTGCGGAACGGCTCGGCGACGATCGCCTCGCCCTTGCCCTCGGTGGAAAGGCCGCCCTTGGCGAAATCGTAGCGGTCGATCCAGGCCTTGGCGGCATAGTGGTCGACGACGAGGATCTCGTCCGGCAGGAAGAGCACCATGTCGCGCTGGTCGTCCGGCCGCGTGAGCTTGAGGTCGATGGCGTCGAACTGGAAGGCGAGGTCGTAGCCGAAGGCGCCGTAGAGGCCGAGGCTCGCATCCTCCGCCGAATGGAAGAGGTCGGTGACGGCGCGCAGCACGGTGAAGACCGTCGGCATCTTCGAGCGCTCTTCCTCGGTGAACACCCGGTCGGGCAGCTTCACGTCGAGATCGAGCCGGCTTGCCGTGCGCGCGCCGAGCGCCAGTTCCGGCACGTTCGCCAGGCGGTCGGCGATCAGCGACAGCAGCACCTCGCCGCGCGCATTGTAGGCCTCGATCCAGACGGAGCGGCCGAAGGAGGAAATGCCGAGCGGCGGATCGACCACGGCCGTATCCCAGCGCGTATAGCGGCCCGGATATTCGTAGTTCGAGGAGAAGACCGCGCCGCGCCGCTCATCGAGCCTGTCGATATAGGCGGAGATCGCATTGGCATAATCCGCCGCACGGCGCCGCCGCGTGACGGTCACCCCGCCGCGCGTCTCATAGGCTTCGCCGCCGTCTTCCAGAATTTTCGTCGCCATTCCCAACTCCGTTTCGGCCCGGTCCTGCGAGGCGGCCGAACACAAAAAAGCCGCCTCGAATTTTCCGGGCGGCTTGTCGTCTCAATCACGCATGACTGGTCAAGGCCGCCTCAGCGAGCCCACCACCAGCCAGAAATGATGCGTGCGTTTGTCATGGGCGGAATTGTTAGCGACAGATGGATGCTTGCGCAAGAGCCTCCTGTCGCGGCTCAAAGAAAAGGGCGGCAGGATTTGCCGCCCTTTCCCATCGGCATGCTGCGCAGATCAGAACGTCTTGGTGATGGAAACCTTGAAGCTCCGTCCCGGCTCGGCATAGAAAGCGCTCGGCTGGTTCGTATTGCTGTTGGAAGGGGCAGCGGTGTCCAGAGAACGCAGCGCCACGCCGTCCCAATATTCCTTGTTGAAGATATTGTAGACGCCGGCCTGAATTCTGAGGCCTTCGGAACCTTCCGGCTCCCACCACGCCGTCAGGTTCGCAATCCCGTAACCGGGGGCGTTGAACCTGTTGGCGGTGGTGGATTTACGTATCGCACTTCCGAAAATGCCCGTGAGGTCGACACCCCAATCGTCCTGGCTATAGCCGATGCCCGCAATCGCCCGCAGCGGAATCACGGTGCGCAGCGACTCGTCCGTATCCTTGTCCTTCGCGTTCGTATAGGTCAGCGAGCCGTTGAGATGAATGCCATTGGCGAAAGCGTGGTAGCCGCTGATCTCGATCCCGGCCACACGAACGCGCGCCCTGTTGTAGTATTGCTCGTAGCTCGTATAGGGCGGGACCGGCCCGATATCGCGCCTGTCGATGAAGTTCCTGTACTGGTTATAGAAACCGACCACCCGCATCTTCGTGTCGCCGACGTCATAATCGCCGCCAAGCTCCAGCCCCATGCCGGTTTCGGGCTTGAGGTCCGGATTGCCGACGACGGCGTATTGAATGGGACCGCCCTGCCCCGTGTAGAGCAGATAGAGTTCGTCCACCGTCGGTGCGCGGTATGCCATCGACCACTGGCCGAAAAGCTCGAAATCTGGCGTGACGTCGTATCCGACGAGAAGCTTCGGCGAGATCCGGGCGCCGTGGCGCGAATCCGGCAGGCCGGTATAGCCGGGATTTCCGGTGAAGCCGGCGGTTTCCTGCGGTTGGTAGTCGAACCAGTCGAAGCCGAGGCCGGGTGTCACGGACCAGGCGGAATCGCCGTAGCGGATCTTGTCGTCCAGCGTGATGCCGAGCCTTGCACCGTTGACGTCGGGCATTTCCGACTGATCCGCGTGGAGCGAGCCGCATGCGGGACCGACATAGGATCCGTCGATGCAGCCGTCACGGCCGGCGGTGAAGGACTGGGCCCAGAAATAGGAGAAATTGGTGCGGATGTTCAGCTCATGGCTGAAATTGCCGGTGTCGAATGCTTTGTTGAACGTGCTGACGATGCCGACGGACTGCTCTTCCAGCTGGTTCGAACGGTACCAGTCCCCGGCCGGAGCCGGAATGCGGATGCCTTCATTGCCCGCAGTCCGCTTGACGTTCTGCCAGTAAACGGAGGAGCGGATGGAATCGAAGAACCCGCCCGGTTCGTCGAGCTGGTAGTCCAGCGATACCCGGTCGCGCGTATTGTCCTCGAAGCCGAAGAAGTCCTTGTAGCCGCGGCTGGAATTGGTACCGCCCTGCAGCGTCAGCAGCTCCGTGTCGAGGTCGCGGTCATAGTGCTCGGCCGTGATGCCGATCCTGTGGCCGCCCTCCAGTTCGCGACGCGCCTTGAAGAGCAGGTTGTATTCCGTGAGGTCCGCGGGGTTGGCCTTGTCACGGCCGAAGCCGATGCCCCCGATCGTACCCGCATTGTCCGTCTCATGGCCGCGCAGATAGGAACCCTGGAAGAGCACGCTGGTGTCGTCAAAACGCTTGGCGACCGCGAAGTTTCCACCGATGCCCCGAATGGAGCTGTCATAGGTCGCCTTGGCGATGCCGCCCCAGTCCCGGCCTTCCCGGATCAGGTCTTCCGGTTCCAGCGTGCGCAAGACGACGGCACCGCCCAGCGCGCCGGAGCCGGCGCGACTTGAGTCCGCTCCCTTGACGATATCCATCGTGGAAATGGCATTGAACGAGAACGCATTGGCACCGCCATTCGCGTTGGTCGTCGTCGAGGGACCACCCGAACGGGCGGCGTTGGAGAGATAGGGAAGCGGAATGTCGTCGACCAGCGTCGTCACGCGGTTGCCGCCCATCCCGCGAATGACGAAGCCCTTGTCGGCGGAGGAATATTGAACGCTCGGGTCCAGGCGCGACACGTCGGAGGGCGAGTTGATCTCCTCACGGCGCAATTGCTCCGCGGTCGTCTGCGTTGCAAGGGGCGTGTCCTCGACGCTGCCCGTCGGCTTCACCACCCGCTTCCCCTTCACCACGATAGGCTGCAGGGTTGTGTTGCCATTGGCGTCGGCCGTGCCGGAGGCATCCTGCGCGAGTGCGGGGGCGGAAAGGGAAAGCACGGCGAGCGCCGTGCAAGCCAGAAGTGCGGAACGGGAACGCCGGGCCTGCATGTCTATCCTCTACTAATTCGGCACGCGCGGCATCGTCCCGGCGCACGAGGATGCGCCGGCTGCGAGCCATGCGGAAAAATGGCAAAAACGTGTTCGGGTCGAGCCCGGCCTATCGCTATGAAACATGATAAAACTTGTCAACATAAAAAAGATGACTTTATCAATCCACTATTCACTTCGTTGCCCGATTGCCGCGCCCGAAGCGCATGCGTGTCGTCATCGTCCACAGGGTTTCGGCAACCAAATCCGCTGCCGGGCGTTTCCCCGCTGATCTTTTCAGCGGGAGACAGCCCATTCTCACCCTTCGCCCCCTCGCCCTCATCGCCCTGCCCCTCATGCTCGCCAGCGCCGCCGACCTGCCGGAAAAGGGTCCGCTACCCGCTTCACGTCCCGAGCAGGCGCCCGTGGAAGAAAAGAAGGAGACCCCAGCGGTCGATGTGAAAACGGAGGCGGGGCGCAAGGCCGCCGAGGAAGCGGAGAAGGCCAGCGAGCGTCCGCACGAGGATGCAGGCGAAGAGGCGGCCTGCCGGAAGGCGTTGACGGAGATCGGCGTGGGCTTCGAGGAGGCGCCGGCGGTCGAGGACGGCAAGGCCTGCGGCATCGACAAGCCCGTCCTTCTCAAGCAGTTGCCGGGCGGCATCGAGGTCGAGCCGCAGGCGACGGTGCGCTGCGAGGCGGCACTGCAGCTCGCTCGCTGGCTGGAGGGCTCGGTGAAGCCTTCGCTTCAGGCCGCCATGCCGCAGGAAACGATCACCGGCCTCTCCCAGGCCTCCGCCTATGTCTGCCGCAACCGCAACGGCGCGACGGAAGGCAGGATTTCCGAGCATGCCTTCGGCAATGCCATCGATATTGCCGGCTTCACCTTCAAGAGCGGCAAGACCTTCACCATCCGCCCGGCGGACAAGGATTCCACGCTGGAAGGCGCCTTCCAGCGCGCGATCACCGAGGCGGCCTGCCTCTATTTCACGACGGTGCTCGACCCCGGCAGCGACGCGGCGCACCAGAACCACCTGCATCTCGACGTGAAGGAACGGCGCGGCGGCTACCGCTATTGCTGGTAATGAACCCCGGCGATATTTTCGGCGGCTCCTGAAAAGAGGCGCGCGCCGCTCCTATCTGTAGTGCGGCCCAGAGCCCGATATCCCGCCACGCAGAGGTTCCCCCATGTCGATCACGCCCCATGAACTCTCCATCCCCGCGTTCCAGCGCGGTTTCGCCGTCCTGTCCAAACTGCTCGACAAGGCCGAAGCCTTTGCGCAGGAGAAGAACATCAAGCCTGAAGTGCTGGTGAACGCGCGCCTTGCGCCGGACATGCTCTCGCTCGCAGGCCAGGTCCAGCGCATGAGCGATACGGCCAAGGGCGCCGCCGCGCGCCTCATCGGCACCGACTCGCCGAGCTTTGCGGACGACGAAACGACGCTATCCGACCTGCGCGCCCGCATCGAGAAGACCACGGCCTATCTCGCCTCCGTGCCGGAAGCCGCCTTCGAGGGCGCGGCCGAGCGCACAGTCGTCCTGAAGACGCGCGGCGGGGAACTCAGCTCCTCCGGCAAGGACTACCTCCTCACCTTCGTGCTTCCAAATTTCTATTTCCACCTGACGACCGCCTACGCGATCCTGCGCCACAACGGCGTTCCCGTCGGCAAGCTGGACTATCTCGGCCGTACGTAGCCGCGACGAGGGGCGCCCAAGGCGCCCCTTCCGCTTTCAGAAGAGGCCTTCGATATGGCCCTCTTCATTGAGGAAGATCCTCTCCGACGACGGCACTTTCGGCAGGCCCGGCATGGTCATGATCTCGCCGGTGACGACCACGACGAAGCCGGCGCCCGCGGACAGGCGCACCTCGCGCACCGGCACGGTATGGCCGGTGGGCGCGCCGCGCAGGTTCGGGTCGGTCGAGAAGGAATATTGCGTCTTGGCCATGCAGACCGGCAGCCGGCCGTAGCCCTGCTGCTCCCACATATGGAGCTGAGCCCGCACGGTCTTGTCGGCGATTACCGCGTCGGCATGGTAGATGTCCTTGGCGATCGTCTCGATCTTCTCGAAAAGCGGCATCTCGTCGGGATAGAGCGGCGAGAATTGCGAATGGCCGGATTCGGCAAGCTCCACCACCTTGCGCGCCAATTCCTCGATGCCGGCCGAACCGAGCGCCCAGTGCCGGCAGAGGATCGCCTCGGCCCCGAGCGTTTCCACATAGGCCTGCACCGCGCGGATTTCCGCCTCGGTATCGGAGGTGAAATGGTTGATGGCGACCACGACGGGCACGCCGAACTTCTTCACGTTCTGCACATGCCGGCCGAGATTGGCGCAGCCCTTGCGCACCGCCTCGACATCCTCGCGGCCGAGATCGTCCTTCTTAACCCCGCCGTTCATCTTCATGGCGCGCACGGTCGCGACGATGACAGCGGCATCGGGCTTGAGCCCGGCCTTGCGGCACTTGATGTCGAAGAATTTCTCCGCCCCGAGATCGGCGCCGAAACCGGCCTCCGTCACCACATAGTCGGCAAGCTTCAGCGCCGTCGTGGTGGCGATGACGGAATTGCAGCCATGGGCGATGTTGGCGAAGGGCCCGCCATGCACGAAGGCCGGGTTGTTCTCCAGCGTCTGCACGAGGTTCGGCTGCATGGCGTCCTTGAGCAGCACCGTCATCGCCCCGTCCGCCTTGATGTCGCGGGCGAAGACCGGCGACTTGTCGCGCCGGTAGCCGATGATGATGTTGCCGAGCCGCCTTTCGAGGTCCCTGAGGTCCATCGACAGACAGAGGATCGCCATCACCTCCGAGGCGACGGTGATGTCGAAGCCCGCCTCGCGCGGATAGCCGTTGGCAACGCCGCCGAGCGAGCAGACGATCTGGCGCAAGGCGCGGTCGTTCATGTCCATCACGCGCCGCCAGGCGATGCGGCGGGTATCGATGTTCTGCTCGTTGCCCCAGTAGATGTGGTTGTCGATCAGCGCGGCGAGCAGGTTGTGCGCCGAGGTGATGGCGTGGAAATCTCCGGTGAAATGGAGGTTCATGTCCTCCATGGGCACGACCTGCGCATAGCCGCCGCCGGCCGCCCCGCCCTTCACGCCGAAGCAGGGGCCGAGCGATGCCTCGCGAATGCAGGTAATGGCCTTCCTGCCGATGCGGTTGAGCCCGTCGCCGAGGCCGACCGTGGTCGTCGTCTTGCCCTCGCCGGCCGGCGTCGGATTGATGGCGGTGACGAGGATCAGCCTGCCGTCGGGCTTGCCCTTCTGCGCGGCGATGAAGCCGGCGGTGATCTTCGCCTTGTCGTGGCCATAGGGCAGAAGCGCTTCCGGCGGGATGCCAAGCTTCGCGCCGATCTCCAGGATAGGCTGCTTCTTCGCGGCGCGGGCGATTTCGATGTCGGATTTCACGTCGGCCATGCGGTGTGCTCCCCTCAGCATCGCTGCCGCAACCGGGTCTCCTCCCCCGGAGGCGGCATTCGGTCAATACGCAAAGGCGGCGGGGAATGCTGCTCGCAATCCCCGCGAAATCACTGCTGTCAGCGTGCCAGCACGTCGCGCATTTCCACAAGGTTCGAGCGCACGCGCAGGATATAGAAGCCCATAGTGGCAAGATGCGTCGGCATGATCCAGCCGTCTTCCTTGCCGTTCGAGATGATGGCAGGCTGGATCTTCAGCGCCGAGCGAAGCTGCGAGATCGTCGCCTTCCAGAGCGGCTCGATGCCACGCGCCTTGATGACCGCCTCGAAGTCCGCGCCGGAGGCCGAGAGGATGCCATAATAACCGTAGAGCTGGCCATAGGCGAACCAGAAGCGGTCGTCCGCCCGCGTGTCGAACCAGCCGCCATTTTGGAATTCCGACTGCTTCCGAATAATGTCGGAAGTCGAGCCGATGTCGTTGGTGATGCGGTCGAGGAATTCGATCAGGTTGTCGGAGCGGCCGTCGAAGATGGCGTCGCAGGCTTCGAGCGAGGCGTTGAACTTGCGCAGGTCCGCCATCGCCGTGCGGTAGTAGTTCGGCGTCGGCGTCTTGGGCAGCAGCGAATCCGAGCCGAAATACCAGGTCTCCTCGTCGAACTGCAGGTTACCGCGGGCGCGCTGGAGGTCGGCGTTGATGCCGGAGGTGCCGCGCACGCGGCCAAGCGCATCGACCAATTCCACCGCCGTGCGCCGGACCGCCTGGTTGACGCCGCGCTGGAAGGACGCCTTGTTGTCGAACCACGGCGTCTTGTCCCAGTCGAGCCCGAAGAGCCCGAGCTTGTAGAGCAGCATGGAGGAGATCCAGGCGTTCTGGTTGACGTTGAAGTCGATGAGGTCGGCCGTCACGTCGACGATCGCCGAGCGCACGCAGGTCTTCGGCTCCGGCTCGGCAAGATCGCCCGCCGGCGGCGTGGCGGAGGCGGTGCCGCCGGTAGCGGTGCCCGCATCCTGCTTGCGCTGGCCGAGATTGTAGGCGTTCACATAGTCCGGGTTGAAGCCGCTCCACACCTGGGTCTGCCAGATGAAATAGGCATAGAAGGCGACAAGCACGACGAGCGCGATGCCGATCGGCCCCTTGATGATCCAGCCGCGGGCGCGATACCAGTTCGCCACCGTCATGAAGGGCCAGAGAATCCAGGCAATCACCATGCCGATGCCCCGACCGATGGCCGCGAAGATGCGCTGGAAGAAGGCGACGATCGGGTCAAGCATTGGGGTCGTCCTCTCTGATGCCGAAGAGTTTCCTGCGGAATGCAGCCTTGTCTTGCAGATAGGTTCGCGTCAACGTCGCAACAACGTATTCGCGGAACTTTTCGCTGTAGTGCTCGTAGGCGGAATAGAAGCCCTGCTTGTCGAAGACGAAGCGCGACACGAAGTCATGGGGAACCATCTGCGAAATCAGCCGGTTGACCAGCCACTGGTCCGGGTGGTCGGGCGCGGCGCGCACGAGGAGGAAGCGCCGATCGGGCGCGACCTCGTCGATCTTGATCTCGCCGGTCGTCGCGACCGTCCGCATCGCCTCCTGCAGGAAGGGATAGGTGCCCTCCTCGGCCACCAGCGCGGCGTTGCGATGCATCCAGGTCTGCAGCCAGATGCGGTCGGCCTTTTCAAGGTCGGCGGTCGGGTCGCTCCGGTTGACGAGGCCGGCGACGGTCATGTCCGCCCTGTGCTGGAAGAGGCCCGACGGCTCCACCCACGAGGCCCGCGGCAGCTCCAGCCGCTTGGTCGAGGCGAGGAAATCGAAGATGCGCCGGTGATCGTCGAGCGCGATGTAGCTCACCTGCCACGGCCGCGAGCGGCGGAAGCCGGGCACGCTGGGGTCGCAGATCACCGTCGTCGTCCGGTCGTCGAGGAAGACGAAGACCCCGCCGAAATGGTTCGCCCAATAGGCCTCGTGGCGGAAGACGAGCTGGTCCGGCACCAGCGCGTTCTGGCGGATGTCGCCGGTCTGCCTGGCAAGCTCCACCATGCGGTTCAGCATCGCGTCGTCCGCCCAGGCGTTCGGCACGGTCTTCAGCCGGTCGACCAGCCCGCGCAGCTCGGCCGCCTTGCCGAGCATGTCCTCGGCCGAGAGCACCCTGAAGCGCACCTCGTTGATCGAGAGCAGGTCGTCGATATCGTTGACGACGGAGACGGAATCCTCGATCTCGCCATAGAGCGCGTCGCGGATGGTGATCGCGTTGATCGCCCTTGCATTGGCCGAGAAGAACTCGTGCATCAGCGCGGCCGTGTTGGAAAAGCTCGTATGCACCACCGGCAGGTTCACCTGGTCGGGCGTCATGATGACGAAGCGCCGGTTGACCCGGTTGGGATCGAGATAGTCCCGGTCGCCGAGCTCGTCGGCGATTTCCGGCGAAAAGCCGGTCATGTCGATACGGAAGCTCGGAAGCCCGGTGCGCCGCATCCCGAACCCGTCCAGCGCCTTGTTGTAGCGCTCGACCAGATGCGGCTCATCGACCGGCAGCAGCCGCCCGTAGATCAATTCGGCTTCGAGGAGGCGTTTCATGCGGGCGTCCTCACCACCGCCCCTCCGCCTTCATCGTCTCGATCTCGCGGACCGCCTTCTCGCGCTGACGTTCGCGGCGGATGATGTCGGAGACGGCGGCGTCGTCGGATTTGTCGGTGTAGCGGAATTCCGAATCGGCGTAGCGGTTGATCTCCTGCAGCACCATTTCCATGGTGATCGGCCCGCGCAGCTCCTCGATCATCGCCTTCTTCTCGTCGTAGCTCCTGTGCATGAAGGCATCGGCCGTGGCGAACCAGTCGTCCGGCAGCTCCACGTCCATGGCGCGCATCTTGATCGCATCGGTGATGTTCTTGATGGCGCGGCCGGTGAAGCGCGGCTCGGCGACCTTGATGGCGTGCAGGTAGCCGCCGATATCCTCCAGCGTGCGGATCGCGCCGTGCTCCTTCTCATGGCGCTCCCAGACGGCGAGAAGCCCCTCTTCCTGCGGACGCGCATGCTGGCCATAGGAATTGGAGACAGCGCGCTGGATCTCCTGTCCTTCGAACAGCGTGTGCCCGCCGAGCGGGATCGAATGGTTCCGGCCGACGAGCAGCGCGAAGATGTCGATATAGTCGTCCTCGGTCTGCGGCCCGTCGACCAGCCAGCGGGCGCCGGCGCGCTGGCGCAGCGCATCGTCGACATTCTCGGGATAGTTGGACAACATGCCGAAGGTGCAATTGCCCCGCACCACGGTCGAGGCGCCGGCGAAGCTTTCCATCAGCACTGCCGTCACCTCGTGCTGGCCGGCCGAGGCGCGGTCGTCGGAACGCTTGGCGGCGACCTGGTCGACGTCGTCGATGGTGCCGAAGCCGATCGCCTTGGGGTTCATGACGTTGTTGACGAATTCCTTGCAGTTCTGGCCGGACTTGCCCTGGTAGGACGAGATCTGGTCGACGCCGAAATTCTCGTAGTGAAAGGCGTAGCCGGCGATCTGGCAGTAATCGTTGACGAGGCCGGCGAGCATCTGGATGAGGATCGTCTTGCCCGTGCCCGGCATGCCGTCGCCGATGAAGGTGAAGAGGAAGCCGCCGAGCTCGACGAACGGGTTCATCTGCCGCTCGAAATCGTATGCCATCAGCATCTTGGCGAGCTTCATCGCCTGGTACTTGGCGATATGGTTGCCGATGATCTCGTTCGGCTTCTTGAAGGTCATGACCAGCGGCTTGCGCTTCTGGCCCGGCGCAACGTCGAAGCCGGACAGCGTGAAATCGTCCTGCTCGATGCGGATATGCGCGTTCTCGAAGCCGGCAAGGCCGGTGAAGCGGGCGCGGCGGCCGATCAGCCCTTCGATGGCAACGCGCGAGAAGGCGCGCGCCCGGCTGACGAGCGCGCCGTCGTCCGGCGCGCCGGCAAGGGTGCGGTCGAGGCCGGCGACCATGCTTTTCAGCGCATCCTGCGGCGTGTCGAAGACATAGTCCGGCTCGCCGCCGTCCTCCACCGGCTCGCCCTCGCCCGGCAGCGTCGCGCCGAGATAGGCGGCGAAGGTGAAGGCGGCGATATAGGCGGAGGCCGCCAGCAGCGCCCGGAAATGATCGGCCTCGGCGCCGGCCAGCGGCGCGGCGAGGTTGCGCGCCTGAAGCCCCTCCAGATCGGTCTGGCGGGAAAAGGCGTCGGTCACCGCCAGCGCCACCTGCAGCCCGCGGCGGGCGCGGAACAGCACGGCATGCTGCTGCGGCGAAAGGAGCGGATCGGCGGCGCGCACCGACTGGATCGTCCTTGCCAGCTCCACCTCGCGCGTGCGGCGCGCGCCCGCGGTCGAGACGGTGGAGACGAAGCGACGGCCGGTGCCGGCGAGCGCCGTGCCGTTCCTGCCGTCGTCGCTTTCGAGGATGACGAGTTTCGAAACGAGGCTCTGCGCCATCGCCTGGTGCTTGGCGATGTCGTCCTCGTGGATCGTCGTCAGTCCGGCATTGAGGCTCATGTCATCCCTCGGTGATTACCTGGTTTCCTGAAATCACATGCACCTTGTAGCTGCCGAAGATGCCCTGCGTCTCGCCGGCGGCATAGAGCGCCTGATAGGCATCGTGCGGCACGAGCGCATGTTTTTCGTAGGCGCTGACGCCCATGCGGGCGGCTTCGAGATCGTCGGTCTCGATGTGGAACTCCTCCTGCGCGGGCGTCGAGCTCCAGAAGCCCTTCTGCGCCGGGCGCTCGGCCTTGGAGAACACTTCCTGCACCGTCCAGGTCAGCAGCCAGGCATTTTCCGGCTTGCGCACCTTGGAGAGGATCTCGTTGACCTTCGCATTGTTCTCGGTGATGCCCGCCGAATAGAACGGCCCGAGCACGATGCGGCGGAGCTGCTTGGGATGCAGCGCCGGGAAATCCCTGTCGAGATTGGTGGCGATCGTCACCGGCGTCAGCGAATAGGCGCTGTTCTTCAGCGCGAAATCGTCGAAGCGGCTGGCAAGGTCGGGATTGAGCAGGCCCCCGACGGGCAGCGGGATATCGACGTCCTGATTGAGCTTGCCGTCCTTGGTGACGAGCATGTCGACGACATTGTCGCTCGAATCCTCGATGGTCGCCATATAGACCATCGGCAGCGTCGCGGTGCCGTCGAAGGCGCCCCAGCAGACGACGTAATAGGGCCGCATGGTCTTCGGGTTGACGGCGACCCGGATCGTCTCCGGCAGCACGAAGGGCGAGAAGATGTCGCCCTTGCCGATCTGCTCCAGATAGAGCCGCTCGGCCATGCGCGTCTGGAGATCCGTCGGAAACGCCTTCTGCCGCAGGATGAAATCGGCCATTTCCGAACGGAGCTGGTCGGCATCGGGCATGGCGGCAAGGCGCTTTTCCGCCCCCTGCCGGTCGTTCTCCAGCTCCATCACGTTCTGGAAGACGGGAAAGCCGCTTTCGGCGCGCGACACGCGGAACTGCTGGACGAAACCGATGCGGTTCTCCCAGCAGGCGAAGGACGCCCGCAGCCGGGCGAGATAGGGCATGACCACCTCGCCCACCACGCTGTTGCGGTAGAGCGGGGAATTGCGGTCACCGAGGAAGATCTCGAGCCCGCCGAGGGCGGAGCGGATGGTGGAGAAATATTGCGCGACGGCGCTGTCGGCGGGGATGCTCATCGATGAGGCGCCTCATAAACACCCCCCTCTGCCCTGCCGGGCATCTCCCCCACAAGGGGGGAGATCGAATCGTGGCACGGCTTTGCCCCAAGCCAATCTCCCCCCTTGTGGGGGAGATGCCCGGCAGGGCAGAGGGGGGTAAAACCTCCTCTCGGCCGCACAGCCAGCAAACTCGTCACAGGCACCATCACGACTTCACGTAGTTCGCGGTATTGTGCTTGTCCATGACGGTCTGGAAGCGGCGGGCGAAGGCATCGTCCGCGAGCTTCTTGCGGCGCTGGATATCCTGCGTCGCCAGCATGTTCTTCTCGTGCATCTCCAGAAGGTCGCCGATATGGCGCTGGGCGGCCGAGCCGATGCCGGCCATGGTCTCTTCCGCGGCGGTATCGACCTGCGAGCCGAGCGTGTTGATCTTGTGGGCGACGTCCTGCTGGGCCGCCGTCTTCAAGGAATCCTCCAGCGCCTTGTAGAGCACGATGCGCTGCTCGGTATCGATGGTCAGCTTATTGATCAGCGTGTTCTGCGCGGCGATCTGGTTGTTGAGCGAATCGACGAAGGTCTGGAACATCGAGCTGTAGCGCTCCAGCGTCTGGCTCTCGGCCAGAAGCTCCTGCTCCTTCGCCTGCATCTGGTTGTATTCGGTCGCCAGTGCCGAGCGCTCGCCTTCCAGGTCCGTGCGGGTCTTCTGGTCCGTCGAGGCGGCGATGCGGTTCTCGAGGTCCATGAGGAGCGGGTTCAGCTCCTCGATGCGCTTCTGCGTCGCCTCCAGGTTCGACATCGTGCCCTTGCGGCGCTCGATCACCTGCACGAGGCTCGTCTCGGAGGTCTTGTAGCGCTGGTCGAGGATCGACTTCTGCTCCTTGAGGATGCCGACGATCGTGTCGGACTTGGAGAGCAGTTCCTGCAGGTTGCCGGCGAGCGACATGTTGCGCACGCGGTCGGTGCGCATGCGCTGCATCTTCTGCTTGGAGAAGATGCCGATGAACTTCTCGTAGCCCGAATAGCTCTTCATGCTCTCGAATTCGGTGCCGAAGATATTCGTCGCATCCTCCAGCCCGATGATGAGGTCGGCGATATTGCCCTCCATCACCTTCTGCTGGGCGATGACATCCTGGATGCGCGCATTCTCGATGTCGAAATTGACGTCGCCGAGCTTGGTGTCCGCCTTGGCGAACTGCTCCAGCACGATGCCGGACTGTTCGAGCTTGCCGCGCATCTCGTTGACGACACTGCGGGTCTTGTCGATCTCCGCATCGAAATTCTGAAGTGTGGCCATTCTTGTCCCCTTGCACTCTCAACGGCAGACGTCCGCGCCGCCCGATTTATTCCATCGCGGCGACACTATACGATTTCGGACGGACAGGAACCCGCCCGAGGGTTTTCCCGCAGAACATGTGGGACACGGCCGACGCACCGCAAGATGGCCGGGGATTTTTTTCGCCGCACGGCCCGAACGGCCGTACCCGCCTCAATCGGCCTGCATGATGTCGTCCCAGTGCCGGCGACAATAGGAAACGTATTTGTCGTTGCCGCCGATCTCCACCTGCGCGCCTTCCTTCACCACCTTGCCGTCGGCGCCGAGGCGCACGACCATCGTCGCCTTGCGGCCGCAATGGCAGATGGTGCGCACCTCGCGCAGCTCGTCGGCAAGGGCGAGCAGGGCCTGCGAGCCCGGAAAGAGCTTGCCCTGGAAATCCGTGCGCAGGCCATAGGCCATGACGGGGATGTGCAATCGGTCGGCGACGCGGGCGAGCTGCCAGACCTGTGCCTCGGTAAGGAACTGCGCCTCGTCGACGAAGATGCAGGCGATCTCCTCCCCGCCGTCGCCGTTGAGGGTCTCGATATGGCGATAGAGGTCGTCGCTGCGGTCGAAGGCGATGGCGTCCGAGGACAGGCCGATGCGCGAGGAGATGCGGCCCTGCCCGGCGCGGTCGTCGAAGGAGGCGATGAAGATCGCCGTGCGCATGCCGCGTTCGCGATAGTTGTAGGACGCTTGCAGGAGCAGCGTCGACTTGCCCGCGTTCATCGTCGCGTAACTGAAATAGAGCTTGGCCATGATTTTCTCCGTTCCCGCGTCATGGCCCGGCGGGACGCGTTTTTCCAGCCGCAAAGGCCTGAAAACCACAGAAAACAAAGGGGCCCATCCGTTGCGACATCCATGTGCAAAATTGCGAACAGGGCCGAAATTTATTGGACCTTTCAGAGGCTTCGGGCTACGCCAAGGCGCTTGAAAGCATGTCGTTTTGATGATTGGCTAAAACATAGTCATAAGGGGAGCAAAAACATGAAGACTGCATCACCATTGAAGATACTCCTTGCCGCTGCCGCATCCGTCCTCGCCCTCGGCGTTGCCAACGTTTCGGCCGCCGAAGCGGAAAGCTGTGGCAAGGTCCGGTTCTCGGACGTGGGCTGGACCGACATCACCGCCACCACCGCGACCGCGACCACCATCCTCAAGAGCCTCGGCTACGAGACGGAAGTCACCGTGCTTTCGGTTCCGGTCACCTATACCTCGCTCGGCAACAAGGACATCGACGTCTTCCTCGGCAACTGGATGCCGACCATGGAAGCCGACATCAAGCCGTTCCGCGACAACGGCACGGTCGAGACCGTGCGCGAGAACCTCGAGGGCGCGAAGTACACGCTCGCGACCAATGCCAAGGGCGCCGAGCTCGGCATCAAGGACTTCGGCGACATCGCCAAGCAGAAGGACGCGCTCGGCTCCAAGATCTACGGCATCGAGCCCGGCAATGACGGCAACCGCCTGATCATCGACATGGTCTCGGCCGGCAAGTTCGACCTCTCGGGCTTCGAGGTCGTCGAATCCTCCGAGCAGGGCATGCTGGCGGAAGTCGCCCGCGCCGAGCAGGAAGGCGCGCCGATCGTCTTCCTCGGCTGGGAACCCCACCCGATGAACGCCAACTTCAAGCTGACCTACCTTACCGGCGGCGACGACATCTTCGGGCCGAACTTCGGCGGCGCGACGATCTACACCAACGTGCGCCAGGGCTACACCACCGAATGCCCGAACGTCGGAAAGTTCCTGCAGAACCTCAAGTTCTCGCTGGAAATGGAAAACCAGATCATGGGCAAGATCCTGAACGACGGCCAGGATCCGGAAGCCGCAGCAACGGAATGGCTGAAGGCCAATCCGGCAGCCATCGAGCCGTGGCTCGCCGGCGTGACGACCAAGGACGGCAGCGGCGAGGCCCTGCCCGCCGCGAAGGCCGCGCTGGGTCTCTAATAGGCAAGAATAGGGCGGGGAGGAAACTTTCCCGCCCTTCTTCTCTCCGGATACTGCCCTTACCGCAGACGTTTCGAAGAGACTTGAATCCGGATTTTTCGGAACCCGCTGCGTATCGTCAACTTTCAGCCAGGGGCTTGCTGCCGTGGATTGGCTCACCGTCTCAAAAATTCCGATCGGCCCGATCGCCAAGGACGTCGTCAGCTGGCTGACGACGAACGGCAAGGGCCTGTTCGATTTCCTGAAGGTCTTCCTGCAGGCCGGCATCGACGCCCTGCTCGTCCTCCTGCAGGGACCGTTCATCACCAGCCCCGGCGGCAAGCTCGCCTATGCGCTGTTCCTCATCGTCCTCGTCACGGGGGTGAGCTGGTATTTCCGCCGCTCGCTCGGCGTCGCCGTCTTCACCTTCCTCGGCCTGCTGCTCATCGTGAACCAGGGCTACTGGAAGGAGACGACGGAAACGCTGGCGCTCGTGCTGGCGGCGACCGGCGTCAGCATGGTCGTCGGCGTGCCGCTCGGCATCGCCGCCGCACGCCGGCCGTGGTTCTACTCGATCCTGCGGCCGATCCTCGACCTCATGCAGACGATCCCGACCTTCGTCTACCTGATCCCGGCGCTCATCCTCTTCGGCCTCGGCATGGTGCCGGGCCTGATCGCCACCGTGATCTTCGCCATCCCCGCTCCGATCCGCCTCACCCGCCTCGGCATCATCTCGACGCCGCCCTCGCTGGTGGAGGCCGCCCAGGCCTTCGGCGCGACGCCCGGCCAGGTGCTGCGCAAGGTGGAGCTGCCCTTCGCCATGCCGCAGATCATGGCGGGCCTGACGCAGACCATCATGCTCTCGCTGTCGATGGTGGTCATCGCCGCGCTGGTCGGCGCCAAAGGCCTCGGCGTTCCGGTGGTGCGCGCGCTCAACACCGTGAACATCTCCATGGGCTTCGAGGCCGGCCTCTGTATCGTGATCCTCGCGATCATCCTCGACCGCCTGTTCCGCTCCTCCGACGAGGGAGACGCAAAATGACCGACGCCGTCGTCTTCAAGAACGTCTCCATCATCTTCGGCGACAATCCGCAAAGAGCGCTTGCACTGGCGGATGCCGGCAAATCGCGCGACGAGATCGGGGCGGAAACCGGGCTGGTGCTCGGCGTCGCGGATGCGACGCTGTCGATCACCGAGGGCGAGATCCTCGTGCTGATGGGCCTTTCCGGCTCCGGCAAGTCGACGCTGCTGCGCGCCGTCAACGGGCTCGCCCCGGTGGTGCGCGGCGAGGTGGAGGTCAAGGCCGGCAGCAGCAGCGTCGATCCCTACGGGGCGACGCAGAAGGCGCTGCGCGACTTCCGAATGCACACCGTCTCCATGGTGTTCCAGCAGTTCGCGCTGCTGCCCTGGCGCACCGTCGCGGACAATGTCGGCTTCGGCCTGGAACTTGCCGGCGTGCCGGACAGCGAGCGCAAGGCGCGCGTCGCCGAGCAGCTCGAGCTGGTCAACCTCGCCAAATGGGCGGACCGCAAGGTGAACGAGCTGTCGGGCGGCATGCAGCAGCGCGTCGGCCTTGCCCGCGCTTTTGCCACCGGCGCGCCGATCCTGCTCATGGACGAGCCGTTCTCCGCGCTCGACCCGCTGATCCGCACGCGCCTGCAGGACGAGCTGCTGGAATTCCAGCGCCGGCTGAAGAAGACCATCATCTTCGTCAGCCACGACCTCGACGAGGCCTTCCGCATCGGCAACCGCATCGCCATCATGGAAGGCGGGCGGATCATCCAGTGCGGCACGCCGCAGGAGATCGTCAGGAGCCCGGCCAACCAGTATGTCGCAGACTTCGTGCAGAACATGAACCCGATCAACATGCTGACGGCCGGCGACGTCATGCAGCCCGGCGCCTCCGGCGACAATGGCGGCGTGACGGCGACCGCCACGCCGCAGACCCCGCTCGTCGACGTGCTCGACGCCATGGCCCGCACGCCCGGCCATGTCGGCGTCGTCGACAACGGCACGGTGATCGGCACGATCAATGCACAGGATATCGTGAACGGATTGACGCGGCACCGCCGGCGCGGCTGACAGCGGCCGCCGATAAGGCTAGACAGGGCGGCGCCCCTTGACGGGCGCTGCCTTTTTCATTGCCGCAAGCGGGAGCCGAAGACCATGACCGAGAAGGACAAGCCCAGCGTTCTGCGCGAAACGGACGACGACGCCCGCCGCCTCGCCCGCACCCTCCTGCGCTCGGCGCGAAGCTGCGCGCTCGCCGTGCTGGAGCCGGAAACTGGCGCCCCCTTCGCAAGCCGCACCTTGACGGGGACCGACACCGACGGAACGCCCGTCATCCTCGTCTCCTCCCTTTCGGTTCATACCCAGGCGCTGAGGGCCGACAGACGGGCCTCGCTGCTGGCCGGCGAGCCCGGCAAGGGTGATCCCCTCGCCCATCCGCGCCTCACCGTCATCTGCGAGGCCGAGGAAATCCCGCGCGAAAGCGAGGCGCGCGCGGCGCTGCGCGAACGTTTCATCCGCCGTCATCCCAAGGCCAAGCTCTATGTCGATTTCCCCGACTTCACCTTCTTCCGCCTCGTGCCGCAGCGCGCCTTCCTCAATGGCGGTTTCGGCAAGGCCTTCCTGCTGACGGCCGAAGACCTCCTGATTCGCTCCCCCGCCCGCGCGGCCCTCGCGGCGATGGAAACCGGCGCCGTCGAGCACATGAACAGCGACCATGCGGAAGCCGCGAATGTTTATGCGCGCCACTATTGCGGCGCCAGCGACGGCGAATGGATCATCGTCGGCCTCGATGCGGCGGGAATCGATCTCGCGAGCAGTGACAAGTTAAGACGTTTCGAATATGCACATGAACTTGAAGACGCGAAGGAACTTCGCAGCGAGTTGGCACGTTTGCTCCGCGAGGCAAGAGCAACGGGCTGATCCGCAGAGCGCATGAATCCACTGTTCGCGTCTATCGTTTTTGGAGAAGAAACTTATAGCATTGCGTGCACCCCGACCCCTGATTTCTTGCCACTTGATGGGAAGGGTTTTGCTTATATGCTAACAAGCGGATTCACATAAAAGCACAAGTTTTGAAGCGGAAACGCCCAAAGGAGTTTCAAATGGACAAGATTTCAGACGCAGAGCACGCACAGGCCGAGATCGCATCCGATTTCCTTTCCGCCATGGCGAATCCCAAGCGCCTGCTCATCCTCAAGGTTCTGGTGGAAGGCGAGATCGCCGTCGGTGCACTGGCAAACCAGGTCGGACTCAGCCAGTCCGCCCTTTCGCAGCACCTGTCGAAGCTGCGCGCGCAGAATCTCGTGACCACGCGTCGCGACGCCCAGACCATCTATTATTCCAGCAAGTCGGATGCGGTGATGACCATCCTCGACTCGCTGGACCGCATCTACAAGAAGGCCGGCGCCGCCGCGGAAAAGAAGCTCCGCATCGCCTGATCTCTTCCCGGCCGGTGATTCGCGACGCCCCGAATGCCCATTCGGGGCGTTTTGCCGTCAAAGGGCTGCTTGACGCCCCCCACTGCCTTGCTAATTTGACCATCGGGTAAAAATACCAGCCGGGACGGCCCCCGCATTCAATGGCCGTGGGAGAGATCGCATGTCCAACCGCCTCAACACCCCCAACGATCTGCGCGCCTTCTGGATGCCCTTCACGGCGAACCGGCAGTTCAAGAAGGAGCCGCGCCTTTTCGTCGGCGCCAAGGACATGTACTACACCACCCATGACGGCCGTCAGGTGCTGGACGGCACGGCGGGCCTGTGGTGCGTGAATGCCGGCCACTGCCGGCCGAAGATCACCGAGGCGATCCGCGAGCAGGCCGGCGAGCTCGACTACGCCCCCGCCTTCCAGCTCGGCCATCCCAAGGCCTTCGAACTCGCCAACCGCCTCGTCGACATCGCCCCCGAGGGCATGGACCACGTCCTCTACACCAATTCCGGTTCCGAATCGGTCGAGACCGCGCTGAAGGTGGCGCTCGCCTATCACCGCGCGAAAGGCGACGGCTCGCGCTTCCGCCTGGTCGGCCGCGAGCGCGGCTATCACGGCGTCAATTTCGGCGGCATCTCCGTCGGCGGCATCGTCTCCAACCGCAAGATGTTCGGCACGCTGCTGACCGGCGTCGACCACATGCCGCACACCCACTTCCCGGACAAGAACGCCTTCTCGCGCGGCGAACCGGAACATGGCGGCGACATCGCCAGCGAACTCCAGCGCATCATCACCCTGCATGACGCCTCGACCATCGCAGCCGTCATCGTCGAACCGGTCGCCGGCTCGACGGGCGTCCTCATCCCGCCGAAGGGCTACCTCCAGAAGCTGCGCGAGATCTGCACGCAGCACGGCATCCTGCTGATCTTCGACGAGGTCATTACCGGCTTCGGCCGCCTCGGCGCGCCCTTCGCCGCGCAGTATTTCGACGTGAAGCCGGATATCATCACCACCGCCAAGGGCCTCACCAACGGCGTGATCCCGATGGGCGCGGTCTTCGTGACGTCGGAAATCCACGACGCCTTCATGAACGGCCCGGAACACATGATCGAGTTCTTCCACGGCTACACCTATTCCGGTAACCCGATCGCCTGCGCCGCCGCCCTCGGCACCCTCGACACCTACAAGGAAGAGGGCCTTCTGACCCGCGCCAGCGAGCTCGCCTCTTATTGGGAAGAGGGCCTGCACTCGCTGAAGGATTGCCCGAACGTCATCGACATCCGCAATGTCGGCCTAATCGGTGCCGTCGAACTCGCCTCCATCCCCGGCGAGCCGACCAAGCGCGCCTTCAACGCCTTCCTCAAGGCCTATGAGAAGGGCCTGCTCATCCGCACGACGGGGGACATCATCGCCCTCTCCCCGCCGCTCATCATCGAGAAGCCTGAGATCGACGAACTGTTCGGCAAGCTGCGCGAGGTCCTGCAGAACAATATCTGAGCCGTACACCCGGGCAGACGAAAATGGCGGCTTCGGCCGCCATTTTTGATTCCCGCCGCAAGACGGCTTTTGCCCCTCATCCTAACGCTCTCCCCGCCTGCGGGGAGAAGGTGGCCGGCAGGCCGGATGAGGGGCAGGCGGCACATGCCGCTATCGACCGCCGCTCTTGCAAGTCCGCCCCGTTCGGCGCAATTGTGCGGCCACCACGACGAGGGCCAGCCGATGCCGACCATGACCCGCATAGCGAACGAATTCCTCTCCATCGAGGTCTCCGCCCTCGGCGCCGAGATGCAATCGGCGACGACGCGCGACGGGGTGAACTGGCTGTGGAACGGCGACGCCGCCTTCTGGACCGGCCGCTCGCCGCTCCTCTTCCCCATCGTCGGCAAGGCGCCGGATGATACGCTGCTGATCGACGGCAAGCCCTATCCGATGGCGCAGCACGGCTTTGCCCGCCGGCGGGAATTCTCGCTCGAGGCGGCGGAGGAGAGCGCCTGCCGCTACGTGCTGGAAGCATCGGAGGAAACCCGCGCTGCCTATCCCTTCGATTTCCGGCTTACCGTCGAACACCGACTGGATGGCCTGGCGCTGACCGTCTCCGCCGAAGTGGAGAACCGTGGCACCGTCCCCATGCCCTTCGGCTGCGGCTTCCATCCCGCCTTCGTCTGGCCCCTGCCGGGCGCCACCGGCCGGCCGCACACCGTCACGCTCGACAATGGAGGAGAACCCGAGCGCCAGCCGCTGGAAAAGGGCCTCCTCTCACCCCACCGGCTCCCCTCGCCTTTCAGCGGCGGCCGGCTGACGCTCGCCCATACGCTCTTCGACAACGACGCCCTCGTCTTCCCGCAGGGAGCCGGCACCGGCCTCACCTACGCCGCCGAGGATGGCCCGGCGCTCAACTTCCGTTTCGAAAACCTGCCGAACCTCGCGCTCTGGACCAAGCTCGGCGCGCCCTTCCTCTGCATCGAGCCGTGGCACGGCACGGCCGCCGAATATGGCGGCACGCGCGAACTGAAGGACCGGCCTTTCACCACCCTGCTTGCCGCAGGCGGGCACACACGCTTCGCCTTCACGGTGACTTTCCCACACTGAAGATTCGGCGTCTGGCCCTTTCTTCCTGCCGCGGCGGGACCAGAGCATTTCCAGCAAAAGTGCGAAGCGGTGTTGCGTAGGGAAATGCGGCAAACAAAGAGTTGGAGCGTTTTCGCGATTCGGAGAAAAGCGGAAATGCTCTAGAGTCTGCGAAAAGGGATTCGGAGATCAGCCATGACCGACTTGGAACGCTTCATCGACCAGGGAACCGGCCGCGAGCCTGCCGACATCGTGCTCAAGGGCGGGCAGTTCTTCGACCTCGTGACGGGCGAGCTCGTCGCCTCCGACATCGCCATCTGCGGCGAGCGCATCGTCGGCACCTGCGGCGAATACAAGGGCCGCAGGGAAATCGACATCACCGGCCGCATCGTCGTGCCCGGCTTCATCGATACGCATCTCCACATCGAATCCTCGCTGGTAACGCCGCACGAATTCGATCGCTGCGTGCTGCCCTATGGCGTCACCACCGTCATCTGCGATCCGCACGAGATCGCCAACGTGCTCGGCACCGAGGGCATCCAGTTCTTCCTCGACAGTGCGATGGAAACGATCATGGATATCCGCGTGCAGCTTTCGAGCTGCGTGCCGGCGACGCATCTGGAAACCTCCGGCGCCGACCTGCCGATCGAGCGGCTGCTGCCCTTTCGCGACCATCCCAAGGTCATCGGCCTTGCGGAATTCATGAATTTCCCGGGCGTCATCCACAAGGACCCCGTCTGCCTCGCCAAGCTGGAAGCCTTCCAGGGCGGCCATATCGACGGCCATGCGCCGCTCCTTCGCGGCAACGACCTCAACGGCTACCTTTCCGCCGGCATTCGCACCGAGCACGAATGCACGACGGCCGAAGAGGCCCTGGAGAAGATTCGCAAGGGCATGCATATCCTCATCCGCGAGGGCTCCGTCTCCAAGGACCTGCACGCCCTGATGCCGATCCTCACCGAACGGCTCTCGCCCTTCCTCGCGCTCTGCACCGATGACCGCAACCCGCTCGACATCGCCGAGCAGGGCCATCTCGACTATATGATCCGCACGGCCATCGCCCATGGCCGCGCTCCGCTCGCCGTCTACCGCGCCGCCTCCATCTCCGCGGCGAAGGCCTTCGGCCTGCGCGACCGCGGCCTCGTCGCCCCCGGCTGGCGAGCCGACCTCGTCGTCGTCGATACGCTGGAGAACTGCAAGGCCGGGATGGTCTTCTCCGCCGGCCGCAAGGTGGACGACGCACTCTTCGCGACCCGCAAGGCTATCGAGCCGGTCGGCCTCGACAGCGTCAAGGCCCGCCCCGTCAGCGCCGCGCATTTCGCCGTTCCCGTCACGGAGGGCGAGACCCCGGTCATCGGCGTCCTGCCCGGCAAGATCATCACCGAGCACCGCCGCTACCGCCTGCCGGCGAGCGGCAACCAGACCGCCGTCGACCTCGCGCAGGATATCATCAAGGTCGCCGTTATCGAGCGCCACGGCAAGAACGGCAACCACGCCAACGGCTTCGTGCAGGGCTTCGGCCTGAAGAAGGGCGCCATCGCCTCGACGGTCGGCCATGACAGCCACAATATCTGCGTCGTCGGCGTCGACGAGGATGACATGGCGCTCGCGGCGAACCGCCTCGGCGAGATCAAGGGCGGCTTCGTCGTGGTGGAGAACGGCAAGGTCACCGGCGAGATCGCTCTCCCCGTCGCCGGCCTGATGAGCCTCGAACCCTACGAGGCCGTGCGCGACACCCTGCACCACCTGCGCCAGGCCGCCTTCGCCCTCGGCGCCACGCTGGAAGAACCCTTCCTCCAGCTCGCCTTCCTGCCGCTGCCGGTCATCCCGCATCTGAAGATCTCGGACAGGGGGATGGTGGATGTGGATCGGTTCGCGCTGATCGGGTGAGGTCGTGAATGCCGGTCGTCTTCCGCCACCAGAACCTCACCTTCTTCTTCTATTCGAACGAAGGCGACCCACGTGAGCCGGTTCACGTTCATGTCCGGGCCGGCGGCGCGATCGCGAAAATCTGGCTTGAGCCGCTGATCGGCATCGCGGAGAGCCGCGGCTTCAACAGCAGGGAACTGTCTGCTATCCTGCGTCTTGTCGCAGAGCGCAGACATCTCATCGAGAAGACGTGGCATGAATATTTCAGCAACTGAAATCCGTTTCGACGACGATACGATGTGGGTATCCCTCGATGACGGCCGGACGCTGGGCATTCCACTGGCCTGGTTCCCCCGCCTCCTCACGGCAGACAAGGCATCCCGGCTCGCTTATGAACTCAGTCCCGGCGGGATACACTGGGATGCGCTTGACGAAGATATCTCTATCGCCGGCCTGCTCGCAGGCCGTGGCGACCAGACGGTGAAGCGCCCAGCCGCCTGATCCTTCACAGCCGCACGCAGGCCATGTCCAGCGCGTCCAGCTCGATCGTCCCGTCCTTCAGCTTCGCGCCGAAGCCGGGGACCGGCAGCGGCTCGCCGAGCTTCAGCGATTTCGCCGGCACGAATTCCGCCTTCTCGCGCGTCAGGTTGAAGACGAAAAGCAGCTTCTCGCCGGCCTTCTCGCGGGTGAAGGCGAGGATGTCGTGGTTGGAATGGAGGAAGGACATGTCGCCGTCGTGCAGCGTCTCGTGCTCCTTGCGGAAGGCGAGCGTCGCGCGGTAGTGGTTGAGCACGGAGCCGGCGATCTTCTCCTGCGTATCGACCGCAAGGCGGGCATGGTCTTCCGGCACCGGTAGCCAGGGCTTGGCTGTGCTGAAGCCGGCATGGGCCTCGCCGCGCTGCCAGGGCATCGGGGTGCGGCATCCGTCGCGGCCCTTGAAGGCCGGCCAGAAGCGGATGCCATAGGGATCGCGCAGGTCCTCGAAGGCGAGCTCGGCCTCCGTGAGACCCAGTTCCTCGCCCTGGTAAAGGCAGATCGAGCCGCGCAGCGTCGAAAGCAGGGTGATCGCCAGCTTGGCGACGCGCTCGCGCTCCTCCGGGGCGTGGATAAAGCGGCTGACATGGCGGTCGACGTCGTGGTTGGAGAAGGCCCAGCAGACCCAGCCGTCCTCCACCGCCCGCTGGAAGCTCTGCACGCATTTGCGGATATGGTCGGCCGTGAAATCCGGCCCGAGCAAATCGAACGTGTAGCACATGTTCAGCTTGTCGCCGCCGCTCGTATACTCGGCGACCGTCTTCAGCGAGCGCGCGCCGTCGCCGACCTCGCCCACCGTCATGCGCCCCTCGTATTCGTCGAGCAGCGCGCGGAAGCGCTTGAGGAAATCGACATTCTCCGGCTGCGTCTTGTCGTAGCGATGCGTCTGCATGCCGTAGGGGTTCACGTCCGGCGCATCGAGGCCGATCTCGTCCGGGTTCGGCTCGTGGGGCGGGTTGTCGCGCAGCTTCCTGTCGTGGAAATAGAAGTTCACCGTGTCGAGACGGAAGCCGTCCACGCCGCGGTCGAGCCAGAAGCGCACCGTCGACAGCAGCGCATCCTGTACGGCTTTGTTGTGGAAGTTGAGGTCCGGCTGCGAGGTCAGGAAGTTGTGCATGTAATATTGCTTGCGCACGCCGTCCCATTCCCAACCCGGCCCGCCGAAGATCGACAGCCAGTTGTTGGGCGCCGTGCCGTCCGGCTTCGGATCGGCCCAGACATACCAGTCCGCCTTCGGGTTCGACCGGCTGGACCGGCTTTCGACAAACCAGGGATGCTGGTCGGACGTGTGCGAGATCACCTGGTCGATGACGACCTTCATGCCGAGGCGATGGGCCTCGGCCAGCATCGCGTCGAAATCCGCCAGCGTGCCGAACATCGGATCGACGTCGCAATAATCCGAGACGTCATAGCCCATGTCCGCCATCGGCGACTTGAAGAAGGGAGAAAGCCAGATGGCGTCGACGCCGAGCGAGGCGATGTGCCCGAGCCGCCTGGTGATGCCCCTGAGATCCCCCATGCCATCGCCGGTCGTGTCCTGGAACGAGCGGGGATAGACCTGGTAGATGACCGCGCCGCGCCACCAGTCGTCGGTCTTCTTGCGGGGCTTCGTCATGCGTTCTTGCTCCGGTTCCTGTTGCTCCGGGCAAGATGTAACGCGCGTCCCGTGCAGCGTAAACGGGCGGCAGCCGGATTTTTCGACGGTTGACGAAAGGCGGGGCGGTCTGGATGATGTCGGCAAATTCCATAGAGAAGGTTGCCGTATGACCGATGACGTCACCCTTTCCCCGACGGAAGCAATGGACCTCGCCCGCACGGCGCTGATGCGCGTCGGCATGGCGGAGGCGGCAGCGGCGGCGCTCGCCCGCGCCACGCTGGATGCGGAAATGGCCGGCAAGCGCCCGGTCGGCTTCCTGCACCTGACGGACTACCTCAGGAGCCTCGTCGACGGCAGGATCACGGCACGGGCCGAGCCGCTCATTACCTCGCCGGTGCCGGCGATCATGAAATGCAACGCCATGGGCGGGGTGGCGCAGCACGGCTTCTCGCTGGCCCATGAGGAGCTGGCGGCCAAGGCAAGGACCTTCGGCATCGCCGTCTTCTCCCTGCACAACAGCTATACGACCGGCGAGCTCGGCTGGTATGCCGCCCGGCTCGCCGAAGAAGGCCTCGTCGCACTCGCCGCCACCAACGGCCCGGCGCTGATGGCCGGCGCAGGCGGCCGCCAGCCGGTCTACTGCACCAATCCGCTCGCCTTCGCCGCCCCCTTGGAGGACGGCCGCCTGCTCCTGGTCGACCAGGCCTCCAGCATGGCGGCTTTCGTCGATATCCGCGAGGCGGCGGCGCGGGGCGAGACCATCCCCGACGGCTGGGCGCTCGATCAGGACGGCGAACCGACCATTGATCCGTTCGCCGCCATGCAGGGCGCCTTGCTGGCCTATGGCAGCACGCGCGGCGCGAATATCGCTCTCATGGTGGAGGTGCTGGCGGCGGGCCTCACAGGCGCCAACTGGTCGCTCGACGCGCCGGATTTTCAGGCGGGCGAGGCGACGCCCGGCATCGGCCTCTTCGTCCTTGCCCTCTCGCCGCAACTCTTCGCCGACGATTTCCCGGCCCGGCTCGCCAGGCAGGTGGAGCGCCTTTCCGGCGAATTCGGCGTGCACATCCCCGGCCTTCGCCGCACGGAGCGGCAGCGGCAGGCGGAAAGCGCGGGCATCGTCTTGCCCCGCCAACTCTTTGACAGTATTTCCTCTTTCCGGCGCAATTGACCGGAGAGAACGGATATGGCGGGACGGCTGCTGGCGATCGGCGAATGCATGGTGGAACTGATGCAGGCCGAGGGTGGCCTGATGCGCAAGAGCTTTGCCGGCGACACGTTCAACACCGCCTATTACGCCCGGCAATACCTGCCGTCCGACTGGAGCGTCGACTATTTGTCCGCCGTCGGCACCGACACGATTTCCGACGAGATGCTGGCCTTCATGGAAGGCCACGGCGTCGGCACCGCCCATGTCGCGCGCATCGCCGGCCGCTCGCCGGGCCTCTACATGATCCACCTCAAGGACGGCGAGCGCAGCTTCTCCTACTGGCGCTCCGCCTCCGCCGCAAAGCTGCTTGCCCACGACGGCGACCGGCTGCGCGCCGCCATCGAGGCTTCCGACATCATCGTCTTCTCCGGCATCACGCTGGCGATCCTGCCGGCGGAGGATGTGGAGACCCTGCTTTCCGAGCTGCGCCGCGCCAAGGCCGTCGGCAAGCGCGTCGTCTTCGATCCCAATATCCGCCCGCGCCTGTGGGACGACATGGACCGCATGCGCGCGACGGTCACCGAAGGCGCCCGCGCCTCCACGCTCGTCATGCCGAGCCTCGACGACGAGACGACCCATTTCGGCGACGCCTCGCTGGAGGCGACCATCGCCCGCTACGCCGCGCTCGGCGTCGCGGAACAGGTGGTGAAGGACGGTGGCGAGGGTGCGACGCTGGTCTTCGGCGGGAAGCGCAGCCATGTCCCGTCGGCGAGCGTCGAGAAGATCGTCGATACGACGAGCGCCGGCGACAGCTTCAACGGCGCCTTCCTCGCCCGCCTCGCGGCAGGCGCGGCGCCGCAGGAGGCCGCGCGCTTTGCGGCGGACGTCGCCGCCGCCGTCATCCAGCATCACGGCGCGCTGGTCGCAAAGGACAAGCTGCCGCAAGGCTGACCGGCGATCAGCCCGTCAGCGCTTCTTCTTCGCCTTGCCGGCATAGGGATTGTCCGACGCCCGGAAATGGATGCGGATCGGCACGCCCGGCAGGTTGAAGTCGTTGCGCAGGCCATTGGTGAGATAGCGGATATAGGATTCCGGCAGCGCGTCGGGGCGCGTGCAGGACACCATGAAGCCCGGCGGGCGGGCCTTCACCTGCGTCATGTATTTCAGCTTCAAGCGGCGGCCGGAAACGGCCGGCGGCGGATGCTGCGTCTGCACCGCGTCCAGCCAGCGGTTGAGCTTGGCGGTGGAGATGCGGCGGTTCCAGGTGCGGTCCGTGTCGATGACGGCCTGCATCAGCTTGTCGAGGCCCCTGCCCGTCTGGCCGGAAACCGGCACGGCGCGGATGCCGCGCGCCTGCGGCAGCAGCCGGTCGGTCTTCTCGCGCAGCTCCGCGAGCACGGCCTGCGGATCGTCGATCAGGTCCCACTTGTTGAAGGCGAGCACGGCGGCGCGACCCTCGCGCAGCACGAGGTCGACGATCTGCAGGTCCTGCTTCTCGAAGGGAATGGTGGAATCGAAGACGATGACCACGGTCTCGGCGAAACGGATGGCGCGCAGGCCGTCGGCGACGGAAAGCTTCTCCAGCTTCTCCTGCACCTTCGCCTTGCGCCGCATGCCGGCCGTGTCGAACATCTTGATCGTGCGGCCTTTCCAGTCCCATTCGACGGAAATGGAATCGCGCGTGATGCCGGCTTCCGGGCCGGTCAAGAGCCGGTCTTCGCCGAGGAAGCGGTTGATCAGCGTGGACTTGCCGGCATTGGGGCGGCCGACGATGGCGACGCGCAGCGGCTTCGTCTCGTCATATTCCGGCTCGAAATCCTCGTCCGCTTCGGCGCCCTCGGCCATCTCCGCTCGCACGTCGATATTGGTTTCGGCCTCGTCGTCCTCGGGATAGGCGCGCTCCTCGCCGATGGCGGCGACGATGGCGTCGCGCAGGTCCAGCATGCCCTGCCCGTGTTCGGCGGAGATCGGCGTCGGCTCGCCGAGGCCGAGCGTGAAGGCGTCGTAGAAGCCGCCGTCGGAGCCGCGCGCTTCCGACTTGTTGGCGACGAGCACGACCGGCTTGCCCTTGCGGCGCAGCATCTCGGCCAGCGTCTGGTCGACCGGGGTGAGGCCCATCTTGGCGTCGACCACGAAGAGCGAGAGATCGGCCTCCTCGATGGCGGCTTCCGTCTGGGCGCGCATGCGGCCCTGCAGCGTCTCGGGCGCGGCCTCTTCGAGGCCGGCCGTGTCGATGATGCGGAATTTCAGGTCGATGAGGCGGGCGTCGCCCGGCCGGCGGTCACGGGTAACGCCTGGCGTATCGTCGACGAGCGCGAGCTTCTTGCCCACGAGCCTGTTGAACAGGGTGGACTTGCCGACATTGGGGCGTCCGACAATGGCGACGGTGAAGCTCATGAACGTGTTCCGTTATAGCGGCCGGCAGATGCCGGCTCAGGAAGACAGCTTGCCGCTTGCCGTGATCAGGTCAAGCAGCATCTGCGCGCGGTTGGCGACATTGCGCGGGCTTTCGCTGTCGTTGATTATGGCGTCGAACCATTCCTTGGCGCGCGCATAGTCCTCGTGCTTGTAGGCCGAAAGACCGAGAACCTCGCGGGCGGAATGGCGCAGCGCCCCCTGCGGCGTCGCAAGCTGCTCGGCCTCGGCCGAGACCTGGTCGTAGGTGCCGGTATCGACGAGGAGATAGGCGGCACGAAGGCGGGCCGCATCGCGCAGCGCCTGCGGCACCGAGCCGTCCTTGGAGATCGCCGTGAAGGCATCGATGGCGCCCTTGGCGTCGGTTTCCGCCAGCAGCGAGGCTGAGCGCATGCGGGCAAGCACCGGATAGGAGCCGAAGCCGTCCTTCTCGAGCGCGCCGAGCGCGGCCAGCGCCTCGTCCTTCTTGCCGTCGCGGGCGAGCGTCAGGGCAGCGAGGAACTCGTCGCCGGAAGCGGAAGCCTCCCTGTCGCGCCAGTATTCGTAGCCCACCTTACCGATCGTGCCGAGCACGACGAGAACGGCCGCGCCGATGAGGATGCGGCCGAAACGCTTCCAGACCAGACGCATCTGATCGGAGCGCAATTCCTCGTTCACCTCGCGGATAAAGCTGTCGTCCTGATTTACCATGTCCTGCCCGGCGCCAACCAACGTTTAAAGTTAGCGCCTTCTACCCGATTTTCTCGGCGTTGTAAGGGGGCAGGCGCGAAAAGCCCCCGGGATAGGCCCGGGATAGGCAACGGATCAGGGCAGCGGGGCGACGCCGATCAGCCATTCGTGAAGCTTGAGGACGATCACGGCATAGAGGGCGAGCCCGACAACGACGGCGATGACATCGTATTTCGCCGAGACGAAGACCGGCAGCTTGGTTTCCCCCGCCGCGATGCGCTTCTTGAGCGTGATGCGCAGGATGACCGCCCAGGCGAGGATCGTCACGAAGAGCAGCACGGAATAGCTCTCGCCGTTCGCCAGCAGATGCGCCAAGGCCCAGATCTTGATGGCGACGAGGATCGGGAACTTCAGTTTCGTGCGGATATGGCCGGGCGGCAGGAAGCCCGCCACGAGACAGATTGCGGCGATGGCCATCAGCGTCAGCGTGATATGCGCCATGAAGGCGGGCGGGAAATACAGCATCTCGCCGCCGTTCTCGCGCGCGTCGATGAAGCCGTAGACGATGAGGGCGAGGCTTGCCAGCGACACGATGCCGTGCAGCGCCATCCAGCCCGGCTTGCCGAGCGCGGCGATGCCGGCATTGCGCAGCCCCGGCGCGACAGGGCGCAGGAGATGGGTGGCGATGAAGAGAACGAGACCGATGATGAGCAACGTCATGAAAATGCCCCTTGAAGAAAAATCGGCGGATGGCCGTCACCATTGGAATATCCGTCGCGCGGCGACAATTCCAGCCCGATCAAAGGATTGCCGCATTCGGAATCGATGAGAGACCCTTTGCAAATTGTCGCGGGTAGCCATGTCCTCCTTGTTTTCGCCTCGTTCCCTCCTTCTTCCCCTCGCCGTGGCGCTCGCCGCCGGGCCGGCGCTCGCGGGGGACGAGGCGGTGGAGACCGCAAAGCGCAAGCAGCTCGTCATCGTCTCCTTCGACGGGGCGCACGATAACCTTCTCTGGGAAAAGAGCCGCGCCATGGCCAAGCGCACCGGCGCGCATTTCACCTATTTCCTCTCCTGCACCTTCCTCTTCCCGAAGGCCGAGCGCGCCAAATACCAGGCGCCGCACGAAAAGCGCGGCCGCTCGAATGTCGGCTTCGCGCCAGACCGGGAGGATACGATCCTGCGGCTCGGCGAGATATGGCTCGCCAAGCTGGAAGGCCACGACATCGGCAGCCATGCCTGCGGCCATTTCGACGGCGGCAAGTGGAGCGCGGAGGACTGGAAGGCCGAGTTCGCCTTCTTCCGGGAGTCGCTGAAGAACGCCTGGCAGAATGCCGGCGTCGGCGAGCGCGAGCCGGCGGACTGGAAGCGCTTTGCCGAAGAGGACATCAAGGGTTTTCGCGCGCCCTATCTTTCGGCCGGAAGCGGCCTTGTGAAGGCGCTGGAGGAAAACGGCTTTGCCTATGATGCAAGCCTCGTCACCAAGGGGCCGGCCATGCCCGTGGCAAGCGGCGACATCGCCCGCTTCGGCCTGCCGCTCGTTCCGGAAGGCGCATCCCAGCGTCCCGTCATCGCCATGGACTACAATCTCTATGTCCGCCATTCCAAGGGCAAGGAGAACCCGGAAAAGAGCGACGCCTTCGAGGAAAGCACGCTGAAGGCCTATCGCGACGCCTTCGCCAGGCAATATGACGGCGAGCGCATCCCGCTGCAGCTCGGCTTCCATTTCGTCGAGATGAATGCGGGCGCCTACTGGCGCGCGCTCGACCGCTTCCTGACGGAGACCTGCGGCAAGGCGGATGTCGCCTGCGTCAGCTATGCCGGCGCGCTGGACATCCTCGCGAAAGAGAAGAAGGCGGCCGGGGCCGCCCTCTGATCGCAACCCTTACGGTTCGTTGGCCGCAAGCTCGCCTTCGACGGCCGCCCTTTTCAGGTAGCGCTCGTCGATATCGGGCAGCGGCTGGTCGTCGATCGCCGCCTCGAAGGCCTTGAGGCGCTTGTAGATCGACAGAAGCTCGACGATCGTCGTCCAGGAATTGACGAGATACTGGAACGACTCGCGCACCTGACCGAACACGTTCTGGATCTGGCTCATCACGCCGAGCGTCAGCTTGCCCGCGACGATGGAGGGCACCAGAACGAAGGTGCCGAAGAGATTGTCAGCCTGCAGGTAGAAGATGCGGGCGACGTTGAAATAGAGATAGTGGAAATAGAGGCGGAAATAGTTCTTGCGCACATTGGCGAAGAGCTCCGCCACCGTCGGCGGCTGCGCCCGGTCGGCATGGTCCTCGCCGTAGACCAGTTCCTTGCGGTAGGCCGCCTCGACGCGCTGGTTGCGGAATTCCAGGCCCGGCAGCTTGATGCCGACGGCGGCAAGGAACACCGTGCCGAACAGCGACCAGCAGATCGCCGCCCAGACGAGGGCATGCGGAACCTCGCCGACGAAGGGCAGCACCGTCACCGTGCTGGAGAACTTGAACAGCACGGGAAGGAAGGCGACGAGCGTCATGATCGAGGAAACGAGGCTGACGCCAAGCCCTTCCACGGTGCGCGAGAAGCGCATCGTATCGTCCTGCACACGCTGCGAGGCGCCCTCGATATGGCGCAGCTTGTCCCAGTGGGACATGTAGAAATCGTTCATCGCCGTGCGCCAGCGGAAGACGTAGTGGCTGACGAAGAACAGGTTCAGCGTGCCGACGGTGATGGCGACGAAGGCGATGCCCGCAAAGCCGATCATGCCGACATAGATCTCGGTTTCCGTCGGGATCGGCTCGGTGCGCGCGAGGCCGCGCTGGATCATGTCGTAGAACGGCCCGTACCACGCATTGATGGCGACGCTCACCTGCACCGAGAAATAGGTGTTGAAGATGATCAGCGCCGAGCCGAGCACGGACCAGAGCTGCCATTGATGCGGGCGGTAGGCGAACCAGAAGGCCGCGAACAGCCCGACCATCACCGCATAATAGATGTAGAACCAGAGGAAGGGCGCCGACCAGAAGACGGAGACCCCGACGACCGCTTCCTCGCCCGGCTTCAGCGGCGGCAGCCCGATATAGGCGCCGAGATCGCCTCCCCCGGCATACCAGATAATCATGGCGAGGGCCGACCAGAGGACGACGGACGGGAAGAACAATCTGGGATAGGGGAAGAAGGAGACGAACAAAGGAATAGCTTTCGTTTCTCGTAGGCCGGGCGACGCGAAGCACGCCGAAGATGCGCAGAACCTAAAGGAGTTTGCGCAGCACAACAATTGGTGCCCCGGGGCATTACCGAGATTTAATGGAAAGCGCGCCGCCGAGCACGGTGATGGCCGCGGCAAGGAGCAGGATGCCGGCCGCCGCAAGGCTCGGCAGGGCGTAACTTCCCGTGCGCGCGGCGAGGAACCCGGCCCCGAGCGGGCCGATGATCTGCCCGACGCCGAAGGCTGCCGTCATCAGGGCGAGAACCTGGCGCGGGCTCCCGCTGGCGAGAACCCGCCCGAGCTGCAGGCCATAGGCGGTGATGACGATGAAGGTGAGGCCGAGAAGAACGCCCCCGAGGAGCGCCGACCACGGAAAGGGCAGCAGGACCGTCGCCGCGACGCCGACCGTTTCCACGAGGATCGCGAGCAGATAGGCCATGGCGACGCCGCTGCGACGCTCGACGGGTTTCCAGGCGATGAGCGACAACGCCGCCGCGCCGCCGGTGACGAGCCATGTGAGGCATTCGAGCAGCGGGCTCTCCGCCCCTTCCCGCGCGATGGCGACGATGAACGTGGCGGTCACCACATAGCCGATGCCGAAGAGACCGTAGCTCAGCGTCAGTGCCACGAGCGGCCGCGTCCAGACAATCGGCGGCTCGCGCACGGCCGACGCGCCGCCTTCCGGCCGTGGCAGCAGCGCCATGACGGCGGCAAGGCCGGCGGCGGCGAGCAGCGCGCCGAAAAGCCAGTCCGCCCGCCATGCCGGGAGCGCGGAAAAGTCGATGAAGGAGAGAAGGTAGACGAGCACGGCCGAGACCGCGATACCGCTGCCGACGCCGGAAAAATGCGCCATCTGCACGCGCGGATCGCCATGAACGAGCCCGATGGACAGCACGATACCCGATGTGAAGATCATGGCGAAGGCGCTGGCGAGACCCGCGAGGAAACGGATGACGGACAGTGCCGCGACACCGGAGAAAAGCCCCATGGCCAAAAGCAGCAGGACGGTCGCGGCGAGAGCGCCGATTGCCAGAGACCGCTCCCGGCCGGCGGCCCAGCCATAGGCGGCCAGCACCGCGCCGATCAGGTATCCGGCGAAATTCGCCGCCGCGATGATGCCGGCATCGGCCGCATTGAGGCCGAGCCCCGCCATCATGCCGGGCAGGACGGGCGTATAGAAGAAGCGGCCGAGCCCCATGGCCACCGCCATGGCGAGCGCGCCGGCAATGGCGGCGCGAAGGGTCACGCGCGAAGAAGCGGCTGTGCGTTGCATCATGGCGGGACCATTGCACTGCAACATGGCCACGGCAAACGACATTTATTGATCGTCGGATCAGCGCCGGTGAAGGCTCTCAGCCCGGCAGCGTCACCACAAGCGGGCCGTTGCGCGTGGCGACGACCGTGTGCTCGAACTGCACCGTCGGCGCGCTCGGCTCGCTGTAGAGCGTCCATTCGTCCTTGTCGCCGCCTTCCGCCCAGTTGGCGCCGAGCGACAGGAACGGCTCGACCGTGAAGACGAGGCCTTCCGTCATGCGGCGCTTTTCCTGCGGGTCCGGCCAGGTGGCGATTTCCGTCGGCTCCTCGTGCAGCGAGCGGCCGACGCCGTGGCTGGCGAGATTGGCGATCAGCGTATAGCGGTTCTTGCGCGCGAAGGCGCCGATGGCATTGCCGACCTCGGCCAGCGGCTTGCCGGCCTTGACTTCCTTGAGACCGACCCAGAGCGCCCGCTTGCCGTCGCGGCAGAGCCGCTCCACCGCCGGCACCGAGCGGCCGACCGTGAAGGATGCGCCCGTATCGGCGAAATAGCCGTCGAGCTCGGCGGAAACGTCGATATTGACGAGGTCGCCTTCCTTGATCACCCGCTCGCCGGGAATGCCGTGCGCCACTTCTTCGTTGACGGAAATGCAGGTCGCGCCCGGGAAGTTGTAGCAGCTTTCCGGCGCCGAACGGGCGCCCGTCGCCTCCAGCATGCGCCGGCCGATCAGGTCGAGCTCGGCCGTCGTCATGCCGGGCCGGACGGCGGTCGACATGTGCTGCAACACGTTCGCGCAGATCCGGCCGATCGCCTTCAGGCCGTTGAGGTCTTCATCGTTTCCAAGGGTCATCGCATCTCTCTTTCGCGGGGCGTCCTAGCACGTCCGCGCCGCGCTGTCAGGCGGAAGGGGCCATTTCCGCCCTGGGCTCGTCCGCCAGAATCTCGCGCACCAGCGGCGCGACCTTCGTGCCGTAGAGCTCGATCCCGCGCAGGATGCGATCATGCGGCATCAGGCCGATGGCCATCTGCAGCAGGAAGCGGTCGTTGCGGAAGATCCTGTGGTGGGCGACGATCTTCTTCGCCACCGTCTCCGGATCGCCGAGGAAGAGATGGCCGTCCGGCCCGGTCGACTGGTCGAACTGCGCACGACTCGTCGGCCCCCAGCCGCGCTCGCGGCCGATGCGGTTCATAACCTCGGCCTGCGGCCCGTAAAAGGTGTCGGCCGCTTCCGCCGTCGTATCGGCGATGAAGCCGTGCACGTTGATGCTGGTCTTCAGCTTCGCCTCGTCCTGTCCCGCCCGCCGCGCGGCCTCGCGGTAGAGATCGAAGAGCGGCGTATAGCGCGCCGGCGTGCCGCCGATGATGGCGAGCGCCAGCGGCAGGCCATAGGCCCCTGCCCGCGCCACCGACTGCGGCGTGCCGCCGACGGCGATCCAGACCGGCAGCCGGCCATGGAGGGGCCGCGGATAGACGCCGATGCCCGAAAGCGGCGCGCGCATGACGCCGTTCCACGAGACCTTCTCGCTTTCGTTGAGGGCGAGCAGCAGGTCGAGCTTTTCCTCGAAGAGCTGGTCGTAGTCGTCGAGCGCGTAGCCGAAGAGCGGGAAGGATTCGATGAAGGAGCCGCGCCCCGCCATGATCTCCGCCCGACCGCCCGACAGAAGATCGACCGTCGAGAACTGCTGGAAGACGCGCACCGGATCGTCCGACGACAGCACCGTCACCGCACTCGAAAGACGGATGGTCTTCGTGCGTGCCGCCGCGGCGGCCAGGATAACGGCCGGCGCCGAGGCCGCATAATCCGGCCGGTGATGCTCGCCGAGCCCGAAGACATCGAGCCCCACCTGATCGGCAAGCTCGATCTCTTCCAGCAGGTTCTTCAGCCGCCGCTCCCCTTCCCGCCCCTTGTCGGGGGCATTGGGATCGACATCGGCGAAGGTATAGAGGCCAAGTTCCATGGGATGTTCCATATGAGAGGATTTTCCCTCAGATATGGCGCGCGGGCGGAGGTTGGAAGAGGCGCCGGGGAAACAGTGTGTTCACGGGGCCGGAAACATGGCGCCGCCGGCGGCCTCGCGCTGCATGCTGTCGAGATGCTGGCGGATATGGGCCGCCTCGGCGGAGGTTGTGGCGAGCGCGATGGCGCGGTCGAAGGCCTGATGTGCCTCCGCATAGCGGCCGAGCTGCTTGAGGAGCCCGCCGCGCAGGCCATGGAAATAGAAATAGCCGTCGAGCTTTTCCGCCAGCGGCTCGATCAGCGCCAGCGCCGCCTCCGGCCCCTCGCGCTTGGAGACCGCGACGGCGCGGTTGAGCCGCACCACCGGCGAGGGCTGGATGCGCTCCAGCGTCTGGTAGAGAAGGTCGATCTGCAACCAGTCCGTCTCCGCCGCCGTCGCGGCGCGGGCATGCAGCGCGGCAATCGCCGCCTGTATCTGGAAGGGACCGGGCGCGCGGTGGCGCAGCGCCTTGTCGATCAGCACCAGCGCCTCGTCGATGAGCGCGCGGTCCCAGAGCGAGCGGTCCTGATCCTCCAGCAGCACGATCTGCCCGTCCTCGTCGAAGCGGGCGGCGAGCCGCGAATGCTGGATGAGCAGCAGCGCGGTCAGCCCCATGATCTCGGGCTCCGCCGGAAAGAGCTTGAGCAGCAACCGGGCGAGCCGGATCGCCTCCGTGCAGAAGGGCGTATCGGCCTTCTCCGGCACCCCGGCCGAATAACCCTCGTTGAAGACGAGATAGATCATCGCCGCGACAAGGCCGAGCCGTTCGGCCCGCGCCACCGCATCCGGCGTCTCGAAGGGAATGCCGGCCGCGCCGACCTTTGCCTTGGCGCGGGTGATGCGCTGCTCCATCGCCGCTTCCGAGACGAGGAAGGCCCGCGCGATCTGCCTGACCGAAAGCCCGGAGACGATGCGCAGCGCCAGCGCGATCTGCTGCGTTGCCGGCAGGTCGGGATGGCAGCAGACGAAGAGCAGGCGCAGGATGTCGTCGCGGTAATGCGCGCCGTCCAGCCGGTCGGCAAGGTCGCTCTCGGTGTCCTCAAGGTCGGACAGCACCTCCTCGGGCGGCAGCGGCTGGGTTTTCGCGCGCTTCCGCACCTGGTCGATGCCGCTGTTGCGCCCGACGAAGATGAGCCATGCGGCCGGATCGCGTGGCGGGCCCTTGTCGGGCCATGTCCTCAGCGCGCGAAGGCAGGCCTCCTGAAAGGCCTCCTCCGCCATGTCGAGGTCACGGAAGTAGCGCAGCAGCGCCCCCATGGCCTGCGGCCGCGCCGAGGTGAGCGCCAGGTCGATCCAGGCAAGGTCCGTCATGTTATGGGCACTCCCGGATTGAAGAACTGCAGCGGCCGGATCTCATAGGTGCCGTTCGCCGGATTGGCGGCGGAAAGCTCGCGGGCGAACTGGATCGCCTCTTCCAGCGTTTCGGCCTCGAGCACGAAGAAGCCGAGGAACTGTTCCTTGGTCTCGGCGAAGGGACCGTCCATGACGATATTGTCCGTCGGGCCCTTGCGCACGGTGACGGCCGCCGTCGTCGGCATCAGCCGCGCGACGGGCCCGAGCTTGCCGGCCTCGGCATAGCGCTGGTTGACCGCGCCGAGATCGGCCATGACCTTCTCGTCCAGCTCCTTCGACCAGGCGCAGACTTCGCTTTCGGCATCGTAACAAAGAACGGCATACAGCATGGTGAACTCCCGTTGGCTGAAAGACGTAGGAGTAAACTCTCAGCCGACAGGGCGCACCGGAATATTTTGATTTTCGGCAGGAAGTACCGCCCGCTCAGATCTTGAACACGTCGTCCTGCCGGAACACGATGACATAGCCGCCCATCGCTTCGGCTTCGCGCGCCCAGTCCAGCAATTGCGAATGATAGGGTTCGCGCCGCCAGATATCGGGGTGGTCGGGATCGACCAGAACCGTAACCTGCGGCCCCTGCCGGTAGACCATCATGTGCGAGCGCGACGGCTCCCACGCTTCCGCGAGCCCTTCGTCGGTCATCCACAAACAGAGGAAATCCCGGCAGACCGATGGCCGATCCGCATAGATCGAGCACCCCTCGCCCTCGACGCAATGCCTGCACCAGGCATTCGCCGGCTTGTCGAGGAGATCGATGTCGGGCAGCCGGCAGCAGAGCGTGCAGGTGCCGCAGGATCGGCCCGTGGCGATGGTCGGGGATGGTTGCATGGCCGGTGCATAGCATCCGGCCGCCAAGCCTAGAAGGGCCGGTGATGCGAATTACGCGCTCAGCGTCCGCCGCACCGCATCCTTCCAGCCCCTGATCTTCACCGCCCGCGTCTTCTCGTCCATCTTCGGCGTGAAGCGCGTGTCGCGCGCCCAGGACTTGGCGAAGCCCTTGCGATCCGGCCACACGCCCGCGCGCTGGCCGGCGAGCCATGCCGCGCCGAGGGCGGTCGTCTCCAGAATGGTCGGGCGGTCGACGGGGGCGTCGAGGATGTCGGCTAGGCGCTGCATGGTCCAGTCGGAAGCGACCATGCCGCCGTCGACGCGCAGCACCGTCTCCTTGCCGTTCGCCTTCCAGTCCTTGTGCATGGCGTCGAGCAGGTCGCGCGTCTGATAGCAGACGGCCTCCAGCGCCGCGCGGGCGAATTCCGCGGGGCCGGTGTTGCGCGTCATGCCGTAGATGGCGGCCCGCGCCTCCGGGTCCCAGTGCGGCGCGCCGAGGCCGGTGAAGGCGGGCACGAGATAGACGTTCTGCGTCGGGTCGGCCCTGGCGGCGAGATCGCCGGCGTCGGGCGCGGCCTTGATGACCTTCAGCCCGTCGCGCAGCCATTGCACGGCGGCGCCCGCGATGAAGATCGAGCCCTCCAGCGCATAGGTCGTCTCGCCGTCGAGCCGGTAGGCGATGGTGGTCAGCAGGCGGTTCTTCGAGCGCACCATGTCCGGGCCGGTGTTGAGCAGCGCGAAGCAGCCGGTGCCGTAGGTGGACTTCATCATGCCCGGCTCGAAGCAGGCCTGGCCGATGGTCGCCGCCTGCTGGTCGCCGGCAACGCCGAGGATCGGGATTTCCGCGCCGAACAGGCCCTTCTCCGTCACGCCGAAATCGGCCGCGCAGTCGAGAACCTCGGGCAGCATGGCCTTCGGCACGCGGAGAATCTCCAGCAGTTCGTCGTCCCAGCCATTCGTCGCGATGTTGTACATCAGCGTGCGGCTGGCATTGGTAGCGTCGGTGACGTGCGACCTGCCGCCCGTCAGCCGCCAGATGAGGAATGTATCAATGGTGCCGAAGCAGAGGTCGCCCTTGGCGCCGCGCGCCCGCGCGCCCTTCACGTTGGAGAGCATCCAGGAGAGCTTGGTGCCGGAGAAATAGGGATCGAGCAGCAGGCCCGTCTTCTTCGTGAAGGTCTTTTCGAGGTCCTGCTTCTTCAGCTTCTCGCAATAGGAGGCGGTGCGGCGGTCCTGCCAGACGATGGCGTTGTGGATCGGCCTGCCGCTCTCGCGCTCCCAGACGACGACCGTCTCGCGCTGGTTGGTGATACCGATGGCGGAAATGTCGGAGGCCTTGACGCCGGCCTTCTTCAACGCAGCCTTCACCGACCAGACGACGCTTTCCCAGATTTCCTCGGGATCGTGCTCGACCCAGCCGGATTGCGGAAAGATCTGCGTGAATTCCTTCTGGCCGGACCCGACGACCTTCTGGTTGCCGTCGAAGACGATCGCCCGGCTCGATGTCGTGCCCTGGTCGATCGCGAGAACATATCCGCCCATGCTTCCCTCCCCGGTGAAGGGCCGCTCCCAGGCCCTTCGGAATCTTCAATACGATACAAAAACGAATGTCAAAGGAAAATAAAACGCAAGTCGCGCTTTGCCCTCAGCGGGACTGTACCGCGCGGAAAACGCAATTGTCATCGCTTGAGTTTTAGGCGTAGGCTGCCGCAACGCAGCATATCGGGAGATAGTCATGAAGAGCGTCGTCGTCACCGGCTCCACCAGCGGCATCGGCCTTGCCATCGCCACCGCCTTTGCCGAAACCGGCGCCAATGTCGTCATCAACGGCTTCGGCGCAGCGGACGAGATCGAAGCGATCCGGGCAAAGCTCGACGGGCTCGGCAAGGGCCGCGTCATCTACCATCCCGCCGACATGACCAAGCCGCACGAGATCTCCGACCTCATCGAGACGGCGGTGGAGGAATTCGACGGTGTCGACATCCTCGTCAACAATGCCGGCATCCAGCATGTCGAGAAGATCGAGGATTTCCCGGTCGAGAAGTGGGACCAGATCATCGCGATCAACCTCTCCAGTTCCTTCCACACGATCCGCTGCGCCGTGCCGCACATGAAGCGCAAGGGCTGGGGCCGCATCGTCAACGTCGCCTCCGCGCACGGCCTCGTCGCCTCGCCCTTCAAGGCCGCCTATGTGGCGGCCAAGCACGGCGTCATGGGCCTCACCAAGACCGTCGCGCTGGAAGTCGCCGAGAACGGCATCACCGCCAACGCCATCTGCCCCGGCTACGTGCTGACGCCGCTCGTCGAAAAGCAGATCCCCGATACGGCCAAGGCCCGCGGCATCAGCGAGGCCGAGGTGAAGACCGACGTCATGCTGAAATTCCAGCCGACCAAGGAATTCGTCGGCACCGACGAGGTGGCGGCCATTGCGCTGTTCCTCGCCTCGGATGCGGCAAAATCGATCAACGGCACCCATATATCCGTCGATGGCGGCTGGACCGCCCAATAAGAAGGCGCCCCGGTGACGGGGCGCGCAAGAAGGACGAAATGAACTTTCTACAGGACAGCCTCGAGGGCTTTCTCGCCCGCGAGCACCGCGTCGCCATCGTCGAGGTCAGTGCAACGAAAGGCTCCGCCCCGCGCGACAAGGGCACCTTCATGCTGGTCGCGCCGACCGAAATCCACGGCACGATCGGCGGCGGCCAGCTCGAATATGTGGCCATCGAGAATGCCCGCAAGCTCCTGGCGGGCGCCGGTGGCGAGGCGAGCCTCGACATTCCCCTCGGCCCCGATATCGGCCAGTGTTGCGGCGGCCGCGTCGAACTGACCTTCACCGTCGCCGACGAAGCGGCCCGCAAGGCCCTCGATGCAAGGCTGAAGGAAGAGGAACGGCGAAAGCCGCAGGTCTGGGTGTTCGGCGCCGGCCATGTCGGCCGGGCGCTCGCCGAGGCGCTGACCCTCCTTCCCCTCAAGGTCTTCGTCGTCGAGGCGCGCGAGAGCGAGCTCGACCAGCTCACCTCCGAGGTGCACCACCGGCTGGACGCCATGCCCGAATCGCTCGTCGCCGATATCCCGCCGGGCTCGGCGGTGGTCATCGTCACCCACGACCATGCGCTCGATTTCCTGATCGGCCGCGAGGCGCTGGCCCGCACGGACCTTGCCTATATCGGCATGGTCGGCTCGAAATCGAAGCGCGGCAGCTTCCTCCACTATCTGGAGGAGGAAGGCCTCGACCGCACCGTGGCCGACCGGCTCGTCCTGCCCATCGGCGGAACGGCGGTCGACGACAAGCGCCCGGAGGTCATCGCCGCGATGACGGCGGCCGAGGCGCTGCTCGCCTTCGCCGCATGGCGGGGCGAGACGGCTTAGCGGCCGCTGCGCCCGTCGAGAAAACCGAGATCGCGCTTGATGTGATCGGACAGTTCCCGCGGATCGAGCCGCGGACGGCGCTTCCTCGCGCCCGAACGCAAGGCGCTGGAGAGCTTATGCCAGAGGCCGGGCTTGCGGAACTGCAGGGCGCCCGCCTGTATCGGTTCGGCGATGCATGTCATGGGAAAACCTCGTGAATTCGATCCATTGCTTGCAGGGTGCGCGGAAAGATGATGGAATTCCAATCGAAGCTTCGTCTGTATGCATGAAGAGAACTTGGCCTTGAAGATGTCCCGCAACTTCCCGCTCAATGCGCTGCGCGTCTTCGACGCGGCGGCCCGGCATGCGAGCTTCACCCGCGCCGGCGACGAGCTGGGCATGACGCAGACGGCCGTCAGCTACCAGATCAAGCTGCTGGAGGAGACGCTCGGCGAGCCGCTGTTCCTGCGCCAGCCCCGGCAGGTCATCCTCAGCGAGGCGGGCGAGCGCCTCGCGCCAAAGGTGGCCGAGGGGCTCGGCAAGCTCGCCGAGGCCGTCGCGGACCTGCGCGGCGCGACGGAGCAGAAGCTCTGCATCCACTCCACGCCCACCTTCGCCCTGCAATGGCTGAGCCGCACCGTCGGCGATTTCCAGCTCAGGCACCCGAACATCGCTGTCCGCCTCACCACCTCGCAGGACGTGATCGATTTCGCCAAGGAGGAGGCGGATGTCGCGATCCGCTGGGGCAAGGGCGACTGGCCCGGCCTCACCAGCCACCGCGTCATGTGCATGAACTTCACCCCCATGCTGAGCCCTGCGCTCGCCGAGACCATCGGCGGCGTGAAGGAGCCGGCCGACCTCCTGAAGCTGCCGATCATCAGCGCGCGCGACATCTGGTGGCGCACCTGGTTTGCCGCCGCCGGCGTCGACAATCCCGATCTCGAACGCTTCCCGCCCAACGAGCTCGGCACGCAGACCATCGACGCGCAGATCGCCATGGCCGGCCAGGGCGTCGCCGTCCTCAATCCCGGCCATTTCCGCATGGAAGTCGCCGCCGGCCAGCTCTTCCAGCCCTTTGCGCTGACCTGCAACGACGGGCGGGACTATTGGCTCGCCTACCCGGAAAACCGCCGCAACATCCCGAAGATCAGGGCTTTCCGCGACTGGATCCTCGCGACCATGCCGCCGGAGGCGTAGGCCATCATCGGCCCTTGTTGCCACAAGCCGTTGACTTGGTGCGCGGGAAAATCTATTGCGTCCTTACGCCAGTGTTCTGGCCGTAAGCGTCTAACGTCAAGCAACGCACAACGACCCTCGCCGGTCGGAGTGCGTTTTTCATGCGCCGTCGGACGAGGGAAAGCCTGGAGGAAACCATGGCTCCCCAATTCATGCGCACGGCCCCGCCGGGCCGGCTTCTGTTGCTGACGGCCATCCTGCTCGTCTCCTATCTCTGCGTCGCGATCTCGCTGCCCATCGTTCCCGTCTTTGTCACGGGCTCGCTTGGCCTGGGCAATGTCTGGGCCGGGCTCGGCGTCGGCAGCGCCTTCCTGTCCACGATCCTGACGCGCGCCCATGCCGGCCGGCTTGCCGATGGCCGCGGCGCCAAGACCGCCGTCGCGCGCGGCCTTGTCTTCTACATCGCGGGCGCGCTGGCTTCGCTCGCCGCCGGCCTGCTGCCCGGCCAGCCTCTGGCCGCCTTCGCCATTCTCCTCGCCGGCCGCCTGCTTCTCGGGCTCGGCGAAAGCCTCGTCGCCGTCGGCGTCATCGCCTGGGGCGTCGGCATCGTCGGCCCGGCCAATTCGGGCCGCGTGCTGGCGATGGTCGGCGCGGCCATGTACGGCGCGCTCGCCATCGGCGGGCCGCTCGGCCTCGCGCTGCTCCAGTCGGTCGGCTTTGCCGGGGCGATGACGATCAGCGCCATCCTGCCGGCGCTCGGCCTGCTGGCCATCTGGCGCATCCCGGCCGTCGCGCCCCATCCCGAACAGGAAAGACCCTCGTTCCGCAGCGTGATCAGCCGGATCTGGCTGCACGGCACGATCATCTGCCTGCAGGGCATCGGCTTTGCCGCCATCGGCGCGTTCTTCGCCCTCTATTTCCGCGACCAGCACTGGAGCCATGCCGGCCTCGGCCTCACGGCCTTCGGCAGCGGCTTCGTGCTGATGCGCATCTTCTTCGGCCACCTGCCGGACCGCATCGGCGGCCTGCCGGTGGCGATCGGTTCGCTCGCCGTCGAGGCCGTCGGCCAGATGCTCATCTGGAGCGCGAACGACCCCACGCTCGCCCTCGTCGGCGCGTTCCTCACCGGCATCGGCTGCTCGATGATCTTTCCCTCGCTCGGGCGGGAGGTCGTGCATCGCGTGCCGCCGCATCTGCGCGGCACGGCGCTCGGCGGCTTCTCGGCCTTCCAGGACGCGGCCTATGGCCTGACCGGCCCCTTTGCCGGGCTGCTCGCCGACCATGCCGGCTATGACAGCGTCTTCCTGGTCGGCGGCATCGCGGCAGCGGCCGGCTTCGTGATCGCGCTGTCGCTCAGGCGCAAAAGCCTCGCAGCCGCCGCATAGCAATCCACGGATGCATGAAGATCGCCCGCGCGGACAGCCTTCGCGCGGGCGGAAAACCGGCACCCGCCCTTTCTTCGCCCGCAAAGCTTGCACAATATGGAAACAGATGAGACACGCCCTCACCACCCCTTTCGAACCAGCCGCAGAAGGAAGCCGACCGCCATGACCCAGACCCTGATCCGCGGACGCCTGCTCTCCTTCCTCCGCCGCCCGCAAGCCATCGACGATACCGCAAGCTACCGCTACGAGGAGGACGGCGGCCTGCTGGTCGCCGACGGCAGAATCCTCGCCTCCGGCCCCTATGCCGCCGTGCGCGCCGAAGCCGCCGGGGATGCCGAGGAGATCGACCACCGCCCCCATCTCATTCTGCCGGGGCTCATCGACACGCACCTGCATTTCCCGCAGATGCAGGTGATCGGCTCCTATGCCGCAAACCTGCTGGAATGGCTGAACACCTACACCTTCCCCGAGGAATGCCGCTTCGTCGAGAGCGAGCACGCCGCCCGCATCGCCCGCCATTTCTACGACGAGATGATCCGCCACGGCACGACGACGGCGGTCGCCTACTGTTCCGTGCACAAGGCCTCGGCCGACGCCTATTTCGCCGAGGCGCTGAAGCGCGGCATGCGCATGATCGGCGGCAAGGTGATGATGGACCGCAACGCTCCGCAGGGCCTGCTCGACACGCCCGAGATGGGCTATGACGAGACCCGCGCGGTGATCGCCGAATGGCACGGCAAGGGCCGCAACCACGTCGCCATCACCCCGCGCTTCGCCATCACCTCGACGCCGGCGCAGATGGAGATGGCGGCCGCGCTCGCCCGGGAGTTCCCCGACCTGCACATCCAGACCCATCTTTCGGAGAACCACGACGAGATCCGCTTCACCGGCGAACTCTACCCGGACGCCATCGACTATACGGATGTCTACGCGAAATACGGCCTGCTCGGGCCGAAAAGCCTGTTCGGCCACTGCATCCATCTTTCCGAGCGCGAGGCGGATGCGATGAGCGAGGCGGGCGCGGTGGCGGTGCATTGCCCGACCTCCAACCTCTTCCTCGGCTCCGGCCTCTTCCCGCTGAAGAGCCTGTCGCGGCGTGAAAAGCCGGTGCGCATCGGCGTCGCCACCGATGTCGGCGGCGGCACGAGCTATTCCATGCTGAAGACGATGGACGAGGCCTACAAGATCCAGCAATTGCTCGGCGAGCGGCTGAACCCCTACGAGAGCTTCTATCACATGACGCTCGGCAATGCCGAAGCGCTCTCGCTGGCGGACCGCATCGGCACGCTGGAGGCCGGCACCGACGCCGATTTCGTGGTGCTCGACGCCGCCGCGACGCCGGCCATGGCGCTGAAGATGGAAGTGGTGCGCTCGCTCACCGACGAGCTCTTCCTGCTCCAGACCCTCGGCGACGACCGCGCCGTGCGCGAGACCTATGTGGCCGGCAGGCCAATGAAGGCGATGCTTTGAGAAGAGCGGCCGGTAGCCCCGCAATTCGCGGCTATTGCCGACAGGCAGGGCAGCGCCGCAGGTTCCCTTCTCCCCTCGGGGAGAAGGTGTCGGCAGGCGGATGAGGGGGACGCCGGAGGCGGGAAAAACGACACGACAAGTCTTCAGCCGTGCCACCCCCGCATCCGACCCTTCGGGCCACCTTCTCCCCGAGGGGAGAAGGAAAGGTGCGGCGCCGTCCACCCCTATGCGATGGCCCTGCCCCGCAAGCGATCAAGGCTGCTCGATGATGAACGGCGTATCGAAGAAGTATTCTTCCAGATTGACGCCGCCGCCGAGGCGGTCGACGACGATGAAGTCGCTGGTGGCGCCGACCGTCATCAGCGGGTGGTGCCAGACATTGCGGCGGTAGTTCACGCCCTGTCGTCCGCCGGCGTGGAACACCTGCGGCCGGCCCGGCCTGCCGCCCTCGTCCTCAGCCACGATCACCAGCCAGGGCCGGTCGTCGATCGGCGAGAAGCTCTGGCTGCCGAAGGGGTGGCGCTCCATCATGTCGACGGCATAGGGGAAGCTTCGCGGGCTGCCGCGGAAGATGTTGATGATGACCTTCGCATCCTCACCGACGGCTTCGGCCTCGGCGAGCGCATGGTAGCGCTCGGTGTTGCCGCCGTTGATATGGCGCATGGCGGCGGGATCGGCCTCGATCACCGTGCCGAAGGGGGCGAAGGCTTCAGGGGTCAGCGGGCGGATCGTCAGTGTCTCAGCCATCGGACAGCCCTCCCGGGGAGAGGAAGGGCGGTCGTGGGTCGTCGGGCATTTTCAATCTCCGGGGAGCAGAGCAGTCAATCTCAGGAGCGCGATGCGCTCCACCTGGGTCTTCGCGGTCTCGAATTCCACATCGGCGGTGTTGCCGATGCGGGCCTCGAAGGCGGCGAGGATATCGTCCTTCGTCAGCCCCTTCACCGCGATGATGAAGGGAAAGCCGAATTTTTCCGTATAAGCCGTGTTGAGCTCGGTAAAGCGGGCATGCTCGGCCGGGCTCAGCCGGTCGAGGCCGGCGCCGGCCTGTTCCTTGCGGCTGTCCTCGGTGAGCCCGCCGGCAATCGCCAGCTTGCCGGCAAGGTCCGGGTGGGCCTGGAGCACGCCGAGTTGCTCGGCATGGCTCGCCTTGCGGAAGGCACCGGTCAGCGCGGCATGCACGCCCTTGGCGGTCAGCGGCAGCGACACCGCGCCTGCATCGAGCGCCCGCTCGGCGATGAAGGGCGAGTGCTCGAAGACGCCGCCGAACCGGTCGAGGAAATCGGCACGGTCGATCATGCGCCCTTGCCCTTCGACGGATGGTGATGCTCGATCCAGTGGCGCGCGATGTCGATGCGGCGCGGGATCCAGACCTTCTCGTGGCCGAGCACGTAGTCGACGAAGCGGGCGAGCGCCGCGACGCGGCCCGGACGGCCGACGAGGCGGCAGTGCAGGCCGATGTTCAGCATCTTCGGGCTGCCGTCCTGGCCTTCCTGGTAGAGTACGTCGAAGGCGTCCTTCAGGTAGTTGAAGAACTGGTCGCCGGCATTGAAGCCCTGCGGCGTCGCGAAACGCATGTCGTTCGTTTCGAGCGTGTAGGGAATGATGAGGAAGGGCTCGCCGTCGACGCCCGGAACCCAGTAGGGCAGGTCGTCGGCATAGGAATCGGAGGAATAGACGAAGCCGCCCTCCTCCATCACCAGCCGCAGCGTGTTGGACGACGGCTTGCCCTGATACATGCCGAGCGGATGCGAGCCGGTCAGCTCCTCGTGCAGGCGCACGGCCTCGCGGATGTGCTCGCGCTCCTGCTCCTCGGAGAAGTCCTTGTATTCCAGCCAGCGATAGCCGTGGCTGGCGATCTCCCAGCCGGCTTCCTTCATGGCCGCCACGGCTTCCGGATTGCGCGCCATGGCGAGCGTCACGCCGTAGACGGTCGTGGTGACGTTGCGGCTGGTGAAGAGCCGGTGCAGGCGCCAGAAGCCGGCGCGCGAGCCGTATTCGTAGATCGATTCCATGTTGAGGTTGCGCTGCCCCTGCCAGGGCTGCGCGCCGACGATTTCCGACAGCAGGCATTCCGAGGACGGGTCGCCGTCGAGGATGCAGCTCTCGCCGCCCTCCTCGTAGTTCACCACGAACTGCACGGCGATATTCGCATCGCCCGGCCAGCGCACCTGCGGCGGGTTGCGGCCGTAGCCGATCAGGTCGCGCGCATAGGTCTTGTCGGTCATTCGCTCACCTCGAAATTGGGCCTACCGTAGCACCGGACGGCGGAAAGTCGAATTGAATCTGGTGCATAACCCCATGAAGAGGAACCATTACCGCCTTGGCCCGTTTCCTGTCCATGACAACCAAGGAGAAACACTTATGGCCATGCAGGATGCAAATATTCGCGAAACCCAGGATCTCATCGCCAGCGACAAGGTCGAGGGCACGAGCGTCTACGGCGCCGACGGCAAGCATATCGGCTCGGTGGAGCGCCTGATCCTCGACAAGCGGAGCGGCCACGTCTCCTATGCCGTCCTCAGCTTCGGCGGGTTCCTCGGCATCGGCCAGGATCATTACCCCCTGCCCTGGGCCAAGCTCAGCTATGACGAGGGCCTCGGCGGCTACCGCGTCGACCTGACCAAGGAACAGGTGGAAAACGCCCCGCATTACGAGAGCGATGCCGAATATGACTGGAACCGCCGCAACGGCAAGGTCATCCACGACTATTACGGCGTTCCGCCCTACTGGATGTAAAACGATCTATACCCGCCCGGCTTCGTCGAAGTGTGCCGGGACGGTGAACGAGGGCGGCACGTCGAGCGTGCCGCCCTCGATTTCGTTCAGCACCGCGCGGGCGAGCCTGTGCGCGATACCGAAGCTCACCTTGAAGCCGCCCGCCATGAGGCTGACATTGCGGTGATCCGGGTGCCGCCCGACCATCGGGTCCGGCCCCACCGCCCGCGGCCGAAGCCCCGCCCAGCGCTCCACGACCGGCGCATCGGCAAGGACCGGCGCCATCGCCCGGGCTCGTTCGATCAGCGTGTCGAGCAGGCCATCCGTACGGTGAGGATCGACGAACTGGTTCTCGCTGGTGCTGCCGATGGCGACCAGCCCGTCCTCATGCGGAACGATATAGAGGCCGTCGGCGAAGATCACCGGCAGCGCCGGATCGAGATCGGCCTTCAGCAGCGCCGCCTGCCCCTTCACCGCGCTGCCGGCGGGTCTGGCGAGTTTCGGGCCGAGCGGCGTCAGGAGATCGAAGGTCTGCACGCCGGCCGCCAGCACGCAGGTGCCGAAGGCAAGACTGGTCCCGTCGTCGAGATGAGCCCGGCCGGCCGCCGGATCGAGCGCCGCAAGGCCGGTTCCTTCGCGGATGGTGACATTCGCCATGCGGCCGAGCGCGGCCTTGAGGGCGGCGAGCAGGAGGCGCGGCGCAACGCGCCCGGCAAGGCGGTCGTGCACGATGCCGTATGGCATCGCCTCCACAGCGGGCCAGCCGGAAACCGGCGCCGCATCCAGCACCTCGAAGGCAAAGGACCGCTCGGGCGTGCGCCAGGCGGAAAGCGCGTCCTGCGCATGACCGAGGGCACGCTCACGATTATGGGGTTTTTGCAGCGGCATGAGACGGCCGGAGCGGCGATAGCCGGTGGAAAGCCCGGTCTCGGCCTCGAGGGCCGCGATCTCTCCCTCCAGCGAGACGAGCGCATCGAACTGGAAGGCCTTCTTGGCATTCCACCTGTCGGGCAGGTGCGCCATCAGCGCGCCGAGCACGCCGCCGCTCGCCCCCGCGCCGATCCGCCTCTTCTCTATGAGCACGACCGAGAGCCCTTCGCGGGCGGCCAGAAGCGCGGTCCACAGGCCCATCACCCCGCCGCCGACGACGAGGAGGTCCACGCCCGGTTGACCGGCGGCCTTCACGCGACTATCGCCATTCGCCATGGCTGACCACAATCCTGAGAACACGACCGGGACCGATGCGGTCCTCGACTGGCACGAGGGCGATATGCCCTATTCCCGTGCCTTTGACGATCACTTTTATTGCCGCAGCGACGGACGGCTGGAATGCGGCCATGTCTTCCTTTCCGGCAACGACCTGCCCCGCCGCTGGCAGCGCCGGGAGCCGTTCCGCATCGCCGAACTCGGCTTCGGCACCGGCCTCAATCTTTGCGAGACATGGCGGCAATGGCGCGAGACCGCGCCGGAAGGCGCAAGCCTGCACTTCACATCCTTCGAGCGCTTCCCGATGGCCCGCGCCGATATCGACCGCGCCCTTTTTTACTGGCCGGAAATCGAACGGGAACGCGCGACCCTCACCGAAAAATGGCCCGATGCTCCCGAGGGCCGCGTCGAGATCGAACTCGAACCCCGCATGCGCCTCACCGTCGTCTGCGGCGCGGCGCTCGACAGCCTTTCGGAGGAGAAAATCCCCTACGACGCCTGGTATCTCGACGGTTTCGCGCCCTCGCGCAATCCGGACATGTGGTCGGCGGAGCTGATGGCGGAGGTCTTCCGGCTGACGGCTCCGGGCGGGCGCTTCGGCACCTATGCCGCCGCCGGCTTCGTGCGGCGCAATCTCGCCGCCGCGGGCTTCACCGTGGAACGCCGGCCGGGCTTTGCGGGAAAGCGCGAAATGCTCTGCGGGGAAAAGCCGGCCGCCTGAAGATCAGTGCAGCGTGCCCTTGGCTGCAGGCGCGATGCCGCGCTTCAGCCAGCGGTCGAGCTTTTCATCCAGCTTCTCGACGCTGATCGGCTTGGTCAGATAGTCGTCCATGCCGGCGGCAAGGCAGTCCTCGCGGTCGCCGTCGAGCACATGGGCGGTGACGGCGACGATGGGCACGCGATGACCGGTGCCGCTTTCGATCTCGCGGATCGCCCGGCTCGCCTGCAGGCCGTTCATCACCGGCATGGAAATGTCCATCAGGATCATGCCGGGCCGGCTGGCGCGGAAGACCTCCACCGCCTCCTCGCCGTTCTCGACCAGCCGGAAGCGAAGGCCGGAAGCGAGCAGCATCTGGGTGAAGAGGATCTGGTTGACCTCGTTGTCCTCGGCCACCAGCACGTCCAGCACCCCGTCCCCAATCGGCGCGGCCTGCGGGGCGACCTGCGGGCGCAGCGGCAGCACCTTGCCTGCTGCGGCGGTAGGCGCCGTTTTCGCCCGCGCCGCGCGCAGCACCTCGAACACCGTTTCGCGCAGAAGATCGGCGCGGACGGGCTTCATCAGATGGGCCTCGACCTGCTGCGAGGAGAGGAGCTGGTCCTCGGTGGAGAGGCTCATGGAGGTCAGAACGATCACGGCGATATCCGCCGTCGGCGCGCTTTCGCGCAACGCCCGCACGAAGCCGGGCGAACGCTCCGGCTGGTAATCGAGCAGGATCGCGTCCACCGCCACGCCCATGTCCGACGCCGCCGCGAGCACCGCCAGCGCCTCGACCTCGGAAGCGACCGCCGTGGCGTCGTATCCCCAGTCGAGCAGCATGTCATAGGCCGCCTTGCGGGAAAGCGCGTGGGCATCGACGACGAGGATGCGCCCGTCGGGCGCCTTTGCCGGCGTGATCCGGGCGGGCAATGCGGAAACGGCAAGCGCCATCGGCAGGCACACCGTGAAGACGGAACCCCGCCCGACCTCGCTCACCACATCCAGCGTACCGCCGAAAAGCCGCGTCAGCCCGTCCGTAATGGCAAGGCCGAGGCCCGTGCCCTCGTGCCGCCGGGTCGAGGAGGCATCGACCTGCGAGAACTTCTCGAAGATCGATTCCATCTTCTCCGTCGGAATGCCCGCGCCGGTATCCTCGACGCGAACGACGATCTCCACGCCGCTTTCCGTGGTCTGCGAGGAAAGATCGATGAGCACATGGCCGCGGTCGGTGAACTTGACGGCATTGCCGACGAGATTGGTGACGATCTGCCGGAAGCGTCCGGCATCGCCCATCACCGCCGCCGGCATGTTGGCCGCGCCGCGCACGACGAGCTCGACATCCTTCTCCGCCGCCTTGGCCGAAAGGAGCGTCGCCACGTCCTCGATCGCCTCCACCGGATTGAAGGCGACGTCGCGCAGCGTCATCTGGCCGGCGTCGATCCGGGAGAAGTCGAGGATGTCGTTGATGATCGTCAGAAGCGCGTTGCCGGACTTCACCATGATGTCGATGAAGGTCTTCTGGCGCGTGTCGAGGTTCGATTTGGCAAGCAGCTCCGCCATGCCGAGCACTCCGTTCATGGGCGTGCGGATCTCATGGCTCATATTGGCGAGGAATTCGGACTTGGCCTTGTCGGCAAGCTCGGCGCGCATGACGAGCCGGCGCAGCTCCTCCTCGCGGCTCTTGAGGTCCGTGATGTCGGAGAAGACCATGACGAAACGGCCACGATCCGTCGGCGTCACGTCGAGGCGCAGCCATCGCCCGCGTCCGCTATACATGATCAGCGATACCGGCTCGCCGGAAAAGAAGATCGCGCCGAATTCGTGCGCCTCGACATGCCGTTCGTCGACGGACCCGGTCGCGCCGCGCTCGATGCAATCGTCCAGCAGGTCCGCGACCGGCGTGCCCGGCTGCAGCAGGCGCTCCGGCACGGCGACCATGCGGGACAGCGTCTCGTTGGACAGCACCACCTTGCCGTCCTCGACGACGAGCAGGCCCTGGCTCATCGAGGAGACCGCGTCCTTGAGCAGGCTGCCGGTCTCCTCCAGCGCGCTGCGGGCTTCCAGCACCTCGCGCTCGCGCTCGCGCCGCTCGGTGATGTCGATATAGGTCAGCAGGCATCGGCCGCCGGAAATCGCACAGCCGGCCTCGATCACCGTCCGCCCGTTGGCATAGGTGACTTCCCGAACGGGCGTCTCGCCCGCGCGCATATCCGCAAGGCACGCTCCGTAGCCCTCGGCGGAGGGACCCTCGTCATCGCAAATCCCGCCCTGCGCCTGCTGGAACAGCAGGAGATCGCCGAGCGGCCGCCCCCGCATCATCGGCAGCGCGCCGTCCCACAGTTCTTCGAACGCGCCGTTCACCAGCTCCACGACATCGGTCGCATCGACCACGACGATGCCGACAGGAATGGATTCCACGATGCTTTCCAGATCGACCCGCGCCGCTTCCGCCTGGCGCTGGGCCTCGATGAGCTGGTCCTCGCGCTTCTTCAGCACCGTCGTGTCGGTGATCGAGCCGATCAGGTAGTTCTTGTCGTCGAGCGTCGTAACCCGGTAGAGGCGCGAGATCGTCGGCAGGACCGTGCCGTCGGCGCGGATATATTCGATCTCGCTTTCGACCAGCTCGCCGGTATCGAGCACGAACTGGTTCTGCCGGTGAAACTCCTCGCCCTGTTCGGGATACATGTCGAGCGTGCTGAGGCCGAGCAGCTCTTCCGGCTGGCGCCCCGTCATTTCGACATAGGCGCGGTTGGCGAAGATCATGCGCTGGTTCTCGTCGCGCATGAAGCTTGCGACCGGCAGCTCGTCGAGCAGCGCGCGGTAGAGACTGATCTCCTGCGAATGCTGCCGAAGCCGGCCTTCGTTTTCCTTGAGCGCGGTGACGTCGAGGCGTAGCGCGACGAGCATGCCATCCGGCCGGCGCTGCGTGACGAGGCGGATCCAGCCGCCGGAAAGGCGTGCGACGGATTCGTGAAGCGGCAGGTCATAGGCGGCAAGCCGCGCCGCGATCCAGCGCTCGCGCTCAGCCGCCTCCGCCTGCCCGACCTCGACGTCGTGCAACGCCTCGGTGAGGGTCGCGAGGCTGACGGCGCCGTCCGCACTGTCGCCGACCAGCGTCCGGTAGAATTCCCGCATGCTGCTGTTGGCGTAACCGAGGCGGTTGTCGGGGGAGAAGACCGCAACGCCCGCTCCCATCGCATCGAGCGCGCCCTCGACATGCTCGCCGGCACGCGCCGGCGCACGCTCGGCTTCTCCATTGGCATTCGCGGCGCAGCGGAGCGCCGCCGCCAGCACGTCGGCGGACGGCGTGAACAGTCCGACGAGAATGGAGAGCGCCGCCGAAAGCCGCTCGCGCTTCAGCGCGATGTCGAAGCTGCCGTCGCCGAAGTGGATGTAGCGGGCACGCTCGGGATTGCCGAAGATCAGGCAGCGCCGTTCCGGGTCATCGCGATCGTCATGTCCCGGCGCATCGCCGATCTCATCGGTGCGAAGGCCGATCATCTCCTCCGGCAGACGGCCGAAAAGGCGGGCATAGGCGTCGTTCACCGCGAGATAGCGCAGTTCGCTGCTCTTGACATATGCGGGATGCGGGTGCGCGCGAACGCGCGCACAGGCCGCCACCAGCAATTCGTCTTGAGATTCAGCCACGCCAAGAACTCCCCGAAGCGGCACGGAAGGAGGGATTCATACCTCCCGGGGAGTATCACCAATCCTTGAACGGATGGTTAACCCTTCGTTGCCGGAATTGCCGGGGCGTCCCGGTTTCCGTCAGGTCTCGAACATGATCGAGCGGACGCTGGCGATCAGCTTTTCCGTCGGCAGGTTGGAGAAGTTCTTGTCGATCTCCACGACCGTCAGCGCGCGCGCCTTGTCGGAAAGCCTGCCGCGCAGATCGCCGAGCGTCTGCGGCGCGGCGCAGAGCACGAGCCGGTCGAACGCGCCTTCGGCGGCATAGTCGTCGATCCGCCCGGCGATCTCGGCGGTGAATTTCTGCTGCTCCTCGCGCACCGGGTCGCTCGAATATTCCATGGAGGACCGGCCGGGGCCGACCGAGGAATGGCTGCGGCCCGGCTTGTCGGCCATGATGTCCTGAGCCTTCTTCGGTTCCCAGCGAAAGACCTCCTGCTCCGGGCTCTGCTGGCCCTCCTTCAGCAGGTTCACGCCCTTGAGCAGGCGGGCCTGATTGCCGTCTGCGGCGAGGATCCAGGTCGTAGCGGTCATTTCTCACTCCCCTAGCAAGGTTCACGGAAACGCAGATGGTACTGCGCGAGGGAGCATCCGACAGGATTGTGGCAGGATGCGTATTGGTCCAACGCAACGCGCGCGGGCATGTTCCGCCATCCGCGACGGGCAAGCATTCCCGCCGCCGGACATGCCGGTTCGGGCAAGGAACGCGCGTCCGGCATTTCGCACATGCGAAAGTAGCGCTTGACTTTTCACCACGAAACAACGACATGAGACCCCGAGCGTCGCCCTTCGGCCGCCGCGTGAGCGAGCCCAGCGATTTCCCGAGCACGGGACGCGAGAAGGAGAAGCGCAGGAGAATGGTCCGCCGGATAGCGGCGGAAGACTGCGCAGACGCAAATCCAACCCACAAGTTCCCAATTCACGCGGGGTTCTTGACGCCAGACGAAACCGGATCGCATGGTGCGTTCCGGCCCGAGGCGGTTCCGCAAGACATGGCGCATTGCGCCCGGAACCGGATTCGGAAAGTCGCCTGGCGCCCCGAAAGGTATTGCTTTGACAACTTTCCACGACCTCGGTCTCTCGAAGACCATCGTCGCCACCCTCTCCGCGCTCGGCTTCGAAAAGGCGACACCGATCCAGGAAAAGGCCATTCCGCTGGTCCTCGAAGGCTCGGACCTCATCGGTCTCGCCCAGACCGGCACCGGCAAGACGGCCGCCTTCGGCCTGCCGATGATCGAGAAGCTTCTCGCTGACGCCCGCCGTCCCGACCCGCGCAACATCCGCGCCCTCATCCTTGCTCCGACCCGCGAACTGGTGAACCAGATCGCCGACAACCTGCGCGACTTCGTGAAGAAGACGCCGCTGCGCGTCGTCACCGTCGTCGGCGGCGCTTCCATCAACAAGCAGTCGGAAATGCTGAACCGCGGCACCGACATCCTCGTCGCCACGCCGGGCCGCCTGCTCGACCTCGTCGCCCGCAAGTCCGTGACGCTGACGCAGGCCCGCTACCTCGTGCTCGACGAGGCCGACCAGATGCTCGACCTCGGCTTCATCCACGATCTGCGCAAGATTTCGAAAATGGTGCCGAAGAACCGCCAGACGCTGCTCTTCTCGGCCACCATGCCCAAGCTGATCGCCGAGCTTGCCGGCGAATATCTGTCGAACCCGAAGAAGGTCGAGGTCACCCCGCCCGGCAAGGCCGCCGACAAGGTGGAGCAGTACGTGCACTTCGTGCCCGGCAAGGACCAGAAGACGCAGATCCTCAAGCAGACGCTCACCGACAATCCGGACGGCCTGTCGCTCGTCTTCTCGCGCACCAAGCACGGCGCGGAAAAGCTGATGAAGCATCTCGACCATGTCGGCTTCAAGGCTGCTTCGATCCACGGCAACAAGAGCCAGGGCCAGCGCGAGCGCGCCCTCAAGGCCTTCCGTGACGGCGAGATCCGCGTGCTGGTCGCCACCGACGTCGCCGCCCGCGGCATCGACATTCCGGGCGTCACCCACGTCTACAACTACGACCTGCCGGAAGTGCCGGACGCCTACGTCCACCGCATCGGCCGCACGGCCCGCAACGGCCGCGACGGCATCGCCATCGCCTTCTGCGCTCCGGACGAGGCGCATCTCCTGCGCGATATCGAGCGGCTGATGGGCATCAAGATCGCCGTCGCCAGCGGCGAGGCCCCGGCCGAAGTCAGCACGGCAGGCCCCGGCGGCAAGTCCCGCAAGGGCCGCAACAGCCGCGGCGGCGGCCAGCGCTCGGGCAACGGCAACGGCCGCGCCGCGAACCGCCCGGCACGCCAGCCCTTCGGTGACGGCGCGCAGGCGGAAGCCGGTGCCCCCGCCGGCGCCAAGCGCCCGCAGCACGGCCGCCCGGCCCAGAAGCAGGGCGACCGCCAGAACCGCAACCACGGCGGCAACGGCCAGCCCGGTCGCCCGCAGCGCAGCGGCAAGCCGCGCCGCCCGGAAGGCCAGCGCCGCGAACAGGCGTGAGCCGGTCACGGTATTGAATGCGGAAACGGCGGGCTTCGGCCCGCCGTTTTTGTTTGTAGGAAGGTTGCGGGAACCGCCCCCTCACTCCGCCGGCGCGACGTCCTTGCGGTTCGTGAGGTAGACCCCCACCACCACGATGGCTGTCCCGAGGATCATCGGAACCGTCAGCTCCTCGCCGAAGACGGCGGCGGCCTGCAGGGCGGCGATGGGGGGGACGAGATAGATGAGCGAGGCGGCACGGGAGACCTGGCCGCGGCGCAGGAGATAGAGCAGCAGCAGGATCGCGCCCACGGAAATGCCGAGCACCGACCAGGCGAGCAGCGCGACGAAGGCGAAGCCGAAATCGACATGCAGGTTTTCCAGGGCGAGCGCGAAGGGGACGGTGACGACCAGCGCGCCGACATATTGCAGCGTCGCGATGGTGCGGATGTCACCGGTATGCAGGTGCTGCTTCTGGTAGATCGTGCCATAGGTGACGGCCGCCATGCCCAGCATGTTGACGACGATGGCGAAGGCCGGGATCTCCGCCGCGCTTTGGCCGAAGAACTTCGGCAGGACGGCGATCAGCACCCCGAGAAAACCGAGACAGATTCCGAGCTTCTGCATCGTGCCCAGCCTTTCCCCGATGAAGAAGGGCGCCGCCAGCGCCGTCATCAGCGGCTGGAGGGCGGCGATGATCGAGGAGAGCGCCGCCGGCACGCCCTGGCCGATCGCCCACCAGACCGTGCCGAGATAGATGCCGTGCAGGAAGGCGCCCGAGACGATGGCGTGCAGGACGGTGCGCATGTCGCGCGGCCATGCGGCCCGCGAAGCGAGACAGAGCACGGTGAACAGGATGGCTGCCGTCACATAGCGGATGCTGAGGAAGGTCAGCGGCTCGGAGACGATGGCGCCGAACTTGGCGACGACCCAGCCGGTGGACCAGAGCAGGACGAAGATGGCCGGAGCCAGGCGGTCGAGGGACATGGGCTTTCCGCGAAGGGGACAATCGGTGCGCGAGCGATAGGCATCGCGCCGGTGATGGTCAAAGGAATTTCCTTGATGCTTAGGTTCAGAGAAAAGCGGAACGAACAGTCTTTCGGCACCTGCCCATGTTTTCGGCAGGCATGGATCCCCCGGATGCGCTTCGCCGGACGGCTTACCGGTAGAAACCGTCGCGATGGCCGGTTTTATACGCCTCAAAGCGGTATGAGAATTCTTGATCGCTAATTGAGCATGGTTCTTGCATTGCCGGGAATGTTGTACTCAAATGACAGAAAATGGGGAACACGCCTTTGGCATTTGATGAAATGATGAACGCGGACTCCGGTGCGCGCCAGCCATACCAGAACTACCATGAATGGTACGAAGCACAGGATCGGGCCCGCCTGATCGCCAAATCGAGGGACGCCGAGAACCTCTTCCGCAAAACCGGCATCACCTTCGCGGTCTACGGGCACGCCGACAGTTCCGAAAAGCTCATCCCCTTCGACATCATACCGCGCATCATCTCCGGCCGGGAATGGCGCAAGCTCGCCCAGGGCATCGAGCAGCGGGTCATCGCCCTCAACGCCTTCCTCGATGACATCTACCACAAGCAGGAGATCATCAAGGCGGGCCGCATCCCGCGCGAGCTGATCGAGCGCAACGAGGCGTTCCTGCCGCAGATGATCGGCTTCAAGCCGCCGGGCGGCGTCTATACCCACATCGTCGGCACCGACATCGTGCGCACCGGCGAAGACCAGTTCTACGTGCTGGAGGACAATGCCCGCACCCCGTCCGGCGTCAGCTACATGCTGGAGAACCGGGAAACCATGATGCAGATGTTCCCGGAGCTGTTCCACCTCAACAAGGTGCGCCCGGTCGAGGACTATCCGAAACTGCTGCGCCAGAGCCTTGCTTCCCTCGCCCCGCCCGGCTGTTCCGGCAAGCCGCGTGTCGCGGTGCTGACGCCCGGCATCTTCAACTCCGCCTATTACGAGCACGCCTTCCTCGCCGACATGATGGGCGTGGAGCTGGTGGAAGGCTCGGACCTGCGCGTCGTCGACGGCAAGGTGAAGATGCGCACCACCCGCGGCTACGAGGCCATCGACGTCCTCTACCGCCGCGTCGACGACGACTTCCTCGATCCCATGACTTTCCGGCCGGATTCCGCGCTCGGCATCCCCGGCATCATGGACGTCTACAAGGCCGGCAACATCACCATTGCCAACGCCCCGGGCACCGGCATTTCCGACGACAAGGCGATCTATTCCTACATGCCCGAGATCGTCGAGTTCTATACCGGCCGCAAGGCGATCCTGGAGAACGTGCCGACATGGCGCTGCTCGGAGGAGGACAGCCTGAAATACGTGCTGGAGCACCTGAGCGAACTCGTCGTCAAGGAAGTGCACGGCTCGGGCGGCTACGGCATGCTCGTCGGCCCGACCGCCACGAAGAAGGAATGCGCGGCCTTCGCCGAGAAACTGAAGGCCCGGCCGGCGAACTACATCGCCCAGCCGACGCTCTCCCTCTCCACCGTGCCGATTCTCGTCAACAAGGGCATCGCGCCCCGGCATGTCGACCTTCGGCCCTATGTGCTGGTTTCCGACAAGGTGCAGATCATTCCCGGCGGGCTGACCCGCGTGGCGCTGAAGGAAGGCTCGCTGGTGGTCAATTCCAGCCAGGGCGGCGGCACGAAGGACACCTGGGTTCTGGAGGACTGAGCCGATGCTGGGAAGAACTGCAAACGGCCTCTACTGGATGTTCCGCTACATCGAGCGGGGCGAGAACATCGCCCGCCTCATAGACGCGGGCCTGCGCATGGCGCTGACGCGCTCCGGCTCCTCCGACGAGGACTGGGACGGCGTCCTGCAAAGCGCCGGGGTGCGCGAGGATTTCGACGCCGCGCACGACAAGCTGACGAGCGCCGACGCCATCGACTACCTGCTGCGCGACCGGACGAACCCGTCGAGCGTGATGTCCTGCATCGAGGCGGCGCGCAACAATGCCCGCATGGTGCGCACGGCGCTGACCCGTGAGACCTGGGAAGCGACCAACGAGTGCTGGATCGAGCTGAAGCAGGTTCTCGCCAAGCGCGCCAAGCCGGCCGACATGCCGTCGATCATCGACACGATCAAGCGCAGCACCGGCCTCATCCGCGGCGCCTTCCACGGCACGATGCTGCGCGACGACATCTACAACTTCTCGCGCATCGGCGCCTTCATCGAACGCGCCGACAACACGGCGCGCATTCTCGACGTCAAATACTACGTGCTGTTGCCGGCCATCGCCAAGGTCGGCTCCTCGCTCGACAACAAGCAGTGGGAATCGATCCTGCGCTCCGTCTCGGCGCATCGCTCCTATAGCTGGGTCTATGACGGAGACTATTCGCCCGCCAATATCGCCGACTACCTGATCCTCAACGACCGCATGCCGCGCTCGCTCGCCTATAACTATGACAAGATCGTCAGCAATCTCGGCTATCTGGCCAAGCTCTACGGCGAGAACCATGCAGCGCACGAGACGGCATCCTCGACGCTCATGCTGCTGAGAAGCCGCAGCATGGACGACATCATGGAACAGGGCCTGCACGAATTCATCGAGGAATTCATCGTGCACAACAACCGCCTCGGAGAGGAAATCTCCGAGGCCTATCGTTTCTATCGCTAGGGCTGGGGACGCGGATGCGACTGAAGATCAGCCATACGACCGAATACCGCTACGACGATCCGGTACAATATTCCCTGCAGCGCCTGCGGCTGACGCCGAAGAGCCAGCCGGGCCAGATCGTGCGCGAATGGAAGACCACCGTCGACGGCGCCCATGTCGAGGCGGGCTATACCGACCATTTCGGCAACCATGTCGATCTCGTCAGCACCAATGCCGAACAGGTGATGATCCGCATCGTCGCCGAGGGCGAGGTGGAGACCGAGGACCGCGCGGGCGTCTTCGGCCCGCATCAGGGCTTCGTGCCGCTCTGGCTCTATCTGCGCGAAACGCCGCTCACCCGGCCCGGCAAGCTGATCCGCGATATGGCCAGGGCCTCGAGCGGCGAGAACGAACTGGCGCGCATGCACGACCTGATGGCGATGCTGCACGAGGCCGTCGCCTACAGGCCGGGCGAGACCGCGCCGGACACCACGGCCGAGCAGGCGCTGGAAAAGAAGCAGGGCGTCTGCCAGGACCACGCCCACATCTTCCTCTCGGCGGCCCGCCATCTCGGGCTTCCGGCACGCTACGTCTCCGGCTACCTCCTGATGGACGAGCCCGACCAGACGGCAAGCCACGCCTGGGCGGAGGTGCATCTGCCGGGCCTCGGCTGGGTGGGCTTCGACGCGGCGAACAAGGTCTGCCCGGACGCGCGCTATGTCCGCCTTTCGACGGGCCTCGACTACAAGGACGCCGCCCCGGTTTCCGGCATGGTCCTCGGCAAGGCGGCGGAAACGATGGACGTTTCCATCACCGTGGCGCCGGTGGCAAGCCAGAGCCAGTCGCAAAGCCAGAGCTGAGGCGGCGGCCGCATGGCCACCGCCTCCTTTTGGCCTGGAGTTTGTCTTGTCGGGAAAACCGGGTTCCACTTTTCCCTGACAAACTCTAGCGGGACGCCGTCTGGAGCAGGCGGCAGAGCTTGACCAGCGCCGCGTCGTAGCCGCCGCTGGTGACGCCGCGGCAACGCTTGACGAGCTGCATGCGTTCGCTCTCGGGCATTCGCGCGAATTCGCGCATGACGCTTCGGTCGCCCGGGGTCAGGCTGCCGCCCGTGCCGATGCCGATATTCGCATCGAGCAGGCTGCCGCCGAGGACGTTCGCATCGACCTTCGCCCCGAGCGTGCCGACCCCGGCGCGGACATTCGCGTCGACCAGGCCTTTCGTTCCGCCAACCGTCGCCGTCGTGCGGGCGTTCACGCCGCCGCGGCCGCCGACGGATGCGGTCGTCGTGGCATCGACCAAGCCGCGGGAACCACCCACCGAAGCATTGACGCCGGCATTGACACCTTTCGACCCGCCGACGCTTGCGCCGACATTCGCGCTCGCCAATCCCTTGCTGCCGCCGAGGGAGGCGCCGAGGCCGGCACTTATGCCGCCGACGCTGACGCCGACCCCAAGGCCTCTCCCCCTCCCGTCCTGCGCGAGCCCGTCGAGCGGCGCCGCAAGAACCATCGCGGCAAGCGCGATCGACAGCTTGGGGAACGATATTGCACGTGATGATGCTGTGAACATGGGAACCTCCAATCAGCGCCCGGCCCGGGATTGGGCCGGCATCTCGAAACGGAAGGTTGAGCGCTTGCCGATTGTTCCCGCATCGCGGCAGCGGGCCTTTATCAAGGCAAATGAAGGGTTTCGCAAGGTATCGTATCGAAACAGTCCGGGCGCGATCCGAAGACCGCGCCCGGGAAAAAAACGACGATCGTCCGCCGGCTCAGGCGAGCGTATAGGCCGTCTTCACGGTCGTGTAGAACTCGTTGGCGTACTTGCCCTGCTCGCGCGAGCCGTAGGACGAGCCCTTGCGGCCGCCGAAAGGCACATGGAAGTCGACGCCCGCCGTCGGCAGGTTGACCATGACCATGCCGGCCTCGGCATTGCGCTTGAAGTGGGTGGCGTGCTTGAGGCTCGTCGTCGCGATGCCCGAGGAAAGGCCGAACGGGGTATCGTTGGCGATGGCCAGCGCTTCCTCGTAGTCCTTGACGCGGATGACCGCGGCGACCGGGCCGAAGATCTCCTCGCGCGAGATGCGCATGTCGTTCGTCGCCTCGGTGAAGAGCGCGGGCGAAAGATAGAAGCCGGGCGTGTCGCGCTTGAGGAGCTCGCCGCCGAAGGCAAGCTTCGCGCCTTCCTGCCTGCCGATCTCGATATAGTCGGTGTCCTGCTTCAGCTGACTCCGGTCGACGACCGGGCCGATATGGGTGCCGGCCTTCAGCGCATCGTCCACCACCACGCTCTTCAACCGCTCGCCGACGGCCGCGACGAAGCGGTCATGGATGCCTTCCGTCACGATGACGCGCGAGGAGGCCGTGCAGCGCTGGCCGGTGGAGAAGAAGGCCGAATTGACGGCGGCTTCCACCGCGACGGAAAGGTCCGCATCGTCGAGCACGACGAAGGGGTTCTTGCCGCCCATTTCGAGCTGGTACTTGCGGTTATGCTCGACGGAGGCGGCAGCGACGCGCTTGCCCGTGCCTGTGGAGCCGGTGAAGGTGATGGCGTGGACGTCGGGGCTGTCGAGCATCGTCTGGCCGACGACAGAACCCTTGCCCATGACGAGGTTGAGCACGCCCTTCGGCAGGCCGGCGCGCACGAGGATATCGACGATGGCCCAGGAGCAGCCCGGCACCAGCTCGGCCGGCTTGAAGACGACCGTGTTGCCGTAGCAGAGCGCCGGCGCGATCTTCCAGGCGGGAATGGCGATGGGGAAGTTCCACGGCGTGATGATGCCGACGACGCCGACCGGCTCGCGGGTAATCTCGACGCCGATATTCGGACGGACGGACGGCAGCGTCTCGCCGGCAAGGCGAAGGCACTCGCCCGCGAAGAAATCGAAGATCTGGCCGGCGCGCACCGTCTCGCCGATGCCCTCGGCCAGCGTCTTGCCCTCCTCGCGCGAGAGCAGCCGGCCGAGCTCGTCCTTGCGGGCGATGATCTCGTCGGCGGTCTTCCTCAGGATCGCATGGCGCTCCAGGATGCCGGAGCGCGACCAGGCCGGGAAAGCCGCCTTAGCGGCGGCGATCGCCACCTTCGTGTCCTCGGCGGAAGCGCGGGCATATTCGCCCACCACATCGTCGGTGTTGGACGGATTGACGTTCTTGATGGCCTCGGAGCCGACCCATTCGCCGGCAATCAGGTTCTGATGGATGGTCATGGGCTCGACAAGCCTCCTGTCTGTCATGATGCGGCCCGATAAAACCGGGCCGCGACCGGAATTACAATTGGCGAATGACGATTTCTTCTTCCGCGGCGACCGCCAGCGGATTGCGCAGCGGCAGGCCGAAGCCTTCCGCGCCGATCTCGAACACATCGCCCTCTTCCGTGCGGATGCCGTCGCCGAAGGACAGCGTCGCCGTGCCGAACATGTGCACGTGCACGTCGCCCGGCGAACGGAACAGGCCGTACTTGAAATGATGGTATTCGAGATTGGCGAAAGTATGCGACATGTTCGCCTCACCCGAGACGAACGGTTTTTCCCACAGCACCTTGCCGCCGCGCAGGATGCGCGAGAAGCCGCGGATATCGTCCGGCGCCGCGCCGACACGGATTTCCGGGCCGAAGCTTGCCTGCCGCAGCTTGGAATGGGCGAGGTAGAGATAGTTGATCCGCTCCGTCACATGGTCGGAGAATTCGTTCGACACGGCAAAGCCGATGCGGAAGGGCGAACCATCCGCGGCGATGACGTAGATGCCGGCCATTTCCGGCTCCTCGCCGCCGTCGAGCGCGAAGGAGGGCGAGGTCAGCGCCGCGCCGGGGGCGATGGCCTGCGTGCCGTTGCCCTTATAGAACCATTCGGGCTGCACGCCCTTTTCGCCGGCTTTCGGCTTGCCGTTCTCGAGGCCCATGCGGAACATCTTCATCGAGTCCGTCAGCGTCTCCTCGGCGGCTTCCGCCGTCTTCTTGTGCATGGAATCGCGCGTGGCGGCGGAGCCGAGATGGGTCAGGCCCGTGCCGGTCAAGTGGAGATGCGCGGCGTCGGGATGGGTGATCGGCGGCAGCAGCCGGCCTTCGGCATAGGCCGCTTCGAGATCGACCTCCTCACCGAGGCCCTTGGCGTCGATGACGGCCTTCAGCGACTTGCCGCCATTGGCAGCTTCCATGGCCAGCGCGTGCACGCTCGCCGCGCCCTTCACCACGCGGCCCCTGCCGCCCGCCTCGCGCACGACCACGGTGATCGAGCCATCGGCATTTCCAACCTGCGATATCAGCATCTTCGTTTCCTTCCTGAAGCCGGCAGCACGCCGCGCTCCGCACGCGCGGCGGACGAACGTCCCCGCTCTGGCCGCGCCGGCGGCCGGTCAAATAAGCTTGCGATGGGGCGGCTGGCCGGTTTCCCGGTCAGCCCTTGTTCTTGTTGTAGACGTCGAAGAACACGGCGGCGAGCAGCACCAGGCCCTTGATGAGCTGCTGGTAGTCAATGCCGATGCCCATGATCGACATGCCGTTGTTCATCACGCCCATGATGAAGGCGCCGATCACCGCGCCGGTGATCTTGCCGACGCCGCCCGAGGCCGAGGCGCCGCCGATGAAGCAGGCCGCGATGACGTCGAGCTCGAAGCCGACGCCGGCCTTCGGCGTCGCCGAATTGAGGCGGGCCGCGATGATCATGCCGGCCAGCGCGGCCAGCGCGCCCATGTTGACGAAGGTGTAGAAGGTCAGCCGCTCGGTATTGATGCCCGAGAGCTTCGCCGCCTTCTCGTTGCCGCCCATCGCATAGATGCGCCGGCCGATTGTCGTGCGCGTCGTCACGAACGTATAGAGCGCGATCAGGAGGCCCATGACGACCAACACGTTCGGCAGGCCGCGATAGGTCGAGAGCTGGAAGCCGAGGAAGATCGCCACGGCCCCGATGACGAGCATCTGGATCGCGAAGAAGGCGAAGGGCTCGTTCTCCGTCTCGTGCAGGACGTTCATGCGCCGCTCGCGCAGGCCCGCATAGACCGCATAGGCGACGAGCGCCAGCACTGCGATGAGCGCGACATAGTTCTTGACGAGGCTGGTCGCCGGATCGGTGATCGACAGGAAGTCCGGCACGAAGCCCGTGGAGAGGATCTGGAACTCCTTCGGGAACGGGCCGACCGGGCGGCCGCCGAGCACGACATAGGTCATGCCGCGGAAGACGAGCATGCCGGCCAGCGTCACGATGAAGGACGGGATCTTCTGATAGGCGACCCAGTAGCCCTGCGCTGCGCCCATGACCGCGCCGACGAGGATGCAAAGCGGCACGACGACGATGGCCGGCAGCCCCCATTTCACCAGCATGATCGCCGATATGGCGCCGATGAAGGCGACGATGGAGCCGACCGAAAGATCGATATGCCCCGCCACGATGATCAGCAGCATGCCCAGCGCCATGATGACGATGAACGAGTTCTGCAGCACCAGGTTGGTGATATTGACCGGGCGGAAGAGCACGCCGTTGGTGATGACCTGGAAGAAGATCATGATGACGACCAGCGCGACGAGCAGGCCGTATTCGCGGATGTTCTTCCTGAGATAGTCCCCCACCGAAGGCTGGGTTCTCTGGGTCGCGGTGTCGGTGGCCATTAGTGTTTCTCCCCGGAGCGCATGATGGCGCGCATGATGGATTCCTGGCTTGCTTCCGCCTTGGAAAGCTCGGCCACGATGCGTCCTTCGTTCATGACATAGATGCGATCGCAGGTCCCGAGCAGTTCCGGCATCTCCGACGAGATCATCAGGATGCCCTTGCCCTCGGCGGCAAGCTGGTTGATGATGGTATAGATTTCGAACTTCGCACCGACATCGATGCCGCGCGTCGGCTCGTCGAGGATCAGCACGTCAGGATCGGTGAAGAGCCATTTCGACAGCACCAACTTCTGCTGGTTGCCGCCCGAAAGGTTGACTGCTTCCTGATAGATCGAATGCGAGCGGATGCGCAGCTTCTGGCGATAGCCGGAGGCGACCTTGGCCTCCTGGTGCGTATCGATCACCGTCCCCTTGGAAACGCCCTTGAGGTTGGCGAGCGTCGTGTTGTGCATGATGTTGTCGATCAGCACGAGGCCGAGCTGCTTGCGGTCTTCCGTGACATAGGCAAGGCCGGCGTCGATCGCCTTCGGGATCGTGCTCACATCCACGGGCTTTCCGCGCATGGCGACGTCGCCGGTGATCTTGTGGCCCCAGCTCCTGCCGAAAAGGCTCATCGCCGTCTCGGTGCGCCCCGCCCCCATGAGGCCGGCAATGCCGACCACCTCGCCGGCGCGCACCGTGAAGCTCACGTCGTGCAGGAACTGCCGGTCGCGATGGTGCTGGTGGAAAACGTTCCAGTTCTTCACCTCCAGCAGCGTCTCGCCGATCTTCGGCTCGCGCGGCGGGTAACGGTCTTCCATCTCGCGGCCGACCATGCCCTTGATGATGCGGTCTTCCGAAATATCCTCGTTGTGGCAGTCCAGCGTCTCCACCGTGCCGCCGTCGCGCAGGATGGTGATCTGGTCGGCGACCTTTTTGATCTCGTTCAGCTTGTGGGAGATGATGATCGAGGTGAGGCCCTGCGTGCGGAATTCCATGAGCAGCTTGAGGAGCGCGTCGGAATCCTTCTCGTTGAGCGAGGCCGTCGGCTCGTCGAGGATGAGCAGGCGCACCTTCTTCGACAGCGCCTTGGCGATCTCGACGAGCTGCTGCTTGCCGACGCCGATATCGGTGATCAGCGTGCCCGGCGGCTCCTTGAGGCCGACCTTGTCGAGCAGTTCCTGCGTGCGGCGGAACGCCTGCTTCCAGTCGATGATGCCGTTGGTCGCGACCTCGTTGCCGAGGAAGATGTTTTCCGCGATCGACAGGAGCGGCACCAGCGCCAGCTCCTGGTGGATGATGATGATGCCCAGATGCTCGCTGTCGGAGATCGTGGAGAAGCGGCGAACCTCGCCGTCGAAATGGATTTCGCCCTCGTAGGAGCCGGCGGGATAGACGCCGCTCAACACTTTCATGAGGGTGGACTTGCCGGCGCCATTCTCGCCCACGAGGGCATGGATTTCGCCTTCGCGGACCTTCAGGTTGACGTTGTCGAGCGCTTTCACGCCCGGGAACGTCTTCGTGATGCCACGCATTTCCAGAAGGGTCTTGCTCATTTACCAGTTTCCAGCGGCCGTTCGCCACCTCGCGGCGGCGAAAGCGAGCCTATTCGCTCTGCGATCCGGATAAAAGAGGGTTCGCGCGAAACGCGCGAACCCCGGAGAATGTGGGAAGCGATCAGTTCTTGAGCTGGTCGGCCGTGTAGTAGGCCGAGTCCGTGACGAGGATCTTCTCGGCATTGGACTTGTCGACGGCGACCGGCTTCAGCAAGTAGGACGGAACGACCTTGACGCCGTTGTCATAGGTCTTGGTGTCGTTCACTTCCGGCTCCTTGCCTTCCAGGATCGCGTTGACCATGCCGACGGTAACCTTGGCGAGTTCGCGCGTGTCCTTGAAGATCGTCGAGTACTGCTCGTCGGCGAGGATCGACTTGACGGAAGGCAGCTCGGCGTCCTGGCCGGTGACGATGGCCATCGGCTGGTCGCCCGAGCCGTAGCCGACGCCCTTCAGGGCCGAGATGATGCCGATGGAAAGACCGTCATAGGGCGAAAGAACGCCATCGACGCGGCCATCGGTGTAGGTCGAGGAGAGCAGGTTCTCCATGCGGGCCTGTGCGACCGCACCGTCCCAGCGCAGCGTGCCGACGGTTTCCATGCCGGTCTGGCCCGACTTGATGACGATGTCGCCCTTGTCGACGAGCGGCTGGATGACCGACATCGCGCCGTCATAGAAGAAGAAGGCGTTGTTGTCGTCCGGCGAACCGCCGAAGAGCTCGACGTTCCACGGCTTGGTGTCCGGGAACTTCGCCTTCAGGCCGTCGACGAGGCTGGTGGCCTGCAGGACGCCGACCTGGAAGTTGTCGAAGGTGGCGTAGTAGTCGACATTGCCCGAATCGCGGATCAGGCGGTCATAGGCGATGACCTTGACGCCGGCATCGGCAGCCTTCTGCAGGATGTCGGAAAGCGTCGTGCCGTCGATGGCGCCGATGACGAGGACCTTGGCGCCCTTGGTGACCATGTTCTCGATCTGGGCGAGCTGGTTCGGAATGTCGTCGTCGGCGAACTGCAGGTCCGGCGTGTAGCCGGCTTCCTTGAACAGCTTTTCCATCGTCTCGCCGTCCGAGATCCAGCGGGTCGAGGTCTTGGTGGGCATGGAGATGCCGACCATGCCCTTGTCCTGGGCGAAGGACGGCGCCACGAACGACGCAACGCTGATGGCAGCGGCGGCGAGAAGCGAAGTGATCATTTTCATTGAAAGGTCTCTCCCTTGTGCGCACTGGCCGTAATTGCAGCCAGGCATTGTTCCATGCGCGGCAGGGTCGCATTCAGGCGACGCCTGGAAACGGCCGGGCAAGAGCCCGCCGATCCCCACTCCCAAGGACCCCAGCGCACATTGGCGCAAGGTCTACCGAATTGCCATAACTGTCAAATGCAATGAGCTTCTAAATCGATATCAAATTTGATATGCAGTGAGCGAAATATATTACTTTTTACCGATCGGAGAAACCATGCGTTTGCACGGCGAGAGCGAGGATCAGTTTTTTGCCGGCGAGAGCTTCGACAACCTGCAGGGCGTGGCGCTGCTGCGCAGCGGCCTGAAGCTCAGCCACCTGCGCATGATCGTCGCCATCGAGGAGCACAAGCAGGTGAGCGCGGCGGCCGATGCGCTGAACATCTCGCAGCCCGCCGCCTCCCGCATGCTGACGGAAATGGAGATGATCCTCAAGGCGCAGCTCTGCGAGCGCGTCTCGCGGGGCGTCGCCCTCACCGCCTTCGGCCGGGCCTTCGCGCGGCGCGCCCGCACCATCCTGCTCGAACTGCGCGAGGTCGACCGCGAGCTTTCGGCGCTCAAATCCGGCACCGGCGGCTCGGTCTTCCTCGGCTCCGTGACGGCGCCGGCCATCAGCCTTGCCGTGCCGGCGATCCAGCAGGTCAGCGCCGCCTATCCCGGCATCGAGGTGAATGTGCGCGTAGAGACCAGCAACGTGCTCGCCCGCGAGCTGCTGGCCGCCCAGCAGGATTTCATCATCGCCCGCGTGCCGGACGACCTCAACCCGCGGCTCTTCAACGTCACGGAGATCGGCATCGAGAAAGCCTGTCTTATCGTCCGCAAGGGCCACCCCCTTGCGGACAAGCCGGTCGTCGGCCTTGCCGACCTGCCGCATTACGACTGGGTGTTCCAGCCCTCCGGCACGCTGCTGCGGCGGCGCATCGAGGAGCTGTTCCTCGCCGCCGGCGTGCCGCTTCCCTCCACCGTGGTCAACACCTCGTCCATCCTGCTTACCACCGCCATCGTCTGCGGCTCCAACGCCATCGCGCCGGTGGCCCGCGACATGGCCGACTTCGTCGCCGATGTCGGCGCGCAGGCCGGCGAGATCAGGATCCTCGACACGGATTTCGAGATCGACATCAAG